>NZ_CP007220.1:4401089-5029817 GCF_001632805.1 Mycobacteroides chelonae CCUG 47445 | reverse complement strand
TTTTCAATGATCGGTCGTGGGTTTCCACACGGTTATCCACACCTGTGGACAACAAAGCAGACCACCCCGTGGTGGTCAGTGTGCGCATACCAGGAGATCACGTTGGATCACCTGTTCCGGGGGACCGGCTAGTCGGTGTCCGACCGCGATCGGCATCGGCCCGCGTGGGTGGTTCCGATGCATTCGCCCGGTGGAAACGGCATTCGCAGAAGCTAACAGTTTTTGTGCCGCCCCGCCAACCTATCCCGTGACTGCGGTGACAACTTTCGTAAAGGTGACAGACTGCTGTGCAGAGGGGATACGCGTGTGACGGTTGGGATCAGTTTGACCGGCGACGAGCAGGTCAGTACCCTCAAACAGTCGCCCGAACGTTGGCGGCACGGCCGCGACCCGCACGTCATCAGGGGTGAAACCCAAGATTCCGTAGGCACCGCGCCGGTGGCGAGTGAGCAGTACCAACGGACTGATGCGTCTCAGCACATTGCATGCGTCGTGAACGGGCGGCGTGAGTGATGTCAGTTGAGCACGTGACGGACATAAAGGAGTAGTAGCGGTGGCAAAGGGCAAGCGGACCTTCCAGCCAAACAATCGGCGTCGCGCGCGTACCCACGGTTTCCGGTTGCGCATGCGCACCCGCGCCGGTCGCGCAATCATTGCGGTCCGGCGTCGTAAGGGCCGCAAGGAACTGACCGCCTGAGTTTCGGGCGCAGGTAGGTAGTCGGTGTTACCGACTCGACACCGGATGACCAAATCATCCGAATTCCGGCAGACCGTCAAGCGTGGAGTGCGAACTGCCCACGCGGACTTGGTGATTCATCTGCAACGTGGCTGTGTGGGTTCTACATCGGCCGACGTCGAGGGTCCCAAGGTCGGTTTGATCGTCGGGAAATCGGTAGGCGGCGCGGTAGTGCGCCATCGGGTGTCTCGTCGACTCCGGCATGTTGCCGCCGAGGTGCTCCCCACACTTGAACCCGTGGATCGCATGGTGATCAGAGCGCTGCCTAGTAGCAGCACTGCACTCTCGGCGAGTCTGCGTCAGCAATTGCGAGATGGAGTCCACCGGTCGATACACCGGTTGGAACCCGCACCAGAGCGGCAGCCATGAAAAGCCGTCCCGCACGCGCGGTGATCTTCCTGATTCGCCTGTATCAAACCTGGGTCTCGCCGATGCGTCTGCCCAGTTGCCGGTTTATGCCGACCTGCAGCCAGTACGCGGTCGAGGCATTGACCGTGCACGGACTGGTCCGCGGCGGATGGTTGGCCACGATCCGCCTACTGAAGTGCGGGCCCTGGCACCACGGTGGATGGGATCCGATTCCTGAACGCCATACCAAGCACGAAGACGTAGAGCACGTAAGCGTGCGGAGGAGTACAGCGGATGTTTGATTGGTTCAGTCTCGGGTTCATCTACTACCCCGTCTCGGCGATCATGTGGGTTTGGTACAAGCTGTTCGCGTACCTGCTGGGCCCCAAGAACTTCTTTGCGTGGGCGCTGTCGGTGATGTTCCTCGTGTTCACCCTCCGCGCGATTCTGTACAAGCCGTTCGTCCGCCAGATTCGGACCACCCGCCAGATGCAGGAGCTGCAGCCACAGATCAAAGCCCTGCAGAAGAAGTACAAGAACGATCGTCAGCGCATGGCGCTGGAGATGCAGAAGCTACAGCGCGAGCACGGTTTCAATCCGATCCTGGGCTGCCTGCCGATGCTGGCCCAGATTCCGGTGTTCCTAGGTCTGTTCCATGTACTGCGTTCGTTCAACAGAACTACCGGTGGCTTCGGTCAGGTGCATATGTCGGTGGAGGCGAATCGCGCCACGGGTAACTACATCTTCAGCGCCGGCGACGTGGCCAACTTCCTGGACGCGAACCTGTTCGGTGCGCCGCTGGGCGCCACGATGATTCAGACGACGGGTCTGGACGCGTTCACCGAATTCAACAGGTGGGCCGTCGCGGGTGTCTCGATACCGTTGATGGTCATCGCGGGTATCGCGACTTACTTCAACAGCCGGGCCTCCATCGCGCGGCAGAGTCCTGAGGCCCAGGCCAACCCGCAGACCCAGATCATGAACCGGCTGGCGCTGTACGTGTTCCCGCTCGGTGTGGTCGTGGGTGGTCCGTTCCTGCCGATCGCCATCATCCTGTACTGGGTGTCCAACAACATTTGGACGTTTGGTCAGCAGCACTACGTCTTCAACCACATCGCCAAGGAAGAAGAAGAGAAGAAGCAGGCGGATCTGGAGCGACGGGCCGCCAATGCCCCGAAGCCAGGTGCCAAGCCGACGCGCGGCGGGAAGAACCAGCCGGCGAAACAAGCAGACGAATCCGATAGCACCGAGATTGTCGAATCGGGTGGCACGGACGAGGACACCGGGGGACAGGCTTCCCCGGACTCCACCAATGGATCAGGTACGACGAGCCGCACCCCGAAGCCGGGTGCTCGGCCCGATCGTCGCCGCAAGCGCTAACCGCCCGCGATTCTGCACGGGCGTGACAGAGGGAGAAGAACGATGACCGATCTGGACACTCAAGCCGAAGAGACCACCACCGAGGTCGACGCCGCACCGGAGGGTGAGACGCGCACGGTGGATCTCGAGGAACGTCTGGTTGCCGAAGGTGAGATCGCCGGCGACTATCTCGAGGAGCTCCTCGACGTCCTGGACTTCGATGGCGACATCGACCTCGATGTCGAGGGAGACCGCGCGATTGTGAGCATCGACGGCGGCGGCGACCTGTCCAAGCTCGTGGGCCGCAAGGGCGAGGTGCTCGATGCGTTGCAGGAATTGACCCGGCTGGCGGTGCAGCAGAAGTCCGGTGAGCGCAGCCGCTTGATGCTGGATATTGCGAACTGGCGTGGCCGTCGTCGTGATGAGCTGGCGGCGCTGGGCACCAAGATCGCCAAGCAGGTGCTGGAGTCCGGTGAGCGCGAGGAGCTCGCGCCCATGACTCCTTTCGAGCGCAAGATTGTGCACGACGCCGTTGCAGCGATCGACGGTGTGCACAGCGAGAGCGAGGGCGTGGAGCCGTCGCGCCGTGTGGTCGTCCTGCACGACTGATCACCACCAAATCCCATCCATGTAATTCTGTGGCCGCGCTCCGGGAGGAATGTTTCACGTGAAACACGGCGAGACCCTCCCGGTGCCGGAGGCCGCAGCCGAGGTCTTCGGCGAGCGGCTGCCCGTGGCGGTCGACTACGTTGACGCGCTCGCGACGATTGGAGTGGAGCGCGGCCTGATCGGTCCGCGCGAGGCCGATCGATTATGGGAACGCCACATCCTTAACAGCGCCGTGCTGGGGGAGTTACTCGACTCCGGTGAGCGGGTGATCGATGTCGGAAGCGGCGCGGGTCTGCCGGGCGTCCCGCTAGGTATCGCACGCCCCGATGTCGATATCGTTCTGGTCGAGCCGATGCTGCGGCGCACCGACTTCCTCCGTGAAATGATCGAGCGGCTGGGACTCACCAACGTATCGGTGATGAGGGGCCGGGCGGAGCAGCCGAGTGTTATCGCGGAGGTTGGCGGGGCGGACGCGGTCACGTCGCGGGCCGTCGCGGCACTGGACAAGATCGGCCGCTGGTCCCTTCCGTTGGCGCGGATCGGCGGACGCATGTTGGCGATCAAAGGCGATCGCGCCGATGAAGAAGTGCAGCAGTACGGTAGCGCGCTGAGCCTGCTCGGCGCCGACGATGTGAGGGTGGTGCAGTGTGGCACGCGGTACCTCGATCCGCCCACCACGGTGGTGGTCGCGCGGCGGAAAGAATGCGACGGAGGCCGTCGACGGGGAAGCTCCCGTGGCGGTACGCGGAAGCGGAGCCGATGAGCATCCGATCAAGGAGACGACAGTGACTAGCGACGATGTTTCACGTGAAACCGGAGCAACGGGTGACGGCCACCGATCGCCCGCGAACTTCGAGGAGTCGGAGACTCCCATCGGTGCAGCCGCTCAGCGCGCCACCCAGATCAAGCAAGGATCGGTCCGTCTTCCGAAGCCGGCTCATCGCCGGATGCTGACGATCGCCAACCAGAAGGGTGGCGTCGGCAAGACCACGACTGCGGTGAACCTCGCCGCCGCGATGGCGATGCAGGGCCTGAATGTTCTGGTGATCGACCTCGATCCCCAGGGCAACGCAAGCACTGCCCTGGGCGCCGATCATCGGGCAGGCACCCCGTCGTCATACGAGGTCCTACTCGGCGAGATACCCATCAAGGACGCGATCCAGTCCAGCCCGCAGAGTGAGCATCTGTTCTGCGTTCCGGCGACGATCGACCTAGCCGGTGCCGAGATTGAATTGGTGTCGATGGTGGCTCGTGAAGGCCGGCTGCGCGGTGCAATCGCCGGGCTACCCGCCGACGATTTCGACTTCGTGTTCATCGACTGCCCGCCTTCGCTCGGCCTGTTGACGGTCAACGCACTCGTGGCGGCGAACGAGGTGCTGATCCCGATCCAGTGCGAGTACTACGCGCTGGAGGGCGTCGGTCAGCTGCTACGCAACATCGAACTTGTCCAGGCCCACCTGAATCCCGCGCTGCATGTGTCGACGATTCTGCTCACCATGTACGACGGCAGGACCAAGCTCGCCGACCAGGTGGCCGACGAAGTGCGTAGCCACTTCGGTCCGAAGGTGTTGGGGTCGGTCATCCCGCGCAGCGTCAAGGTCTCAGAGGCTCCGGGATACGGAACCAGCGTCCTCGAATACGACCCGGGTTCACGGGGAGCCCTGAGTTACTTGGATGCCGCGCGCGAACTCGCGCAGCGGCCGAGCCCGTCGGCGAGTGATCCACAATGAGCGTTGTGCACTGCGAGAAGATGATCATGTGCGTAAAGCGGATGCGAAAAGGGAGAAGTAACCGATGAGTCAGTCGCCATCATCACGGCGTAAGGGCGGACTCGGCCGCGGCCTGGCATCCCTGATCCCGACCGCACCGGTGGATGGTGCACCTACCCCTGCGGGCCCGCGCCTGGGTGACGCGGCCGCCGATGTGATCATCGGTGGCGGCCCAGCGGCTCCGGCTGCACCGGCTGCACCGGCCACCGATATCGGCGCGGTGTATCGCGAGATCGCGGTGACGGCCATCAAGCCCAATCCCAAGCAGCCGCGTCAGGTGTTCGACGAGGAGGCACTCGCGGAGTTGGTCCACTCCATCCGCGAGTTCGGCGTGATGCAGCCGATCGTGGTGCGTGCGGTCGAGGGCGGTGACTACCAACTCGTCATGGGGGAGCGGCGGTGGCGCGCTACCCAGGAGGCCGGTTTGGACACCATCCCGGCGATCGTCCGGGAGACGGCCGACGACAATCTGCTTCGAGACGCGTTGTTGGAGAACATCCACCGGGCACAGCTGAACCCCTTGGAAGAGGCGGCCGCGTACCAACAGCTTCTCGATGAGTTCGAAGTGACGCACGAAGAGTTGGCGTCCCGGATCGGTCGATCGCGCCCGGTGATCTCCAACATGATCCGACTGCTGCGCCTACCCATCGCGGTACAGCGCAGGGTCGCGGCGGGTGTGCTGTCGGCTGGTCATGCACGAGCGCTGCTCGCCCTTGAGGGTGGAGCCGAGGCGCAGGAGGAGCTTGCCGCCCGGATCGTGGCCGAGGGAATGTCGGTGCGTGCCGCAGAGGAAGCGGTGACGCTCGCGAACCGCAGCGACGCTCCCAAACCGGCGCCGCGGCGCAAGCCGATCCAGATGCCGGGTCTGCAGGATGTCGCCGAGCGACTGTCGGGCACCTTCGACACCCGCGTGACCGTGAGCCTGGGCAAGCGCAAGGGCAAAATCGTCGTCGAGTTCGGCTCGGTGGAAGATTTACAGCGAATTGTCGACATGATGTCCGGCGAAGCCACGTCCTAACCCACGGGGGAGAAACGTCACTGTGACGCGAAAACCCGCCAGACTCGGCTTCTGCGCGAAAACACTTGGCAAGTAAGAAGATTCGGCTCCACAGGGGAATCGTCGGCACGGTGACGGGTCCGGCCGTGGATTCCCGGTATCCCGGCAAGGTCGCCGGGTGCCAAACCAGAAATTTCGCATATCCTTGAAGGGTTGCCGGATGCCTGAGGCGTTCCGCGCACCATGTGGACCTGACGTGGAGGCGTACAAGACCAGTGTCGGCTCGGATCGTTCCTTTGCGGCTCGATGGTTTCGAGCAGCTGCCCAAGCACGCCCGGCGGTGTGTCTTCTGGGAAGTGGACCCCGCTACCGTCGGAGACAGCCAGCACCTGTCGGACCCAGAGTTCGAGAAGGAAGCGTGGCTGTCGATGGTCATGCTCGAGTGGGGGTCATGCGGTCAGGTCGCCATCGCCGGCCCACAGTCCCGACCCGCCACGGTGGGATACGCGTTGTATGCCCCGCCCGGGGTGGTGCCTCGTGCGCGGTTGTTCCCGACCGCCCCGGTCAGCGCGGATGCAGTCTTGCTGACGTCCTTGGGTGTGGAGCCGGGTCACGAGTCAGACGGATTGCCGCACAGCATCATCGCCAATGTGGTCGCCGAGTTGGTGCGCCGCGGTGTGCGCGCGCTGGAGGCGTTCGGCCGGACCAGTGAGGCGCTGGATCTCTGCGAAGGATCGTTGGTCAGGCATTCAGAAGCGGCAGATGTGCTGGGGGAGTGCACCATCGAGCAGTGCATGATCGATGTCGAATTCCTGAAGGATGTGGGCTTCACGGTGGTCGCACCGCACCAGCATTTCCCGCGACTGCGGTTGGAGCTTGATAGCGGGCTCGGCTGGAAGGCCGACGTGGAGGCCGCGTTGGAGCGACTCCTGGAGTCGGTGCGGATTCCGCAACCTGCAGGGGCCGGCCCGGTGGTGAGCGCGGCGTTCTAGCGGCAAGGGTTCATTGCCCGGTTGGAGGGTACGTCCATTCAAATGTGGTGCCGCTCCGGCGGACACCCATCGGTAGATGCTCGGGGAAGTGGGCGGTCACCAGGCGCAAGCCTTCGTCGGCGCAGCGTCCGAGCAGTGCGCGACGGGCAGCGGTACCCATGGCAGGATCGGCGTCCGCGAAAAAGGGCAGATCTGGAAACTGGGCCTGCATGGGGTGATGCAACGCGTCACCGGAGATGATCACACCGGTGCCCGGAGCACTGATTTCGATGGCGAGGTGCCCCGGCGTGTGCCCGGCCGTGTCCAGGGTGGTGATGCGGGTGGAGCCGTGCGCGTGGATTTGATGCCCCGGCGCGACGAAGCGGTGCGGAGAATGCTCAAGGACCGGAAGGACACTGTCCTGATAGACCCAGCCGCCGCCCTCGGCCCACTCACCTGCCGGAGACGACTCCCATTGTGCCTGAATGTATTTGAGCTCAGCGGCATGGAACAGGTACGTGGCGTTCGAAAAAGTGGGCTGCCAGGTGCCGTTGATTAGCCGGGTGTTCCATCCGCAATGGTCCAGATGGAGATGGGTATTGATGACGACGTCGACGTCCTCGGGATCAAATCCTGCGTGCTTGAGGTGATTCAGGTAGTCGGTATCGAGCATGTGGAGGTCTGGGAACAGGGGCCGGTTCTTGTGATTGCCCGAGCAGGTGTCGACTACCACGACGGTGTCGCCCAGCTCGATGAGGTAGTTGTGGATGGAGAAGATCAGATCAGCACCGTCTGTCGAGACGGCCGATGGTGCGTACGTGGCTCGGGCGAACGCGAGCTGTTGCTCGCTGATGGCTGGATACCAATCGTGCGGCGGGATCGGCCACACCGCGAGTTCGGTGAGCTGTGTGACGGTCGCATCACCGACGGTGAATGTGTTCACAGCGGCCGGAAACGCTCACCGGGAGCGGCGTATTCCCGCTACGGGGCGATCCCCCGGCAGACGAGGTCGGCGGTCGCGCGTACACGCGATGCGAGAACGTCCTGATCGGGGTCGTGCCCATAGCGGGCAAGTATCCCGAGCGGGATGCCCGCCACCGAATCGGCGACGGCCTCAACGTCGATACCCGGCCGGACATAACCAGATTCGATCCCATCACGTAATAGGCCGGCGAGAACCGAAGCACCGGCGTCGAACACCTGGCAGAACTGCGCAGTCATCTCCGCATCCACGGCCGCACCCTGTTGCAGCATCAAGCGCGACAGTCGAGGATCTGCCACCACCATCCCGATGTAGGCAAGCCCGAGATTCACTGCAAAATCGTGGAATTCGTCCAGCGACGTGATGCGGCCGGGCAGCGTGTGGCTGAGAGTTTCGACGGTGCGCTGGGTGGCGTGCTGAACCACGTGTTCGAGGATGTCGCGTTTGTTGGTGAAGTATCGATAGAACATCGAGTGACCGGTGCCGAGCCGTTCCGCGATGTGCGCAATCGATGTCTGGTGGTACCCGCGCTCGGAGAATTCCGCGAGGGCAGCCTCCACCACCTCTTCTTTGACGAGCTCGCTGCGTCGAGCGCGCTGCCGTTCTGCCATGCGGATCGGCGGCTCCGCGGGGTCCTCCATGCGGCTGAGAATAGTCGACGGCGCAGGCAATGGTCGAGGTGTGTCGTCTTGCGGAATGATTTGTCTTAAAATGATTGACTTATTCTCAAACCAGACATTACTGTCCGAAAGAACCGCTTACCGACGGCGAAAGGACACTTGTGACGACACGATGGAGCGCCGGTGCGCAGTGGGGTCCACCACCAGTCATTCACGGTGAGCCGTGGTGGGCGTGGACTGTTATTGCGATACTTGTTGCGTGCCTGGCGATTTCGCTGATCTGGGTGGGATGGATGACCCTGCGCAGGCACGAAGACGCACTGATGTACTGGCTGATCATGCTCAGCGGGGTGACAATCCTGCCGTACTTTGTCGAGCCGTGGCTCGACGTCATCGGCGCCACCACCTATATGACCAACGCCCTGCCCTACGTCACGATCGCCGACCGGCCCCTCCCGATCTTCGTTCCCCTGGTCTGGGTGGGCACGGCCCCGACGGCGCTACTCGTCTACGAGATGATCAAAAAGGGTTGGGCCGCATGGACACTCATCGTGTTTGCGGTGGTCTTCGGGATTGGCGAATGCATCGGCGAGATGGTCAACAGTCATTTCGGCCTGATGCGGTACTACAGCAACAACGCACTGGTCTACGGAGTGCCACTGCCCAGCCTCGTGCAGAATGGCGGATTCTTGGTGATGATCGCCTGGGTACTGGTAGTGATCCGACCGCATATGCGCGGATACCGTTGGGCGATAATCCCATTCGTCGCCCCTGGGGCGTATCTCGCCTACACCATCATCTGCACGCTGCCGAACTATTTCGCCATTCATCTGGGACTCGGGCCCGGACCGTCGTGGTCGATCGCCATCCTGTGCACGGCCCTCAACCTCTTGGCAGTCGTGATCGCGGCGTACTCACCTACGTGCCAGCGTTACCGCGATGCGGTCGGAGCCACGGTGTTGGGACCGGTCCGTGGCGCACCTACCAAACAGCCTGTGCCCGCGGCGTAGTCACACCTCTGGAAAGGAGACCGATGAGCATGCCGCAGCTCCCCACTACCGAGAACACGACAGAAGCCTGTCCATTCGAGGCTTCCGTTGGGACCCAATCCCGAGGTACTGCACCAGATGTGACGGTGCCACGTGAGCTGACAGGAGATTGGGGGCCATTGCCGATCAATCCGACAGTGCGCGAAGTCAACGAGATCGGCAGACGACACGGAGGATCCGCCTCCCGTAGGCATGACCCATGGAGGATCACCCGGGCAGGCATTCCGCTGGCGGCTAGCGCGGTCCGGGGAGTGGGGAGATCCGAGCTCACGCCACCGGGCCCCGTTGGCCGGCCCTTCGTCGGGAGCGTCCCGGAGATGAGGCGTGAACCCTTCGAGTTCTTCCGGCGCTGCGCCAAGGAGTTCGGGGACATCTACAGCGTTCCATTTCCGTTGGGCGGCAACATTGTTGTGGTGAACCATCCGGATTACGCCAGCCAGGTGATGGACGACCCTGTCGGCCGGTACAGCATGATCGGACCAGGGCAAGCGGCGATGGGCATGATCGGTGCCGCGATTCCGATGCTGGAAGGAGACAAGTTCCGGCAGCGGCGCCGGATGCTCATGCCAATGTTCGGACGCCGTCATCTGGCGCGGGTGGCAGAGGTGATCGCCGACGAATTCGTGAGCCGAGTCGATAGCTGGGAACGGTGGGCAGACACCGGTCAGGAGGTGGACTTGCAGCACGCCATCGCACAGGTGACCTTGCCCGCGTTCCTGCGCGCGATGTTTTCCTCGTCGATCACCGAGCAGGAGATCCACGAAACCGATGTGGACTTACGGACTTTCATGTCGCTGATGGCGTCGGTGACGCTGATGAGCCCGTTACCGAACCTGCTGCCGATGCCTGGGCGCGAGAGCGCGCCCAGGTCCATGTGGAGACTGTGGCGATTGACGAGGCGGCTGATCAAGGACCGCCGCAGGCACCCGGTCGAGACTCCGGATCTGTTGAGCCTGTTGTTGGAGGCCACCTATGATGACGGAAGTCCTTTGTCGGAGCGGGATCTCAGCATGGAACTGATGATCTTGATGGCGGGTGGGTACGAGACGGTGGTGGCGTCGCTTTCGTGGACACTCGCGCTATTGCTGGCACACCCGGATCACCTCAACCGACTGTACGCAGAGGTCGACGCGCTGCAGGGCGGAGTGCCGACCCCGGATGATCTCCCCAAGTTGTCCTGGGCGAAAGCATGTTTCGACGAGGGGCAGAGGCTTCAGGGCCACCCGCTCAATCCTCGATTCGCGATGGAAGACGACGTGATAGGCGGGTACTTCATCCCGCGGTACACCATCGTCGGTCCGTCGCTGTACTCGATGCACCGTGATCCACGCTGGTGGGTGAACCCAGACTCTTACGACCCGAATCGATTCATGGACCAGGCACTTGTCAGGGAGCGTCCCAGACTGGCATTCATGCCGTTTGGGTCGGGCAGACACCACTGCCTCGGCACCGGCATGGCGTACATGAACGCGCAGTTCTTGTTGGCGATCATTTTCCAGAGGTATCGGTTGACGCTTCCGCAGGGCTGGAAGCCCAAGCACCACTTCAACTTTTCGGTGACGCTCGAGGGTGGGCTGCCCGTTACCCTAACGAGGGCGTGACCATGGCCGAGGCCCACGCAGGGTTGAGGGTGATCGTCGACCAGGATCTGTGCATGGGGTCGGGATATTGTGTGGCGCAGCATCCGGAGTTGTTCAGTGCGGATGCGGATGGCACCGCCGTACCGAGGGCCGCTGGGGTGTTGAACGAGGACCAGGTGGCGAAGGCCGATGAGGCGGCGCACCTCTGCCCGGCGAGTGCGATCGAGGTGGTGAGCCGGGATTAGCTCCCGGCGGACAGCTCGTGGGCCAGCAGCTCGTCGAAAGTAAATGTGCCAGTGGGCCTGTCGTTCTTACCGAGCAGGTACACACGCTTGACCGCGGCCAGAATCGACTCGGCCACCACATCGCGATAGTGGGCGGCGCTCAGAATGGAGACATCGTTCGGCGAGGTGATGTACCCGATGTCCACCTGCACGGTGGGCATCCGGGTGAGGCGCAGCAAGTCCCACGTGCGGCCGTGCGCCCTGCAGTCACGTAATCCCGTGCGCGCAGCCACTTCTCGCTGAATAAAGTCGGCCAGCATGTGTCCGATGGTGGACACCGAGCCGTGCAGATTGCCGAAGTGATAGGACGCGACGCCGCTGGCGGCCACGGTGGGCTGCGAGTCGAAACGCAGGCTGATCATCAGATCGGCACCCACATTGTTGGCATAGGTGGCGCGGTCGATGTCGGTGGGGTTGTTCTGGATGGCGCGCGAGATATAGGTGTCCATGCCGATCGCGGTCATCCGCCCCTCGAGGCGACTGGCCAAGTCCCACAGGATGTCTGC
Organism: Mycobacteroides chelonae CCUG 47445; assembly: GCF_001632805.1. Taxonomy (NCBI): domain Bacteria; kingdom Bacillati; phylum Actinomycetota; class Actinomycetes; order Mycobacteriales; family Mycobacteriaceae; genus Mycobacteroides; species Mycobacteroides chelonae. The sequence continues at coordinate 5,018,007 of NZ_CP007220.1, read as the reverse complement.
TTCGCTGGTCGGGCCCTCGCGGCCCGGAACGATGACTCCGCGGTCGGCGCCGCCGAGACCGGGATCGATCACGATGCGCTTGCCGGACAGCTGCGGGCCGGCGTTACGGACATGTTCGGTCTCGCGTATCGCATGCGCAGACCCACCGGTGACGTGTCGACCCAACAACTGGAACGAGCGCAGGGTCTCCGGCCCACAAATGCCGTCCGCCGTCAGCCCGTACTCCCGCTGGTACGACATGAGCGAGTTGTAGGTCTGCAGCCCGAAGTTACCGTCGACCAGACCCGTGTAGAACCCGAGATCCTGCAGACGCTTCTGCAGAGTCGCCACATCGTCGCCGTACATGGGTGCGGAGAACTGGTGGAAAAGGGTGCGAGCCCCGAGCCGGTAGGAGGCTTCCTTGAGGGTGCGATAGGTCGCGGGTCCGACGACACCATCGACCAACAGGCCGCGGCGCTGTTGGAACGCGCGCACGGCGTCGTCCAACGTCGGGTCGAAGTGGTCCGGCATGACGTGCCGACCGGTCGCCAGCGTCTCATCGGGATCCTCCAGGAACCCGAGTGCGGTGAGCACCTCGCGTACCTCGCTGACGGCGGGGCCTCGATCGCCGTGGCGAATGTTCGACGCGCCTGTCGTCATACTCCGCCTTTCGCAAGAAACCGCACTGTCACCGACCGGACACGGGCTGCCCGTCGTCGGGACGGCACTATTGTCTCAGATGCCTAGGCGATGAGAGAAACTCCCGGCCTTGTCAACCGACCGGTGTCGAGCCGGTTAGACGACCCCGTCCAGCTCACGCAGCAACGCCGACTTGCTCTTGGCGCCGACGATACGCTTGGTTGCCTCACCGTTCTGGAAGAGGATCAGGGTGGGGATCGACGTCACCTGGAAGGCGCGCGCGGTCTCCGGGTTGGCATCGACATCAAGCTTGGCGATGGTTAGCGTTTCGCCATGGTCCTTGGCGATCTCCTCCAGCACGGGGGCCACCATCTTGCAGGGCCCACACCAGGTCGCCCAGAAATCCACCAGCACGGGCTTATTGCTGGAGACGACGTCCTCCTGGAAGGAGTCGTCGGTGACGGTAACGGTCGCGTGGTCGCTCATGGGTTCTCCTTGTGATGGGTGGCGGTGAGGCTAGGCCTCGACGAGGGTCTGGGAATGCGCCGTCTCGGCAAGCCAGCGCTCGGCGTCGATGGCTGCAGCACAACCACTTCCGGCGGCGGTGACGGCTTGCCGATAGGTTCGGTCAACGAGGTCGCCCGCGGCGAACACGCCTTCCAATGAGGTGTAGGTGCTTCTGTCGCGCACCAGCACGTACCCGTCTGAATCGACGTCGACGACATCCTTAACGAGTTCGCTGCGCGGATCGTGCCCGACGGCGACGAACATCCCGGTGACGGGCAGCTGCGAGGCTTCCCCGGTCACCGTGTTCTCGAGCTTGAGCCCGATCACCGAGTCGGTGCCTTCGACCCCGAGGATCTTGGTGTTGGTCAGGACGTTGATCTTGGGGTCCGCGTACGCGCGCTCCAGCATGATCTTGGACGCGCGGAACTCGTCACGGCGATGGATGAGTGTCACGCTGCGGGCAAACCGTGTGAGGAAGGTCGCCTCTTCCATCGCGGAATCGCCGCCGCCGATGACGGCGATGTCCTGATCCTTGAAGAAGAAACCGTCGCAGGTGGCACAGGAACTCACGCCCCGGCCCAGCAAGGTGTCCTCGCCCGGTACCCCGAGATACCGCGGAGCGGCGCCCATGGCCAGGATCACCGCGCGGGAACGAAAGATTTCGCCGCCCACCGTGACGGTCTTCACAGGGCCCTGCAGGGAGACCTCGTCGACATCCTCGGTGCGCAGGTCGGCACCGAAGCGGATGGCCTGCTCGCGCATCTGGTCCATCAGGTCGGGACCCATGATGCCCTCACGGAAACCCGGGTAGTTCTCGACCTCGGTGGTGGTCATGAGTGCGCCGCCGAACTGGGTGCCCTCGAAAACAATCGGCTTCAGCTGGGCACGGGCTGCGTAGACCGCCGCGGTGTATCCAGCGGGTCCTGAGCCGATGATGATGAGCTCGTGGATGTCCGATTCGGACTCGGTCGATACAACCTCCGACATGCGGTTCCCTTCTGATCCGATCTGAGTGCCTGTTGCAGACAAAGGCCATGCGAGTGCTGAAACAACAGCCTAGAGCGGGATGTTCCGCACTGGGCGGGCGGTGGGAGGTACAGCGGGCGGGCGGTGGGAGATATGGGGTGCGGTCCGGCCTTCTAGCGGCCGGGTGTCGCGCCGATTCGGGTCTGTGCGACCCGCTGGGGATCGGACTGGCTGCAGCCGGGCCGGACGGCCACCGCCAACAGTTCACCCGGCCGTTCGGCGGGTAGCACCATCAACACCGCGGGGCCGTCGACGTCGAGAGTCTGTGCTCCGAGCACGGGCGTTGAGGCGGAGAAGCCGAGGCCGGTGAGGCACGACGCGCGCAGTGCAGGGTCCTCGAGGGCGCCGAAGGTGGGGGTGCGACCGACGAGGGCGGCGATCTCGTTGCCAGAAATCGGGAAGGCGGTCTGGCCCAGGGCACCCTGCGGCGGCAATTCCGGCGCCATGGGGGCAGCGGTCTTCGGCGCGATGTACTGCGACAACGACGGGCCCGCCACGGTGGCGGTGGTCTCAGACGTGCGCTGGTTGTTCTGGGTGACCACGGTGATGGCCACCGCGATGCAGGCGGCCGCAGCCAACCCTGCGCCCGAGAATGCGAGCCAGCGGCGCTTTGCCGCGGGGCGCCGGCGATGGTCCAGCGGGACGGGGCCGGTCACCAGGTTGAGGCGCGGGTCTGCGGGCCGGACGGCATGCGCAGCTACCGCGGGCAACGTCGATTTGGCCGACTCGGCGTGCAATGCGGCAACGATGCCGTCGACGACGGACGCGGGCACATCGGGGGCAGGGCTTTCCATCCATGCCACCAGGTCGGCACGTACCTGGTCGAGGGCAGCGAGGGTCGTGCACGCGTCCGGATCCTGCTCTGCCCGTTGCCGAAGTACGTCGGCATCGCCTGCGTCATAGACGCCGGCGTGTAGGTCGGCCAGGACCTCAAGGGACAGCGGTACCTCGGCGAGGTTCACCTTGTCGAGGTTACCTTCGCCATCGGGGGTGTCCGGCGGATTGTTGACCATGTGAATTCATTGTTCCCGTACCCAGCTACCGCTGGCCACGCCTGTTGCCCAATTCGTAGGCGGATCGTGACACGGCGGTACACGGTTAGTAGTCGATGGTTTCCGGTTCGACGGAGCCGGCCTTGTCGAGATAGTGCAGGGCGACGGCCAGGCGTGCGCGGGCTCTCGCGCAGCGGCTCTTCACCGTGCCCTCGGGCACGCCGAGCAGCTCAGCGGCATCGGCCACCGAGTATCCGTGCATGTCGACGGCTATGACCGCGGCGCGCTGTTCGGCGGGCAGCCGGAGCAGGGCCTTCTGGATGACGATCGAGGTGTCGACACTGGTCGAGGGATCCTCGAGGGTGTAGACGTCCTCTTCGAGTTCGATCGGGCTGTGTGCCTTGGTACGACGCAGACGGTCAAGACAGGCATTCACGACAATGCGGTAAAGCCAGCTGGTGACGGCGGCGTCGTTACGGAAATTGGCGGCACCACGGTGCGCCGACAGCATCGCTTCCTGCAAGGCATCGGCGGCATCCTCGGGGGTGCGGCTGGTGGCCCGAGCGAGCCGGTAGAGGCGACGGTGATGACGGCGGAATAGCTCCTCGAAAGCGGAAGGGTCGCCGGCGACGTGGGCAGCCAACAGCTCGGCGTCCGAGTGTTGAGGAGTCGTGAGAACCCCCTGAACCATGCCCACACGCGCACAGTAATCAAAAACGGGGGGTGGCGTCGACCACAGGATCACCCCACAGCAAACTGTTATACAACTTTCAACAACCTGTAACGGCAATATGCGTAACTGAACGGCATGAACCGCAGCTCAACGAGCAATTTTGAGGTTGCCATCGGGTTTCAACTACTGCGAAAAATATAGGGGTGAAAATTGTGGAGCGATACTGAAAGCCGTTCGATAACCGCTCGACTGCCAGGCGATCCCGCAGCTAGGAAGCAGTCGTGACAGTGATTTCGCCGATCTCCGCATGGTGATCACCGTTGGTGGAACCCAGCTTGTTGATCCACACCAGCACATGAGAGACCGGAGAACTGCTGGTGATCGGGATCGTTGTTTTGCCGGGCTGCAACGTCGTGGAAGCGGAGATTTCCTTGGTGTCGTTGACGGAGCCAGGCGTGGCCGAGTCGGCAGAACGAATCTGTACTTGCGTTCCGACACTGTGAGATTCGATCGTGACGCTGCTCAGAGCACTGGCGGACTGGAGATCGAGCAGTAGGCCAACCCCTGGTTTGAAGATCACCGGGAAGGGATCAGCATCGGTGTAGGTGTCGGTCGACCATGACGTGGAAGCGTTGCCGTCCACCGCCAGATTCGCCTTGCCGGGTTGATCGGCGTCCGGGCCCGGAGGGAACACGGTCGCCTGCACGATCTTGGCCGGGCTACCGGGCTTGGCGGTGTCACCGTTGGCGGACTGGGTGGGCAATCCGATACCGATGTTGATCTTGTCCAACGGGCCGACATCGCCGAAGATCCGCGTGACCCAGACGCCCAGCGCGATGCACAGCGAGATGACCAGGACACCGACCACGCCGAGCCCGATCAGGAAGATCTTCCGGTGCCGGGCCGCTTCCTCGGGGTCCTCGTCGTCGTCGACATCGTCGTAATCGTCATCGTCCGCGGGGTCCCCGGAATCCTGGAAACCCTGGGGGCGGCCGATGCTGAACGACTGCGTGGGTGCTGCGGCGGCAGGCTCCAGCATGGTGGTGTGATCGACGCTCGCGATGGCCGATTCCAGGCCATCGAGCAGCTCGGCGGCAGAACCGGGATCATCGCTGAGCGCGCGGGAGGCGACGTCCGAGATCTCCGCGGGGATGGTCGGGACGATCACTCGTGGCTCGACGGGGCGACCGTCGGGTGCGCGATTTGCGCCGGGCAGCCCACTTGGCTGGCCAGTTTCAGCTAGCGGCCAGCGGCGGGTGGTGAGTGCGTACAGGGCGGCGCCGAGGCCATGGACGTCCTCGTGCGCGCTGGCCGAGGAGAGTGTGGCGGGGAACGCGAGCACGGCATCCCCATCGATGCTGATGCGTACGCGATCGGGGTGGTCGATACTCAGCGCCGACCCGGCCTCGAAAGCAGCATCGGCGGCCTCGGCCAGGGAACGGACGGCCCGGCTGGCGCCTACGGCAGAGGGTTGGGTGTCGGCAACTTCGCGCAGCGAACCGCCGCGGACCCACTGCGCGACGATGATGCCGCCGGTTCCTTCGCGTACGGCGTCCAGCACACGCGCTAGGCCAGAGGACCCAATCTTACTGAGCCGCAAGGTATTCGACAGGATATCCTGCACCTGATCGGAGGTGAAGGTGGCGCCGTCGATGATGGTGAGCGCTACCGGGCGATTCAGCTCGGTATCGGTGGCCTGCCAGAACTGCAGCCCGTCCGGGCCCCCGTGTGAGGTGAGCAGACGGTAACGGCCGTCCGCGATGCTGGCACCCGGCATCACGGAGGTGGGGACTGCGCCCCCGGAGGGGGACTCGGTGGAAACAGACCGGGTCGATGACCCTGGGGTGTCTGTCACGGCCCTGCCCTTTCTCGTATCAGCGCCGCCCCCGTGCACTGATTTGTTTGCGGTTGTCAGGCCGACAGCGTCGCCGCCGCCGACTCGATCACCCGAATCAGGGTACGGCAGGGATGGCGGCGGGGAGTTGCCCATGACCGAAGCGTGATCTTGGATGCCGATGCCGAGCCGGCTGCCCAGGCGGCGCTGCAGCAGCGAGACGATGCTCAGTGCCTCGGGAAGCTTGACCGCCACCATGGCCGCGAAGGTGACGGTGAGCATCACGGTACCGAGGATGACCAGCCGCAGAATCGAACCGAGGCCGCCGCCTGCCCGGGTGAGCAGATCCAGGTCGAACCCGCGGTCGATGCCGAGGCCGACGGCCGCCGCCGTACCCGAGGCGGCGAGGGTGATCAGCACCGTACGGACCACGCCCGGACCGATGAGCGGTCCGGCCGCGCGCCCGATGCTTCGGCGCAACAGCAGATACCCACACACGGCGCCCGCCACGAACCCGAGTCCGTTGGCGGCACCGAGATAACCGGCGACCAGGCTGGGGTCGTCGGTGAGGTGCGGGGCAATCACCGAGCAGACAATCTTCACCGCAGTGATCACGATGATCATCAGCGTGGGCGTCCACGCCTCATGGCGCGCATAGAACACCCGAAGCTGAAGCAGCACAAGGGCATACGCAATGAGAGTGAAGGAGGAAAGTGAAATCGAGAGCCCGAGGTAGTGGGCGTTACCGAGGGTGAAGTGCCCGTACGCGGAGAGCGCCGGGCCCATCGCCGGACCGGCGACGGTCATGACAGCAACGACCGGGATCAGGACAACCATCGTCAGCCGCGTGGCCAGAGATATGTCGGCCACCACCGCGGAGGTGTCCTCGGCCGCGGCGTTGCGGCTGAGCCGCGGCATGATCGCCGTCAGGATGGTCACCCCGACTACCCCGTAGGGCAGCTGCAGGATCATCCAGGTCTGGTTGTAGATGATGGGACCGGAATCGGCTGCGCCGGCGGCGATCCGGTTGGTGATGACGAACCCGAGCTGGCTGATGGCCACGTACGCGAACATGGCCGCGGCCATACCGGCGAACTGCTTGAGCCGGTCGTCAACTCCCCACAGGGGTCGCAGGGGGATCCCCTGGCGACGAATGGCGGGAATCAGCACCGTGGCCTGGGTGACCACGCCGAGCGTGGTGCCGATGCCCAGCACCAGGAGTTTGGGATCGCTCATCCGGGTCGGATCGAGGGTGAGTTCCCCGGGCATCAGCCAGAACAGAATCAGGGCGGCGATCGCGACAACGTTGTTCCACACCGGAGCCCACGCGGGTGGTCCGAACACATTGCGGGTGTTCAGGATCGCCATGAACACCGAGGACAGTCCGTAGAACAGGATCTGCGGGAGCAGTAGGTACGCCAGCGCGGTGGTCAGCGGCGTGCTGACCTTCGGGTCATCGCCGAGCATCAGCGCGGCCAGCAATGGCGCGGCCAGCACCGACAGCACCGTCGTCACCACCAACACCGATGTGGCGATGGTCAGCAGCTTGCGCATGAATGCCTGACCGCCGTCGGCATCCTCCCGCTCGGCGCGCGTGAGTACGGGGATGAATATGGCGGTGAAGGTGGCCTCGAGTACCAGTGCGGCAATGATGTTGGGCAGCTGGTTGGCGGTCGAGAATGCACTGGCGGACGCGGCACCGAGCGCAGCGGTGATCAACAACAGCTTGATGAATCCGGTGATCCGGCTGACCAGGGTGGCCACCGCCATCGAGCCGGAATGCGCTACGACGGCCGCGTCCGAGAGCTCTTCGATGGTGTCGTCGGATTCCGGATCGGGTAGCGGGTCCAGCGGCTTTCTCACGGTTGCCACTGGCTGCCCCTCCCGCCGGCGGAAAGCTCGTTCTCGCGGTCGAGATCGGCGCGGTCGGGCTGGCCGCGGAAGCGATGCCACAGGCGCCGGCCCGTCAGCGCGAAGAGCACCGTGGCCGCGCCGATGGTGATGAAGAACAGCGGCTTTCCGTATGCGTTGGAGTGCACCGACAGACGTACCGGATCACCCAAGGGCAGACCATCGGGGGTGTGCAGGGTTACATCGACAGCCATGCGCTGGGAGACATTGACCTCCACGGGCACCTTCACCGGCAGGAACCCGGGCGGAATCTCTTGAACGCCAACATCTGTGGCACTCATACCGGCCGGTGTTTCGACCCGCAGAGCGACCCGGATAGGCACCGGAAGCTCGTTGCGCAGCACCAGCGGTAGCGGGCTGTGTTCGGTGGCCAGGGTGTAGGAGCCACCCGGATTGACGACGGTGACGGCGTTGAACAGGTCACCGACAGTGCGGCGGATGGCCGAGAGCCGTTCCTGGGCGGTGTCGTCGCGAGCGTCGGGCGGAACGCTCTGGCTCACCGCCCGCAGGGCGTCCTGGCGCAACGGATCGGTGTACTGAACACCGGTGAGTCCGGTGCGGGCATCCACGGTCAGCGCTGCGGTGAGCCCCCATAGCCGCCGGACCTCGTCGCCCAGCCCGAGCGACACCCCATCGTCCACGGCGCCCGGCGAATCCACTCCGAACGCGGTGTCCACCGGGTTGGGCTGGGCACCGGCGCGCGCTTCGCCGATGACGGTCGGCAGCGGGCGCGGTATGGCGAGTCCGGCGTGCAGAAGCGTGGACGTGGTGGAAAGGATGGCGCGGGCCTCGCCGTCGGACAGATCCCAGGTGGCGTCCGGCAGCAGAATCGTCTGACGGGGAGTCTGCTGGGGTGTCAGCGCCTGCCAGGCCATCGCCCCGAGCGCGTCCTGCATCCGCGCTACGCGCGAATCATGTTGCAGGGTAAAGCGAAGCGACCGGGGCACGTACTCGGGCGTGGTGGGGGTGCGCCCGGCGGCGCTCAGTGCGGCGCCCACCGATGGGTCGAAAGGTGCCGCCACGACGGTGTCGGACACCCGGCGCGGGTTGAAGTCGGGCGGTGTCTCCTGATCCGCGGGCAGGGCCGACACCGCGACGGTGGGGCCCTGTCCGGTGAGCAGACCTATGCCCGCCTTCGAGAGATGACCGTCGCCGAGGAGGGTGGCACCGCGCAGGCTGTTGATTCCTAGAATCTGGTCGAGCACATCTGCGGTGCCGGTGGTGGCTTGATGGGCCAGACCCTCATCGGCCATCTGAGCAACAGCATCCAGACCGGCCTGTGCGTAGGGCAGCGGTGTGACGCAGGTGCGTTTGGCCAACGCGCGCAGCCTGTCGAGCCAGGCCGCCGCGAGCCCCTGCCCGGTGCCGGGGTGCACCGGACCGGCGGGATCGGCCGAATTGTCGAGAACCTGGTAACCGAGTGTCATCTCGTTGACCGTCACCAGCAGATCGGGGTCGACAGCCAGGCAGACTGTGCGGGCCAAATCCGCCTTGGGGTCGACGACCGGCTCGGTCGCGAACTCCAGGGCTCCCAGCAGCGCGTCCAACCGGCCTCCGGGTGACAGGGAGCGTTCGAGCTGATCGTCGAGCAGCCGCACCGGCGCCGGCCCACCGGGCTGACCGGGCGCCAGCCGCGGGCGGTCGGCCAACGGCCACAACAGCGTTAGACCCACGGGGCGAGAGGTGTCGGGTGCGACCTCGGGTTCGGAGGCAGCACCGGCGGGGGGCGGAACCCCGAGAACCGGGAGCAGGAAGCGCGCGTCATCGAGCCGGGCAGCGGCCCCGTAGTCGGGGGTGCCGTTGACGTTCACCAGGGCGGGATACACCCCGGGCGTGGAGATGTTCCACGTTGGTCCGGTGCCGCCGCGCAGCGGGAAGGCGAGGGTGAAGGGGCGCTGCTGACCCTGCTCGAGAGTGCCTGCGAGAGTGACAAAATCACCGATGGGCTGGTACTGGTCGTGGCGGCCATGAAGATTGGCGCGTAACTCGGCGCTGGTCGCGACTGCCTCGGCACGCTCCAGCCGAACGACCACGTCGGTCACCGGGCGATCGCCGACGTTGACCACCGTTCCCCGCACCGTCACGGTCGAATCGACGGTGGTGACGGTTTGTGGGGTGACCTCGTCCAGGACGACCTTGAGGAACTGCCCGTCCCGATAGGCGTGGGCGCGGGGTGCGGCCCAGGGAGCACCCAGCAGGACAAGTGCGAGGACGGCGAGTACCGCCGCCACACGCGTCGCGTTGCGAAGCGTGATTCGAGTCATTGCTGTGGTCCACGCCCGGTTCGTCGGCCCGGTGTCCTATGGGTGCTGGAGTGCGTCTGCGGGCGGCGTCTCGGGGTGGACGGAGGTAAGGGGGGCAGCGATTCGGGCCCGTCGGTGTGCAGTTTGTCGATGAGGTCGCCGGCCACTTGGGCCAGCCGCCGCTCATCGGCGTACGCCAGCCGGGTGGGCAGTTCCTCGAGGGGGACCCAGGCGACCTCGGTGACTTCGACATCGTCATCGGAGAGCTCTCCGCCCAGCGAGCGCATCAGATAGTGGTGCACGGTCTTGTGCACTCGGCGGCCCTCGGTGACGAACCAGTAGTCGATGCTGCCGAGTGCGGCCAGCACGCTTCCGCGGATACCGGTCTCCTCGGCGACCTCGCGGATGGCGGTCTGCTCGGCGGTCTCGCCCTGTTCGATGTGGCCCTTGGGCAGCGACCACAGCATTCGGCCACGCCGGTCCGTCCGTCCAATGAGGGCGGCCACCTGGCCGTCCTTGGGACCGTCGATGCCGGCGATGACCAGGCCACCGGCGGAGGTCTCACGGACGGTGCGCAACGAGGTTCCTGTGGCGCCGCCTTTCGGGCGCCCGCGCCCGCGGCCTTTTGCACCCGCAGCACCGGTTCCGTCGGTTCCGTGAGGAGTGCCCGCGGCAGGGGAGGCCGCCGGAGTGCCAGCGCCTTGCGCCCGGCCCTGCGATCGGTTGCGCCGACCGCGTCGCGACCCCCTGCCGCGCGCTGAGGCGGGGTCCGAGCCGGGTTCATCCGACGACCCACCCGTGCGGGAACCGCCGGAGGAGTCAGACACCCATGTGATAGTAGTTCCCGCTACTGAGAGCTCCCGCGATACGCGCCGGTAGGCTGCCCGACGTGCCCGAATCGATACCGTCCGCCGAGCTGCTGGCCACCGCCGCAGTGACCCTGAACCGGCACAAGAAGATGCTGTCGGAACTGGGTGCACTCTTCGATTCGGCAGGCTTTGACCTGTATCTGGTGGGCGGTACCGTCCGCGACGCCTTGTTGGGCAAGTCGGGCACCGATCTGGACTTCACCACCGATGCCCGTCCCGGGCAGGTGCAGGAATTGGTGGCAGGCTGGGCCGAGGCCATCTGGGATGCCGGTATCGCCTTCGGCACTCTCGGCGTGGTGCGCAAGGGGCAGCGGGTGGAAATCACCACATACCGCAGCGACAGCTATGACCAGCAGTCGCGCAACCCCGAAGTGGTGTTCGGCGACAGCCTCGAGGGCGACCTGGTGCGCAGGGACTTCACCGTCAACGCGATGGCGGTGAAAATCGGGCCGGACGGGCCGGGAGAGTTCTGTGATCCGCTGAACGGACTGGAGGCCTTGCGTGTTGGGGTGCTGGACACCCCGTCGGCTCCGGAGATCTCCTTCGGTGACGATCCGTTGCGCATGCTGCGCGCGGCTCGCTTCGTTTCTCAGCTGGGTTTCACGGTGGCGCCCCGGGTGTTGAAGGCGCTGGACGCGATGGCCGGCCAGTTGGGGCGGATCACTGCCGAGCGGGTGCAGGTAGAGCTGGACAAGCTGATCGTGGGTGCCAATCCGGTCGCCGGAATCGATTTGTTGGTGGAGAGCGGCCTCGGCGCGGTGGTGCTGCCCGAGGTCGGTGAGATGCAGCTGACCATCGACGAACATCACCAGCACAAGGACGTCTACCGGCACTCGCTGACGGTGTTGGAGCAGGCGATCGATCTCGAAGACGATGGCCCGGATCTGGTGCTGCGGTGGGCGGCGCTGCTGCACGACATCGGCAAGCCGGCCACCCGTCGGCACGAGGACGGCGGCGGGGTGAGCTTTCACCACCACGAGGTTGTCGGGGCCAAGATGGTGCGCAAGCGGATGCGTGCCCTCAAGTACTCCAAGCAGATGGTCGACGACGTGTCGCAGCTGGTGTACCTGCATTTGCGGTTCCACGGCTACGGGGACGGCAAGTGGACCGATTCGGCGGTACGCCGGTATGTCACCGATGCCGGCCCCATGTTGCCGCGGCTGCACAAGCTGGTGCGCGCAGACTGCACCACGCGGAACAAGCGGCGCGCGGCCCGGCTGCAGGCCAACTATGACGGGCTTGAGGAGCGCATCGCCGAACTGACCGCCAAGGAGGATCTGGCGCGGGTGCGGCCCGACCTCGACGGCAACGAGATCATGGAGCTGTTGGGCGTTCCGGCCGGGCCGATCATCGGCCAGGCGTGGCGGTTCCTGAAGGAGCTGCGGCTGGAGCGGGGACCGCTCGATCACGACGAGGCGGTTGAGGCGCTGCGCGAATGGTGGGCGAGTCGTACCTGAGCGCGCTCAGCCGATCATGTCGTAGCCGAGCTTGCCGACCATGACCACGACGACCACCAGCAACACCACGCGGACAAATCCCGCGCCGCGCCCGAGTGCCATGTGTGCGCCAAGCTGAGCTCCCGCGATGTTCGCGACACCGAGTGACAGGCCCAGAAGCCAGAGCACGTGACCCTGCGACGCGAAGACGATGAGAGCCCCGACATTGGTTCCGGAGTTGAGCACCTTGGCGGTGGCCGAGCTTTCGAGGAAGGTCATTCCCGCGATGGCCGTCAGGGTGATGATCATGAACGTTCCGGTGCCCGGGCCCATGATGCCGTCGTAGAACGCGATCAGGATGGCCGCGACGGCGAGCGCGGCAACAGTGGTGGCCCTGGTGCGCGCGGTGCCCTGCGTCGCGGTGCCGAACTGTGGACGGGTCGCGACGAACACTCCGACGGCCACCAGCAGCACGAGCACCACGGGTTTGAAGACAGCTACCGGTAGCCGCGAGGCGGTGTAGGCGCCGGCGCTGGAGCAGGCCGCGGCGAGCACGAATGCCCCCAGGAGCGCGCGCCAGTTCAACGGGGTGCGGGGGAAGAGCCGGACGGCGGCCGAGGATGTACCGGCCAGCGCGGCGAGTTTGTTGGTTCCCAGCGCGGTCGCGGGAGTCATCCCGGGAAAGACGAGCAGCAGCACGGGAATGAGGACGAGCCCGCCACCACCCACCACCGCATCGACCCAGCCCGCGGCGGCCGCCGCACTGAGAAGCAGCGTGAGCGTAGGGGCATCCACGGGGTCAGAGATTACGGACGGAACCGATTGACCTCGAATCCCCTCCTACGTTATGTGAACCGATATCGACGCAGTTTCTGCCTCCGTGGTTATCCACATGCCCCAAGAAGGCGGAACGCCCGGCGTCGTCGCGGCCTCGTATCGGGTATGGACTACTGCTTTGGTACCGGGGACGGGAGCGTCACCGCCTGGGACGTACCACCCAACGCCGATCTGGACGGCGATGGAGTCATGGACGCGGTGCGTCTGGATTTCGACGGCGACGGGTTGTTCGACGACGTGATGTGGGATGCGGACGGTGATGGCTCGGCGGACCACAGCGTCCTCGACGTGGACAACGACGGCAGGCCGGAGACGTACTTCACCGATGATGGCTTGGGCACCTGGGCGTTTCACGTGGAACGAAGCGGATCCATCAGCTGGTTCGGTCTTGATGGGATTGAACATGCCGGTGGCGCAGCAGATATCGATGGGGATGGGAAACCCGAGCAGCTGGTCGATGCGGACAACGACGGAAATGCTGAAAGAGCTTTCCGGACAACCGATTCAGGTACTTCCGTGTATGCGGACACCACGGGTGACGGCCGCTGGGATGTCGAACTCACCGACACGGACGGCGACGGGACTGCCGATGCGGCCCGGCCCCTCGGACCGCCGCGCCCGTCAGCTCAGAATGCGGTCGAAGGCGCGCCCTAGCGCCTCCGCCCACGCGATAGTGGGGTCGGACTCGTCGGCAACCCACGCGGGATGGTCGATGCTGAGCCGTCCGTCACAGGTGGTGATGAAGAAGCTCGGTGGAAGTGTCGTGGCGCGTAACCCAATGTGTCGACCGCGCACGGTGGCGCGGAAGTCGTGTACGCGCAGCCCCTCCGGCAGAGGCAGCGTCGGTATCGGCCCCCAGTTCGTGACCATGAGTGGATTCTCGACGCACTGTTGCTGTAGCGGCGGTTGGTGCAGAAATACCTGGTGCACAGTGTGATCCGCGAGGCCGGCGACCAGAGAATCCAGTACGGCACGAGCCAGGCGCAGCGGGTCATCATCGGGTAGGACAGCCAGAATCGCGGTGTCGGCTCCCTGGATCACCGTCCCTTGCGCCGCGGCGATGGGAGCCTCTGTTCGCGTGCGCAGGTCCACCGATGATGTCAGGCTAAACGTGACCGGGCCCTGCGACGGTGAAAGTGAATGAGCGGCCAGCAGAACCGCAGCACACGCGACTCCGTGCACGGTGAGGGAGGCCGCGCGGGCCGCATCGAACAACCGCGTGGTCTGCTCGCGCCCGAGCCGGGTGCGCCCATGCCGAACCACGACCGCCGCGTCGACTGTCGTTTCTGCGCGTTGCGCCGGGGGCGCGCCGGCCTCGGGTATGACGTATCCGCGTGCGGCAAGGAACTGCTCAAGGGAGAGGGCGAGTGGATGCGAGCGGATGGGCCCGGCCGACCCCGTCTCGACCACACGGGTGTAATACGCGCACAACACTTCCAGATAGCGCAGCGCGGCCCCCGCGTCGGCGATGCTGTGGTGGGTCAGCAGCGTCAACCGAAAGTCATTGCCGGCCTGCGCCACGTCGATGGCACAGACCGCGTCGGGGTGGACGACGGTGAACCCTGCCCGGGGTAGAGCCGTGCATGCACCGATCTGCAGCGCGGGCGGATGGGGAGAGTATTGAAGCGCGTACCCGTGTCCAGCAGGCACGACCTGCGTGGAAAGTATCGGGTAGCTCGTCAACAGCGCACGGAAAGCCGTTGTCAGAGCATCAATTTTGAGAGTGCCGGTGCCGAACGCCGAGTACGCCACGGTGCTGCGGTTGCCCGCGAACATCGCTTCCGAGGGATACAGCGGGCGAATCGTGGTCCCGGTGTTCACCCCCGGCCGGTGCCGGGCGGGCCGGCGAAGGCCTGTGCGATGGAGAGCCACTTCTCTGCGTCCTCGCCGTTGGCCTGCAGATCCAGCTCGGCGCGCGGACGGCGTTGGGTAACCAGGTAGCAGAAGTGCAGTGCCGATCCGGTGACGCGCTGGGCGGCGTCGTCGGGGCCCCAGGTCCACGTATCGCCGTCGGGGCCGGTCAGCTCGACGCGGAACGGCTCAGCGGGAGCAGACAGTGCGTGCACGGAATACGCGTAGTCACGGGTCCGAACACCCAGGTGTGCAATCGATTTCAGGCGCGCGGTAGGCGCCGGGACCACGCCGAGCGCGTCCGCGACATCAAGGGCATGGGCCCACGTCTCCATGAGGCGTGCGGTGCCCATCGAAGCGGAGCTCATGGGAGGCCCGTACCAGGGGATCTTCACGCCATCGGGCACCGCGCGCAGCGCCGCATGCAGTTGGTTACGGGTATCGCGCCAGTGGGCCAGCAGCTCGGCCGGGGGAGTCTGGGCAGTCTCCTCGGCCGCCTTGTCTACGAACCCGAAGGGATCGGCCATCGCCTTGGGCAGCTCGTTGGCGAAGCCTTCAGGATCGGTGACCGCCAGTAGGGACTGCGCGTCGGTCCAATGCAGATGGGCGATCTGATGGGCGATGGTCCACCCGGCGGCCGGGGTGTCGCGGGCCCAGCCCTCTGCGGAAAGCGGAGCTACCAG
Source organism: Mycobacteroides chelonae CCUG 47445 (assembly GCF_001632805.1). Classification (NCBI taxonomy): domain Bacteria; kingdom Bacillati; phylum Actinomycetota; class Actinomycetes; order Mycobacteriales; family Mycobacteriaceae; genus Mycobacteroides; species Mycobacteroides chelonae. Next base: position 5,002,527 of record NZ_CP007220.1, on the reverse strand, counting down.
TGTGTCGAGTCCATCGCTCTCGTCGCGCAGGTCATCGATCACAGCGTCAGCGGTCGAGGTCACGGGCGTGTCCTTCCGGGTCGGGTTGGCTGGATTCGGCCGGGCTGGGCCAAAGAGTTCGGGTCATGTGCACGATCAGGCCGATCAAGTAGACCACTGCCCCGGCGAAGGCCAGCCAGTGCGACTGCGTGATGAACGCGGCGGCCACGCTCATCGCCCCGGTGAAGGTGACCCAGAACAGCGAGTCCTGCACGGCGAAGACGTGTCCCCGCAGCGCGTCATCGACATCGGTCTGCATGCCGACGTCGGCGCACAGCTTGATCACCTGCCCGGCCAGCCCGAGTCCGAACGCGGCAACGAGCACGATCGGTACATACAAACTCGAGGCGATCAGCTGCAGCACGACGGCGCTGCCGAGTGCCATCCCGAGGGTGCGACCGCGGCCGAAGCGCCGGAGCAAGGCAGGGGTGGAGACCGTTCCGAGGAATGAGCCGATGCCGGTGCACGCCAGGAACAATGCCGCGGCCCCGATCCCCGCGAACAGGGAGGCGTTGTCGCGCACCAGCACCAGGACCAGCAACGTGTTGATACCGAAAACCATGCGGTGTGCCGCTAGACCGATGAGCGCGTCGAACACCGAGGGCGTGCCGACAATGGTGCGTGCACCATGTAGCCACCCGGTGGCTACCGCATAGAAGGCCGAGCCGTGCACGGCGCGCACACTGTCGTCGGGACCCAATCGATCGCCCGGAAAGCCGGTGGCCACCCATGCCGCGGCGAGGGTCGGCACGATCACCAGGAAAATGACTGTGGCAGAACCCAAGTCCCCCGCCCCGAAGACGGCCCGCAGCATCAGCATGAAGTTGGCGCCGACGAAGGTGGCGGTGGCACCCACCGCCGTGGCCACCGAGTTCATGGTCGCGACCTGGTCGCGGGGCACCACATGGGGGAGTGCCGCCGAGAGACCCGATGTCACGAACCGGGTGACCCCGTTGACGATCAGCGCGCCCAGCAGCAGCACCACGTCGTCGGCGCTGAAGGCCAGCTCGATACCGACGAGGGCCACCAGCAGGACGCGGATCAGGTTGGCACAGATCAACACCGTGCGCCGGTCCCAGCGGTCCAGTAGCGCACCGGCGAAGGGACCGATCGCGGAGTACGGCAGGAACAGCACCGCGAACGCACCGGCGATGGCCCACGGCTCGGCCTCACGTTCGGGGTTGAACAGCAATGCTCCGGCTAGTCCGGCCTGGAAGAGACCATCACTGAACTGGGTGAGCAGCCGCACCCAGACCAGCCGCCCGAAGTCGGGGAGATCGTGGATTGCGTGCCACAGGCTCAGCGGCGAGTGGCGCGCAGTCATGTGAGTCGCTTTCGTATGTCTGGATCGAGCTACGGGAAATAGGCGGAGCGCTTACGCCCACACTACAAATGTGTAGCGGTTGGCCGAGCACAAGTCATGAAACGGCAAACGGTGTCATGATGTTCAGGTGGCGCACGGGGACGAGCCCGATGAGGGCGAGGCATATGGCGAGGGTTATATGGCGCCGCCCGCACACCGTCTGCGGGCGGGCACCTTGCTGGTCGCCAACACCAATCTGTTTGAGCCCACGTTTCGGCGCAGCGTGATCTTCATCGTGGAGCACAACGACGGTGGCACCTTGGGCGTGGTGCTCAACCGCCCGAGCGAAACCGCCGTGTACAACGTGCTGCCGCAATGGGCCAAGCTCGCCGTCAAGCCGAAGACGATGTTCATTGGCGGGCCGGTCAAACGCGATGCGGCCCTGTGCCTGGCGACCCTGCGGGCCGGTGTCAGCATCGACGGTGCGAAGGGTCTGCGTCACGTGGCGGGCCGCATGGCCATGGTTGATCTGGATGCCGAGCCCGAAGACATCGCCCCGCTGGTGGAGGGCATCCGGGTCTTCGCGGGCTATTCGGGGTGGACGATCGGTCAGCTCGAGGGTGAAGTCGAGCGCGACGACTGGATCGTGTTGTCCGCGCTGCCGTCCGATGTGCTCACCGATGCGAGTGGTGACCTGTGGGCGAAGGTGCTGCGTCGTCAGCCGCTGCCGTTGTCGCTGTTGGCGACGCACCCCATCGACGTGAGCCGAAACTAGGCCTACAGGTCGTCGCCCACCGACGGATCGGATGGGATGACCGCCCGGCAGAAGTCCTCACCGAACGGCGTCAGGTGGATGCTGCGGCGAACGGTCTTATGCGCGCGGCCCGCGCGGCGGCAGGCCGCCACCACGTCCGGCTGCACCTCCAACACTTGATAACGCTCGGCAGCAACTGATTCCGGAGACGCCCGGACCAGGCCGAGCCGTACCAGGTTGTTGGTGTAGGCGTTGTTGCGGTCGGTGTAGCGGCAGCCGGAGCGCTCGGCCACCATCGAGAGACCCTCGGCGATCATCTCCGAGCCGACGTCGAACGGGCGGCTGGTGCGGACGTCCACCACCGGTTGCGCGCCGTGCGCGGCCAGGAACCGCAGGATGCGCGCCTCATCGGGTGCCAGCTGATTGATAATCCGGGCGTAGGCAGGATGGGTGTCCTCTACGTCGGTGACATCGGCTGAACGCCGCAGCAATTCGGCACCGCGTCGGCGCAGTTCATCGCAGTCGGCGGAGCCGGACTCGGTGATGTCGATGGTGACCCGTGACGGGGCGGGCCGTTGCGGCTTGGCGAGGGTGAGCCCTGCGGAATCGTTGGCCGGCAGCTGCAGCGCGTCGCGGACGGCGCCCAGCACATGCTCGGTGGCCGACAGGGCTATGTCGGTGGCCGAGCGGCCCGCGCGCACGTCGTCGATGATCTTGGTGCCGGTGGTGGTGGCGATATCGGCCGACCACTTCACCCCGCGCCACCAGGTTTTCGCGGCCAGCATCGCGACCCCTTGGACCACGCGATCGGGCCGGAGCTCACGATTGTTGTGCGCGGGAACGGGCGTGTTATCGGTCATCGGGCATCATCTTGTCAGGTCGATTCGGGTCACGTGTCACCCCGCTGGCGGGAAGATCAGCAGGTGCGCCAGGCCGCCGGCCGCGCCAAGGACCGCGCCGTGTACGAACAGCAACCACTCGTCCTGTTTGACCGCCGAGCGCAGCAACTCGTTGAAATCGTCGAGTGAGAGTTTGTGCATCTGGGTCGAGACGAAGGCGCCGATCTTGCCTTGGCGTTGCTTGTTGAACTCGGGATCGGAAAACGCAAGGGGCGCAAAGCCGGTTGCCTCGATGGTGACCGATTCGGTGATCTGGTCGTATTGACGCCGGCCCACGGCTACCCGGATAGCACGCCGTGCGGGCCCGAGTGCTTGCTCCAGTGCGGGCCGGATACCGTCGGCCAGCATTTGTCTGGTGCGGTCCGACCGTGGCCCGTTGAGCATCTCGTTGCCGATGTTTTCCAGGGTGATGACGTTCTCGGAGATGGTGCGCGCGTACTCCTCGGAGATCTCCGACTTGCGCTTGATGAACAGACCCTGGCGCCACGGCACCCACTTGTTGGGATGGACGGGTTCGAAAATCATGGTGATGCCGAGGTAGTTGACGATGTACCCGATGATGATGCCGCCGAGCGGCAGCACGATCCACGGAGTCCACCAGTGATGCGGAACCGAGTGCAGGATCGCGACGAGTACGAAGCCCATGGGATAGCCGAAGTAGAAGCCGAAGTTCTGCATGAACTGCAGCTCCTTGTGCCCCATGGTCCGGAAGATGTCGTTGAGCAACTTGGGATGAGCGGTGAGGTACCGGATGATCATCAGCTTGGCGTCGACGAGCTGCCCGATGTTCTCGCCGATCTGATCGGTCATGTTCTTGACGATCTGCGGCAGCTGATTCTCGATGCGCTTGAACATCATCTCCCGCAAGGCCGGCGGCAGGTTGTGCCACAGCTGCGGGTCCTCGCGCTCCATGATTTTCGTGATGACGCTGCGAATCTCTGATTTGGCAATCAGTGCAAGGTGATTGGCAATGAGGTCCGGTTCGAGCTGTTCGTAGAAGTCCGAGATGCTACCGAGCTTGGCGAGGCTCTTGTCGACGGCGATGCTGGCCATCTTCTCCGCGCGCGATGGCACGATGCCCTGCCACCCGAATCGCCCGTCGGAGGTGATGGCGGGGATTACCTGTACTCGCCGGGGCAGGAACGCGTACAGGGTGCGCAGCCCGGGAATGCGCCAGCCGTAGAAACGCAAGGGTGCGAACAGCATCAGCACGCCGGTCCAGTTGGTGATGTAGCCGATGATGCCGGTGAACAAGGGCACCGTGAGCAGGTCCACGATCAGCTGGTCGTCGCGATAGATGTACGCGGCGATAGCGGAGGCGAGCGTGAGAACACCAACGAGGATGAACTTCACCATCTGCTTGGTGTCTTTCACGGCTCCCTTTCTGACCACGCCTGTCTACGAGTGCCCGGGAACATAACACCAAAAAATGGGTCGACATGGGCGAATACGGATCACATTCAGATGAGGTAGCGCCGATGTGTCTAAAGATTGGACACGTCAGGGCCGAGCGCACACCGAGGAGTCGGCACGTCCCGCGCTAGGGCATCCGCCGCAGGAACTGCCGCATCCGCCGCCCGAGGACGACATCTGTTGTGCAGCGGTGGTGTAGCGCGCCACCTGCCATGCGGCCGCACCCACCGTCACGATGGCGGCAGCGCCGCACACCATCAGTCCCACCAAACCGATTGCGGTGGAACCGAATAAGGCCGCGAGTGCGCCCGCCGCGAGGATCAGCGCGGCGGTGGCCTGCGCAGGCGCGAGCATGCGCTGAGGGCTGCCGTGCGGTGCCCGTAGAAAAGCCGCCGCCGACAGCGCACCCAGTAGCCCGGCGAGGGCAATGGTCACGATGGCGGCGATCAGCACCCGCTCAGTTTAAGCGGGCTGCGAGTGCGCTTACGCCGCGGGCGGTGCCGGTGGCACCAGCGGAGGCAGGGTGGGCAGCGGTGGCAGCCCCGGGACTGCCGGCGCCGGTGCAGCCGGAGCGTTGGGGTCGGTGCCCGGAGCAGGCGTTACGGGTGCCGCGGGCAGCGCATCCGGATCGGCGAGCGCGTTGGGGTCGGCTACCGGGGCGGTAACCGGGGCGCCCTCACCGAAGCGCAAGCCGTTGACGATGAGGTCGGTGGCGGGAGCCTCGGCGATGGCGTTGCCGACTGTCGTGGTGACGGCCAGCTGAACCAGGTACCGGTCCTTGCCCTGCGTGATGATCACGGAGCGGCGCGAGGTGTTGAGGGTTTCACCGTCTTGACGGAAGGTGCCTTCCACAATCGAAGACGGGAAGCCCTGATAGGCAACCAGCGAGGCATCGGTCGGCTGCCAGCCCTGCAGTGCCTTGACCTCGACGGGGCCGTGCGAGATGGCCTCATTGGTGTCGAACTCACCGACGAGCTTGCTCATCGTGACCTGCGCGTTGGACTGGTACAGCCCGGTGCCGTTGGCCTTGCTCACGATCACCTGGTACGCGTTGGGAACGTTGGGATCCGGCACGTTCGCCCAGTTCGCCGGAATCGGGACGCTGACGCGCGGTGCCCCATGGCTGTTCTTGGTCAGCGGCTCCAGCTTGACGTTCTTGGAAGCGAAGAACTCCGTCAGCGTGCCGTCGGTGGCGGGTGCGACCCCATTGATCGGTGGGGCGGGCTGGAGGGGGTTCGTCGACGCGGTGGGTGCGGTCGCCGGAACGGCGGCGGCGTTCGGGGTGGCGGGGGCGTTGGGGGCCGCCGCCGGTGCGACGGGAGCCGAGGTGGCGGCGTTCGGAGTGGCCACCGGTGCTGGAGGCGCCGGCTGGGGGTCCGCCAGTGCGATGGCGGTGGTCCCGGCGAGCAGTGCCGCGACGGAGGCCGTGGCCGCCGCGAACCTGACTGAATACCGTGTGGTCGTCACCTTCTCTGTCCTTCCGGCTCTGTCTGATGCGTGGTGTGTGAGTTGTGGACGACAACCGCGAGCGCGGGCACGCCGACCGCTATGTCGACAGGTGGGCTCTCGGTTGTAGCGGTCCCGAAGTTAATAAGCGCAGCTGAGAAAGCACCCCGGACACCCCCGGAAGTGGCCGGATTGTGACCAGAGTGATTAACTCTCGTCGCCAAACCGGCGATTTCTGTTCGCTGAGCTGCCGCATTTACCCTTGATGCGTGACTGAAGCCCAGCAAGACGCCACCGATACCCCCGAGCATCGCTACACCGCGCAGCTCGCCGGGCAGATCGAGCGTCGTTGGCAACAGAGCTGGGCCGACCGCGGCACGTTCCACGTCCCGAATCCTGTGGGCTCACTCGCGCCGACCGATGGCACGCCGATTCCCGCTGACAAGATGTTTGTGCAGGACATGTTCCCGTATCCCTCGGGTGACGGGCTGCACGTCGGACATCCGCTGGGTTATATCGCGACGGACGTATATGCCCGCTTCCACCGGATGCGCGGCGCCAACGTGCTGCACGCGCTCGGGTTCGACGCGTTCGGTCTGCCCGCCGAGCAGTACGCGGTGCAGACCGGCACCCACCCGCGGGTCCGTACCGAGGCCAACATCGTCAACTACAAGCGGCAGCTTGGGCGGCTCGGATTGGGCCACGACTCGCGCCGCAGCTTCGCGACGACCGACGTCGACTTCTACAAGTGGACACAGTGGATTTTCCTGCAGATCTACAACGCCTGGTACGACGTCGAGGCCCAACGTGCCCGCCGGATCGATGAGCTGGTGGCCGAGTTCGATTCCGGTGCGCGTACGCCGGCCGACGGCACGGTGTGGGGGGAGCTGAGCGACGGCGCGCGTGCCGATCTGATTGACTCGTATCGTCTGGTTTACCAATCGGATTCGGTGGTCAACTGGTGTCCGGGACTGGGTACCGTGCTGGCCAATGAGGAGGTCACCTCGGACGGTCGCAGCGAGCGCGGTAACTTTCCGGTCTTCCGTAAGCGGTTGCGGCAGTGGATGATGCGGATCACCGCGTACTCCGACAGGCTGATCGACGATCTTGAATTCCTGGATTGGCCCGACAAGGTCAAGACCATGCAGCGCAACTGGATCGGTCGATCGCAGGGCGCGTCGGTGTTGTTCGCCGTCCCCGGTGCGGGCGATATCGAGGTGTTCACCACCCGGCCCGACACGCTTTTCGGCGCCACCTACATGGTGCTGGCGCCCGAGCATCCGCTGGTCGACGCGCTGACCGGTGACACCTGGCCGGAGGGAACGGACGAGCGCTGGACCGGCGGGCAGGATTCGCCGCGCGCGGCGATCGAGCAGTATCGCCGCTCCATCGCCGCCAAGAGCGACCTGGAACGTCAAGAGAACAAAGAGAAGACGGGTGTATTCACCGGCGCGTACGCCACCAACCCGGTAAGCGGCAAGCCAGTGCCGGTCTTCATCGCCGACTATGTGCTGTTCGGTTACGGCACCGGGGCCATCATGGCGGTGCCCGGCCATGACCAGCGTGACTGGGACTTCGCGCATGCGTTCGGTTTGCCTGTGCAGCAGGTCATTTCCGGTGGCGATATCACCGAGGCCGCGTACACGGGCGACGGTGCGCTGGTGAACTCCGATTACCTGAATGGGTTGGATATCGCCGCTGCCAAGACCGAGGTGACGCGTCGGCTGGTGCAGGACGGCCGCGGTGAACCGCGCATCGAATACAAGCTTCGCGATTGGCTTTTCGCACGCCAGCGCTATTGGGGCGAGCCGTTCCCGATCGTCTACGGCGAGGACGGGCGACCTCGCGCGCTGGGTGAGGGTGCGCTCCCCGTCGAGCTGCCGGAGGTCGAGGACTACGCACCGGTGTCCTTCGATCCCGATGACGCATCGAGCGTGCCGTCGCCGCCGCTGTCGAAGGCCACCGATTGGGTCAACGTTGAGCTGGATCTGGGCGATGGACTCAAGCGGTACACGCGCGACACCAACGTGATGCCGCAGTGGGCGGGTAGCTCGTGGTACGAGCTGCGCTACGCCGACCCCGATAATGCGGATGCGTTCTGCGACAAGGAGAACGAGGCCTACTGGCTGGGCCCGCGCCCGGCCGAGCACGGCCCGGATGATCCCGGGGGCGTTGACCTGTATGTCGGCGGCATGGAGCACGCCGTGCTGCACCTGCTGTACTCGAGGTTCTGGCACAAGGTTCTCTACGACCTCGGACATGTCAGCTCCCGCGAGCCGTACCGGCGGTTGCTCAACCAGGGCTACATCCAGGCGTACGCCTATACGGATGCGCGCGGTATGTACGTGCCCGCCGCCGAGGTGGTCGAGGAGAACGGAACGTTCTTCTGGCCCGGTCCCGACGGGAAAGTCGAGGTGAAGCAGGAGTTCGGCAAGATCGGCAAGAGCCTCAAGAACTCGATCTCGCCGGACGACATCTGTGACAACTACGGTGCGGACACCCTGCGGGTGTATGAGATGTCCATGGGCCCACTGGAGTTGTCGCGGCCGTGGGCAACAAAGGATGTCGTTGGCGCGCACCGGTTCCTGCAGCGGGTGTGGCGCGTGGTGGTCGACGAGGAGACCGGCAAGATCCGTGTCACCGAAGACGACTTGACGAGCGAGGACACGCTGCGGGCGTTGCACAAGACGATCGCCGGTGTCACCGAAGACTATGCGGCCCTGCGCAATAACACCGCAGCGGCCAAGTTGATCGAGTACACCAACCACCTCACCAAGGAGTACCCGGAGGGTGCCCCGCGGGCCGCGGTGGAACCGCTGGTGCTGCTACTGGCTCCGCTGGCGCCGCACCTGGCCGAGGAGCTGTGGAGCCAGCTCGGACGCGATGAGACCCTGGCTCACGGCCCCTTCCCGGGATTCGATGAGCGATGGCTGGTGGCCGACACCGTCGAATACCCGATTCAGGTCAACGGCAAGGTGCGCGGCCGGATCACGGTGGCTGCCGATGCACCGGCGGCCGATATCGAGGCGGCGGCCCTTGCCGAGGAGAAGGTGCTGGAGTTCCTGGCGGGCGTTACCCCGAAGAAGGTCATCGTGGTGCCCGGGCGCATGGTGAATCTGGTCGTCTAGTTCTGGCGCACCACAATTTGGTGCACCCGAGCGTCGCGCGGCAGCCGCACGGCATCGACGATCAGCTGCGCGACGGACTCGGGACGCATGTACTCATCCGGGTTGTAGACGCGCCCTTCATGTTCGGTGAGTTCCTGCTGCATCGGGGTGCTGATCCGGCCGGGATGCACCGAGGTCACCCGCAGCTGTGGCTCCTCTGCCCGCAGCACATCGGCCACGCCGCGCAGTGCGAACTTGCTCGCCGAGTACGAGCCGATGCCCGGGTGTGCGTTGATCCCAGCTCCGGAGTTGACGAACACCACGTCACCCTGTGCCGCGCGGAGAGCGGGAAGCAGGGCCTTGGTCAGTGCCACCGGCGCTAAGACGTTGACATCAAAGGTCTTACGCCAGTCGGCCAACTGCGAGTCGGTGATCGTCGCCGGATAGGACACCCCGGCGTTGTGCACCAGCACATCGAGTGCGTCGATGCCGGCGGTGGCCGCCAGCAGTGCGCTCTCATCGCCCAGGTCCACCGGCCATGCGGTGGCCTGCAGTTCATCGGCCAGTGCATCCAGTCGCGGGGACGGGCGGCCTCCCAGCAGGAGTGCATGGGTGGGGGCCAGGGCACGTGCGATGGCAGCACCGAGACCGCCGCTTGCGCCGGTGATGAGAGCGAGGGGCATGCGCGCCAGGCTAGCCGCCTTCCGTCGAATGTCGACTTTTGGCGGCGTCTACTCGTACTTTCACACCAAAAGTCGACTTTCGACGAGAGGGAATGGCCGGGTACGCCGCACAATGGACGGATGCCGTCCCACCCGATGTTCACCCCCACGCAGTTGGCCGCACGTGCGGCATACCTGCTGAGGGGAAATGACAGGGGGACGATGACCAGTGCCGCCCCCAAGTTGTACCCACATATGTGGAGCTGGGACGCGGCTTTCGTGGCGGTCGGCCTGGCGCCGCTGAGTGTCGAGCGCGCCGTCACCGAATTGGACACTCTGCTTTCCGCGCAATGGGCCAACGGGATGATCCCGCACATCGTCTTCGCCAACGGGGTCGACGGCTACTTTCCCGGACCCGCGCGTTGGCGCACCTCGGAACTGGCGGTGAACGCGCCGTCGAACTACCAGACATCGGGCATCACCCAGCCGCCGGTGCATGCCATAGCGGTGCAACGCATCTTGGATCACGCGCGCCGCCGTGGCCGGAGTGCGCGCGGTATCGCGGAAGCCTTCCTGGACCGGCGCTGGGCAGACCTCATGCGGTGGCATCGGTGGCTCGCCGAGTCCCGCGATCAGAACCAGCACGGGCGCATCACCCTCTATCACGGGTGGGAATCGGGAATGGACAACTCGCCGCGCTGGGATGGCGCGTACGCCAATGTTGTTCCCGGAGAGCTGCCGCCGTATGTGCGGGAGGACACCGCAATCATCACCGACGCCTCGCAGCGCCCCAAGGACGCCGAGTATGACGTCTATCTGTGGCTGCTGGAAGAGATGAAGTCGGTGGGGTACGACGACGCCCGGTTGCCGGACGTCATGAGTTTCGTCATGGAAGATGTGTTCGTCTCGGCAATCTTCGCGGTGGCCTGCGAGGTACTGGCCACTATTGGTGAGGAGCACGCGCGCCCGCGAGCCGATGTGCGTGAGCTGCACGGTTGGGCCGAGCGGTTCCGTGCCGGGGTAATCGACACCACCGAAGAACGTACCGGTGCGGCAAGGGATTTCGATGTCAAGACCGGCAAGTGGGTGGCGACGGACACGGTGGCCATGTTCGCCCCGCTGCTGTCCGGGGGGCTGCCGCGTCCGCAGGAGTTGGCGCTGCTGCGACTGCTGGAAGGACCACGCTTCTGCGGCCACCCCGATCTGCGGTACGCACTGGTGCCGTCGACGTCGCCGGTGTCCCGGGACTTTCGTCCGCGCGAGTACTGGCGTGGCCCGGTGTGGCCGGTGCTCACCTGGCTGTTCTGTTGGGCGTTCGAGCGGCGTGGATGGAGCGAACGTGCGTTCCTGCTCCGGCAGGAGGGTTTACGGCAGGCGGGCGACGGCTCCTTTGCCGAGTACTACGAACCATTTACCGGTGCACCGCTGGGCAGCATGCAGCAATCCTGGACTGCCGCAGCGGTTCTGGACTGGCTGGGCTGAGCACTCAGTCTTGTCCGGCGAGGCGCCTCAGCAGTGGGGTCATCCGGAATGCCACCAACTCGTGCATGGCAATCGCGATCGACGTGCGAGTGATGCCGGGGATATCGAGGATGTTCCCGGCGATTCGGTATAGGTCGTCGCTGTCGACGGCCACCACCTTGATCATCAGATCGTCGGCGCCCGCCAAGCCGTGCACCTGCACCACCTCCGGCACATCGGCAAGCGCCACGCCTATCCCCTTGAGCTGATGTTGGTCGATGCGCGCGGTGACGTAGGCCGTCATGGGATAGCCCATCGCGCGCGGCACGATCTGGTGGTCGATACCGGCCAGCGCCTCGTGCTGGTCCCAGCGGGTCAGCCGGGCCTGCACGGTGTTGCGGGACAGATTCAGTCGCTGCGCCAGCTCCACGCCGGACGCGCGGGGTGTTTGCGTGAGCGCGAGTAACAACTTCGCATCAGTGGCGTCCAGAGTGGTCATAGAGCGCAGTATCGCACAGAATTGATCGACAAATATGGGCACTATGCACAATGCAACACGCATCGGTTGCGCAGTATGACTATCTGATGCACTGTGAAGCAAGACACACCTCTGTGGTGACGGTCAGGCATGGACAGCGCATCAGATGGTTAGCGAGGCGGGTATGGAAACCATCCAGCTCCTGGATCCGGAAGGCAACCGGGTCGAGGATCCGGCGTACGGGCCGCTGGTCGCGGATATCGACGACCAGCAGCTTCTCGCGCTGTATGAGGACATGGTGGTGGTCCGCCGCATCGACACCGAGGCCACGGCGTTGCAGCGTCAGGGTGAGCTCGCGCTCTGGGCGCCGCTGCTGGGTCAGGAGGCCGCTCAGGTCGGCTCCGCGCGTGCGCTGGCATCCGATGACTTCGCCTTTACCAGTTTTCGTGAGCACGGCGTCGCCTACTGTCGCGGTGTCGAACCCACCGCCATGCTCCAATTCTGGCGCGGCTCAACACAGTCCGGCTGGAATCCGCGTGACCACAACGTCACCGCACCCGCGATCATCGTCGGAGCGCAGTCGCTGCACGCCACCGGATATGCGATGGGTGTCAAGTTCGACGGAGCCGATTCCGCGGTCATCGCGTACTTCGGCGATGGGGCGACCAGTCAGGGCGACGTGTCGGAGGCTTTCGCCTTCGCATCGAGTTTCGGTGCGCCCGTGGTCTTCTTCTGTCAGAACAACCAGTGGGCCATCAGCGAGCCGGTGCGGGTGCAAAGCCATCTGCCGCTGGCCGCGCGCGGCACCGGATTCGGTGTGCCGGGAATCCAGGTGGATGGCAACGACGTGCTCGCGGTGATGGCGGTGACCCGTGCGGCCCTGCGGCGCGCGCGTGAGGGTAGCGGGCCCACCCTCGTCGAAGCGGTCACCTACAGGATGGGGCCGCACACCACCTCCGATGATCCGACCAAGTACCGCAATTCCGCGGAGCTTGAGGAATGGCGTGCCAAAGACCCGCTGTCGCGGGTGGAGAAGTACTTGGAAAGACTTGGCATGCTGACAGATTCGGAGAAGCAGCGCGTCGTGGCCAAGGCCGACGCGGTGGCCGCCGAAATGCGCGCGGGATGTCTCGGCACCATCGAGCCGACGGCCGCCGACATGTTCAATCACGTGTACGCAGAACCGCATTCGCTTGTCGCTGCGGAACGGCGCGACTATTTGGAATATCTTGCGGGCTTTGAGGATGAAGGGATCGCATCATGACCAGAATGACGATGTCCGGCGCCCTGAACGCGGGTCTGCGTGCATCCCTGGAAGACGACGACAAGGTGATCGTCATGGGGGAGGATGTTGGCAAGCTCGGCGGGGTCTTCCGAGTCACCGACGGGCTGCAGAAAGACTTCGGCGACCATCGAGTCATCGATACACCGCTGGCCGAATCCGGAATCATCGGCACGGCGGTGGGTTTGGCCATGCGTGGATATCGCCCCGTGTGTGAGATCCAATTCGACGGCTTCGTGTACCCGGCCTTCGATCAGATCGTCAGTCAGGTGGCCAAGCTGCACTACCGCACCAAGGGGGCGGTGGGCATGCCGCTCACCATCCGCATCCCGTTCGGCGGTGGCATCGGTGCGGTGGAGCACCATTCGGAATCGCCTGAGGCCTACTTCGCCCACACGGCGGGCCTTCGGGTGGTGGCGTGTGGATCGCCGCAGGATGCCTACGACATGATCCGCCAGTCCGTGGCGTGTGATGACCCGGTCATCTTCTTCGAGCCCAAGCGGCGCTACTGGGAGAAGGGTGAGGTGAACCTGGAAGACACGGCGGCCACAGCCCTTTCCCTGTCGTCCGCCCGCATCGTCCGGTCTGGTACCGCGGCCACGGTGGCCGCATATGGCCCGATGGTCGCCGTCGCCACCGCGGCGGCGGAAATGGCCGCGGCCGAGGGGATGTCGATCGAGGTAGTCGATCTACGCTCCCTTTCGCCGGTTGACTTTGAGACGCTGGAGGCCTCGGTACGCAAGACGGGCCGGCTGGTGGTGGTCCACGAGGCATCGGTGTTCATGGGATTGGGGGCCGAGATCGCAGCACGCATTACCGAGCGGTGCTTCTACCACCTGGAGGCGCCGGTGCTACGGGTCGGCGGTTTCGCCCTTCCGTACCCCGCCAACAAGGTGGAGCATCACTTCCTGCCCGATGCGGAGCGGGTGATGGACGCCGTCGACCGCGCTATCGCCGCATAGGAGAGGTGCGAAATCCATGGCAGTCAAACAGTTTCTGCTTCCGGATCTCGGTGAGGGACTCACCGAAGCCGACCTGATCTCCTGGAAGGTGAAGGTCGGCGACGAGGTGAAGCTCAACCAGGTGCTCGCCGATGTGGAGACCGCGAAGGCGATGGTCGAGCTGCCGTCGCCTTACGAAGGAACGGTGGTGGCCCTGGAGGCGGCGGAGAACTCGACCCTCGCGGTCGGGTCGCCGCTAATCTCGATCGAGGTCGCCGGTGCCGAACCTGACGAGCCCGCCAACCTGGTCGGTTACGGCCCGTCGGAGACGACGGGCCAGACCCGCCGCCGGCGTCGCGCGGGCGTGGGCTCGGCCGCTCTCGCCCTCGTCGAACCCGAAGTGCCGGTTGCCCCACCGGAACCGGTGCGAACCGCCGCGAAACCATCGGTGCGCAAACTGGCCGCCGAACTGGGCGTGGCCCTCGACCTGATCAGCGGCACGGGGATCGGGGGCAGCGTCACCCGGCAGGATGTGGAGGCTTACACCCGCAGCCTCACGGCGCGTGCTCCGCAGGCTGAGCCGGTGGCCCCGGTGGGTGGGGACACGCGGATTCCCATTGCGGGCGTCCGCAAGCACACGGCGGCCGCCATGGTTCGCAGCGCCTTCACCGCGCCCCATGTCACCGAGTTCCTCACGGTCGATGTGACCGCGACGATGGAGCTACTTGCCGAGCTGAAGTCGAAATACCCCGACCTCAAACTCACGCCCATGACGCTGGTCGCGCGGATGGTGCTGTTGACTCTGCGGTCGCATCCCTCACTCAATTCCAGCTGGGATGAACAAGCCGGCGAGATCGTCATCAAGCATTACGTGAATCTCGGTGTGGCGGCGGCGACCGAGCGGGGACTGGTGGTCCCGAACGTGAAGAACGCCAACGGGATGTCGCTGCGTGAACTGGCGATTGCTTTCGCGCAGTTGGTGACTACCGCACGCGAGGGAAAGACAGCGCCCGCCGATATGGCCGGGGGAACGTTCACACTGACCAACATCGGAGTGTTCGGCGTCGATGCGGGCACCCCGATCATCAATCCGGGCGAAGCGGCCATCCTGGCATTGGGCTCGATTGCCAAACGTCCCTGGGTGGTGCACGGAGAACTCGCCGTCCGCGACGTCACCACGCTTGCGCTGTCCTTCGACCACCGACTGGTCGACGGCGAACAGGGGTCCAAGTTCCTCGCGGATCTGGGTGCGCTGCTTACCGACCCGCGCATGGCACTGGTGGTGTAGCTTCGCTTCTAGCAAACCTCGAGTGGGAATGCTGGGACAGGGGGTGCAGCGGTGCGGGCGGCGGCGGTGTTGTTCTGCGTGATGGTTGCCTGCGGCGGCTGCTCCCGCGTGGCTGACGGACTCGCCACCTCGCCGCCCGAACGTGCCGGCCTTTATCCAGAACTGCGTGCGATCGGAGACAAGCTTCCCGGTGGCGTGTTGCTTACAGGGTCGGAGATGCGCGAGATATCGGAGTTGCCACGGCTAGAGCCGGGGCAGGCGGTGGACGCGATGTTCCGCTCGACCACCGACGCCACCGTGTGTGCGGCTGGCTACTCACTGGCCGAGATCGCTTCATACGAGAAGTACGAGGCGGCACGCATCGAGCTGTATGTGGAGGAGAGCGATGTCGCGCGGCTGCACACGGTGGGAAACGCGGTGGTGACCTTCTCCGACGATGCCACGGCTCGACAACAGTTCCAGCGGTTCAACGGTCTGATGGCCAGGTGCGACGCGATCACGAGCGCCACGCATACACAGCGCGATCCCTCCTCATGGAAGCTGAGCATCACCAGTGCCGACACCGCCGACGAGGTGGCGTGGACGCGCAGCGTGGTCGACTCGAGCTGGACCTGTTACATGGCTGCACGACAGCGGGCCAACTTTGTGGCATCGTCGATGTTCTGCACCCATGGTTCGGACAACAAGGCGGGCGATGTGCTGGACCGATTGACGCTGAAGCTCTCGGGGGCACGGTAATGCGCGGGGCGCCAATCGTTTTACTGACAGTCGCCGCGATGTTGGCCTCGTGCACGCATGCGGTTGAGGGCGACGCGGCGGCCCCCGCCAGGCCGGAGCAGTTGTATCCGGTGCTGCCGCCCAGGCAGGCTGACCTCGAAGATCGCCTTCTGTCGGCGTCGGATATCCGTGCGGCAGTGGGCCTTCCGGATATCAAGACAATTCCCGCTGTCGAAACTGTGCTCTCGACGGCCAACACGGTGTCCGATTGTGCCTACGGATACTCGTTGGCCACGCGGCAGCAGTACCTGAGCTTCGGTGCGGCGCGGATCCAGGCGTATTCCGAGACCGTCGGAAGGGTTCGCCGGCACACCGTCGGGTCAGCGCTGATTGTCTTCGAGACCGCTACCTCGGCAAGTCAGCAGTTCGAGCAATTCGCCCAGCGCATGTCCAGATGCGATGGAGTACATGGGGTTACCTCGGTCAACGGCATCGCGGAGAATTGGACGCTCAGCATCGGGCACAGTGGTCAAGACGAGGTGAACTGGACGCGAACCACCGACCGTTCACCGTGGTCGTGCCGCCTGGTGGCGCGCCAGCGCGCGAACTACGTCGCCTCGGTGATGTTCTGCCGACGCGACCCCAGCGATGACAAGACCGAAGCGATGTTCACGCTGCTGCTGGACAAGCTCGCCCGCTGATCCAGCCCACGGACTCTTGCGCTATCGGCATCGCTTCTTTAATGTATCGATCGCCACATTAATCAGGGAGGCGCTGGATGCTGCAGGACAAGGTCGTTGTCGTCACCGGTGGTAGCCGTGGGCTGGGCCGGGCGATGGTGCAGGCGTTCGCCGCTCACGGTGCCGATGTGGTGATCGCGAGTCGCAAGATCGACTCCTGTAAAGAGCTGGCCGCCAAGGTGGAGGCCGAACACGGCCGCCGTGCGCTCCCGGTGGCCTGCAATGTCAGCTCCTGGGAGCAATGCGATGAGCTGGTCGACACTGTGTATCGGGAGTTCGGGCGGGTGGACGTCCTGGTCAACAACGCCGGACTGTCCCCGCTGTATCCCAGCCTGGACCAGGTCTCGGAAGCATTGTTCGACAAGGTCATTGGGGTCAATCTGAAGGGACCGTTCCGGTTGTCGGCCCTGATCGCCACGAAGATGGCGGCAGGAGCCGGCGGTTCGATCATCAACATCAGCTCGATCGAAGCGGTGCGACCCGACGCCACCGCGTTGCCGTACGCAGCGGCAAAGGCCGGTTTGAATGCGCTGACCCTTGGCCTCTCGCACGGCTTTGGGCCGACCGTGCGCACCAACACCATTCAATGTGGACTATTCAACACGGATATCGCGGCGGCCTGGCCGGAAGGATTCGCCGAGGCGCTCATTCCCAGCATTCCGTTGCGCCGCGTGGGCGAACCGGAAGACATCGTCGGCGCGGCGCTGTATCTCGCGAGTGAAGCATCGGCCTACTGCACGGGGACGACGATTCGTTTGGACGGCGGCATCCTGTGACCGAGGCCGGTGCCAAGCCCCGTCGGGGCCGTCCGCCCGCGACCGATGGCGATGCCGCGGCGACACGCCGGCGGATCATGGATGTAGCGACGGAACTATTCGCCGAGAAGGGATTTCACGCCACCGGTGTCGCCGAGATCGGCGCCGCGGCCGGTGTCCGGGGTGGCGCGCTGTATTACCACATCGGGTCCAAGGAAGAGCTTCTCTGGGAGATCCTGCGCAGCTACATCGACGAAATGCTCACCGAGGCCGCCCACATCGCGGGCATGAATACCCCGCCCGCCAAGCGTCTGCGCACTCTCATCGGCTCCTACGTCATCCTTATCGTCAAGTACCGCAAGCAGGTTGCCATCCAGGTCCGCGATGGTTCCGCGCTGACCGGCGAGCGGGCCGCCGAGTTGCAGGGAATGCGTGATGAGTTGCAGCGCTGCTGGCAACGGGTTCTCGACGAGGGGCACGAGGCCGGGGTGTTTCGCACGAGCGATCACCTGATCACCAACGCGATCCTCGGGATGCTGAACATGGTGGCGGTCTGGTACCGCGCCGACGGCAAGAGCCCGGCGCAGATCGCCAAACGCATCGCCGACATGGTGGTGGACGGTGTGCATACAGACCGTCCGCATGAACTTCTCATTGAACCCGAACCGACAGGAAGTAACTGACATGGCATGGGATTTCGAGACCGACCCCGAATACCAGGAGCTGCTGGACTGGGCCGAGGAATTTGTCCGCACCGAGGTGGAACCGCTCGATTACGTGTTCCCCAACCCGTACGACAAGTCCGACACCGAGGCCATGGACTACGTGCGACCGCTCAAGGAAGAGGTCAAGCGCCGCGGGCTGTGGGCCTGTCACCTCGGCCCCGAGCTGGGCGGTCCGGGCTTCGGGCAGCTCAAGCTCGCGCTGCTCAACGAGATTCTGGGGCGCTCGGTGTGGGCCCCCTCGATCTTCGGATGCCAGGCTCCCGATACCGGCAATGCCGAGATCCTCGCGCACTACGGCACCGAGGCGCAGAAGGCGAAGTATCTGCAGCCGCTGATGGACGGCGACATCGGGTCCTGTTATGTCATGACGGAGCCGCAGGGCGGGTCCGATCCGACGCTGTTCAAGACAACCGCGGTGCGTGACGGTGATGAGTGGATCCTTAACGGGGAGAAGTGGTTCAACTCCGAGGCGCGGCACGCTGCCTTCTGGATCGTCATGGCCGTCACCAATCCGGATGTCAGCCCGTATCAGGGAATGTCGATGTTCATCGTCGATCCGAACGCGCCCGGGGTGGAGATCGTCAGAAATATCACCGTGCATGGGTTCAGCGAGGACGAGGCCTACACCCGCTTCACCAATGCCCGGATCCCCGCCGAGAACATGCTGGGTGCCGAAGGCGCCGCGTTCGTGATCGCGCAGACTCGCCTCGGCGGTGGTCGCGTGCATCATGCGATGCGGACGGTGGCCCAGGTGCGTAAGGCATTCGACATGATGTGCGAGCGTGTCATCAGCCGGGAAGCGCGCGGCGGCACCATCGCCAAGTTGCAGATGACGCAGGAGCGCATCGCCGACAGCTGGATCGAGATGGAGTCATTCCGTCTGCTGGTGCTCCGGACCGCCTGGCTGATCGACAAGCACCAGGACTACCTCAAGGTGCGCAAGGACATTGCGGCCATCAAGGCCGCCATGCCGAAGGTCATGCATGACGTCGCCCAGCGTGCGCTGCATCTGCATGGCTCACTCGGTGTCTCCGAAGAGATGCCGTTGGCCAAGATGTTCCTGTACTCGGAGGTGATGGGTCTGGTCGATGGCCCCACCGAGGTGCACAAGGTCACCATCGCCAAGGAAGTCCTCAAGGACTACACCCCGTATGAGGGTCTGTTCCCGCCGAGTCACATCCCGGCGTTGACGGAGAAGGCCAGGGCACATGTGGCGGCCCGCCTCGAGCACCGGGTGGGCAACCTGTAATGGCGGCTCCGCAGCATGTCGACCCGAAAAGCGTTGATTTCGGTGTTGTTTCGCGCTGGATGGATGAGCAGGGACTTCCGGCGGGTGAGGTGGCGGACGTCTCGGCGATCACGGGCGGCACGCAGAACATCATGGTGCGGTTCACCCGGGGCGGCCGCGAGTATGTGTTGCGCCGGCCCCCGAAGCATCTACGTGAGGCCAGTAACAATGTCATCCGCCGGGAGTCGCGATTGCTGGGAGCGTTACGCGGACAGGGAGTTCCCGCTCCCGAGCTCATCGCGGCGTGCACCGACGAGACGGTGCTGGGCGGCGCGGTCTTCTATCTGATGGAGCCGGTCGACGGATTCAATGCCTCGGTCACCCTGCCGGAGCTGCATGCGAGCAGTCCGCAGATTCGGCACCAGATGGGGCTGGAGGCGGTCAGCGGTATCGCCGCCCTGGGGGCACTGGACTATCAGGCGCTGGGACTGGACGGGTACGGCAATCCCGACGGCTTCCTGGAGCGTCAGGTACCGCGTTGGCTCAAAGAGCTCGACTCGTTCAGCAAGCACGAGGGGTACCCGGGCCCGGACATCCCGGGTCTGCAATCCGTCGCCGATTGGCTTGAGCAGCATCGGCCGTCGCAGTGGAAGCCCGGGATCATGCATGGTGATTTCCACCTGGCGAACATGATGTTCCGCAATGACGGTCCTGAGCTCGCCGCCATCGTGGACTGGGAGATGTCGACGATCGGTGACCCGCTGCTGGACTTGGGCTGGCTGTTGGCGACGTGGCCCTCGGATGGCGACGATGCTTCACTGGGTGGAGCACTGGTGCAGGCCGGAGGTCTGCCCACGCCCGAGGAGCTCGTCGCGCACTACGCGGAACGCACGGACCGTGATCTCAGCGCGATCCACTGGTACACCGTGCTCGCCTGTTTCAAGTTGGGCATCATCTTGGAGGGCACGCACGCTCGCGCCTTCGCCGGGAAAGCGCCTGTGGCGGTGGGTGATTACCTGCACGGTCTCACGCTGCAGCTGTTCCGGCGGGCCAGGGCGATTACCGGGTAACCGGTTCGTCGGGCACCGGTGCGCGGCGCCGGGTCAGCCGGAGTGCCACGAAGGCGAGGAGGATCACCGCCCAGGACAGCAGGCTGGTCCACAGCTGCGAGCGGGTGCCGTCCTGAAAGCCCATCGCGACCAGAATCGCGACGATCGCACCGGCGGTGAGGATCGTCAACACCGGATAACCCCACATCTTGACGATCAGCTTCTCCGGGGGTGTGCGGGGCCTGAGTACCAGCTGCGATACCGCAATCATGAAGTACACAAACAGGATTACCGCGCCGGAGGAGTTGAGCAGGAAGAGAAAGACGGTATCTTCGGCGACGTATGCCAGCACCACGCAGACGAATCCGATGAATGAGGACGCCAAGATGGCGTGCACGGGAACACCGCGCGAGTTGACGCGCAGCCAGCTGCGCGGTGCCTCGCCCCGGCCTGCCAAGACGAACAGCATGCGGGAGGCGGTGTACATCGCCGAGTTGAGACAGGACAACACGGCGGTAAGCACGACTATCCGCATGATGTTGTCGGCGTGCGGAATTCCCATGGTCTTGAATGCGGTGACGAAGGGCGAGGTGCCCAGAGTGGGGCTATCCCACGGCACGATCACCGCGATCAGGAAGATGGAGCCCACGAAGAAGAGCCCGATTCGGTAGATGACCGAGTTGGTGGCCCTGCTGATGGCCCGCGCGGGGTCCTTGGATTCGGCGGCCGCGATGGTCGCGATTTCCGGGCCGACCATCGAAAACACCACGACCACGATGGCGGAGAAGATCGCACCGGTGCCATTGGGAGCGAACCCGCTCTTGGTGAGGTTGGAGAAGTCCATGTGCTTACCCGGCCACCAGCCCAGTACGAACATCGTGCCGAGGACGAGAAATGCAATGATGGCAAGTACTTTCACACTGGCGAACCAGTATTCGAACTCGCCGTAGGACCGCACCGAGAAGAGGTTGGTGGCGGTCATGGCCACCATGAGGACAAGAGCGATGAGCCACAACGGAAAGTGCGGCCACCAATCTTGGACGATCTTGCCGCCGGCGACTGCCTCGAACCCCACGACGATTACCCAGAAGTACCAGTAGAGCCAGCCGACAGAGAATCCTGCCCAGTCGCCGAGGGCGCGGCGGCTGTAGTCGGCGAAGGAGCCCGTCGACGGATTCGCCACGGCCATCTCGCCGAGCATGCGCATCACCAGCACGATGAGCACACCGGTGATGGCATAGGTGAGGAAGGCCGCCGGGCCAGCCGCCTTGATCGTCGCACCGGACCCCACGAACAGGCCGGCGCCGATGACGCCACCGATCGCGATCATCGTCAGGTGGCGCTTCTGCAACGAATGCTGCAGGCCGCCCTCGCTGGACGATTCCGTGGTCGCCATGGATTCTCCTTACAGCCGGGTAGGTCGATGTTGCACCCCGCAATCAGATCGTGCAGCGCGTTGCCAGGAATTTCGGTGGCGCCCGGGTGGTTCCTGGAGGTCATGACCGGCTTCGGTATCTCTACCTCATCGGCCGACGGATACGTGGCCCCCGACGTGCTCGCTCGCGCTGTCGAGGAGCGGGGCTTCGACTGGCTGCTCTTCGACGACCATTCCTACTTTCCGGTCGACACGCCCGATGACATCGATCCGGAGTTCCGGGCGCGGCTCCCGTTGATACGAGATCTTCCGGTGGTGCTCGCCTACGCCGCCGCGGCCACCGAGCATTTGGTGGTCGGGTCCGGGGTCGCGCTGCTACCTCAGCGCGATGTGCTGCACACCGCCAAGGCCTGGGCGACGCTGGCGACACTGTCGGGTGGCCGCGCCGTGCTGGGAGTCGGCGTCGGATGGAATCTGGGCGAGCTGCGCAACCACGGCACCGATCCGACGCTGCGCGGTGCGAAACTCGACGAACAATTGGTCGCCCTCAAGCAGCTGTGGACCGAGGATGTGGCGGAATTCCATGGCGAGCACCTCGATTTCGGGCCCGTCGCCGCGAGCCCGCGTCCACCGACGCCCATTCCGGTGTACGTGGGTGGTCCGAGCCGGGCCGCTCAATCACGGGCGGTGCGGTTGGGTGATGGGTGGTTGCCGTACGCGGCGACGTCTACCCCCGAGGATGTGCGGGTGGCGCGCCGCCGGTTCGCCGAGCAGGGACGCGCGGATCTGCCGGTCGGTGTGAGCGGTGTGTCCGGGGAGCGGGCTGCCGCCGCATATCTGGATGCCGGCGTGGAGCGTGTGCTCTTTCATCTGGATCCGTTGCGCGAGGACGAGACCCTTGCCGCGCTCGATCAGCTAGCCGCAGTCGCGAATCGGTGGCGGGCCAACAAATAACACCGAGGGCACACCTGACGGTGTGCCCTCGGTGGGTAGAACGACGAAACAGGCTCAGCCTTCGATGAACTGCTCCAGCTGGGTGCGCGCGATGTCGTCGGCGAGTTGCTTCGGCGGGCTCTTCATCAGGTAGGCCGAGGCCGGAAGAATCGGGCCACCGAGTCCGCGGTCGAGCGCGATCTTCGCCGCACGCACCGCGTCGATAATGATGCCGGCCGAGTTGGGGGAGTCCCAGACTTCGAGCTTGTATTCGAGGTTCAGCGGCACATCGCCAAAGGCACGGCCTTCCAGGCGCACATAGGCCCACTTGCGGTCATCGAGCCACGCGACGTAGTCGGACGGGCCGATGTGCACGTTCTTGTCGTACACCTTGTCGGCCAGCGAGCCGTTGAGGTTCGACGTCACGGCCTGGGTCTTGGAGACCTTCTTGGACTCCAGGCGCTCGCGCTCGAGCATGTTCTTGAAGTCCATGTTGCCGCCGACGTTGAGCTGGTAGGTGCGGTCCAGGGTGACACCGCGGTCCTCGAACAGCTTGGCCATCACGCGGTGGGTGATGGTGGCACCCACCTGGCTCTTGATGTCATCGCCGACGATCGGGACGCCGGCGTCCTCGAACTTCTTGGCCCACACTGGGTCCGAGGCGATGAACACCGGCAGCGCGTTGACGAACGCGACCTTGGCGTCGATGGCGCACTGGGCGTAGAACTTGTCGGCTTCTTCCGAACCCACCGGAAGGTAGGAGACCAGGACGTCAACGTTGTTGTCCTTCAGCACCTTCACGACGTCGACAGGGTCCGAGTCGGAGACCTCGATGGTCTCGGCGTAGTACTTGCCGATGCCGTCCAGGGTCGGGCCGCGCTGCACGATCACATCGGTCGGGGGCACGTCGGCGATCTTGATGGTGTTGTTCTCGGAGGCGGCAATCGCCTCGGAGAGGTCGAAGCCGACCTTCTTGGCGTCCACGTCGAAGGCGGCGACGAACTTCACGTCGCGCACGTGGTACTGGCCGAACTTGACGTGCATCAGGCCAGGCACGTTCGAGTTCTCGTCCGCATCCTGGTAGTACTGCACGCCCTGGACCAGCGAGGACGCGCAGTTGCCGACGCCGACAATGGCGACCCGCACCTCAGATGATGTGTTGGACATGGACGGTTCTCCTTTACCGATGGACATACTTAACGCTCGTCGACTCGTGCCTGCGCGGTGCGCTCGGCGGCGATCAAGTCGTTGAGCCACTTCACTTCTCGTTCGCTGGATTCCAGACCAAGCTGGTGCAGCTGCTTGGTGTACCGATCGAACGAGCTACTTGCCCGGGCGATGGCCTCACGCAGCCCTTCCCGGCGTTCCTCTACCTGACGGCGGCGGCCTTCGAGGATCCGCATCCGGGCCTCGGCCGGGGTGCGGTTGAAGAACGCGAGGTGCACACCGAAGCCGTCGTCGGTGTAGTTCTGCGGGCCGGTGTCGGCCACCAGCTCGCTGAACCGGGCCCGGCCGGCGGCAGTCATTCGATAGACCCGCTTGCCGCGCAGCAGCACCGTGGTCCCGGCCGGAGCAGAGTCCTCTTCGATGAGCCCGTCGGCCTGCATCCGGCGTAGCGCCGGATACAGCGAGCCGTACGAAAACGCCCGAAAGGCGCCCAATAGGCCGGTCAGGCGCTTGCGCAGCTCGTAGCCGTGCATGGGTGATTCAAGCAGCAAGCCAAGGATGGCCAGTTCGAGCATGAAGTCACCTCCCACCACCGAATATGACGCCGGAGCATCTCTCGTGCACCGATCGGGTCATAGTATCGCCGCGATATATGCGGGCGCCACACGGGGGAGGTTTAGTTCCCGGAGGGGTACATGGTCCGAATGGGTGTGCCGTCGGGATTGACGTAGATCGAGCCGTTCTGGAACTCGCCGCTGATCGAAATGTCGATCTGAACGGTGTCCGGCGGTGCGGTCTTGTCCTCGCTCGGCTTGATGAACAGGTACGTGTTCTTGACCTCGCTCGGTTTGATACCGAGGGTCTCGGGCGCGCCGCGCATGATGCCGATGATGGTCTTGACGTCGAACTTCGCGAGGTCAACCGTGCGGTCGGCGTGGCTGCCCGACGAGTCGTCGGGATGGTCCCAGCCGCCCTCGTAGCGGTACCGCAGCGTGCGGCGCGGTTCGCCGGGATCGGGTCGGGTGAGTAGGGCGTACTCCCCGTAGATGTTCAGCTCATATCCGGTGGTGTCACCGAATTTTTGGCGCATCTGCTCAAACAGTCCCGTCAAACCTCCGAGTGACATCAGTTGGCGTGGCGGGGTCAGCACGATGGGTGCCACCCCGTCCGGTTTCGCGCCGGGATCTGCGGTGAAGTCCAACGGGGAGCTGGTGTTTCCGTAGGCGCCCCACCCGATGAGGACACCAAGGAGGACCAGGGCGGCGGCCACACCGGCGGGCGCGTACCACCGTCGCCACCAGGGGCGATGCGGACCCTTCAGCACCGGCATGTGGGCGGCCGCTTTGGCGTTCTGCAGATCCGAGACCAGCGAGCTGAGCTGTCCCAGCGTCGAGGCGGTCGTGGCCGAGGCAACGCGTTCGCGGTGCTCCTCCATGGACAGCTGTCCGTCACTCAGCGCGTCGTCGAGCAGCTTGCAGGTGTCGTTGCGGTCGCTGTCCTTGGCCCGGGTGCCTGTCGCCATGCGAGGAATCGTAGAGCGATCTTGATGGTCAGGATGCGGGCACGACCTCTTTGGGCTCGCCGTTACCCGCGACGACCATTCGCCCTGTCCGGTCCCGCTCCGAGACGGTGATGGTGATGTCGACGCCCTCGTCGTTGGGCTTGATCACCATGACGGTGCCGCCCTCGCCGGCGCCGGGCACATTCAGGGTGTCGGGTGCTCCACGAAGAACCCCGATGATTTTGACCGGATCGAATCGGCTGAGGTCTCCGATCCGAACGTTGCGCCAGGTACCGGGCATCGCGCCGCCATCACGAAACCCGCCCTGATACGGGTACGTGATGGGCAGGTTCGGATCGGTGGATTCGATGCGGACCAGCGCCGCGTTGTTGGAGCGGACCGTCAGTTCGATGCCGACGGTGTCGCCGAACTTTGCGCGCATCTGGTCCAGCAGGCCGGACAGTCCCGGGACGGAGAACAACTTCGTCGGGGCGATCATGACGGGAGCGATGCCGTCGGCGGCTGCCCCCGGGTCCGGCGGCACCGGCCGCGTGACATAGGCACTCACCCCGGCGCCGAGGGCGGCGGCAACGACAGCGGTGACGACGATGGCCGGCCAGCGGCGCCGCTGCGGCGGGGGAATGGGTACCTGGGCCGGGAGGGCGGCGATTTGCAGATCGGAGACCACGCCGTTGAGCTCGCCGAGAGTCTGTGCACGGGTGGCGACGGCGATCCGCTGACGGTGTTCCTCCGAGGAGAGCTGGCCGTCGCCGAAGGCGGCGTCGAGCGCCTTGCACGTGACGTCTCGGTCGGAATCCTTGGCACGGGTCGCCATGCGAGGAATCGTAGAGCGACTCGGTCCCTCGGGGCCCGGGTGCGTCAGCCCCAGTACGCGAACTCGCAGACCGGGTTCGGCTCGCTCTTGAACGACACCAGCATGTCGCCCATGGTGATCGTGCAGCCGGTGGCACCGGCCCCGCTGGCCCGGACTTCGGAGTTCGCTTCCTCGACGACGTCGATGGTGTGCTCCCAGGGCAGCGCGGCATCCTTCTCGACGTGGGCCGCGCCGCCGTTCTCTTTCCAGGTCACGGTCGCCGTCCCGCTGCCGATCACTTTCAGGACTGCCGTTCCGACAATCTTTCCGGTGCCAACCGGTGGGGCGGCGGTTGCCGCGGGAGGGTCGATGGCTACGGATGCGATGACGGCCAAGGCCGCAAAGCCGCCGAGCACCGGTGATAGTCGACGGAATGTCATATGTCCCCCTCTTCCTGACAGCCGCCCCATCGTAACGAGCGGAACGCGGACAGAGATCGGCTTCGCAAAGTACGTGCTGTCTGTGTGGCCCGGGCTCGGCCAGCGCGTAATCGGACGTACTCTGGTTACCGTGCGATTGCAGAGACAGGTGGTGGATTACGCGCTCAAGCGGCGATCCCTGCTGGCTGAGGTCTATTCCGGGCGTACCGGCGTGGCCGAAGTCTGCGACGCGAACCCGTATCTGCTCCGTGCGGCCAAGTTCCACGGCAAATCGAGTGCGGTGGTCTGCCCGATCTGTCGCAAGGAGCAACTGACGCTGGTGTCGTGGGTTTTCGGCGAGCATCTGGGCGCGGTATCCGGCTCGGCCCGTACGGCCGAGGAACTGGTGCTGCTGGCCACGCGGTACTCGGAGTTCGCCGTGCACGTTGTCGAGGTATGCCGGACCTGCAGTTGGAATCATTTGGTGAAGTCGTATGTCATGGGCGCCCTCCCGGCGCCGAAGGGGACCACCCCACGTCAGCGAACAACTCGTGCCCGGACGGCCAGTGAATAGGCCACAGGGTGAGGGCGGCGTGGTTGGCGGACAGAATCCGGTAGCTTCCGGCGGCTCGGATTCACCGCGCACCCCCAGCATGGACGATCGGCCGACGTCGATCCTCGACCCCGTCGAGGATCTGCCGCTGTACCGGCGCGATGAGGACGCCGTGGCCGCGGCTCGCGCCGCGCTGGAACGTGATGACGAGGGCAATGGACATGAGCCGCCGCCCCCATCCAGCAGGCCGGGTGGTTCGTCGCGTCCGCCACAGCGTCGCCGTAGGCGAAAGAGCAACGGCTGGAAAATCTTCCGTCGCGTGATGATTGCCCTGGTGCTGTTGGCCATCGTCATCCCGCTGGCGACGTTCGCACTGGCGTATTCGGTGGTAGACATCCCGAAGCCGGGCGATATCCGTACCAGTCAGGTGTCCACCATCTTGGCCAGCGACGGCACCACCGAACTGGCCAAAGTTGTTCCACCGGACGGAAACCGGGTCGACATCAAGATCGACCAGGTGCCCCAGCACGTGCGCGCGGCGGTGATGGCCGCCGAGGATCGCGATTTCTACGGCAACCCGGGCTTCTCCTTCTCGGGTCTGCTGCGCGCGGTCAAGAACAACATGTTCGGCGGCGATACCCAGGGTGGTTCCACGATCACCCAGCAGTACGTGAAGAACGCGATGGTGGGTGCGCAGCGCGCCGGCCTCGGCGGTCTGACCCGTAAGGCCAAAGAGATCGTCATCTCCACGAAGATGTCGCAGTCCTGGTCCAAGGATCAGGTGCTGGAGGCCTACCTCAACATCATCTATTTCGGACGTGGCGCCTATGGCATCTCGGCGGCGTCGAAGGCCTACTTCGACAAGCCCGTTGAACAGCTCACGGTGTCCGAGGGTGCCTTGTTGGCCGCGCTGATCCAACGGCCGTCGCGCCTGGATCCCGCGGTGGATCTGCCCGAGTCGACAAACCGCTGGAACTGGGTGCTCGACGGCATGGTCACCATTGGCGCATTGTCCGCCCAGGATCGGGCCGGGCAGGTGTACCCGGCAACGGTGCCGCCCGAGCAAGCCGCGGCGCAGAACGCGACGACGGGCCCCAACGGCCTCATCAAACGTCAGGTGATGGCCGAGCTCACCGATCTGTTCAACATCGACGAGCAGACCTTGAACACCGAGGGCCTGCAGATCACCACGACCATCGACACTAAGGCGCAGCAGGCCGCCGAGAACGCGGTCAACAGCACCTTGCAGGGCGAGAACGCGGACCTGCGAACGGCGGTGGTGTCCGTGGACCCGCGCACAGGTGCGGTCAAGGCGTACTACGGGGGCTCCAACGCGCAGGGCCTGGACTATGCGCAGCAGGGCCTGCAGACCGGTTCGTCGTTCAAGGTGTTCGCCTTGGTGGCGGCGCTGCAGCAGGGAATCGGACTGGGCTACCAGCTGGACAGCTCGGAGCTGACCTATCAGGGCATCACCATCAAGAACAGCGAAGACGCTTCGTGCGGAACGTGTTCGGTGGCCGAGGCGCTGAAGCGCTCGCTGAACACCAGCTTCTACCGGCTCATGCTGAAGCTGAAGAACGGGCCCGACGATGTGGCTACGGCCGCGCATGCCGCCGGTATCGCCGAGAACTTCCCCGGTGTCTCGCACACCCTGTCCGAGGACGGTCAGGGCGGTCCGCCGAATAACGGTGTGGTGCTGGGCCAGTACCAGACACGGGTGATCGATATGGCCTCGGCGTACGCGACCTTGGCGGCGTCCGGGACCTACCGCAAGCCACATTTCATCCAGAAGGTCGTGAACGCGGACGGCCAGGTGCTTTTCGACGCGGGTTCCTCCGACAACACGGGCGAGAAGCGTTTCTCTGATGATGTTGCGAACAACGCGATCTCGGCGATGAAACCGATCGCAGCCTACTCACGCGGGCATGGCCTGGCGGGTGGACGAGAGTCGGCCGCCAAGACCGGTACCGCGCAGCTGGGCGACACCAAGGACAACAAGGACGCCTGGATGGTCGGCTTCACCCCGTCGCTCTCGACCGCGGTGTGGATAGGGACCGACGACGGCAAGCCGATCAGAAACAGCTGGGGTGGACCGATTTACGGCTCCGGACTGCCGTCGGATATCTGGCAGAAGACCATGAATGGCGCGTTGGACGGCTCCACCAAGGAGACCTTCCCCAAGCCGGGCGCCATCGGCGGATACGCCGGTGTGCCGGTCTACGTGCCGCCGCCGCCGGCTCCGAACGGTCCGCCGGCGCCCGCGCCGGGCGGTGGCGGCGAGGTGACGGTCATCCAGCCGACCATCGAGATCGCACCGGGTATCACCATTCCGGTGGGACCGCCGACGACGATTCCGGTGGGCCCGGCGGCGCCACCGGCGGGTGACGCGCCGCCGCCTCCGGGGCAGTAGGCAGGTGCCGGCCGAATCCCGTGCGACGGTGTCTCCCGAGAAGCTCGCCGATGACCTGCGCAGTGCCGACGATCGCGACTTCCCTAGTCGCACCGATGCGATGGGTGCCGAGCTATCCGAGGTGATCGGCGGGCCCCTGGGTGGGCACGCCCTGGTCGGGCGCCAGCCGTTCTGGACACCGCTGCGGGTGGTGTTCATCATCGCGTTGGGCTTTCTCATCCTGGGGTGGACTAGTAAGGCGCCCTGCCTGCAGCAGAGTGGTTCGGGCAATGGCGCTCAGCGCGTGGCCAATTGGGACAACAACCGGGCCTACTACCAGTTGTGCTACTCGGACACCGTGCCGCTCTACGGCGCGGAGCTGTTGAATCAGGGGCGCTTCCCGTACAAGTCCAGCTGGCTGGAGACCGACTCGGGCGGGCATCAGAAGATTCAGTACGACGGCACTCCGGCGGTCCGGTACATGGAGTATCCGGTGGTGACCGGGGTGTATCAGTACACCGCGATGGCGCTGGCCAAGACCTACACCCAGGCCAGCGATCTACTGGGGCTGCCCATCGTCGCCGAAGTGGTGATGTTCTTCAACATCGTGGCTTTCGGATTGGCGCTTGCGTGGCTGGTAACCATCTGGGCCAGTGCGGGATTGAGCCCGCGCACCCGCCCATGGGATGTGGTGATGATCGCAGCATCTCCGATCGTGATCTTCCAGATCTTCACGAATTTCGATGCTCTTGCAACGGCTTTCAGCATGACGGCACTGTGGGCGTGGGCTCGCAGGAAACCGTGGCTGGCGGGTGTGCTGATAGGGCTGGGCGTGGCCGCCAAGCTCTATCCGGTGCTGCTGCTGTTTCCGCTGCTGTTGGTGAGCCTGCGCGGCGGCAAGATGCACGAGTTCTCCAAGACGGCCGCGGCCGCACTGGCCAGTTGGGTTGTGGTGAACGCGCCGGTGGCGATGCTCTTCCCGCGCGGATGGGGGGAGTTCTTTCGGCTCAACACCCGCCGCGGCGACGACATGGACTCGCTGTACAACGTCTTCAAGTCCTTCACGGGATGGCAGGGTTTCGACGGCCCGCTGGGCTTCTGGGAGCCCCCGGTCGTGCTGAACGCGATATCGGCCGTTCTGTTCGGGATCTGCTGCCTGGGCATCGGATACGTGGCGCTGACGGCTCCGCGGCGCCCGCGTGTGGCGCAGTTGGCTTTCCTGGTGGTGGCGGTGTTCCTGCTGACCAACAAGGTGTGGAGCCCGCAGTTCTCGCTATGGCTGGTGCCACTTGCCGTGGTGGCGTTGCCGCATCGCCGAATCCTGCTGGCGTGGATGACCGTCGACGCGTTGGTGTGGGTTCCGCGGATGTACTACCTGCTGGGCTTGGAGAACAAGGGGTTGCCCGAGCAGTGGTTCACCGGCACGGTGCTGGTGCGCGATATCGCGGTGATCGGGTTGTGCGCCTTGGTGCTGCGCCAGATCTATCACCCCAGCGAGGACCTGGTGCGCGCACATAGTGATGACACGGACGATCCGGCGGGCGGGCCGTGCGATGGGGTTGCCGACAATCCTCCGGCCTGGGTGCCGTCGTGGCTGCGCGCGCGTAAGCCCACACCGCATATCGCTCGCGCGTCTGTCTGATTTCGCCGGTCAGGGGGCTGTGCGGTAGCCTTGGCCGGTTGCCGACGCAGGCGACTCTCCTGCCACGGATACGCCGTGGCCGCACTAGACCACAGGAGGTGATGAGTTTCTCATGCGTCAGTACGAAATCATGGTCATTCTCGACCCCACTCTTGACGAGCGCACCGTAGCTCCATCGCTGGATACGTTTCTGAACGTCATCCGCGGTGACGGTGGAACCGTCTCGAAGGTGGAGGTTTGGGGTAAGCGCCGTCTTGCCTACGAGATCGCCAAGCATGCCGAGGGCATCTACGCGGTGATCGACGTGGTCGCGGAGCCCGCCACCGTCTCGGAGCTGGATCGCCAGCTGGGCCTGAACGAGTCCGTGCTGCGGACCAAGGTCCTGCGTACCGGAGCCCGCTGAGGTCCTACGGAAGTCAGTTGACTTCCGTAGGCTGCCGTTAACCACGCCAGCTGACAGACACGAGGAGGAACCGTGGCAGGTGACACCACCATCACGGTCGTCGGAAACTTGACCGCCGATCCAGAACTGCGCTTCACACCGTCCGGGGCTGCCGTCGCCAACTTCACTGTGGCGTCGACTCCCCGCATCTTCGACCGACAGAGTTCGGAGTGGAAGGACGGAGAGGCGCTGTTCCTGCGGTGCAATATCTGGCGTGAGGCCGCCGAGAACGTGGCCGAGAGCCTGACCCGCGGGTCCCGTGTCATTGTCACTGGCCGGCTCAAGCAGCGCTCCTTCGAAACCCGCGAGGGCGAGAAGCGCACCGTCATGGAGGTCGAGGTCGACGAGATCGGCCCGTCTCTGCGGTACGCGACCGCCAAGGTCAACAAGGCCTCGCGCGGTGGTGGCGGCGGTGGAGGTTTCGGCGGCGGCGGTGGCGGCGGGGGTTCCCGCTCCAGCGAGCCTGCCGACGATCCGTGGGGCAGTGCCCCGGCTTCCGGTTCCACCGCAGCCGACGACGAACCGCCCTTCTGATCTGGGCGATACAACTTATCTAGCTAGAAAGAAAGAGATTCACCATGGCCAAGACGACTAAGCGCCGTCCTGCCCCGGAAAAGCCGGTCAAGACACGTAAGTGCGCGTTCTGCACCAAGAAGGCGCTGAACATCGATTACAAGGACACCAACCTGCTGCGCACGTACATCAGTGAGCGCGGCAAGATTCGTGCCCGCCGGGTTACCGGAAACTGCGTTCAGCACCAGCGCGACATCGCGATCGCGGTGAAGAACGCTCGCGAGGTAGCCCTGCTGCCGTTCAGCTCGGCGACGCGGTAGGACCGGAGGGACATCTGATGAAGCTGATTCTGACGACCGAGGTCGAGCACCTCGGCACTGCCGGTGACACCGTTGAGGTCCGGGACGGTTACGGACGTAACTACCTGCTGCCGCGCGGGCTGGCGATTGTCGCCACCCGTGGTGCGGAGCGCCAGGCGACCGACATCCGTCGTGCCCGTGAGGCCAAGGAGATCCGTGGTGTCGAACACGCCAACGAGATCAAGCAGGCTATCGAGGGCCTGGGTGCTGTTCAGCTGACGGTGAAGACCGCTGGCGAGGGCAAGCTGTTCGGCTCGGTGACTGCCGCTGACGTGGTGGGTGCCATCAAGGCCGCCGGTGGACCGAACCTGGACAAGCGCACCGTTACCCTGCCGAAGGCGCATATCAAGCAGATCGGTTCCTACGCGCTGGATGTGCACCTGCACGCCGGTGTGGCAACCAAGGTCACCGTGGATGTAGTCGCCGCAGGCTGACCAATCCGAAATACTGCCGGGTCAACGGCGTCGCGGGTTTCCGCGGCGCCGTTGCCGTATCTGCTGGCGAACGTATTGTACGCGTGTGCCACTCCAGCGAAGCTACCTCTAGTTAACCTAGAGGGTTGAGAGGGGTAACAGAACACGCCCGAGCACGCAACCTGATGCGACACGCCGGACAGATTCCCATCCACAGTCCTGTCAATTAGTTCACCGGCTGCCAACTGGGAAAAGTGCAGGAATGTAGGTAGCTATCCCCAGGTTGTCCCCAACCCCCTAACACCGGGTTGGACAGTAGTCCACACCCCATGCCCAGGCTCATCCACAGGGGTGCTTGGCAGGGTCGCCAGCAACATCTAACGTCTACCGCGGCGCGCGGGCTGAACTGTACTTGTCAGACCTCGCCGCGATCATGTGTTCGACTTGATGTGATTAGGAGGACCAGCGCGCCGTGGCGATAGTCGACGATCTGGGCCAGTCCGGCCCAGTTGCCCCTCCCGAGGAGGAGTTCGGCCGTCAACCACCCCAGGATGTGGCTGCCGAGCAGTCCGTGCTGGGCGGGATGCTGCTGTCCAAGGACGCCATCGCCGACGTGCTGGAGAAGCTGCGGCCGCACGACTTCTATCGGCCCAATCACCAGAGCGTGTATGAGGCCATCCTCGACCTGTACGGCAGGGGAGAACCCGCTGATGCGGTGACGGTGGCCGCCGAGCTGGACCGCCGCGGGCAGCTGCGCCGGGTGGGCGGTGCTCCGTATCTGCACACGCTCATCTCCACCGTGCCGACCGCCGCCAACGCCGGGTTCTATGCCGGGATCGTGGCCGAGAAGGCGCTGCTGCGCCGTCTCGTGGAGGCCGGGACCCGCGTGGTGCAGTACGGGTACGCCGGGGCCGAGGGTGCCGACGTCGCCGAAGTGGTGGACCGCGCACAGGCCGAGGTCTACGACGTCACCGACCGGCGGATGTCGGAAGACTATGTGCCCCTCGAAGAGCTGCTGCAGCCCACGATGGACGAGATCGATGCAATCGCGTCGGCCGGCGGCATGTCCAAGGGTGTGCCGACGGGCTTCACCGATCTGGACGAGATCACCAATGGGCTGCATCCGGGCCAGATGATCATCGTGGCGGCCCGGCCGGGTGTCGGTAAGTCGACCCTCGGTCTGGATTTCATGCGGTCGTGCTCGATCAAGCACCAGCTGCCCAGCGTGATTTTTTCACTGGAAATGAGCAAGACCGAGATCGTCATGCGACTGCTCTCGGCCGAAGCGAAGATCAAACTGGGCGATATGCGCTCGGGCCGGATGAGCGATGACGACTGGACCCGGCTGGCGCGGCGGATGAGCGAGATCAGTGAGGCGCCGCTGTACATCGACGACTCCCCGAACCTGACCATGATGGAGATCCGCGCCAAGGCGCGACGGCTCAACCAGAAGGCCGGGCTCAAGCTGGTGGTCGTGGACTACCTGCAGCTGATGACCTCCGGTAAGAAGCACGAATCCCGCCAGCAGGAAGTCTCGGAGTTCTCCCGAAACCTGAAGCTGTTGGCCAAGGAGCTTGAGGTTCCGGTCATCGCGATCAGCCAGCTGAACCGTGGTCCCGAGCAGCGCACCGACAAGCGGCCGCAGGTCTCGGACCTTCGTGAATCCGGCTCGCTGGAACAGGATGCCGACATGGTGATCCTGCTGCACCGCCCCGATGCGTTCGAGCGTGATGATCCGCGCGGTGGTGAGGCCGACCTGATTCTCGGCAAGCACCGTAACGGTCCAACGGCCACCATCACTGTGGCGCACCAGCTGCACCTGTCGCGTTTCACCAACATGGCGCGGTAACTACATCGGTTTGTCGAGATGCAGCGAAGATTAGCGAGCAGAACCGGCTTGTTTAACAAGCTGCGTGGATGGCAGCAGCGGCATTAACGGGTGGTGTGCCCCTCCGAGCGGAGTGCGCGTGGCCTTGTCGGGCGCACGCCAGCTTCCTCGGCATGCGAGCATCTGGCAGCGGTTGAGTGCCGGTCCGCCGCCGTGGAATGCGTTGCGAAAGTTACGGATTCAGTCGCCAATTTCAACGTTGGATGTCGCAGCGTTCGTGCTACAGGAAAATATCGGCTTCCAGCTCGAGCCCTATAGATCGATCGGTTCAGCCCGGCTGTTGGGCGAAGAGCCAGACAGCAGGAAGGGCCTATATCTATGACGGGGTACACGCCAACTCCCGTCCTTGCCCTCACGAATTCTCTCGTTTCCCTGCATCATCGGACGCCATCGGTGTGGATCCAAGCCCCTGGTTGCGGGCGCACGAGCATGCACGGGTCCTAAGGCCGTCGCCAGCATATGCAGCCTCTTCGCTGTGGAGGCGATCACGCTCACGTTCCAGGTGCTCACGGCTGCTACGGAGTGACAATCCGACGAGAGCCCACAGAGGCTCTGCGGTGTTTCGCGCCCAGTCCCAGTGAGGGTTTCGCTTGGCTAGGACTAGCACCGCCCAGACAGTGACGGGAGCAGGGGTCAGTAAGGCTGTGAGCGACAGAGCTTGGACCCACTCTCCGTAGAGCCACCCAAGCACCAAAACAATTGCCACCAACAGCAAGTGAGCAATTTCGAACGCAAACGGTTTGATGTCGAGTTGCCAGCGCATCTTCTCGCTGCTGTAGGCAGAGTATTGCCAGACCTTCCAGTAACCGATCAGTACGCCGAAAATAGCCGCGTAGAGAACATGCGCAAGAAGTAGCACAAACAGCATCCAGGACAGTTGGATTGGGCGGTGCTGAACCCACTGGTGGGTGACTACTGTGACCAGGAACAGGCCGAAACACAACGTGCTGACCGTAGCCACTGAATTCTTACTCGGGCGCGAATTCACACCAGAATCCTTTGTCGACGACCAAATCGCGAACGGCTGGTACGGAAAAACTGGAGAGAAGGAACAAGCGCTCGCGCGCCTCCGTGCGGTCTTCGAGGCCTACGGAAGCTGATCCGGGCGACTATTACAGCGCGCACTCGCCGGACACTCGGACGAGAACGAGGATTGGATTCCTGCAGGCGCTGTCCGGGTGCCCATTTCATCGACAGCATGATGGGGCAAATAGCAACAGTGGGTCCTTTCGAGTGGAGCTTGTCGGGGCTGACGCGCCTGACCTCGCTGCGCTCACTCGTGACGTCGTGCACCCGCACACATGCCTTCCAAGCCGCGGGTCGGCGCTCGGGCAGGTCGACCTTGCCGTGTCCGCCGATCGGGTGAGACTGTCTAGCTCGCGACATCGCAGACCTCTTGTCAGGCCTCAGTCGTGTTCGTTGTTTCTAGTGCGTAGTCGTCTTGGACTTGGTCGTACCAGCTGGGGCGCCATTGCGTTGTGCGCGAGGCGAATTCACGGATGAGTTCGTGTCGCTGGCTGACTGCCGTTAGTTCTTCTACAGAGAACCATGGCGGCCAGTGGTCGTACACGCGCTCGATGTCTATATGACCGTCAGCCATCGTCATCTTGAAGAACATCCAAGTACCGTGTTCGGGGTGGCGCTCTTGCTCCCATAACTGGCGTAGGACTGTGAAGATGTCAGCCTGTGCCATTACGTGCTGCGGCGGGCCGTCCTGCCAGGAATCGTTGGCGTCGGCAGGGGATAAGTCAGGCAGAAAATCCTCTGCTGAGTCGTCGGACAGCGACATGCTTCTTTCGGTCATTCTCGCTTTGAAAATAAAGTTGTTTCGCCCAGGGTAAGCGGCCTTCACTGCATCGATGACCTTGTCGAGGGTTGGCGATATCGGTGCCGGTGTGCGCGGTATCTCCGGTGAAGCCAATAGCCAATCGAGAACTTGTGCGCCGTGCTGTTTTTCGGTGAGTCTTCTGCGTTTTCTTACGCCACTAAACGGTTCTGGCTCGGGCTCGTGCGGGGTGACAGAGCCACACAACACCCCGCAGGCCGCGAGCCAGCGCGCGGCCACAGTGGTGTCGGAGCGCCCTTTGATCGCGGCAACACGCTCAAGCACCTCAACCGTGACCTCGTAGACCTCGGCCTGCTCGAACAACTCCCCCAAGGGCTCGTACTCATCACCGTACTGCGGGGCTGGCTCGACCGTGTTCCAGTCCAGGTTTATCCAATGCTCATCAACATGTTCAGGCCCAGATTCGTCAGATTCGGCTTCGTTCCACGGCGCTTGGGTGGACTCGCAATCTGCAGCGTTTAACTGGTTGCCATACTCCCACAACGCATTAACGAAGTTCTCGGCGCTGGTGAATCCTTCGAACAGCCCATTCCATTGCGTATCCGTCACCGTTGGTGAGCGGTGGTGGTGTCCACGCTCCTCCCAATGAAAGATTGTCACATCGTGCGCGAGGACCCTCGGTGATAGCTCGGCGATCGGTGCCCACGCTGGCGCGTGCGCCAGCAGGTCCAGACAGTACGGCAGATCGCTGATGACGAATTCATCAAACCGCGAGGCTCCGAGCATCAGCGCGCGATCGTTGGCGTATCGGACGAGTTCGAACCAGTCTCCGTCCTGGGGATCGAACATCATCCTGCCGCCAGTGAGAACACCCGGGCCTGACTCATCGCTGAATGGGTCTGCCGGGTCCTCATCCCACAGTAGATAGACGGCTTTCATAGCCGCAACTCGTGCCCACAACGACAACGGGCCCGGCAACGGCACATCGACGACTCTCATCCGCACGTCCCCACAAGCAGCTGGATCATCATCCGCCGATACAACGGAGGGCATTGGTTCTCCCCTCGAGAAGTGCCCCCACACATCGGAGTCGTGTGCAACCGGGCGATCAGTTCATCAAACGCAGTCATCGTTCACTTTCCGAGTTACATGTTGTAGGCATCGACTAGGCGATCCAGCGAGCATTCCATGAGGGTTCGATTCAGCACCTTGTCCGTTGGTGTGAACGGCAAGTTTGGCCACTACGCCGGCAGTGGGTGGCGATGATGGGGGAAGGGGTGGGGCCGTCCGGAATTTGGAACCACTGCGGCGCTGGACGCGATCGTCCAAGCCGGACCCCTTGGCTTAATAGACATCGGCGATGCAGTCGATGTCGGATCGTCGGAGTGGTCGGCCGCTGCAGACGCGAATCGCGTAACGCGATATCCACAAGACGTTGGCGCACGACGCGTGTAGTGGCTTGTTTCGATTACGTGTGTGATCACACTTGCTGCGCCCTATCTGGTGGATGCATCATGGCGCTGTGAGTGGGTTTGCTGCCGGGCATCCGCGCGATGATTGCATTGGGATGTGTTGTGTGATTCATAGCCCTAGTGAACATCACATGCGTGAGTGGCCGCTGCGGTGGCGATCTAACGGTGTTTTGGACCGTATTTGTGTGCACGGGCAGGCTCACCCGGATCCGGATCAGTTTGCGTTGTGGGTTGCTCGGGGTTGGGAGAGGTTCGCGGTGCATGAGTGTGATAAATGCTGCGCGTACGAGGGGTGCGTACAGATCGGCCACCGCACCGCAGCTGACATCGAGTCCGAGCTATCTCTGCTGAAGACGGTGCGGGAAGTCCTCGCAAGCCGCGGCGCCGTTGTCCCCGGAATTCAGTTGGAGAAACGCTGCGTAGTGAACTCAGGCGCTTGCAAGACCCGGCCGAAGATCGCTAGCGGCTCTCTCGGTATCGCACTGTGCGAGAGCGAGCGCAGACCAGGAAACGCCATCGAGATTGGAGAATGTCTGGATGCGTGATGAGCCCGTGATTCCCGCGACGATTGGTCGAGGCAAGTTTGAGGCGGCTGTGGTGGCTGCGCGGATCATTTCGTTGGCCGAGATCGTGATGATGCCCGGGTTTGCAGATTTGATGATGGAGCAGAACCGGCGTGTGGCGTTCACGCCGATGAATCTTCAGTGGGTGTCTCGGCCTGTGTATTGGATGCAGCGTGGCCGCAGCGCGGCAACACTGCGGGGGGTCAGTCGCGAGTATCAGATTGAGCAGGTGCAGATGGAGGACAGGGTGCGCTCCGAGTTGCGCCACATCATCGCCGCCGCCGCGGCGGGTGATGACCGGTTACTTGACGAACTGGAGTTTGGGGCGCCGTCACCAGCGTCAAACTTGGCCAAGCTCGACGAACTCCTCGGCGTCGGGTACGGCCCTGTCGCGGTGCTGGATTCACCGGTCGTCGATATGGCGGGGCCTCTGGGAGCTATCGCGGCATCAGCCGATCCAGCGCAGCGTGTGCAGCTGGCATTGGCGCGGTGGAATCCCGATTTTCTGGAGATGATTCCGGGGTTCGCTGCCGCACTGCACAGCCGCCTGCGTGATGTGCGGGTGTGTTATTGGCGTGATGAAGGCCCGGCGCTGCTCTACTTCGTTGAGGCCGCCGACGGTGAGGTGGTGGTTTGGGTTGGCTGGGACCCACGAACCTTCACCGGGCCGACGCCGCCGTTGTGGCAGACTTTGCCGACGCCGGCGCGCGGGTTCCTTCGTGATGTGCATCCCGGGTTCACCATCCTCGATGGGGAATCGTTTGGCCTGGCCCAACCCTCGTACATGTCCACTTTCGCGGCCTGGGCGGGCTGGCCCACTGGTATCCCGGACTGGGACCGCCCCGAGGTCATCGCCTCCACCGACATGTTGTGGCTGACCACCAACGGGGGCGACACCGCTTTCTGTACCTCACCGCATCTAGCAGTCGGTCAGGTAGCGGTGCTCTTCGAAAACGACATCGACATCTCAGACCTCGGCACCGAACTTGACCAACTAATGCTCCACCCCCTGCGTCTCTAAGTCGAGCCAATGGAGCGGAAAGTAGTTGCCCTGCCGTACTTTCCAAGCACGGACGACGGTCTGCAGCGTGTTGCTATC
Source organism: Mycobacteroides chelonae CCUG 47445 (assembly GCF_001632805.1). Classification (NCBI taxonomy): domain Bacteria; kingdom Bacillati; phylum Actinomycetota; class Actinomycetes; order Mycobacteriales; family Mycobacteriaceae; genus Mycobacteroides; species Mycobacteroides chelonae. The sequence continues at coordinate 4,962,912 of NZ_CP007220.1, read as the reverse complement.
CGACTTTCTGCCAGGGCTGGCAGCCGGGGGTTTCGAATGCGTAGTCGCTGGGCTTGATCTGCACCGTCGCCGGCCCTTCGTCGACGGTGCCCGTAGCGAGGGTGGTTTTCATCGTCATTTCAGGGCCGGACAGTCATATCACGTGCAGTGCTGATGGCTACCGGGTCGAGTGCCTTCGGTGCGGATCCACCCGGTGAGAATACCGATGGGGGAACGGTCTCCGGTTATACGGAAGGTGCCGTAGCACTTGGGTGTTTCTTGCTGACGGCAGTCCGGCAGGACTGTATTCGCTTGAATGGGATTCGGCGATTGGACTACGCAGTGCCGGGACCGTCGGCAGGTACGAATCGGTGTGTGCGGTGCTATAACGCCTAGCTTGAACAGGCCGTTACGGGTAAGTGAGCGGATTTGTCCAGTGTGGTCGCCCGGATCCTCGGTAGGTAGGTCTGCCTGTTGGTTTCTTGGATGTGCCAGTGCACTGCGAGTAGACATGCCCCACCCCAAGGCCCTCCATGAGGATCTTGGCGTGCGCCGAGTCATGGGCGTAGCTCACCGGTACGGCCCTTCCGCCTTCAAGGCGTTGTCGGGCAGTCTTATACGAGGTTTGCGTGTTTAGCGCTGCAATTTCCAGACTGTGAATACGGTTGCGCTCATGAGCGCAATAAGTACGGCGATGGATATCCACGAATGCATGTGAGGCTTTCCTGTCAGGTGTTTGTGGGGTGGGTGCCGCCGGCGTGGGTGCGGGCGTGCGTGATGGCGTCTTCGAGGGTGTCGACGAGGTGGTTTTCGTGGCGTAGGGATTCGATGACGCCGACGTTGGTGAGAAGCTTAAGATGTTCGGGCTGTACACCTTTGATGATGACGGTGATGCCGCGGTATTCGAGTTCTTCGGCGATCTGTGCCAGGGTGTGTGCGCCGGTGGCATCGAGCATGCCGAGCTGGGACATGCGGATGATCACGACCTTGACGTTGGGGTGATCGGCATCGGTGATGGTGTTCGAGATGCGTTCGGCTGCACCAAAGAACATGGATCCGTCCAAGCGTAGCAGTGCGATGTTCTCGTCGCCAGGTAGAGGTGGGCCGGGTAGTTCTTCGCGGGTGACGCTGCTCCTTCTGGCCACGACGCGCAGGGCGAAGAAGGCTGCCACTACGATGCCGATTTCCACGGCCTCGATCAGATCGAAACAGATCGTGACGACGGCGGTGAGAACAAAGGTGAGGGCATCTGAGCGGGTTGAGCGCAGGATCGTGACCGCGGTACGCGCTGAGATCATCCGAAAGGAGGTGACCATCAGAACCGCCGAGAGCGCAGCCAAAGGTATTTCGGCCACTGGCCCGCTGACCAGGTACACCACCGCGAGCAGCAGCACCGAGTGCGTGATCGCTGCAACGCGGGTGCGGGCACCGGAGCGGACGTTGACGGCGGTGCGGGCGATCGCACCGGTGGCCGGCATCCCGCCGAACACCCCGGAGGCGATCGAGGCCAGGCCCTGCCCGACCAGTTCGCGGTTCGGGTCGTAGGGGCCGGTGGGTGACATGGTGGCCGCGACCCGCGCCGACAGCAGCGACTCGATCGCGGCCAAGGCGGCGATCGCTACCGCAGCACCCAAAAGGGCCTGCAGGGCCGCCAGATCAGCGTGCGGCAGCAGCGGCGCGGACAGATGCGAGGGCAGCTCGCCGGTGACCGCCACCGATAACCCTGTGGCGGTCACCAGCACAGTCGCGGCCACTATCGCAGTCAAGGATTCGGGAATCGCGCGGTGCAGCCGCGGCAGCCCGACCATCAACACCGCCACCACTGCGACCACCAACAACGGCGGCGCGGCGACGCTCCAGCGGGCATGTGCGAGAACGTCTATCGCGGCGGCAAGCGGTGGATGGCCCTGGGGCGCCGGTTGGCCGAGGGCGGCGGGGACCTGCTGTAGGAAGATGATGGCCGCGATTCCCAGGGTGAAGCCCTCGATGACTGGCCATGGAATGAAGGTGACTGCACGCCCCACACCGGTAGCGCCGGCGGCGACCACGATGACTCCGGCCAGTACGGTGACCAATGCCAAACTGCTGGAGCCATAGTGCGCCACGATCGGCGCCAACACCACGGCCATGGCTCCGGTGGGTCCGGACACCTGCACGTGCGAGCCACCGAATACTGCGGCGACCATCCCGGCGATCACCGCGGTGATCAGGCCGGCGGCGGCCCCGGCACCCGAGCTGATGCCGAATGCCAAGGCCAGCGGCAGCGCCACGACCCCGACGGTGATCCCGGCCAGGATGTCGCGGCGCCACGAACCGCGCAGACCCGCATAATCGTTGCGCTGTGGCAGCAGCCGAGCCACCGCGCCGATACCGGCGGCACCCATCACCGGATCCTGTGATCGATCGGGCCCCGCCGCGGCGCGAGGCCCTTATTTAGGTTGGTGGTCACGGTGATTCGGTGACCGAGCCGGCGCATCCCTGTCGGGCTTGGGCCAGTCTCGTCCGCAGGGCACCCAGCTCGATCCGCAGGTCATCGGGTAGCCGGTTGCCGCCGATGCTGGCATACCAGTAGTCGATGGATTCGGTCTCGGTGATCCATTCGTCGATGTTGACCGCCAGTGCGGCTTCGAGGTCCTGGTCGCTGATGTCCAGGCCGGTGCGATCGAGTGCATCACTGGTGGGTAGGTAGCCGATTGGGGTTGCGACCGCGTCAGCGGCAGCGTCGAGGCGCTCGAGCGCCCATTTGAGGACGCGGGCGTTGTCTCCGAATCCGGGCCACAGGAACTTGCCGTCGGCGCTGCGGCGGAACCAGTTGACGTAGAAGATCTTCGGCAGCAGGTCTGGGTCGCTGCGGTTGCCGATATTGAGCCAGTGCTGGAAGTAGTCGCCGACGTGGTACCCGAGGAAGGGGCGCATCGCCATGGGGTCGCGGCGCAGCACGCCGACTTCGCCGGCTGCGGCTGCGGTGGTTTCCGAGGACAGTGTGGAGGCTAGGAACACCCCGTGGCGCCAGTTGCGGGATTCGGTGATCAGCGGGACGGTGCTGGCGCGCCGGCCGCCGAAGAAGATCGCCGAGATCGGCACCCCGGTGGGGTCATCCCACTCGGGGGCAACGGTCGGACACTGTGCGATCGGGGTGCAATACCGCGAATTCGGGTGCGCGGCAGGCTCGGTGGATGCAGGCGTCCAGTGCTGACCGCGCCAGTCAGTTAAGTGTTCGGGCGGGGTGTCGGTGGCACCTTCCCACCAGACATCTCCGTCGTTGGTCAGTGCGGTGTTGGTGAAGATTGAGTTGCCCAACTCGATGGTGTCCATCGCGTGCGGGTTGGTGGCGCGCCCGGTGCCGGGCGCGACCCCGAAGAATCCGGCTTCGGGATTGACCGCGTACAGGCGTCCGTCAGCCCCGATCCGCATCCAGGCGATGTCATCGCCGATCGTTTCGGCCGTCCATCCCGCCAATGTGGGTTGCAGCATCGCCATATTGGTTTTACCGCATGAGGATGGGAACGCCGCGGCCACATACTTCACGACACCTTCGGGCGAGGTGAGTTTGAGGATCAGCATGTGTTCGGCCAGCCAGCCCTCATCGCGCGCCATCACCGAGGCGATCCGCAACGCGAAACACTTCTTACCCAACAACGCATTACCGCCATACCCGGAGCCGTAACTCCAGATGGTGCGGGTGGCCGGGAAATGGGAAATGTATTTGGTCTCATCACAAGGCCACGGCACATCAGCTTGCCCCGGCGCGAGTGGAGCACCCACCGAGTGCACACATTTGACGAACCGGCCGCGCAGCCCCAGGCGATCCCACACCTGCGCGCCAGAGCGGGTCATGATCTGCATCGAGACCGCCACGTACTCCGAATCGGTCACCTGCACACCGAACTTCGGGTCATCAGAGCCCAGCGGGCCCATGCAGAACGCGATCACATACATCGTGCGCCCCGCCATCGCACCCCGGTACTCCTCGGTCATAATCGTGGTCATATCCACCGGATCCATCCAGTTGTTGGTCGGACCGGCATCGGCCGCATTGTCCGAGCAGATGAATGTGCGGTCCTCAACCCGCGCCACATCCGCCGGATCCGACGCAGCCCAAAAAGAATTCGGCTTACCCCGCAACGGCACAAACGTGCCCTTGGCCACCAGTTGCTTGGTCAGGCGATCCCACTCGGCGCGCGACCCGTCACACCACAGCACCTTGTCTGGGCCCAACAACTCAGCCATCTCCGACACCCACAACAACACCCCCGCATGGGTGGTCGGCGCAGGCGCCAGACCCTGGACTGTCGTACCCACCGCGTCCACCGAATTCACCACAACCGCTCCTCACCAGCTCTTCAGAATCTAACTATCAACAAAGCACGCTAATTAAGAAAACAAGCAACTAGAGGGCGCTAGCCGGAGGTAACGGCCCTACCTCCGGCTAGCGCCGGGCCCGCGTCACCCGCGCAGGCCCCACAGAGACCGGGGCGGCACCATCAAGCCATTCGGCTTGATCGGCATTCACCCCAGTCAAAATCCGCCGCGCGGTGGCCAACAGCTCGGCCACCTGCGGAGAAGTCAACGTGTACAGCACCGACAAGCCTTCGCGCCGCGCGGTCACCAAGCCAGCACGGCGCAGCACTGCCAACTGCTGGGACAGATTCGCTGCTTCGATCCCGACTTCGGGGAGCATCTCCGAGACCGCCTGATCGCGCTCACTGAGCAACTCCAACACCCTGATCCGCACCGGATGCCCCAGCGTCTTGAAGAAATCCGCCTTCATCCGGTACAGCGGCTGACGTGCATCCACCACCAAGACCACCTCACTGAACGACAACATGCAAAGATTAGCAACCCGGCAATAACGCTGGACAAGCGCCCATCTATAGTTCGGTTTGGCTCTCACCGGGGCTACCTGTACTCATCAGAACTGCCTGATGCCCGCATCCGGTGAGAGCCACCCTCCAATACTCGGACCGGGGTGGCTCGCCCGAGCACACGCACCGGAAGTAACACCCAGGAGTTGTCGATGGCCACCGACCGCCCTACCCGATGGCAATACGTCACCTATTGCTACGGCAAGCGCCTGCCCGACAGCATGAGCGATTGGGTCGCCAACGATCTGGCAGGCCCAGGAGCCGTCCGGCGGCACATGATCCGTTACGTGATCCCGCCGCACTTCATCTTGGCCCCGTTCTGGCTGCTACCGGGCGGGCTGCTGCTGCATACCGCGATCACACTGCCGATCTATGTGTGGGCGATTCTGATGACCCACGCTCTCAACAAGATCTGGCGTCGCCACCGCCTGGCCACACACGGGCTAGATCCCAAACTCGCCGACAACGTCAACCGCGAAAAGAACGCACGCAAACACCAGGCGTACGCGCAACGCTACGGCGAGCGACCGCAAACAACCGACAGCTACTCAAGCAGCGACCCCATCTAAGGCCATGAGCACGCCGATGAATCGGAGAGCACTGCTGCTGACAGGACTCACGGTCATGGCCACCGCCGCGTGTGAGCAGGGCGCGCCAACGCCGGTCGTCACCTCCTCCGTGGCCGAGCACAGCGATCCGCTCGAAGTTCTCAAAGCGGGCAACGCCCGTTTTGCCAGCGGACAGATGTCCCATCCCCATCAATCCCCGCAGCGGCGTGCCGACCTGGCCAGCGATCAGGATCCCCTAGCAATCGTGTTCAGCTGCATCGACTCCCGGGTCCCACCGGAAATCGTCTTCGACCAAGGCCTCGGCGATCTATTCGTCGTACGCACCGGCGCACAGGATTACGACGCACTCATCGAGGGCAGCATCGAATACGGCGCCGTCATGGACCACACCCCGCTGATGGTGGTTCTGGGCCACCAACGCTGCGGCGCAGTGACCGCGGCCGTGAAATCCCTGGAGCAACACACTCCCGCACCCGCACACCTCGCCGAAGTGGCCGAGGCACTCAAACCCGCCTACCTGCAAGCAAAACAGACCCCATCAAAATCCCTCGATGACCTCATCGAAACAACCATTCGCGCCCAAATCCACTTAACAGTCAACGCGTTACGCGCGGACCCGCCGTTGGCATCGAGAACCCAAAACAAAGATCTACGAATCATCGGCGCCTACTACTCACTCGACACCGGCATCATCACCTGGCTAAACCAATAGATGCTGACCACCCACCTAAGTGAATATCGCAGTTCTCGTCGGGACCACGATGAGGAAACCGCGCTCTGCGTTCCTAACGCTGGGCCTTACGCGCATCACCTCGCAAAGGACCCTGGGTTACAACCGCACATGCGCCACTGACCCCGACGAACCCTCTGATTAGGTCACGAAAACCCTGTGGCATCCAGTGCTTTCGGGCGCGGACCGGTATCAATGGCAGCGCTACTGCCAAAACATCGTTGCCGAGGAAGCTCAGGGAATGCGAATCCAGTTAGGTGGCAGCGATGAACGGCATTGCTTCACCAAACGCTGTGCCGCTGCGGCATGGTCAAGTCGCTGTTGACTGTGCCGTTACGTCCGCGTGTTGGATGCCTGGTGTGACGACATTGTTGAGCGATTCCGATTACGCGCGTGCCGAGCAGATGCTTTTCCCACACCGATCCCGGCGCGTGCCGGGCACTGTGCTGACACCGCAGTGGTTCGCTTACGGTGCCCGATTCTGGTACCGGATCGGAACCCGCTACGTCGCGGTCGATCCCGATGTGAAGACGCGTCGGGCCGCCTTCGACCACGACGCGTTGGCCGCCGCACTGTCGGCGGCGGCCGGGCAGGCGGTGACCGGTGCCGATCTACCGATTGTGGCCGTAGATGTCCGCGCGGATGACACGGTGCTGTTCAGCGCGTTCGACCGTAATTGGAAATGGGCGGAAGGCGCCTGCACCGAATCTGACACCGCCGCAACTATTCCGGGCGCGATCCCGTCTCCCGATGAGCGGTGGGATGCGTTCCGCCGCGAGGGCAATATCTGGGTCCGCAGCCGGGCTGATGGCACCGAACAGGCCCTCACTGATGACGCTGAACCCTACTTCGATTACGGCGGCCTGCCAGACACCACCGGTGCACGCGCACTGACCCGTGCACTGGGTATTCCGGCGCCGATGATCCTGCACTGGTCGCCCGATTCCACCCGAATCCTGGTTGCGCGCATCGATCAACGTGAGGTGCCCGAACTAGTGCTCGTCGAATCCAGCCCTGCCGACGGCGGCCGGCCCGTGGAACACCGCACCCGCTACTCGATGCCCGGCGAGGACACCGTGGCAACGATGACCTGGAACGTGCTCGACGTCGAGCAACGCACGATCGTACGGCAGCAGACCGAAGCGATACCGATCATGCACAATGTCGCACTCGTCTACGCCTGGTGGAGCGGTGACGACGTGTACTTCCTGCACCAGTCACGCGATGCGCGCACCCTGGCATTGCGTCGCCTCGACCCGTCGACCGGCGCGGTCAGCACGCTGATCACCGAAACGGGCCAGACCCGGGTCGACCCGACCGTGCTGCTTGGCGACCCGCACATGGTGCACGTGCTGGACACCGGCGAGATCCTATGGTGGTCGCAACGCGACGGCTGGGGCCACTTGTACCTCTATTCGGCTGACGGAGACCGGGTCACCCAGATAACCACCGGGCCGTGGCTGGTGAGCAGCCTGTTATGGGTCGATGAGAAGGCTCGACAGGTGTACTTCACGGCCAACGGCCTGGTCGAGGCCGACCCGTACCTGCGGCAACTCTGCCGAATCGGACTGGACGGCAACGGGTTCACCCGACTCACAGATGACGATCTAGATCATGACGCGGTGAGCCCGCCGCAGGGCGGCTACCTGGTGGACCGGGCCTCAAGCCCGAGCCAGCCGCCACGCTCAGTGGTACTCGACAGCGACGGTCAGGTGGTAGTGGAGTTGGAGACACCCGACACCGAAGACCTCAAGATTTTGGGCTGGCAACCCCCGGAGCGATTCCGCGCGACCGCCGCGGACGGAAAGACCCCCATCTACGGTCTGCTCTGGCGACCGCACGATCTGGACCCGGAGCGCACGTACCCGATCATCGAACACATCTATCCGGGGCCGCAGCTCTACCGCGCCGGACCGATGTTCAACCCGCCGCACTATGGCGAACCGGAGGCATTCGCCGCGCTCGGGTTCGCGGTGGTGGCCGTCGACGGTCGTGGAAGCGCGGGACGTAGCAAGGCATTTCATGACCACTCCTATAGGGATCTCGGCAATGCCGGCGCCCTAGACGACCATATCGCCGCAATCCGCGAACTCGGACAGCGGTATTCGTGGCTGGACACCGCCCGGGTCGGGATTACGGGACAGTCCGCGGGCGCATTCGCCGCGGCGCGTGCCGTGCTGCGATACCCTGACTTCTACTCGGTGGCCGTCGCGGTTTCGGGTAATCATGACAACGCCCTCAACCTGGCGATGTGGGCCGAGCACTACCACGGCGATCTGAGCGCCGAAGGCAAAGCGGCGATCTCGAACACCACGCTGGCCGCCAACCTGAAAGGCAAGCTGCTGCTCATTCACGGTGAACTCGACGACAACGCACACCCGTACATGACGATGCGGCTGGCCGATGGACTCATCAAGGCGGACAAAGACTTCGACCTGATCATGATTCCTGGCGCCGAGCACTCACTGTACGGTTGGCTGCACTACTCGCTACGTCGCACCTGGGACTACTTTGTGCGCCATCTACACGGCACCGAACCACCCAGTTACCGACTGCAGCCATTGCTGCTACCCTCCCTCGGCTAACCGGCACTTGGAGCACCGTAGGCCGAGGCGGCGCCGTTCCGAGCATCATTGATCGGTAGGCCCATCTTGTTGGACGGCAGTATATTTCCTGCTGCTACGACCGATGCCACTTTCTTTGGTGGACGCAGAATCCGTTGACGTGTGCTCCCATCCGCAGTGGGGTGGCGGGGCCCTCGGGCACCGTCGACCAAATAGCCGCTAGTGAGGGAATGGTCGAGATCGTCGTGGCTACAGCATCTACCTTGTCTGCTACGTAGGCCGCCGACACTGGCAGGGCAGTGAGGTACGAGGAAAGATACTGTGCGCCTGTGTATCTGATTCCCATTACTCTTGGGTATGGCGTAGGCGCATCAGCGTTACCCGGATGGCTCCGGCGATGGCTTCGTTGAAGGGTGGAGCGTCTTGTGTGTCATCGCGCGAGCGTGTCATCACAGCCACTACTACACGTTGACCGGCAGGGCCTATCAAGAGCCCAGCGTCGTTGGTTGATCCGTAGTCACCAGCCCCGGTTTTGTCCGCACTGGTCCAGCCCGGCGGCAAGCCTGCGCGGAAACGTTTGGAAGAGGTGACATTCGATCTCATCCACGTGAGCAGGCGGTCGCGGGCCTGGATTGCCAAGACGTCAGCTGTGAGGATCTGACGGTACCCAGTGCATAGGGCTCTGGGGGTGGTGGTGTCTCTTGGATCTGCCGGTACGGCTGTATTTAAGTCGGGTTCCCAACGATCCAGCCGAGAGTGCGAGTCCCCGATGGATTGCGCGAAGGCGGTGATAGCAGTGGGCCCTCCGATGGTACGCAGCATGATGTTGCCTGCCGTGTTGTCACTGTGAATCAGGGCTGCGGCACAGATGTCGCCGAGAGACATCGATGAGCCAGCCTCTCCTCGGGTGATGGGGGAATCAACGACAATCTCGTCGCTTGCAATGGCCACTTTGGTATTCAGGTCGATCGCGCCTGCATCAGCAAGCTGTAAGAGCCGTGCCGCTGCATATGTTTTGAATGTCGAACACATCGAGAACTGGTCGTCGGCTCGGTGCTCAATAGTCGTCAACGAGTTCAAGTCGATGGCATAGAGGCCGATTCTTGCTTTGTACCAGTCCTCCAATGCCGTGTATCCGTTGGCGTCGACGTTTGTCGCGCTCGTAGTGCTAGTCGGCGGTGAGGTTCTGCAGCCTGCTAACAGACCTGCTGCGGCGAATATCGCGATGAGTTCCCGGCGGCTTAGGCGTGCGCTCATGGGTTTAACGAACCATGTCCCGGACGCTGATCACCAAGTAGCCACGCCGCAGGACACGATAGGCACGACGAATCAGCGCTGCTACAAGAGGTAAAAACGAAGAATCATTGGTTGCTAGCCAAGGCCGGTGCGGTGGTGTTGGATCACAGGAATGGACTTGGTTCGAGACTTGCAGTACTTCGTGGCTGTCGCCGAGCACCGTCACTTCGGCGAGGCCGCAGCAAGCCTTCGAGTAACGCAGCCGTCCGTTTCTCAGGGCGTTCGAAGGCTCGAGAAGCACCTCGGACTCACCCTGATCCAGCGCACGTCCAATGGTGCTGCGGTCACGCCCGAGGGTGCCGAGCTCTTTTCTCGCGCCCGCTCGATCGTTGACGACTCCACTCGGCTACTCGATGAGGCGCGTCATCTTCATGGGCGCGTACAGGGCTTGCGCTGGGGCGTCATTCCGCAACTCGATGATGAATACGTCGCGCGTTGTGTTCATGCGCTTCGAAACCGGATGCCGTCCAATGCGGCGCTCCACACGCTCACTGCCGGAACTACTCAGCTGCTCGCAGAACTACGTCGCGGAGCAATCCATGTGGCAGTGATACAGCATCCCGCTGTATTGGACGGGTTAGAGGGCGGTCCGGTAATCACGCTGGAACGCAACATAGTTTTCCCCGCAGGACATGCAATAGGCGCGTCGAAGTCTCCGCGCGCGCAGTTACTCCAAGGACTGGACCTTGCGACGGTACCGCGCGAGGACAACCCGGCAGGACATGACCTGCTGATCGATAACTTCCGCCGCCGCGGTATAGATCCCGAGATTCGTTCTGCATCGACACACAGGGATGTCAGCGTCGCTGCGGCATCTGGCGAGTGTTTCGGGCTGGCAACCTTAAATGCACCGGTACTCAGCGGGACTACCCATCGTCGGATGCTGGTCGAGGACATCGCACTTCGCGTACGCATCGTTGCCGCGCCAGGGCGTGATCTCGACGACTTCACCTACGCGCTCGACCGCGAGTTGCTACGGACGGTTACATGAGCACCCAACTCATCGGCGGGGCCGCCGAGCAGATCCGCGCGGTGTTTCTTGACGCCGGCTGCCGTGGAACGCTACGTGCCGAACGAGTCGGCACGCTTACGCCTGTCGTGGACGTCGACGGTGACCGACCTGCGGTCTCCGCGTCGGTCTACAAGATTTTTGTACTCATCGCGGCCGCACGTGCCTTCGACTCCAGAACTCTGGACCCAGACGCCACGGTTCGAGTCGTCCCAGCCGACTGCACTCCCGGGCCGACCGGCATCAGCACCTTCAGTAACCCCGTCGTCCTATCATGGCTCGATCTTGCCCGGCTCATGATCACCCACTCAGACAACACAGCAGCCGATGTCCTCCTGGCTGCTGTCGGCCTGGATACAGTCAACGAAATCACCGAAGAGCTTGGGCTCGGCAGCACCAGAATCATTGGTGGCACTTCGGCGCTACAACAGCAGCTTATTCATGATACGGGCACACTGACTCTGGATGAAGCAATCGGAATTCTCGCCAGTAACAACGAGATTGAAGAAAGCTTGGCCTTCGATCCCGCGTACACAACATCCACCAGCGCTGTCGACACCGCCCGGGCGCTCAGCGCGATATGGACCGGTGCCGCCGCAAGTCCCCAGAGCTCCGAGATGATGAGACACATTCTTGCGCAGCAGATATGGCAGCACAGGATACGATCCGCCTTTCCGCATCGAGATGTTATCGTCGCCGGAAAGACTGGCACTATTGGACCCATCCGCAATGAGGTAGCCGTCATAGTGTTTCCGGGTGAACCACCCATGACCGTTTCAGTCTTCACCCGAGCTGCACGTGCCGATGCATATCTGCCTAATGTCGACCGCGCCATCGGCGAAGCCGCCCGAATCGCCATCACCGCACTACGCAATCATCCTTAGAGCGGTATACCCGTAGGAGGCTGCGCGTTCGTTGGAAGCTGACCGAAATAGGGCCAGCTGCCAGCTCTACCGGTGCCCTGCGTCAGCTATCGCCGCTATTTTGTGACCACCAGAGCGGTCTGCTCCGCACATCAACGACTCCATTGGGTGACGCATCGGCGGGACGAGGAGGGTCGAGTTCTGAGCAGTGCTGTTGTCGCTGTGGTGCGAGGCGACAGATCGACGCCGCACGCAATGAAGGGGTGAAGAATCTGAAGCCACCAGCCCAACGTCGTCCTCCGGACCGCTCTGACCTGGTCTTATGCACGCTAGCTTAAGAAGCCTCCGCGACACGCCCCCATTTTTGTCAAAGTAGGCAGGCGTGTCTTGTCAATCCTCGTTGCATCTCGACATCGGTTTCATCCCGGCCCGGCATTTCTCGAATCATCCAGATTGTGAACAAAGTCGGTCGACATGTTTTACACGCGCGTAGTCAGCTTTCGCAGCGTCTGATACTCGGCATCGCGATACGGCCGCCCGTCTGGCTGTAGTAGATCGCTGAACCACACGTCCGGGATCTTGGTGTAAGGCTTGTCCCAGGAATCCCACGGGAAGTAGGTCTGGGTCTTGCCTGCCACCAACCCCCAGCTGTACGCACCGACGTTGTGCCGCTTCGCAACTGGGAGCACGCCCTCGACTGTGCTGCCCTGGTCGCGGGCCAGGTACTCGGTGCACAGGATCGGTCGGCCCAGCGGGGCGAGCTCGTTGATGCGGGCCTCGAACTCGGTGGGGCCTGCATACGAGTGGAACGAGATGACATCGGAGTTGTCGAGTTGGAAACCGGCCATCTCACTACGGCTTCCGCGATCCCAGCTGCCCTGCCACACACCACTGGTCAACGGCTGCACTGGATTGACCGAACGCGCCCAGCTGAATACCTGCGGAAGCAGCCCACTGACGGCATCGATCTTGTCTTTGCGCTCCACCTTGCGGTACTGCTTGGCCGGGTTGTCCGGCTCATTCCACAGGTCCCAGCCCAGGATCCGGTCGTCATTGCGAAACTGGCTCATGACGCCCACCACGTAATCTTTCAGCATCCCGCGGTAGCGCGGGTCGTCGATGCGGTGCGCCCCTGGGCTCTGTACCCAGCCCGAGTTGTGCACGCCCGGCGTCGGCGCCCGCTGGGCACCGAGCTGAGGATTTGGATCCCAGCACGAGTCGAAGAAGACGAACAGTGGCTTGATGCCCTGGCGCGCGGCGATCCCGACGAATTGCGACAGCCGGTTTTGGAATCCGGCGCGGTCCTGCGCCCACAGCAGATCGTGCAGGAACACCCGTACGGTGTTGAACCCCAATAGCCGGCACGCCCCCAACTCGCTGTCGATGCGCCGCGCGTCGTAGGTGCCCGGCGCGAACATCTCGAGCTGGTTGATCGCGTTCGAGGTGATGAAGTTGGTGCCGACCAGCCAACCCTGCGCCTGGTACCACGCATTGGCGCGTTCAACCGGCCATTGGCCTGGCGCGGCGGTCGCCCGCGGGATGACCGAAAGAGGAGCCAGTACCTGGGGGAGAGTCGCTACTGCCAGCACCAGTGGAATCTTCAGAGCCGTTCGACGGTGCACTCAGTGAACATAGTGGCGCCCAGTGAGTACGCAGGCCCACGTATCGCATTGCAACCACTGAGGTTTCATATCGTTATCAACTTGAAGCGCCCGGGTTTGGTGGCAGGTCAATGGCGGCCGCTGAGTGTGCTGCCAACACCGCAGATCTACGGCCGATCGGCCACCGGCAAGCCGCAGTCTTTACTCGCCGATGTCGCCGACGTGGCCGTGTAAAACGATGCGTCCGTCGGCCAGTTTGTAGGTCAGATACACGATGGCGAGCTTGTTGGCCTTGACGGCATCGGCGACCACCTGCGAGCGCTGTAACAACTTGATGCCCGTCTCTTCGACGTGGCGGGCCTCGAACTCATCGATGCGTGATAGTCCGTCCTTGCGGCCACTGAGGATCGAGGGCATCACCCGCACCACCAAGTCCCGGATGTACCCACCGGGCACCTCACCGGTGTCCAGGGCGGCCACCGTGGCCCCTACCGCGCCGCAGGAGTCATGTCCCAGGATCGCGATCAACGGCACACCCAGTACCGCCACCGCATACTCGATGGAGCCCAGGACGGCGGAGTCGATCACCTGGCCGGCGGTACGCACGATGAACATGTCGCCCAGGCCCTGATCGAAAATGATCTCCGCGGCCACCCGGCTGTCCGAGCAGCCGAACAACAGCACATCAGGACTCTGGCCATTAGCCAGCTCAGTACGCCGCGCGATGCTTTGGCTCGGATGCTGCGGAAGACCACCCACAAAACGCTCGTTGCCCTCTTTGAGTGCCTTCCAGGCGGACTTCGGATCAGCTGTCATATGCGCATTGTGCATTACGGGGGTATCGTATGCAGCGCATGTGAGCGTGGACACATGCGTCATGAACAAGCAGCCGCTCAGTTGTGCGTATGTGTTGCCCCGCATATCGATTCACGGCCCAGATCGAGCAGCCAAACTCTCCTGAACCCATCTTCGGTTCACGGTGTCGATCCGGCTTGTCGAAGTCGCACGGACCACCGCCCGCGGACCTTCTCTAAACTGTGGCAAATTCATTGCCTGAACAATCAGTATTGCTTGGGTAGAGTGCCCGCCATCGGGCGGTGAAGAGAGTCTTCGGCGCCTCACAGAACCGAAGAATGCATCTGCGTAGCAAACTATGGACCACTCTTCGTGACCTGCAAGCTGCGCGCCCCTGCCCTCAGCGACGTCCCGGTCCCGATTCGTTCGTTGAACGCGTCGAGTCAAATCCGTCACCCGATGCAGGCCCGTGACGATGCTCATCTGATGCCCCGTCATGTAGTGGAGATCACTGGCTTTCACGAGATAGCGAAGCACTTTCGCCCAATTTCTCTTGATACGGTTGCGCGATGGCATGGGACGCGCATTCCCAGGTAAATTCTGGTACGGTTGTGCCCATCCACTTAACGGCGACATGGGCGTCACGTCGCGTTCGTACAGTCGTTCAAGCCACTGCGGCAGCCTTACTGGCAATGACAGTGGCCGCCTGCGATCCGCCGACACTGGAGAGTCTCGACCTGCCGGCGCCAAGCATCGGTTCCGACGCGTATGCGGTCACCGCAAAGTTTGCCAATGCCTTGAATCTGCCAGATTTGGCAAAAGTACGCCTCAAGGGCGCTGATATCGGCGAGGTCGAATCCATCGAGGCGATCGACGATGTAGCCGTCGTCAAGCTTCGGATACTCAGGGGTGTGCGCCTACCGGTCGGATCCACCGCCCAGCTGCGCAGTGCGACTCCGTTGGGTGACGTGTTCGTAGCCCTCGAGCCCCCCGATCAGCCATCCGGGGAACTCCTGAAGGACGGCGACGTTCTCGACTTACAGACCACGTCGTCGGCTGCCTCCGTGGAAGGTGTGCTCAGTTCAGCCGCGGTGTTGGTCAACGGTGGTGTGGTGCGTAACTTGACCCATCTGGTCAACGGGCTCGGCAAGGCTTCAGCAGACAATGGTCAAACCCTGGGGGACATTGTGGGGCAATCGAATCAGCTGCTGGACACCCTCAATAAGCGTTCGGCACAGATTCAAAACTCATTGGACAAGACGTCCCAACTGGCCGCCTCGATATCGTCGCGAGAGAAGACGATCAATGATCTGCTCGCGGCATCGGGCCCGGGCGTGCGAGCGATCGATGCTAACCAGATCGGTGACCTGGCCAACAAGAGCGGGCAGATCAGCGATCAACTTGCGAAGTTCCCGTCGATCCAGGGCACCGATGGCCGCAGCACACTCGCCGACCTCAACTCGATCTCGCGCGGCTTCAACGACATCGCGGTGAGTCCCGACACCAGCCTGGTCGCACTCAATCGGCTGATACCCATGCTCATTAAGGCGAACGCGGGTAGTGCGCAAGCGCATGACGTCAACATCGCCAAGCTCGCATTGGGCAACATCGACGACGCGGGCTACAAGGGCTCCAGCGATTACCACGGACCCAAGCAGGCCGACTGGGCCTACTTTGTCGGTAGCTTCAAGTACACTCTGTACCGGCTTCAGGAGCGCATCGTTGGGCAAGGCCCGAACCCTCCAGCCCCCCAGGATAGTTCGGTACCGCCGGGCCGGTGAGCCATGAGAACCTACCTGTTGTGGGCCAGTACTCTCCCGATATTCTCGCTGCCGGGCTCGACGTAATTTTCTGTGGAATCAATCCTGCCGCTACCGCGGTGGCCGATGGACACAACTTCTCGAACCGAAGCAACCGTTTCTGGGAAGTGCTCTATCGGGCCGGCTTCACCGACATTCGCCTGCGTCCGGAGGACGAGCGTCAACTGCTGACGTTCGGGTGCGGTATCACCGCTGCTGTCGGTCGCGCAACGCCGCGGGCCGACGACATCACGGCTAGCGAATTCCGTTCGGCACGGCCAGATTTCGAGGAGAAGATGCGCCGCTTGGAACCTCGGGCGCTGGCATTTCTCGGAAAGCGTGCGGTGGTATCCATGCTCGAGGCCCCACACATCGCATTTGGAGTGCAGCCATTCCGCTTCGCGGAGGTCACGACGTGGGTGCTGCCGAATCCCAGCGGTCTCAACCGGCGGTTCACGCTCGACGCACTCGTCGACGCCTACACCGAACTCAGGGTGTCCCTCACTGGTGAAAGTTCCACTGGCCGACATCCTGGGCCAGGGCGTCACTGACGTCGACGTCGAGTCCGCCGACCACCGGGCCGGGATTGGACGTGGTGCTCACGATGCGTTGGTAGAGAACCGCACCGGGGAAGACCTGGCCGCGTGACCATGACCGGGTCTGCCAGGCCCACACGTGGCCGGGTGAGCGCGAATTGCCGATCACGCCGTCGGCGGCGGCCCACTGGCACGGATTGACACCGCCGTAGATGCCGGTGCGCTGTACCCCGAGCACCGAGTTGATGCCCTTAAACCATTGCAGTGCAACGTTGTTCCAGGTATCACGGTTGATGTCGTCGTCGACGGAGAAGAAGACCGGCGCACTTTGGCCGCCACCGGCGGCGGTGTGCAGCTGCCAGGCGGTACGAGCGTCCTCGACGCCACCGGCGAATCCGCGTGTGAAGTCCGATGGCGCTGTGCCGCCGGGCTTTCCGTATTGGAAATTGCTGACGATCACCAGCCCGGCCGCGGTGAGCGCCTGGGCATACGGCCGGGTGATCGGCTTGGCGCCCATGGACGATCCGGGGCGTGAGGTGGAGACGTAGTTGATCACTCCCGAGTGTCCAGCGGCCTTGATGTCCTCTGCCGGAATCTGGCGCATGGCGAAATCGATCAACGTGGGCGCGGCGGCAGACGCCGTCGGCGTGCCGGCAGCGGCTGATGCCGCACCGAGCCCGGCGAGTGCGGACAGGGCTGTGGCGTAGCGCAGTGCGTCACGTCGGGTCACCGAACGTGAAGGGCGCAGAGGGTCGTTGGTCCCCGACGAATCGTGCATCGCAGGAAGTTAACAATGTGGCTGTTGTTAAAGGTGTTGCCTCGCCGAAACGGCCGATAACGTTCTGGCATCAGGGTGGAGAATCTCGTGATCGACAGGGGCGCAGTGGTTCTCGGCCGAACAACCGTTTAATTGCTGTAGAGATGTAGAACCTGGGCTGCCGTGGTGGCGATATCGCCGCTCAGCCCCACAATGGGTGGGCCGCCGCGCTGATGGATAACGTTCGCCAGGACCACCACGTACGTGTCCGATGCTGCGTCAATCCACACCGTCACCCCGGTGAAGCCGGAGTGGCCGACGCTGCCGATGGGAAAGAGCATTCCACGCGGTTTGGATAGTTCCGTATCGATATCCCAGCCGAAACCGCGCAGACTCTGTCCCGCTATCGCCGGATAGTGCGGCGCAAGTAGGGGATCGGTGGGATTCGGACGCTCCTGGATCGCCTGGCGGCTGGCGTTGTTGGCGGCTTCGAGTTGTGTGGCCGTGTGGCCTGGCTGCTGCGGTGTCGTCATCAGTTCCAGGGTGGATCGTTTCAGCGGGAACAGGCTCGGCCGCCCGGCGAGCCGATCGAGAAGTGCCTGGGAGTACCGGCCGACGTCATCGGCGGTCGAGAACACGCCGGCACTGCCGACCGCGCCACCCATTCGGCGCGCGGTGGGGTCGTGCACGGTGCCGCGAAGCAGATTGTCGTAGTTGGGATTGAGACCGGGGGCGTCCTCATCGCGAGCTGTCGGTGCGATGCGTGTCAACAGATCGGTGTTCCAGGTGCCCGCCGGGCAAGGAGCATGCGTGGCGGCCAGCTTGTCGAAAGAAACTGCCGTACCGATGATTTGGTGAGGTCCACATGCCTTGGCCGGGGGTAGGTAACGCGTGTCGGACATGTCCAGTGGCGCAAAAACGTTCTCCTGCACGTAAACATCCAAAGACTCGCCGGTGATCTTCTCGATGAGCACGCCGAGGATGATGAAGTTGATATCGGAGTAGTGGAATGTCTTACCCGGATCCAATGCCAATGGAGCGGTGAGTGCCCGATGTACACCGTCCGTCTTGTCCGCCGCCGTCACTCCCCAAGGCCCCTGATGGCTCAGGTCGCCTCCGATGCCCGAGGTGTGTGTCAACAGCATGCGAAGTGTCACCTGTGCGCGTCGCGGGTCGTTGTCGGGGTTGAAATCCGGCAGGTATGTCTGCACGGGCTCGTCGATCCGAACCAGGCTCCTTTCGTACAGCTGAAGGAGGGCCACACTCGTCGCGAGAGGTTTGGTCAACGACGCCAGGTCGAAGATCGTGTCGTCGGTCATCGGTTCGGCAGGTGTGGGCCACCCGTCTAGTCCCGGTTCATCGGGGAGCTTGCGCCAGCCGAAGGCCTGCCGGAACACGACCTTGCCGGCGTGCCCGATGTGCACTACCGCTCCAGGCAGCCGAGGCGCTGCAACCGCGTCGTTGACGAGGCGGATGACGGGAGCGAAAGGACCTTCGGGCTCCACGCTCGGCGCGGTGATCGGATTCGCTGCGTGCCCGCATGCCGGCATCCCGCCCAGAACGAGCAGGGCTGTGGCGATGGCGCAGACCCGAGCTCGCGACGCCTTCACCAGATCAACGGTAGAGGCTCAGGTATGGGTAAGTGCATCCCGGACGGCTGATTGGGTGTGGGGCAGCCAGATTGCCTGGATGGGCGCCTGCGGCGGGTCGGTGATTTCGACGACGACGACTTGGCCCGCCAGGCATGGACCGGTGGGGGCGGTGACGAACGCGACGCCGTCGTTGTCGAGGACCGCGGTCACCGGCGGGGTCCCCTGAACACGGTTGATGGTGAATGCGGGTTCGAACCCGGCGGACCGGCAGGTGCTGAGGATGTAGTCCGTGTAGTTGGAGAATCCCGGAGGTGCCCACACGATGATCCGTTCGTTCCGTAGATCACGTAGAGCCACCGAATCACGTTCTGCCAGAGGGTGATCGCTGGGTACCGCGACGCGCAGCGCGTGATATCCGATCACGCGTGATGCGAGGTTCCTCGGTGTTGAGATTCCCCGCCGAAGCGCGATGTCGGCCGATCCGCAGATGATCGCGGGCTCGAGGGCACTGGGGAACATCTGCAGCGCGGTGATTGATATGTCGGGCAGTGCCGATCGAACCGGAACGAGGAGCTGATGGACTTCTTCGGCGGTGATCGCCGGGGTGTGTGCGACCACGAACGGTTGAGGTGCATCGGATGCGGTGTTCTGTACCTGGCGCACCAACGTCTGCGCGGCGGCCAGCAGTACGACGGATCCGTCGCGCAGAACCTCCCCGGCGGGGGTCAACTCGATATGGCGGCCGCTGCGGTCGAACATCTTCGCGCCGAGCTGCTTTTCGAGGTTCGCCATTGACTGGCTGATGGCTTGTTGCGTCAGTCTCAGTTGGCTGGCTGCCCGGGAGAAACTCGCATATTCCGCCACGGAGAGGAATTGCTGGAGACGTCGGAGATCGATCGGATCGTCTCCCGTTTCCGTTGGCCGAGAAGTCATGAATAGCACTATATGCCCAAGTAAAAGTTGTAGATCTTGAATAATTTTTTGTTTTCGCCTTGTGCTCGGTGCCTCTAGCGTGGAGTCGTCAGGGCTTTACTGACGAATGAGTCGCGTAAATGAAAGGTGCTGCCCCATGCCAGACGATGTGGACCAGCTTGTTAAGCAGCTTGCCGAAACGTTCGGACGCCCGATCCGCTCGCCGATTCTGCATTGGCCGGACGAATATGGTCTGGAGTACGAGTCGGTGACCTTCCCGTCGGAGGACGGTGTACCGCTGGATGCCTGGTTCATTCCCTGTAAGGGCTCCAAGAAGATCGCGATCGCCAATCACCCGATATGGCACAACCGCTATGGGTTGCCCGCCCACCTGGAGCCGTGGAAGCAGATCGGCGGCGCCGGTGGTAACGACTTCGAGGTCAACTTCATGGCCGACTACAAGAACCTGCATGACGCCGGATACAACGTACTCACCTACGACATGCGCAACTTCGGACACAGCGGAATTGGCAACGGTGGCATCGGCAGCAACGGAATCTTTGAGTCCCGGGACGTCATCGGTTCAATTCAATACGTGCGCTCGCGGCCCGATACCAGGGACATGACCGTCGTGCTGTTCAGCCGCTGCTGCGGCATGAACGCCACCTTCATCGCCCATGACCGGCGACCGGAGGTGTTCGAAGGCATTCCGGCCATCGTGTCTCCGCAGCCGGTCTCACTACGCCCGTTCTATGAGCGCATCACCGAGATCTTGGGTATCACAGATCGTTTGGACGATATTGAGCGTGAGATCCAGCTGATCACCAGCTTCAAGCTCGACGACATGTCGCCGATCCCTTACGCCAAGAGCATGGACATCCCCACCTTCTTGGTTCAGGTGCGCAATGACGCGCTCACCCGGGAAAGCGATGTTCAGACGATCTTCGACAGCATGCCGGTGACGGACAAGAAGCTGTTCTGGATCGAGAACTCCACCAGAAGGTGGGACGGGTACAACTACTTCCCGAACAACCCAGAGCAGTTGATCGACTGGTTCGACACCCACACCTCCTAGCGGGGTACGGGGGCCACCTCGACGGGGGGTGGCCCCCAGCCTGTCGGTTTGGCGACCCGATTCGGAGCTGCACCGCGTATCAGATCGAGGGATCCTTGGATGGCAATGCGTTTCGATATCAAGACGGCTAATCATCACACGCGCTGGCCGTGTGGAAGGAAGCCGACGGCATCGAAATCTTTCATACCGCCTGGCTTTTCGATCATTTCTATCCCATCGCGTCGTCATCGGAACCCGAGCCGGATCTGGGTGGCCCATGCCTGGAAGGATGGACACTGTTGGCGGCCCTGGCTCGGGAGACAACTCGCCTGCGGATCGGGACATTGGTCACGGGCACCCACTACCGCCACCCCGCGGTGCTGGCGAATATGGTCGCGACGGTCGACATCATTTCCGGCGGGCGGCTCGAACTAGGTCTCGGAGCGGGCTGGAATGAGGACGAATCCAATGCTTACGGCATCGATCTCGGCTCAGTCAGTCAGCGTTTCGATCGGTTTGAAGAGGCCTGCGAGGTGATCGTCGGGCTGTTATCGCAGCGGTTCACCTATTTTTCCGGGAACTACTACACGATCACCGGCGCGTACTGCGAGCCCAAAGGTCCTCAACGGCCCTATCCACCAATACTTATCGGCGGCAACGGAGAGAAACGCACGCTACCCCTGGTAGCCCGGTTCGCTCAGCACTGGAATTTCCCTAACGGCACACCCGAGGAGTTCGCACGGAAGCTCGACATCTTGCACGCCCGATGCACCGATATCGGCCGGGATCCGTCAGAGATCGTGACCTCTGCGCACATCTGGCTCAAATCTGGTTCACACGAAGATATTTCATGACTGGTAGATGAGATCGCGGCGTTCCAGAACGTGGGCCTTGAGGCTGCGGTTATCTATCTGCCCTTACCACTGGATCCCCGGGTGCTCCCACCATTGGCGGTGGAACTCGGCACGCTCCTCTAGCCGTCCACAGCAGTACTTCCAGAAATGTAACGAGAGAGGACAACAGATCATGGTGAATATTCCTGATTCAATCGAGACGGTGCAGCCGTACCGACCGGTGGACCGGCCGCTCTCCGGGAAGGTGGCCGTAGTGACCGGGGCCTCGGCGAATATGGGTGCTGCGCTTGCCCGGACGCTTGCGCACGACGGCGCCCGGGTTGTTGTGCACTACCGCAGTGACTCCAAGAAGGACAAGGCCGCGCAGGTGGTGCGGGAAATCCAGGACGCCGGCGGCGAAGCAGTCAGTTATCAGGCGGATCTGGTGGTCCCGGAGAACTGCACCAAGCTTGTGGACTTCGCATTCGAGGCATTCGGCCGCTGGGACATCCTCGTCAACACCGCCGGAATGATTGTGCGAAAGCCTTTGGCGGACATCACCGAGGACGAATACGACGCTGTGTTCAACACCAACGCCAAGACGGTGTTCTTCATGATGCGCGAGGCTGCGCGCCGGATGGCCGATGACGGCCGGATCCTCAGCTTCATCACGGCCATGGTTGGCGCGCTGGCTCCGACATACAGTGCCTATGCCGGGTCGAAGGCTCCGGTGGAGCACTTCAGCAAGGCGTTGGCCAAAGAGGTGGGTGGTCGCGGGATTACCGTGAACTGTATTGCGCCGGGCCCACTACAGACGAGCTTCTTCTATCCCGCGGAGTCCGACGAGAACATCGCCTGGCTGCAGTCGATGAGTATCAATGGGCAGATCGGCCGAGGGGACGACATATTGCCGGTCGCCAGACTGTTGGTTCTTCCTGAAGGTCGATGGACCACCGCCCAGACCATCTTTGTCAACGGCGGAATCCTCTCCACCATCAACTAGTGCCCGCAAGGAGGCTGTTATGCCATCTCCGACGAAAGATCTAGGCCTTGTCACCGAGCCCGCAGTACGGGATGCGGTCACCGCTTGGCAGAGTAAAGACAGCGAGCACTGGCTGGCCGCGTTTATCGCCGAGCCCGGGCTCACCGATGATGGCGCGCCACGTGATTTCAGTGCGTTCAGCGCCGAAATCGGTCACGAGTACTTCACCCGGATAGAGCGGGTCAGCCCGGACGGACACACCGTCATCGGCCAGTTTCATAGCGAGACATGGGGAAATTTCCGGACGTTCTTCCGATTCATTCCCGGTGGGCCGGATGGAAAATTTACCAAGCTTGAGATTGGCCAGGCCTGAGCTGCCTACCTTCGCATGCGGGATTCAGGTGTTGTCGCGATAGGCGCGGGGGGTCGTGCCGACGTGATCCTCGAATGTGGCGGTGAAGTGGCTGGAGTTTGACAGGCCAATGGCAGAGCCGATGTCGGCGATCGACAGTGCGCTGTGGGTCAGTAGCCGTTTTGCTTTGGCAATGCGCCGATTCAGGAAGAACTGATATGGCGTGGTCTGGAATGTCGCGGAGAATGCTCTGGTGAACTCGCGCACGGTCATGCCGCAGCAACTGGCGAGCTGAGCCAGTCCGATGAGATGGTCGGGACTGGTATCCAGGTATTCGATCAGTGCGGCCTGCGCGGCCCTGTCCAGCCCGCGATAGAACGGGGGCTGCACCGCGCCATCGCCGGTGTGTCTGTCGGCAAGATGGAGCAGTAGTGATTCGGTGAGCGATTCGATCAGTAAGAGTGCGAAGACATCGTCTCGGTCCTTCACGTCGCTGATTCGCTCGATGAGGTGATGCGTTAGTGAATCACGTTGTCCAATAGCAGGTTTAATGGTGCCGTGGGTGATGGCCTTGGTGGGGATGGAGAGTTGGCAGTACTGGACGGTGTCGCCCTGCGCCAGTGCCGCGTATTGGTGTTCGGCGGGAATGACCCACACATCACCGATGTTCGGCAGCGCACGACCCGACGGCCCGTGCTCGATGTCGAATTCCATGGTGCGCATGCGGCCGAGGCGATGAATCACGATGACGTGATGGGATTCGCGCCAAGACCAATCCGTGGGCGCGGCGATGTTCTCGGTGGCAAGGGCCAGCTCGACGTCGCCCGCGGCAATCCTGGTGGACGAGGTCAGCCGACGGACACCCTTGGTCCGCTCGGCATACCGGGGCGTGTCAAGCATGGGTGTGACTCCGTCCGCGTGTCAGGAGTCCAGCGTATCTGTGCAGATGGCCAGCTGCAGTTCACGGGTGTCCTGTCGTTGCGTGAGCTAAGTTCACCGCGAAGCCATCAAACGCGCGACGCCACGCATCACGGTGCGACGCGCCAGGTCCCGTGCGTTGTCCGCGAGTGACCGCGTCGGGGGAGTAGGTGCCGTGCCGAGACGGGAAAAGAGCCTCAGAGCATTGGTACGGTCGATCGCGGCGCGAGCCGAGTTGTCCAGCGGGTAGTTCTCCAGACCGGCGGCGAACAGTTGTGAGGCTGCGAGCGGCGCGAACGGCCAGTCCGATCCGAACAGGACGTGACCGGGTTCGGCGAATGCCAGCAACGAGGGCAGTGCAGCGGGGCTGGAGGACAGCGCGGTATCGAAGTAGAAACTTGCGAAGTCATCCAGATTGTCCGCAGGGCTGGCTCCCGTGTCGCTGGTGATGGCGACGGCCATGCGGTGGCTGGCGTACGGCACGAAGCCACCCGCGTGACTGAGGATGAATTTGATGTTCGGGTATCTGCGGCGGATTCCGTTGCGGACCAATAGGTATGCGGCCCGGGTGGTATCGAGAAGGAAGTCGGCGGCGAAGGGCAGCACTCCGGTGATGGCCGGTCCGGGCAGATCGGCGGGATGGATGAAGACCACCGCTGAGCGGGCGTCCAGTGCGGCGAACAGATCGTCCTGTCCGTCCTGGCCGAGGTATACGCCGTCGTTGTTGGCCAGCAGGACCACGCCATCTGCGCGCAAGACATCCAGTGCACGAACAGTTTCGGCGACGGACGCATCGATGTGGGGCATCGGGACGGTGGCGAAGAAGCCGAACCGCTCCGGATGTCCGTCGACGACGGACGCGGTGTAGTCGTTCAGGTCGCGGGCCAACGCCGCAGCATCAGAGGCGGAGGACAAGAAGGTAGTGCCCGCCCGCCGGCCTCATCGATTCCGGCGGTCTGTAGGACCTTGCGATACAGGGCCGGGATGCAGTGATGGTGGGTGTCGATGCGTGCCATGAGTATCCGCCTCAGTTGTCGGTTTCAGGGTGCCGCACTGATTGTGCCCCCGATCTCGTGCCCAGCGGCCCTAGTGCGAGAGCACCTACAGTGGTTGTTCGAAGAACATCGAGAGGACCGTATGTCTACGGAAACGCCTGCTACACGCCTTGAGGCGGATGTCCGGGTTGTGCAGCCGCGCGCCTTCCTGCCGGTCTTTCTGCTGGCCTACTTCGCCTCCGCGGTCGCGCTGCTTGCCGCCGGTGCGGTGAGCATCCCGCTGCGGCTGGCCGAGCTGGACCCGGCGCACAAGACGCAGGTGCTGTCGCTGACGATGGCTCTCGGTGGCATTGCGATCATCGTGGTGACGCCTCCCTTGGGCCATCTCAGTGACACCTCGATCTCGCGGTTCGGTATTCGCAGGCCGTTCCTGGTGGGTGGCACTCTTGTCGGTGCGGTGGGTCTGACGACATTGGCCACGGCTCCGACGGTCGGTGGCGTGGTCGCGGGTTGGTGCATCACCCAGATTGGCTTCGCCGCAACTCTCGTGGTCTTCAACGCGCTGTTGGCAGATCAGATATCGGTCGCTATCCGGGCACGGGTGGCGGCGGTGTTTGGCATCTCGACCAGCCTTGCGCCTGTGGTCGGCAGCGTATTCATCAACGTCCTACCGAACGATCCGCGATGGTGGTTCGGCCTCCCGGCGGTACTGGCGCTGATGTTCAATGGCGCCGCCGTACTTGTTCTGCGTGACATCGTCCGCACGGAGCGGGTTCCCCGAAGCTGGCAAGCGATCCTCGCGAGCTATTGGATGAATCCAAGGAAACACCAGGATTTCGCGTGGGCATGGATCTGCCGTCTTTTCGTCACGATGTCGGTGCTGCTGGTGACGGTCTACATGCTGTACATCGTGGCGGGCACCTTGGGGTTGTCGGAGCATGAGGCCGCCGCCAAGTACGGCGTCATCATCGGTGCCTTCCTGATCACCAATACGGTCACCGCAGCGATATCGGCGTGGTGGTCAGATCGCACCGGCCGTCGTAAGGGCATCGTCTGGACCTCATGCCTGATCACTGCGGTCGGCCTGGTGATCTTGCTGCTGTTCAAGGACTTCCATTCCCTGTTGCTCGGCGCGGCAGTGATCGGAGCAGGGCAGGGTGCCTACGCCGCTGTGGATTTGGCGCTGATGACGGAGGTGCTCCCCGAGACGGAGTCGTCGGGGAAAGACCTTGGCGTGGTGGCCATGGCGTACCTGTTACCGCAGCTGCTTGTGCCCATGTTGGCAACAGCGCTATTTGGGTTACATCACGCCCAAGGGGACTTCAGCATTCTGTATCTGGCGTCCATGGTGCTGTCGGTCCTCGGTGCGCTGGCAGTGCTTCCGATCAAATCCGTACGGTAGCCGGCCCTACGTGATCGACGCGATGGTGGTGTCCGCTGCTGTCGGGGAGAACAAATCGATCGCCGGCAGCAACGCGCGCAGCACGGCGGCGTTGACCTCCACCGGCTGGTGAGTCACTGCGCGCGTGATCCAGCGGCCGGCCTCCTGTGCGGATAGGGCCACGGCGGCTTCGTATTCCGCTGTGGGCGCGATCATTTCGGTGCGTACCAGCGGGAAGTACACATTGGTCGCGCGGATACCGGGGTGTGGCTGTTCGGCGTTGAGGGTGCGGCCGAAGATCGCCAGTGCGCTCTTGGACGCGGCATAGGCAGAGAAGCGCGGAAAAGTGTTGGCGTGCAGGGCCCATGTGCAGACATTGACGATTTGGCCGCGTCCACGCTCGATCATTCCGGGCAGTAAACCCAGGGTCAGCTGCACGGGCGCGAAGTAGTTCAGCGCCATGGTCCGCTGGTAGTCGTGCAGCCGGTCGGTCGCGTCGATGATGCGACGGCGGATCGAACGGCCGGCGTTGTTCACCAACACATCCACGCGCTGATGGGCGAGGTCCTCCAGCAGTCTGGCGATTTCGGCCTCGTCGTTCAGATCGCAGGTGCGCCACTCGCAACCGGTCTCATCCGCGAGAGCCTTCAGCTCATCCGCGCGCCGGGCCACACCGATCACGCGGGCTCCCCGGGCGCGTAGTTGGATGACGGCCTGTCGGCCGATTCCGGCCGACGCACCCGTAACCACCACTGTCAGTTGGCTGACGTCACGTCCCGGTCCTGCCAGCAGGGAATCGAGCGGCGCCGGCAGCAGGGTGCGGCGCTGAGCAAGATTTTGGACAGTACGGCGTACGGACACGGAAATCCCCTTCACATCGGTGGTGGCCACTTCCTACCGATATGACCACACGGTCATATTAACGGCCTGGGTATGCCCCGTGGTCGGGGGTCTACGCGTATTGATGACGCCCGACGGTATGTGTACAGTGATCGAAAAGTGAGCAGTGATCACAGCTGGAGGCGTTGATGGCGACACTGAGTGACGAGGCGCGAGCGCTCCGAGAGCGCATCATGGCGCAGGTGCTGAATGACGGAACCGTGCCCACGGTTGCGCAACTACTCAGCGAGTTCGCGCTGTCGGAGGGGGAGCTCGCGTTGCTCCTACGTGACCTGGAGGGCGCGATCTGTGTGGCCCGCCAGGACCAGGAGCATGCGGATAGCGAGACTTTCCAGGATGAGGTGCTCGATGCCCCGCAGCCGCCGCGGGGCGAGCTGGTCTATGCGCGCCCGTTCGCGACCTTCAAGAACCACTACGCGATTACCGTTGAGGGCAAGCAGAAGTGGTTCGCCGAATGTGCTGTCGAGGCGTGCGCGATATCTGGGCAGTTCCCCGGCGCGGAGGTGATCGTGGACTCTGTGTGCCGGCACACCAAGCAGCCGGTGCGCCTCGTCGGGCGGGATGGCCTGCTGGTGGACTACTCACCCAAAACGCTGCGGGTGCACCTCGGATATCCGGTTCGTGAGATGCCCCATCGGGTCGTCGGCTGGTGCGATTACAACAGCTTCTTTGCCTCGGAAGACGCCGTGAACCAGTGGAGAGCAGAGCATCCCGAGATCGCCGGAGTTACTCGATCGCCCGCGGAGATGGCGCGCCTGGTTTCCGGCTCGATCGCGCAAGGGCGACACGACTACTCCTACCAACCCAGTCTGCCGCTGCTGACGATGGCGCGACAAATGCGGCAGATGGGCCTCACCCGCGCTACGCGGCTCGGGTTCCACGTGCCCGATCCATTTTGGCTGCCGACACCGAAGATGCTGTCCAGCTGGCGAAGGAACGGTCTGGGCAACTTCATCCGGCTGCGATTTCACTGAATACGTCGAGGGAATACGGAGCCAAGGGAGCTGAGGATGTCTCGAGCCGATGTGTACGCGATGGTTCAACAGGAGAAGCGCGACCTGGCCGCACTGCTGCGCACGCTCGCTCCGCAGGAATGGGACGCACCGTCGCTGTGTGCGGGATGGAGGGTGCGTGATGTCGTGGCCCATGTGTTGTATGACGGAACTTCGTTTCCCAGGTACTTCTACGAGGTCGTTCGGGTGCGCGGATCGGCCGATAAGTTGAACCAGCTCTATATCGACCGAGCAGAAGGGTGGTCGACGGACAAGCTGCTTGCGGCGTTCGAATCCACGATCGACAGAAGCTATTCGGCGAAGATCCAGCCAAAGCTGGTTCTCGCTGACCTGCTCATTCATCACCAGGACATCCGACGCCCGCTGAACCGGCTCCGGAAGGTGCCCGTTGGCACGCTGCGAACCGTACTGGAGAACCCTGACCCGTTTATTCACTCGAAACGCAGACTCAAGGGGTTGCGTTGGACGGCAACCGATGTGGACTGGACCTACGGCGACGGCCCGGAGATTCGAGGCCCAGGAGAGGCAATCGTGATGGCGGTCGGTGCCCGACCTAGCGTGCTGTCCGAGCTCACCGGCCCCGGCGTGGATCTACTTCGCCCCAGGCTCGGCAACAGCTGAGCACGCAGCATTCATAGACTGGCCACGTGCCCACCCCGACGAATGCTGCGGATGTCCCCGCCACGAGGCGGGCTAGACAGCGTGCGCAGACAACGGATGAGATCAAGTCCCACGCCAGAAAGCAGCTCGCCGACGGCGGCACCGGTGCCCTGTCCTTACGGGCGATCTCCCGAGAAATGGGCATGGCACCCGCAGCATTGTTCCGCTACTTCGATACGCAGGCGGCGCTGATTACCGCATTGTGCGTTGACGCCAATGTCGCCCTTGCCGAAGCGATGAGCGAGGGGCAAGAAGCTGCGGACCAGGGCAGTGCGACGGGCCGGGTACGCGCCGCGTTCGTCGCCGCTCGGCGCTGGGCGCTCGCCAATCCTGGAGATTTCGCATTGCTCAGCGGTACGCCCATCCCGGGATATCGTGCGCAGCCCTCCGAGACCGGTCCTGCTGCTGTGCAAGTCATGGTGTCCTTTATGGGTGCGTATCTCAACGCTGTCGCGGCGGGAGAGGCGGTGCCGCAACGCACTACATTCCGCCCGTTGGCTCCGGGGCCACTTCTTGCTGCGCTGCTGGGAACGACGTCGGACGAATCGGCTGACACCGCGATCATCGGGATCGGTATCTCGGCGTGGACATCCATCACCGGGTATCTCGCCGGCGAGATCTTCGGGAGCCTTCGGGATCTCGTGACAGACAGCGATGCGCTCTATGACGATCACGTGGACACCGTCATGCGTGGAATGGGCTTCGCCGTCAGCTAGTGTCGGCCGAAGGTGCGGGCGAACTTGCGGAGTCTCGGTGGCGGATCGGCGGCAAGTGCCTCGATCTGTTTCCGGCCCTTATCTGCCGCGCTGGCCAGTTCGGCACTGTGTTCTGAGATGCGTTCCGCGAGTTCACTTCCCCGCCGTGACGCAATATCCGCCAGCTGACCGCCTCGCCGTTGCGCGGCCTCGGCGATCTCTGCACTCCGTTCGCGGGCGTGTTCGGCGATCACGGGAACCTTTTCGCGCGCCGCCTCTCCCAGCTCTACCGTCTTGGCGCGGAGCGACTGTGAAGTGTCTTCGACTCCGGGGAGCGCAGAGGTAACCACAGCGACAGCATCGCTAGCTGCCCTGCGCGCGCGCCACGATAAGCCGGGCCGCCCCTCAGTATCGATGCCCGCGATGATCAGACCGCCCAAGATTGAGACGTTCTTCCAGAAGTCCGTCTTCTGCTGCAATTTGAGGGCAGGATCGGTCTCGCGCCAGAACGCCTTGCTGCCCAGGGTCACCGGGACCAGTGTGCCTGCCAGTACCCATGCCGATATCCGGGGAAGCCTTCCACTGGCCAAGGCCAAACCAGCGGCAAGCTGTGCTGCCCCGTGTATTTGGACGTAGGTCTTCGGGTCTCGTGGCAGGTAGCGGGTAGCTGAGCTGGGCGCGTTCTCCAAAAGATCGTTGACCAGTGGTTCAGCGACGGCGGCCGATGCCTCCGGATGACGCAGGCCATCGGCCCCCGCAGCGATGAATATGGACCCGAGCATGGGACGGGCAATGCGGCGTACCAACACTCAGAACCACACCTTGCGACCCGCGACGGGCCTGCCCACCGCCCCTAAGATCCACAGGACGGCACCGGCCACCACCAGGATTATCCCAACCGTCTGGAGAATCGGGACGGCCAAGACATACCCCAGGACTGCCAGCAGAACACCCAAAATAATCATGATGCTGCTCTCCTTGCTCAAGGTTCGTAGCGGCCACTTCGGCCTCACGGCGGGGGTATACCCGCTCGATGTGATTCCGAAACACGAACAATGGGCAGATGTTTCGAACGGCACGTGTGTGCGGTAGTTGGTGCCCAGATCAGCGGGTTTCGCCGCCGTCTTCCGTGGTGTTCCACGTTCCCGGGAGCATGGGGGTAACCCG
Organism: Mycobacteroides chelonae CCUG 47445; assembly: GCF_001632805.1. NCBI lineage: Bacteria > Bacillati > Actinomycetota > Actinomycetes > Mycobacteriales > Mycobacteriaceae > Mycobacteroides > Mycobacteroides chelonae. The sequence continues at coordinate 4,932,095 of NZ_CP007220.1, read as the reverse complement.
GCTTTCGGGGGAGTCTCCGGCGAGGGTGGTGAGTCCGGCGGCTTCGGCAGGTGCTGATGTGGTGCGCACACCGGCGAAGCCGAGCCTCCCCACGCCTGTACGCGAGGCGCTCACCGTCAGTGGATCGCCGGTGGCGGTGTCGACGGCGATGTCGTTGTCCAGGGTGGCGTACTCGTGACGGTACCCGCGGTCCTCTGCGGTTCCGCGACGGCGCCTGCGGCTCTTGGACTTTCCGGGGTTGCAGGCCAGTGCGGCCGCAGCCGCCACGGCACTGCTCGGGGCCTGGGCCGCGGCGCCAATGCTCTGGCCCATGGTTGGCCCGAACCCGAATCCGGGGCCGTCCCCCCGAACGGCGTATCCGAGTCCTTCTGCGCCCGCGGGTGGTGGGGTGGCGGGAGCCGGGGCAGAGGTGGGAGTCACCGTGGAGGTGGATGGTGGGGGAGGTGCGGCCGAGCTCGCCGTGGTCACCGTGCCACCACTCATCGCGACAGCGTTCGGCTGGTCGGCACGGGGATGGACGACCTCCGCGGCGACATCGGCAGGTGGCGCCGCAGGCATCTGAGAGAGGCTGCCCAAGGTGATGGCGAGCGGCAGAGAGATACCCGCCGCGGGGCCCAAGATTGCGGCGTAGATAGGTGTTCCCATCACACCAAACGTTGCGGCATAGGCGAATACGAAGAACAGCGGCTGCCAGGTAACCAGGGCTGCGGCCGGATTGGTGGAGAAGTCGATGATGATCTGGATGATGGTGCCGACCGGGTCGGTAATCAGTCCCTTCAACGCACGATACATCCCCAGGAAGTGTTGGGAGTTCGCCAGCAACATCTCGATGGGATCGTTCGGATCGGGCACGATGGGCGGTGGCTTGGTGGCATCCTGAGCCGCGGCCCGCGCGGTGCGACCACTTTCTGGCGAGAGCACTGCCGGTGACGGGAGGGTCGGCGGTGCTGTGGTCACCGAAGTTTCGGAGACGGCCTGGTAGGTGCTCATCACGGTCGCGGCCTGTATCCACATCCGGATGTAGTCGGCCTCGTTGACGGCGATCGGAATGGTGTTGATACCAAAGAAATTGGTGGCGGTAAGCGCCCCATGCGCCGCGTGATTCGCGGCGAGCTCGGCAAGGGTGGGCATGGTGGCCAGCGCCTCGGAGTAGGCCGTGGCTGCCGTCTCGGTCTGGGCAGCCACTCCGGCGCTGACGGTACTGGTCTGCTGTAACCAGCTGAGGTATGGAACATGCGCCGCCTGGTATTGATCGGCGCTGGAGCCGATCCAGGGGCCGCTTTGTACCGTGCCCAACGTCGTAGTGAGTTCGGTTGCCGCCGCGGAGTATTCAGTGCTCAACGAGCGCCAGGCGTATGCCGCGGCGAGTAGAGACCCCGGGCCGGGGCCGCTGCTGAGTAGGGCCGAATGCACTTCTGGAGGTGCCGCCATCCATACCGGAGCCGTCATGACCTGTTGCCTGTGCGGTCGACCGGACCGACTGTGGGGGAATCAGTTTCACAACGCATCATCTGACCGATTTCCAGGGCCACACGCGTGCAGCCTGGCGTCTCCTCTCCAGTGCTGCTGGCCGCCTGTGAGATCGGGCCAGCCAATGAAGGTTAGCGTAACCTTCCTTCGATGTGGGGGCGTCCCTCCGTGGCAAATCTGGTTCGGCCGCGGTGCGAGATCGCTATCGGCTCAAGTCCCACTGGCCGAAATCGGTTGCCAGCACATCGTCTACGTCCACGTGGACGTCACCGATCAGTGGGCCGGGGTTCGACGCGGTGTTCACTGCGGTCTGGTACAGCACGGCTGCTGGCTCACGTGCCCCACCTGACCAGGCTCGTGTCTGCCAGGCCCAGCGGTAACCGCCGGTCGTGGAATGCCCGATGACGCCGTCGCCGATGGCCCATCCGCACGCCCGGGCGTGACCATAAATACCGGTACGGCGAACGCCGAGCACCGAATTGATACCCCGGAACCATTGGACTGCAAGTGTTTTCCAGGTGTTTTGGTCGATGTCCTCGTCAACGCTGAAGAAGATCGGTGCAGTATCGGGCCCGTCTGCGGCCCCGTGTAGCCGCAGGGCGGTCTGGGCATCGGCAACGCCGCCGTCGTAGCCGCGGGTGAAGTCGGACGGAGTGGGCCATCCTGGCTTGCCGTACTGGTAGCAGCTGACGATGTGCAGTCCGGCGGCACGTAACCCGGCGGTGTAGTCGCGGGTGACGGGTTTGAAGTCAAAGGTGGCTCCCGGCCGCAACTCGGATACATAGACGAGCGCACCCGCGTAGCCGGCGGATTTGATCTGTTCGGGGGTCACCAGCCGTTCGGTGAAGTCGATGAGTCTGAGCCCGTCCGCGGAGGCACTCGGTGCCAGGACCATCGGAAGGCCCGCGAGGATCGGCGCGGCCAAGGTGTATCGAAGGGCATCGCGTCTCGAAACCGGCCGGTGCATGGCGCGATGGTATCGGTCCGGTACGGGCGCGCGGGTTCTCTTGCATCGTGATGATGCGACGATGAAGCCATGACGGCAACGCTTGTCGCGAAAAATGTGGCCGGCGGATTCGCCCACCGCACCCTCTTCGAGGGGCTCGACGTAACCGTTGCGCCGGGGGACGTGATCGGAGTCGTGGGCGCCAACGGCGCCGGCAAGAGCACCCTTTTGCGAATCCTCGCCGGGGATTTAGAACCACTCGAAGGTGTGGTCAGCGTTGCTCCGGCCGACGCGTTCATCGGCTGGTTACCGCAGGAGCATGAGCGCCTCCCCGGCGAAACCGTCGCGGCCTATATTGCCCGCCGCACCGGGTGTACCGATGCCACTCAGACCATGGAGGCCGCGGCCGCGGCGCTGTCCGACCCCCGGCAGGGCCTGTTGGAGGCCGATCTGTCCGAGGCCTACTCCGCGTCGTTTGATCGTTGGCTCGCCTCTGGGGCGGCGGACCTCGACGAGCGGTTGCCGGCGGCGCTGGCCGATCTGGGCCTCGGTCTGGATACGGTGCGGCCGGAGTCGACCTTGATGACTTCCTTGTCGGGTGGGCAGGCGGCACGTGTTGGACTGGCGGCCCTGGTGCTCTCGCGGTTCGACATTGTCTTGCTCGATGAGCCGACAAACGATCTCGACCTGGACGGACTGGCTCGGCTGGAGGACTTCGTCCGCGATCTTCGCGGTGGTGTGGTGTTGGTGAGCCACGACCGCGAGTTTCTGGCCCGCAGCGTCACCCACGTCCTCGAACTGGACCTTGCCCAGAACACCACCACAGTGTTCGGTGGCGGTTACGAAAGCTATCTGGAAGAGCGTGAGGTTGGCAGGCGCCACCGGCGCGAACAATATGAAGAGTTCGCCGAGAAAAAGGCCGACCTGGTGGCGCGCGCACGCACTCAGCGGGAATGGTCGAGCCAGGGTGTGCGCAACGCGATGCGCAAGGCTCCCGACAACGACAAGATCCGGCGCCGGGCGGCCTCCGAATCCAGCGAGAAGCAGGCACAGAAGGTTCGCCAGATGGAGAGCCGAATCGCCCGTCTGGAAGAGGTGGTCGAGCCCCGCAAGGAATGGGTGCTCGAGTTCACTATCGGCGCCGCACCCCGGTCGAGTTCGGTTGTTGCGACCCTGGCCAATGCTGTTGTGCGGCAAGGCGACTTTGTTCTCGGCCCGGTCTCCCTTCAGGTTGATGCCGGTGAACGGGTCGGGATCACGGGGCCCAATGGGGCAGGAAAGTCCACGCTGCTGCGGCTGCTGTTGGGACGTCTGCAACCCGATGAGGGCCGTGCGAGCCTGGGAGCAAATGTCTCGATCGGCGAGATCGACCAGGCGCGTGGCGATTTCACCGGCTCGGATCGGCTTGTGGACCGCTTCGAGCAGCGGTTGTCGTCATGGTCGACAGCCGATGTACGCACCCTGCTCGCCAAGTTCGGGCTGCGCGCCGATCATGTGGAGCGCCCGGTCGACGAGCTCTCACCCGGTGAGCGCACCCGTGCCGGTCTCGCGCTGCTGCAGGCGTGCGGAACCAATGTGTTGGTTCTGGACGAGCCGACCAACCACCTCGACCTTGCCGCCATCGAGCAGCTCGAGCAGGCGCTCGAGGCCTATGACGGTGCGCTGCTGCTCGTGACACATGATCGCCGGATGTTGCAGAACGTTCGGCTGGATCGTTTATGGAGGGTCGACAACGGACGCGTGACAGAGCTCTAGCGCCGTCAGATCAGCCGAAGCGGACGTTCAACGTCGCCAGACCAAAGATCTTCTTACCGCTGGACTTCGCGGTGACGACGATGACGCCGGTGCGGGTTTCCGGATCCAGCGATTTGATCTTGCCGCAGAACTCGATGTCCGCGCCTTCGGCGGACGACACAATGGCCGGTGCGGACAGTCGCACCGCGTAACGGGTCACCGCACCCGGGTCGCCCGACCAGACCGAGAAGAATCCGGCACCCAATCCCATGGTCAGCATGCCGTGTGCGATCACATCGGGCAGTCCCGCCAGTTTGGCGATGTCTTCGTCCCAGTGGATCGGGTTGGCATCGCCCGCCACACCGGCGTAGTTCACCAGGTCGCCTCGGGACAGTCGGGTGTGGTGCACCGGTAGCTCGTCGCCGACCTGCACGTCGTCGAAGGATGGCGTGCCCGGTGCGCGGCTGGTGTCCGCGGCGATCCGAACCTCGCCCTCGGGCCGGACGGTCTTCTCGTAGGCCTCGGCGGCTACCCCGATGCCAGAGAAGTCGACGTCGTGCATCATCGCTCTCTGCACGGCCGCCATCGTGCCCGGATTGATTTCGTCGGCGGTGATCCCGACGACGGTGGTGTGCAGGGTGTGGACGCGATCGCCCGCCGTGTCGGTGAAGGTGTTGGTCACGGTAATCAGGTCTCTGCCCGCAACCCGGCGCACCGAGGTCAGTTCCACGTCGATGTGCAGCTCGTCACCGGCCACGATCGGGCGGTGCTGTTCAAAGACCTCTTCGGTCTGCAGGTAGGTGTCGTACCCGACGACCACGGACTCGAACATGCGCCGGTTACAGGCCATGGCCGGGGTCGACGTGAACGTCAACGGTGCCACCAGACCGGAATAGCCGAGCGCCGCGGCGGCGCCCTCGTCCCAGTGGGCGGGGTGGTAGTCCTGCACCGCGCGGGCGTACTCGCGCACCTTCTCCCGGCCCACCAGGTAGGGGCCGTCCATCTGGTAGTAGTGGCCGACGCGTGCTTCGAGTGCCGACGCTTCTGCTGGTGCAGTCATGAGGTGTCCAACTTTTCTACCGGCCTGTTCGCTGAGGCCGACGGAAGCACCCTAGCGCGCAGGTCCTGGGTAGTTGGTCGCCGATCCATATCCGAAACCCTCGTTGGAGCGATCATTAGTTTGTAAAATGGGTGGTCACCGCCCGTATTTGCCGTTGTTGTCGCTGAGAAACGGTGGTCGGGGGTGGTGCCCGTACAAAGAAGGGAGGGCACTGTGGCAGCCATCATGAGAGGTGTCGTGACCGCGGCCTTTGCCGCCGTGATCGCGGGTGCTTTTCAGGTCTCGGCCCCCGCGGCGTACGCGGCGCCTACCGCTCGCGTGATGTGCGAGAGGGTCAACGAAGTCGGCGATTGCGAGGAACTCCCTCCCAACCAGCAGGACAGCGGGGACAACTGTGTACTGGTCAACGCGTTGGGCGCCTGTGAAGACAAGCAGGAAGTCGACGATCCTCCACACACGATGGATAGGTAGCTTCCGCGGATCGCCACTGGGCCGAATGGCGCTTGTTGAGGTGCTGAGGCTATTTTTCTGAGGTGATTTCCTCAGCTGCTGGTGTCCTCGCGCGACGGATCGCTCCCCTGCTGGCCGTGATGTGCCTGGGCCTCTTCGTGGGCCCGGTGGCGCGTGCGGACAACCCTTTGGACGGTCAAGGGTTCTACGTCAACCCGAACTCGGCAGCCATGCGTGCCGCACAGGGCGCCGGGAGCCCTGAGCTGACGGCCATCGCCAACACGCCGCAGGCGTACTGGATGGACAATGTGTCGACTCCCAGCGTGGACGCGAAGTACATCAGCGCGGCGCAGGCCTCCGGCGCCACCCCGGTGCTGGCGCTCTACGCAATCCCCCACCGCGACTGCGGCAGTTTCGCCGCCGGCGGTTTCGGATCCGCCGATGCCTATCGGGGATGGATCGACGGCGTCGCATCGGCCGTGGGTTCAGGGCCGGCGGTAATCATCCTCGAACCGGATGCCCTGGCCATGGCGGACTGTCTGTCGCCCGGTCAACGCCAGGAACGCTTCGAGCTGATGCGCTATGCCGTCGACACGTTGACCCGTAACCCGGCCACGGCCCTCTATGTCGACGGCGGCCACTCGCGGTGGGTGAGTGCCGACGTGATGGCGGCCAGACTCAACGATGTCGGCGTCGGAAAGGCCCGAGGCTTCAGCCTCAACACCGCGAACTTCTTCACCACGGATGAAGAAATCGGTTACGGCGATGCGATTTCGGGAATGACGAATGGCGCGCATTACGTGATCGATACCTCGCGTAATGGAGCGGGCCCCACCGCGGATGCTCTCTACTGGTGCAATCCCAGCGGTCGCGCGTTGGGCACTGCGCCCACGACGGCCACCGCGAGCCCGAACGTCGATGCCTACCTGTGGGTCAAGCGTCCCGGGGAGTCTGACGGGTCATGCGACCGCGGGGACCCTCGGGCTGGCACCTTCGTGAACCAGTTCGCGATCGATCTGGCGCGTAACGCGGGCCGATAAGAGATTGGGCTACTTGCCCGTCCATTGAGGTGGGCGGCGTTCGAAGAACGCGGTGATTCCCTCTGCCATGTCCGCGGACTGCAGCACCGCCTCGAACGCCGTCTCGGTGTCGGCCCATCCGGCGTCATCTGCCTTCTCGAATGCCTTGTGCGTCGCGAGTAGACTTTCTTGAACAGAGACAGGCGAATTGAGCACGATCCGTTGGGCTAACGCGATCGCAGACTCCAGGGCCGAGCCGCTTTCGGTCACCTCATTCACCAGCCCCAGCTGGTAGGCACGATCCGCCGTTATCGGATCGCCGGTGAGCAGTATCTGCCGCGCGATGTTCAGAGGCAGCGCCCGCTGCGCGCGGAACAGGCCACCGCAGGTAGCGATCACTCCCCGGCGGGCCTCGGGCAGTCCGAAGGTGGCTGACGCGGACGCCACTACCAGATCGCACGCCAGCACGATCTCCATGCCGCCGCCCAGGGCCATTCCTTCGACGGCGGCGATCAGCGGCTTACGGCGCGCGCGCCGGATCACTCCGTACTCTCCGCCGCGAGTGGTGCGCGGGCCGGATGTCTCGGCGAGATCGGTGCCCGCACAAAATCCCTCGCGGTAACCGGTCAGCACGGCCACCCACAGGGTCGGATCGTCTTCGAAGTCGTTGAGGGCGGCGTCCAGTGCCAGGGTCATCTCTGGATTGATCGCGTTGCGCTTCGCGGGCCGGTCCATCCGGATCACGCAGATCCGGTCGTTCTTCTCGATCTCTACAGGCATACCGCTGAGCATGACCGATCTTGAGTCGGGTTTCTAAACTTTCCTACCGCGCGTGTGCGGATCGTCGATTCCCCACGCGATGATCCGGTGTGGGGTGATCCGGATGATGTCTCCGCTCAGCCCGCCGTCGGTGCTGCCTTGGCCGGGCAGCACCTCCGCAGTTCCCCGGATTTCGATTCCGTGCGCCCGCGGAGGTTGCACCGAGAGCACTTCGTCGACAATGAAGGCCACGCGAGGATCGCTGATTACGTTGCGCCACTTCTGTGTTGACGCAAGTGCGTGACCGGCGATATCTATCGTTGCTCCATCCGGACCGATGTGCACCCCGACCGGTCTGATCTGTGGATCGCCGTCGGCTCCAATGGTGCACAGGTGGCCGACGGGTTGTTGGAGTAGGAATTCTTGTTCCCTGGGCGTGAACGCCATGGACCCGACCCCTCAAACCTTGCGGGCGATCACGAGATGTCCGGGCAGTTGCGCAGTTGCATGGCCCGTCCCTGCTTGAAGATGGGCCGGGCGGATGCTCTCGATCTGCCAGTACTTCGAGATCACCTCGCGTAGTGCATCTTCGGTGAACTGCGTGGGTGCCGGACCGTCGTGGTTGGGGAACGCGTCGGTGCCGAACGCCAGGATGTAAAACGAGGCGTCTGGCGCCGCCGCACGATGGACGGATCGCAGGTACCCGTCGCGCAGCTGAGCCGGTAGCGCATGAAGCAGCCCGCTATCGAAGATGGTGGAGAAGCGGCCGTCGTAGCCCGTGAATGAGCTGATGTCCGCCTGTTGGAAGGTGGCGGTACGCAGACCGCGTTCGGCGGCGGCGAGTGTGGCGGCCTCGACCGCGGTGGGCGTCAGGTCGATCCCAACGACGGCGTGCCCGCGCGCGGCCAGTGCAAGTGCCAGTTCGGCGTAGCCGCAGCCGGCATCGAGGACCTCGCCCCGAACGACACCTTCTTGGTCGATGAGTGCGGCGAACTCGGGTTGCGGTTCACCGATGTTCCACGCTGGCCTGTCGCTTCGGTAGGCGCCATCCCAGTCGATCACGTGTGTCATCTATGCGGCCCTTCTCGTGAGTGTTGTCGATAGGATAACTCAACAGTTGTCTATATTTATTTCCTGCGAGGATGTGCCCATGTCTTCACCAACACCCGAGCGCAAGGGGCAGCGGACACGGCAACGGATTCTGTCGGCCGCCCGTCGGGTGTTCGCCGAGGTCGGGTACCAGAAAGCCACGATCCGGGGTATCGCGGCTGCGGCCGATGTGGACAAGTCGTCAGTCATCCAGTACTTCGGGAGCAAGAGCAACCTCTTCCGCGAGGCCGTTCAGTGGTCGATCCCGGTACAGGAGTTGACGGTGTCGAACCCGGCCGAAACCTCGGAGAACTACCTGCGTGGGTTGCTTTCGGGATGGGCGGCCGAGCCGAATGGGCCCATGGCGGTTCTGCTCCGCAACAGTATGACCAGCGAGGATGCGTTGGAACTGTTGCGTGAACAGGTCACCGATAACGCGGTGAGTTCGGTGGCGGCCACTATCGATGAGCCTGACGCGCGGCTGCGAGCGGCGCTGCTGAGTGCCGTGCTGATGGGTATCGCCAGCCAGCGCTATCTCCTGCAGTTGCCCGACTTGGCGGCCGCCAGCGACGACGAGATCGTCGCGCTGATGGCTCCGCTCTTGACCACGCTTATCTCCCCTTGAGGCGCTGCCGGAAAAGCGGCAATTTGGGGTCTTTCTGAGACCAGTTAGCGGGCGTTTTTCGCGGACTTTTTCGTTATCAAACCGTGGGGAACGCGTTACCGAAACGGCAAGCGCGCCCGCTACTTCGGGCGTTGGCACGTCCATACGATCACATCGTTCATGACGAAGTGGTCATCCCAAAGGGGTCGGTCGATGAGGACAGTTCTTCACATGGTTGTCGCAGTATCCGTGGTCGCGGCGACGATGGCCGGGCGTCCCCCCGGCATCGAGGCTGCGGCCGTCAGCCTGCCGCTCGATCTGGACGTCAGATCCATTGCGCCCATGCCGGATAAGCCGGTGGGCATCGCACATCCGGTGGTGGTGACATTCAATGGGGTCATCGCCAATCGCTATGCCGCCGAGCGGGCGCTGGGGATCACCTCCACGCCCGCCATGACGGGGAAGTACGAATGGCTCGAGGACAACGTCGTGCAATGGATGCCAGATCAGTTCTGGCCGTCGCACAGCACCGTAAAGCTCATGGTGGGCGGCAAGCCCGCGGAGATCACAACTGGCCCGGCTCTCGTCGGTATCGCCAGCATTTCGCGGCACACGTTCACCGTGTCCTATGAGGGAGTGTGGAGAAGGCCATCGGACGGGGTATCGGGATTGCCTGCGCCGCACCATCTTCCGCGCCTGGGTGAAGAAGGGGTATTTCCGGCTTCAATGGGCCGCCCAGAGTATCCGACACCCATCGGCACCTACGCGGTCCTGGGAAAGGAGCGCTCGGTGCTGATGGATTCCAGTAGTGTCGGCATCCCGGTCACCGCCGCCGATGGCTACAAGATCGATGTGGAGTACGCCGTCCGCTTCACCAGTCGTGGTCTGTTCGTGCACGCGGCTCCGTGGGCCGTACCGGCGATGGGCTATGAGAATGTCAGCCACGGCTGCATCAGCCTGAGTCCGGCGGCAGCCCAGTGGTACTTCGACAACGTCAACATCGGCGACCCGGTGGTCGTGCAAGAGTAGTAGTTCTGAATATTTGGCGAGAAACAGTAGTGCCGAGGCCGCGTTCGCGGCCTCGGCACTACTGAAGAATCGGGTTTGGTTTGGCTATCAGCCTTGCGGACCGGCGGGAGTCGGGACACCCGGCGTCGGCGCACCCGGGACCGTGGAACCGACCGGGATGCCCTTTCCGGCCACGGGGCCTGCGGCCAGGGCACCATCAAGGGGCGCGGCCGCGGGGACCACGGCAGGTGCGGCCGGAACTACCGGTGCGGCCGGAACCACGGGCGCCGCAGGAACAATCGGTGCGGCCGGGATGACGGGCGCTGCCGGTACGACAGGTGCCGCAACAGGCCCCGGCAGTATCGGCACCCCGGCCACGGGCGCGGCGCCTGCGGCGGGGGCGCCGACTAACGCACCCTTGCCGGAGCCTCCGGGGCCGTCTTCAACCGCGTGGTGCGCGCTCCCGGATGACTCTGCGACTGCGGATGGCGCCCATACGAACGCGGCCGCACATAAACCAGCGCTGGCAATTACCTGAATAGCCATTCGATCAAAGATGATGATCGCCACCGACCCGACTCCCTAGCTTGAGCGTGTAAATCACGCTGGTGAAATTCGATGGCTGAACTTTATAACGCCCCAAAATTGACGTCCAGCTGACGTTCAGGTTGGTTATGAAGTTGATGCGGAATATGAACTGTGGCTGTGACCTAACGGGCGCACGGCGGTAATCAGATGTCTCCCAGATGTCCGGATAATTGCCATGTCAGAAGGCGCATACCGATGAGACCGGGGGTATTTTCAGGCGAGATGGAACTGTGACGGAATAGTATTCGATATGAGTCGGTAGTCACGTAAAAGCGCCGGTATCTGAATAAATGAAGATCACTCGGTTTATGGGGGGCGAATGTGATTAATTAGCAATGCCTAAGAATGGCGCACGAACTGAACCAGAAATGCAAATTTCTACTCTGGAATTCAAAATACGTTCGTGACTCAAATAGTCTTGGTTTCCTATGCTTTCCCGGCCGCACCCCGGCGCGCCGCTTCCCGGCGTGCGCCGTCGACGAGGCTCGACATTGATTTACGCAGGACCCACACCATCGCGGTATCGGGTACTGGGATCAGCGGGGTGGACTCCATGGAATAGCGCACGGCCGTTCCCTGCGGGTGGTCGGTGAGGGTGATGGTTCCGATGTGCGAGCGCACCGGCAGTCCACCGACGACGCGATACTGAATGCGTTCCCCGGCAATAAGTTCGAGGATCTCTTCCTTGACGCCGACCGGGCCCACACCGATTCGGTGAATCGCCCCCACACCCTGCCGTTCGGTGGTGCCAGGCCGGACCAGCTTGACTGTGAAGGGCAGAAATTCGTTGTACCCTTCGCGGTCGGCGAACAATTCATACACAGTCGTTCGGGGTGCCTCGAAGATTGTTTCCTCGATGTACTGCGCCATGTGATGTCCTTTCCTATCCGTCAAAATCATTGGGTCGTTATGAGCGTTTGCGGGTTCGCAAGACATGCGAACCCAACCGGGAGAACCCCTTGACGCGCACGCCGCGCAGGTGACGGAGAACGAACTCGTCGTCGTCTCCCAGTGCCGCCGCGGCGGCGTCGTCGAGAAGGATCGTTCCGGGCCGGGCCACGCCGGTCAGTCGTGCGGCGACGTTGACCACGGTGCCGTAGAGATCGCCGAAGCGTACGAGCACTTGTCCGTAGGCCAGGCCCACCCGGATCTGCGGCATATCCGGAATGTCCTGTGCTGCTGCAGTAATCGCTGCATTCATGGCAACGGCGATGCGCGCGCCGGCCCCGGCGCTCGCGGCGGCGAACATGACTTCGTCGCCGACGTTCTTGATCACCCAGCCGCCGTGGGTGGTGACTGCCTCGGTGAGTGCGGTCTCGAAGGTCTCGAGCAGGTTGGTCAGTTCGTCGAGGTCCAGATGGCGGGAGAGGCGGGTATAGCCAACCATGTCGGCGAAACCAACAAGCAATTGTCTTGTGGTGCTGCCGGATTCATTCGACCGGGTGAGTGCTGCAGCCAAATGTCGCTGCCAGGCATAGTCCTGCAAGTCGGTCAGTGTGGAGATTGTGCGTGTAACCGCGTCGACGCTTGAGCCGGTTGTGAACGCGTCGCCATCGTTGGCAATGCGATCTTCGACCTCGCGGGTCAGTAGGTCTGCCTGCCATTCGGCCAGCCGCGCCATGGCCTGGCCGAGGGTGCGGGCCGCGGTGACCTGGCTCTGCTCGTTGGCTGCGGTAGCCGTTCCCAATGCGGCGAAGGTGCGGATCGCGGCGACGTCGGCATCGGTGAACACGACCTCGTCGTCGCTTTCCGCCGCGGCGAAGCCCAGTGCCACCCATAGCTTGCGGGCGCGTTCGACCGGAACGCCGGACAGCTCGGACACCTGAGACCGGGTGTACTTGCGGGGGCCACCGAGGAGCGACTGCTCGATCGCGGCGTCCACCACCTCGTTGAGCTCGCGAGACTCGGCCATCTCGCCAGTACAACACACCTACAACCCGGTGTCGGCAGAACCCTGTGAGCCGCAGGCAGTGTCAGGAACCTTGACTTGATTCAAAGAAACCCCGAGTATCTCCAGGGAGATTCCTCGATGGCGGGGCAAAGGGACGGTGCGATGAACTGGAACTTCTTGGGGCACAACTGGCACCTCTTCGGGTACCTGGCGATTCTCGCTTTTGTGGCCCTGCTGACCTTCGCGACGTGCATGTTCGTGTACACCACGCGCTTGAGGAAGCAGGTGTCGTCACCACTGGCGGACCGGATCGGTGGCTATCCATTGGTCTTGAGGAAGGTGCGCAAAAGGGAGCCAATGTCGCCCGATGAGCTCACCTTTGCACGGCAGGCCATCGCCGATCGCGGATCGTTGTGGGCGTTCTCCATTCCGGCGACCATCTTCAGCCTGGGCTGTTTCTATGTGCTCGGCAGCCTGGAGCAGCTACATGGAGCCACCCCCTCCGAGCGGACGTTCCTCGGGGTCATTCCGATGATCTCGTCGATCAACATCACGGCGCAGGTGCTGCGGATGCGGCGGCTGAAGGGGCGGCTGCCGCGCGCGTCGTGATACCGATCTGACGGATTGCCGAGGCCGGCGAAAGTTGCCGCTCGCATTCCCAGGTTTGGCTGATAGCATTTCCGACCGTACTTATGTCAGCTTCATTGACATGCACACGGCGCGAGGTCCGGGAGGGTGGTCGGGTGAGCCGACGTTCGGTTGGCAGGACGGTCCTGGCACGCGCCTGGATGCCGCTCGTCGCCGTCATCGCGCTGGGAGTGGCTGGTGGCTCGATGCTGAAGGTGCACGAACTGTCCGCTCCCGGACCGGTGCTCACCGTCAATCCGCCGCAGGCGCCACCGGAGTTCACCCCCAAGACGCTCACCTACGAGGTCTTCGGCACGGTCGGGAATGGCGGGATGCTGAGTTATGTCGATATCGATGGTCATCCGCACCAGGTGGATGTGACTACGCTGCCGTGGTCACATACGGAGACGACGACTCTCACCGTGGTTTCGGGCAGCATTTCGGTACAGGTGCGTGGGGGGCAGGTCGGTTGCCGGATACGGGTGAATGACGTTGTCCGCGACGAGATGTCCGATGACCATGCGGACGCGAACGTCATGTGCAGGGTGAAGTCCGCATGAGCGAGCACCGGGTGAAGAGGCCCTTCGTTCCCAGGATGGTTCGCATCCTGGCGGTGCCGATCATCGTCTTCTGGGCCATTGTCGCGGTGACGACGAATACGTTCGTGCCGCACGTGGAAGACGTTGCCGCCGAGCTCGCCGGTCCGATGATCCCGCACTACGCGCCGTCGCAGCGGGCGATGCTGCAAATCGGGGAGAAGTTTCACGAGTCGACGTCCACCAGCCTGACCATGCTTGTGCTGGAGGCCGATCGGCCACTCGGCGCCGCTGATCACGACTATTACGACGAGTTGGTGCGCCGGCTCAAGAACGACACCGAGCATGTGCAGTACGTGATGGACACCTGGGGAAAGCCGATCACGGCCGCCGGGGCTCAGAGTCTCGACGGCAAGTCCGCGTTCGTGTTGCTGCGTCTGGCCGGCGATATCGGCCAGATGCAGGCGAACAAGTCTGTTGACGCGGTCAAGGACCTGATCGATAAGGACACTCCGCCACCGGGACTCAAGGTCTACGTCAGTGGTGCGGCACCGCTGGCCTCGGACACGTTGAGCGTCGCGAACTCGAGCCTGAACAACATCACGATCGTCACGATCTTCCTCATCATCTTCATGCTGCTCATGGTGTACCGGTCGGTCACCACGATGCTGGTGCCGTTGTTCGGAGTTCTGGTCGAGATGCTGGTCGCCAGAGGAGTTGTCGCGACCCTCGGACATTTCGGATATATCGAGCTGTCCTCATTCGCCGTCAATATCGTCATTTCGCTGACGCTGGGCGCGGGCACCGACTACGGCATCTTCTTACTGGGGCGCTATCACGAAGCGCGCAACGCGGGATTGAGCCGGGAGGACGCGTTCTATGCGGCGTACCGCGGCGTTTCTCATGTCATCATCGGCTCGGGTCTGACGATCGCGGGCGCTGGTCTATGCCTGAGCTTCGCTCGTCTCAACTACTTCCACACGATGGGCCCGGCGGTCGCCATCGGCATGCTCTTGACCATCGCAGCAGCGCTCACCCTCGGCCCGGCCATGCTGCATCTGGGCAGCCTGTTCGGGCTCTTCGATCCCAAGCAGAAAGCCAAGGCGCATCTGTATCGGCGTATCGGGGCCAGTGTGGTGCGTTGGCCCAAGCCGATCCTTGTGGCAAGTGCGGCAGCGGTTCTCGTGGGCGCGGTCTTCGTGCCCACCTATCAGGTGAGCTATGACGATCGGGCCTATCAGCCGTCCGACGCCCCCGCGAAGGAAGGTTTTGCGGCGGCAGACCGGCATTTCCCGCCGAGCAAGTTGTTCACCGAGATGCTCATGGTCGAATCGGATCACGACATGCGTAACTCGGCCGATTTCATCTCATTGGACCGGGTCTCCAAGAGCCTGGTGCGGCTTCCCGGCGTTGCCATGGTGCAGAGCATCACCAGGCCGATGGGACGAGCGCTTGAACATGCTTCTTTGCCTTACCTGTTCACCACTCAGGGGAGCGGGAACGGTCAGCAACTGCCCTTCACGAAGGCGCAGAACGCCAACACCGACAAGCAGGCCCAGATCATGGCGCACTCGGTGGCGGTCTTGCGGCAGACCATCGACCTGACGCAAAAGCTCGCGGATGAAATGCACAACACCGTCGTGACGATGGAGGATATGCAGCAAGTCACCAAGGATATGAACGAGAAGGTCTCGAACCTCGACGACTTCATGCGGCCGCTGCGCAACTACTTCTATTGGGAACCGCACTGTTTCGACATCCCGGTATGCCTGTCGTTCCGATCGCTGTTCGACATGCTGGACAGCATCGACAAGTTGGCCGCCGACATCAAGGATGCGGTGGGCTCCCTTGAGGTCGTCGACCAGTTGTTGCCGCAGATGGTTTCGCTGTTGAAGCTCACGGCCAACGACCAGGAAGCGCTACAAGCCCTCATCGTCAACACCTACGGCCAGACGAATCTGCAGTCCACCGCCACGGACCAGACATTCGACGACATGATCAATGTCGGTAACGACTTCGATGCGTCCCGTAGCGACGACTTCTTCTACATACCGCATGAAGCTTTCGACAATGAGGACATCAAAACCGGTATGGCGCTGATGATGTCACCGGATGGCAAAGCGGCCCGGTTCATCGTCACGCACATGGGCAATGCCATGGGGCCAGAAGGAATTGAACACGTCAACGAGTTCCCTGATGCCATTACGACGGCGCTGAAGGAAACCTCGTTGGCGGGGTCAAAGGTCTACATCGGCGGAGCGGGGTCGAACAACAAGGACATCAAGGAGTACGCCGCATCGGATCTGCTCATCGCGGCGATCGCGGCCTTCACACTGATCTTCTTGATCATGATGGTCATCACCCGAAGTCTGGTGGCGCCGTTCGTCATCATCGGCACGGTGGCCTTCTCGTTCGCGGGTGCGTTCGGGCTTTCGGTGCTCATTTGGCAGCATCTCGTCGGTCTGCCCTTGCACTGGTTGATCCTGCCGCTGACGTTCATCATCTTGGTGGCAGTGGGATCGGACTACAACCTGCTGCTGATCGCCCGGCTCAAAGAAGAGACCCATGCCGGATTGAACACCGGACTCATCCGTGCGCTGGGAAGTACGGGAGGCGTTGTCACCTCCGCGGGTTTGGTGTTCGCCTTCACGATGCTGGCGATGCTTTCCAGTGATTTGCGAACCATTGGCCAGGTGGGCACCACCGTGTGCATCGGGCTGCTGCTCGACACGCTGATCGTGCGCTCCTTCATCGTCCCGGCCCTCGTTCGGCTACTGGGGACGTGGTTCTGGTGGCCAACGCGGGTGCTTTCGCGTCCGCGCCGGGAGCCGGTGCGTTCCTGAGTCGCGCACGCAAGCGGGCCCGGCGCCGCCAATGCCAGGTGCTCAGGCCGGTGAGTCCGAGCAGTAGTGGAGCCATGCCAAGAATGAACCAGATCGAGCGCCAGTAGCCGTTTACAGCAAGGCCGAAATGCGCGGCGGGCCCGGCCCATTCGTCGGCGATGGCGTTCGATGCGGTGGCAGGTTTGTCGCGGAGGATCTGCACGTGGCCGGCGTCGTGGGCGTCTACCCCGACAGAGCGGTTGCCGTGGTAGTTCAGGCTGTGCGCCCGCAAATCCGGTTCGCCGGGATCCAGGAGATCCACGGTGTAGAACGCATTGTCGTCATCCGGGAGCCCTATCCAGGTCACCTCGGACCCCGGGAACTGGCGCGCGGCGGCGTCCATGGCGCGTTCCACGGTGATGTCCTGGCCGCCGGGGCCTCCCGTGAACGTGCGCTCGGAGGCGTGCCCTCCGGTGAGGGAGTACCAGAGGGTGGTCAGCCCGGGGGCCTCGAATTGCATTCCGGTCAGCCCCCATACGATCAACGGCGCCGTGGCGACGATGCCGATCATGGCGTGCAGGTCGAAATCACGGGCGAATCGTCCGGAGGCCCATCGCACACGTAAGGCGTTGCGTAACTTACGAATCGACTTCCACCAGATGTACGGCGCGGGAACCACCAGGAGGAGCAGGATAAGGGCCGCCAGGGCGAGTAGTGCGGACCCCCAGGACATTCCGGCGAAGGCGTTGAGCTGCGCCAGCGGGAAGGCTGAGTCAGGATGGGCAGATAGCCGCTGTAGCCCTCGCAGGTGAACCCGCAGTCGTGCATGTTGACCAGGAATCCCAGTACTCCCGCGCCGAGATCGATTCGGCCGTTGAGGAGGCCGGTGCCCGCGTCGACGAAGAATGTGTCATGTGTGCCGGAGGCGTTGAGTAGATACACACCGTCCTTGAGAGAAGCACTCCCAAGCTGGATTTCGGGGTAGTGCGATTGGACCTCGGTGATCGCCCGCGCGAATCCGACCGGTTCGGTTGCGGATGTGGTGCGGAAGATCTCGGGGTGCAGTGCCCGTACCAGCTCCGGCTGGTACACGAGTATGGCGCCGCTGGTGCTGATGATCACCACGAGGAGTCCACCGATGAGGCCGATCCAGCGGTGAGTGAGAACCAAGGCGCGCCGCAACTTCAGGGACACACGCCGGCGTCGGGGTGTGGCCACCTTCTCCTCCGTAACGCGCACCGACCGCTGTCCGGGAAGTAAGGCTAGTGGTAGTGAAGGAGCAATGGGGCTCTACATCACCGGTTAGGCCTGCGCAGGATGGTGACGGACTCATCGATCTTTTTAAATGATGCGAAGGTTTCCGTCGGTACACCGAATATCGCGGCGAGGACATCGGGCGGCAGCTTGCTGATCGACGCGCCAATGCCAATGTCATCCTTGCCTTCCGCAGTGCTGGCGTTGAACACGATCAGCAGCTTGAGGTCCTCGGTGCCCTTGTTCTCGAAATAGTGCAGCGATCCCTGAGGTGCGAAGACGACATCGCCGACGTGCGCATCGAAGGTTTCACTGTGTCCCTCCGGGTCCAGCAACGTCCACTTCGCCACACCGCTGGTGATGACGTTGATCTCCCAGGCACTGGGATGCCAGTGGGGTTCCCGTATTCCGCCGGGCTGCAAGGTGACCATGACGATGCTGGCCTGCTGCCCGGTGAGGATAGGGAAATTGCCCTCGTGAGCCTGCCGCAGATCGCCCCCGTCGAAGGTCTGCGGCGCCAGTGCGCCAAGGTGAAACAGGTGCGGTTGTGCGGTGTTCAGCTCGGCGGGGAGGCGGGGATCGCCGAAGCGGGCGGCGTCATCGGTCACGGTCTGATCCTTTACATCGTCACGGGAGCGGGGAGAGGACAGAGCCCGGTCGGCTCCTGCGCCGGCGACGGCTGCGACCCCCGCCACTCCGGCACCGCCGAGGACGGTGCGTCGATTGATCGGCTTCATAACGTCAAGGTAGGACCACCCAACTAATTATGAAAGGCGATAGAAGCGATTAATTCAAACGGAATCGGTGATTAATTGGGGCGCTGGGCCAAGATGGCTCCGCCGAGCCAGCGCCTGAGAAAGCTGCGCAGTTCGTCACGGGAACGCGTGGCTTCATTGGGAGAGACGAAGAACGACAACATGATTCGTAGGGCGAACTCGACGAGTCCGCGTTTGGCGTCGTCGTCGTATCCGTACTGATCCCATTCGACGTCGAATCGGCCGAGCATGCGCAGACCGAACGCCTGTGCCTCGTCCGAGGTCATATCGCTGGTGTGTGAGTGTGCGTACGGTTCGGACATCATGATGGCCAAATGTGGTGTGCGAGTGACCTCTTCCAAGGTGTAGAGCACACCCTCGGTGAGTGCTTCGGCGGGATCGGTGATGCCGCGCACGACTCCCGTCAGCCGGTCCAGGAAGCTGTCCACCGACGCGATGGAGGCCGCGTGCATGAGTGCGTCAGCCGTCGGGAAGTACCGGTAGACGGTCTGCCGGATGACGCCGAGCTCTGCCGCGACGTCGGCCAGGCTTACCGCTGAACCTGTCTCGCCGATCAGCTTCACGGCTGCGGCGACTATCCGATCGGATGCCTCGACGTCACTGTTCGGTGGTTGACCGTCCCATCCCCGTCTACGCGCCATCGTGAAGTCCCCTGGCCGCCGGCATCTATGCATCATATCGACCGTTGACACGACCCGCTCGATCCAGTAATCATACAGAACAACAAATAAGCGTCTGATTGTATGTTCTAAGCGAGGTGCCTGTCATGACGGAACTCATCGTGCGTAAGTTGCGGTTTGCGTTCGCCGACCATCACGTTCCGTTCCTGTGGAACGAGTCCAACCCAGCCTTTTCGAGCATGGCCAACGCGGTCTCCTTCTTGGCGATCGCATTCGAGAAGATGATCGGGCAGATGATTCCCGAGGCTATGCCGCTGATTGCCGATCCGGCGATCGCCGAGGAGGCCGAGGCCTTCGTTCGACAAGAGGGACAGCACTCCATGGGGCATCGCCAGCACGCCAAGGGTCTGATCAAGAGTTACCCGGGCCTCAAGGAGACCTTGGATGAGGTAGTCGCCGCCTTTGACGACCTGACCGCGAACAAGCCGTTGAAGTATCGGTTGGCGTACACCGCTGACCTGGAGGCGACGTTCACACCGGTTTTCAAACTGATGCTGGATCACGACGACACCCTGTTCGCACCGGGCGACGACCGTGTCGCCTCGCTGTTCCTGTGGCACTTCGTCGAAGAGGTGGAACATCGCAGCTCGGCGCTGATCATCTATGACGCGGTGGCCGACGATCCCTGGTACCGCATGCGCGTGGCGCCGTCGATCTTCAGGCACGTCTGGTCGGTGTTACGCATCGCCTGCGAGGGCTTCAACAAGCATGTCCCTCTCGAGGATCGCAAGGTGGACGCGCTGTCGATGTTCGGCATGCAGGCGCGGAAGAAGTCTCTGCTGCAACGGCTTCCGTTTGTAGACGCACCGTACGACGGACCCATCGAGAACGCGTTCAGTAGCTTGCCGGTGCGTGAGGTGATGGTTGCGATGTCGGGCGCGGTGCGCAGTCAGATCCCGGGGCACAACCCAGCGCATGAGAAGTTGCCGGCCCTGGCCGACGAATGGTTCGCGCGATATGAGGCCGGTTATGAAGTGACGCAGTGGTACACGGCCGATCCGGCGGCACAGGTGGGAGTCTGAACATGTCTGATCTGTGTGCCCCCACCTTCGCCGATCTGGCAGCGCGCCTGGGATTCTCGTGCGACTCCGCGGGAGGGATCGTCGCCTTCCGCAGTCCGTTCTCACTGGAGAACTGGACGCTGCCAGTCCTGGAGCTGACCGTAATCGCGGGGGCGGTGTTGGCGCTGGTCTACGCCATCATTCGGCTCCGCCGCCACAATGATCCAACAAACATCGTCGTGTGGTTCGGAGCGATCGCGTACCTGCTGATCATCGAACCGCCGCTGTACTTCCCCGGGCCGTTCGGTATCAGCGAGCATGTGGACACGATGTTCGCGCACAACGTTTTTACAGTGGACTTCTTGTGGGGCCGGTTGCCCCTGTACATCATCGCCATCTATCCGATGATGGCCACCGTGGCCTTCGAGATCGTCAGGACACTGGGTGTGTTCCGCCGTTACGGCGTCCTGATCGGAGCAGCCTGCGTCGGCACGGTGCACCACGCGTTCTATGAGATCTTCGATCACCTCGGCCCGCAATTGCGCTGGTGGGAATGGACTCTGGACAATCCGCTGAACAAGCCATTCTTCGACTCGGTGCCTATGGGCAGCGTGGTCGTCTTTGCCGCACTGTGGCCGATGTCGCTGGCGTTCTGCGCCCAGTTGCTCGTGGGACGACATGTGGATGCCGGGCGGTCGTTCGCGGGTGGTCAGATCATCTGGCGCACGGTGGTTATCGGCGTGCTGGCATCGATCGGTACTGCGGTCTTACCGCTACCGGCAACCATCGCCGGTGCGGTATCGGGCAGCACCACCGTGGTGGGTGTCGTCTATGTCCTGGAGCTGATCGCCGTCGTGGCAGTGGCGGTGCCTGTGCTGATCAGACAGTGGCGCGGTGTTCGGCGCGACGGCGCGGACGGTTACACCACGCATCCGGCCATCCTGATCTATGCGGGGTTCTACCTGGTGGTGATGACGGTGCTGTGGGTGACGGCGCTGCCCGGCTACTTCGGGGCGGACAATGGCGTGACCGGCACCGGGGATCCGATCGGCAGTCTTTGGTACGCCGCGATTTGTTTGGGCACCGCGGCGGCGAGCACAATCGCCGCCTGGACTGTCGCCGCACCTGCCCGCCGAGATGGATTGGCGCAGCGGACGCGCACAGTAGCGATTGGCGCCGGCGAAGCCTAGAGCCAGTCGGGACAATTCCGCGGCGCACATTGTCCAAACTGGCTATCGCATTCCGGCGATCAGGGGCTCCAGACTCGGTGGATGCGGATGGCATCGACGCGCCGGAATGCTTTCGGGCGGTATGGGGCACGGCCGTGACACGACCAAAGTTTCGCGGCCTGGAACCGGGTTTGGATGAATTGGAGTGGCAGGTCAAAGCGGTCTGTCGCGGAATGTCGACGGATATCTTCTACTACGCCGAGACTCAGCGTGGAGCCTTGCGAAAGCAATACGAGGTGCAGGCGAAACAGATCTGCAACGAGTGTCCGGTACGCAGGCCGTGTGCGGCGTACGCCATGAGAACCGATGAACCATACGGTGTTTGGGGTGCGATGACAACGCGGGAGCGCCGAGTGGCCATGACACGCTCACGGCGTAAGGCCACCACGGCGGAGCGTGCTACATCTTGATCGACGGCAGCAGCCGCGTCAGATTCCAGAGTTGATTACGCCGGGCCGACAGGCTGGTAATCAGGAGCCCGCCCAGTGCGATGCAGAGCAGTGTGATCACCGACTGCCACAACCTGCCATCGATGCCGCCCAGAATCAGCTGACGTAGTCCGTCGACGCCATACGTCATCGGATCGTATTTGTGCAGCACTTGGAAGGGTCTCGAGGTGGTCTCCACCGGATACATGCCGCCGGCGCTAACCAGCTGCAACATGAGTAGGGCCATGAGCAGCACCCGCCCGACAGCCGGACCCACCAGCGCGTTGATGGCCTGGGTAGCGGCAACGAACGCGAACGAGACCAGCACCATAAACGCGAGCATCGCGACGGGGTGCGCGGCGTGCATTCCGAGCGCGAATCGCACCACGCAGTACAGGATGATCGCCTGGAAGATGCCGATGGTGGCGGCGGGCAGATAGCTGGAGAGGGCCACCCGAATCGGCAGAACCTCCGCCGCAATCGCTCGAGTCTGCAAGGGCCGCAATATCATCCACAGCACCAATGCGCCGAAGAACAACGCCAGCGTGACGAAGAACGGTGCCATACCGGTCCCGAAGTTGGGTGCGGCGTTCTCATGCGAGGTCTCCAGATGCACCGGACCGCCGATGGTGTCGGCGATGGCGTCCTTCTGCTGGGCATTCCAGTTGGGCACCTGCTTGGCGCCTTCGGCGAGCTTGGTCGCCAGTTCGGCCGAGCCGGAACGCAGCTGTGCGGTACCTGATTTCAGTTGTTGCGCACCGTCGTCCATGTGGGCGATACCACTGGACAGTTGCGCGTTCCCGGTGGCCAGCTGCTGCGCGCCGTTACGCAGCTGGGTGAGCTTGTTGGTGAGTTCCTGGCCCTTACCGCCGACCTGGTCGAGCGCAGACTTCAGCGGGCTACCGGGTCCGCGCAGCGTCTCGGTCATTGCGATCGACGCGTTCTCCGCGTCGGTCAGCTGCTGGCGAACCTGGGGTGTGAACTGATGTTCGCGCAGCTGATCCTGTATCCCGCGCAACGTGTTCGCCGCTGGGTCCTGGCGTCCGGCCAGCTGATCGATCACCGCGGTGAGCGCGTTGGCGGCGCTGTCCTGGGCCTTGGCGATGCCGTCGATCTGATCATTGGCCTGCCGGAGCGCGTCGGTGCCCTGCTGAAGCTTGTCGGTGCTGCCGCCGATGTTCGCGACCGCCTTGCTGACGGTCAGCAGGGGATCGGTCGCCTGGTTGATGCCGTCGGAGAGCTGCTTGGCGCCGGTGGCCAGTTGTGCTGATCCGGGTCGGGCGGTGTGCAGCCCGTTGGCGAGCTGCCCGGCGCCGTCGTCGACCTTGGCCGCGCCGTCTGCGAGTTTCTGGGCGCCGTCGGCGGCCTGCTGGATACCCGCGCCGGAGGAAACCACGACGGACAGAACCTGATTGACGGCCTGGCCGGAGATGCGGGTCGAGACGGCATTGAGCACCTGGTCGATGGCGGTGCGGCCGATGCTCGAGGAGATGTAATTGTTGGCGTCGTTGTAAACGGCGACCAGATTGGCCTGCTTCGGCTGACCGGTCAGCGGCGAGGCGATGGCCTCACTGAAATCGGGCGGCAGCTCCAACATGAAGTAGTACTTGCCGTGGTCAACACCGGCTCGCGCCTCATCCAGATTCAGGACGTGCCAGTCCATGCTGCCGTCAGCGGTGAGGCTCTTGGAGATCTCCTCGCCGATGTTCACCTGCTGGCCGGAAACAAGGGCGCCCTTGTCGGCGTTGACGAGGGCCACGGGCATCTTGTTGACGTGGCCGAAAGGGTCCCAGTAGGCCCACAGGTACAGCGCGCCGTACACCAGCGGCAGCAGCATGAGGACCACGATGGCGGCGCGGGTCATTCTGCTGCGGCCGAAACGCTTTATTTCTGAACCAAATGCGAGTCCAGCGAGCATGGGCTAGTCCCTCCCGGTGAGGATGCGATGGTCGTGCAAGTCGTGGATGGGCGCGTCGATACCCAGGGGGTTGGTCACCCCGACAACGATGGTGCGGTTCTCGGCGAGCGCACCGAGTCGTTCGACGGCCGTGGCCCGGCGCGAGTTGTCGCGGACCTGTTCCAGGTCGCCGATGACCAGGATGGGCCGGTCGGAGAGCAGGGCCAGCGTGATCCGCAGCAGGAACAGGTCGAGGTCGGACAGTTCGACGATGTACGTGTTTGCCGATGGCGTTGGAAGCTCGCCGAATACTTCGGCCAGTTTGTCGCGTCCGGTATCGGCAGGGACCCGCGAGAACCACGGGGCCAGCCAGCGGACCTGTTCAGCGAGAACAGTCTGCACCGTCACGGTCTCTTCGAGCTCATCGATATCGGCGAAAGCAGCGATGGCACAGTGCCGGCGGATGGCACGGGGATCGCTGTCACCCATCACGGTGACGGTGCCGTGGCTGGGCTTGAGTCGCCCGGCCAGCGCCAGTAGCAGTGTGTGCTGTCCGGGTCCACCGGGCATCTGAATGGCATGGAACCCCGAGGTGAGTTCCAGGTCGATATTGGAGAAGAGCGGTCCATGTTCACCGTCCACGCCCAGCCCCGTGGTGGTGATCAGGGCCGAAGCACTGTCCGAGGGAGCGTCCTCTCCCGGCTCCTCGGGTAGCGCGTTATCCGATTCATCCGATGTGGTGTCCGGCTCGTCCTGTGCGTTCACGGGTTGCTCGTTTCAGATCGCTGACTGGCACGTCCATTCGATCAAACATCAGGTTGCCCGGGGAAATCAGTGTGATCTCGAATATTCGTCTGGCCGTGAGTGACATTCGCGGGCTCCTCCGGGCCACCCGATCAGCCGTGCTCGGGGCGATAGGGATCGCCGTCGAACCGTTCGCGGGTGACGAATTCTTCGATGGCGTTGCGTCGCAGCCTGGTCAGCTGCTTGATCGGTTTGCCGATGGGTAACACCGCAGCCACCGCGTACGTATCGGGAATACCCAGCAGCTCACGTACTTTCGGCTCCTGCGCGACTGCCATGGTGGTGAGCGTTCCGCCGAAGCCTTCTGCTCGCGCGGCCAGCAGGATGTTCCACACCAGCGGGTAGACCGATGCTCCGCTGATGACTCCGACGCGACTGAGCTCCTGATCCGTCGCGGCGACAAGCCGCAGGTCTACACATACGACAAGGACGACTGACGCGGTGCGCAGCGTTTCGGATACCGACGCGGGAACTGTGGTCGCATCGATGGTTTCCGGATCAACCTGTGTGGGGGTTACCGGATTCCAGGGCGATTCGCCTGCCGTGATCTGCGCGAAGTAGCGGCGCGCTCCTGGCTGCGCCGCGGCGATGAGGCCTTCACGGGTCTGCTGGTCCCGGACCACGATGACGTGACCGGCCTGCCGGTTTCCTCCGCTGGGTGCGAACCGGGCGTTTTCCAGAATACGGTCTAATACCTTGTCGGGCAGGGGTTCTCCGGTGAACTCACGTGCCGCGAACGTGGTGCGCATGACGTCGTAAAGCTCCATGGCGTCACTCTAGTCAGCGCGTGGCGGACTCAGCCGTCGCTTGATCTCGTTCTGGAACGACACGAGGACGCTACGCACGGCGGACTCGGTGACGGTGACTGGTGTGAGCACAGATTCCGCGAGCCCGACGATCCGCTCGATGCGCGTCATGACGTTCTCCATGCGCTCGACGACGAGCATCATGCGGGGTGTGAGTTCGCCGATGACGCCAAGTGTGTCGTTCATGTCGATGAGAACGGCCGACATGTCGGTGAGTACGGTGTCGAGCTGCTCGACGGTGACGTCTGCGTTGAGTGCCGCGCGGGCCAGTTTCTGGATCCGCTCACGCCCGCTGCGGGAAGCGGGCGAGCCCTTCTCTGGGGTGTCGTCGAGCACCACGCCGTCAGTATTACAGCTCGGTGTGCTCAGTCGTGCTGATGTTCCAGCAGATCTGCCTGATTGATCTTGAATCTCGGCATAAGTAGCCATCGGAGGGTCTGCGCGCGTGCACGGTCGATGAGCTCACCGGAATGCGAGAAGTCGATCGGTGAGATACGGACGGGACACAGCGGCGGCACCACCCGCAGGTCGACGGTTCCCTCGAATCGGGCCACATCCACGGCCAGGCGTTGGTTGATGGCCAGTGTGGTGGCGTGCAACGCCATGGCCAGCGCACCTTTCGGGGCTTCGTGAAGAGCGCATGAGTATCCGGTGGGCAGCACCCAGATCTCGTCGGCGCCGAGCGAAACAGCGTGGGAGAGAGGGGTGTTGTTCACGACGCCGCCGTCGATGTAGTCCCGCCCGTCGATAGTCACCGGCGGCAGCACGGCGGGGATAGCGGCACTGGCGGCGATCGCGTCGATCGGATTACCGCGCGACAGCAGAATGTCTTTGCCGGTGAGCACGTCCGTCGCGACAACGTGCAAGGGAATGGGCGCGTCTTCGAGCCGGTGAAACTCCAGGTTTTCTCGCAATAATCGGCGCAGGCCCGAATCCGAAACCAGGCTGCGACGGCGACCGACAAACCCCAGGAACCCCGTGTACAGGTTGGTGGGAAAGACGTCACCGCGTGAGAGCGAACGCCACAGATCGGCGAGTGCGTTCACGCCGTCCATATCGGAGCGAGCGGCTAGCCAGCCGCCGTTCAGGGCACCCACGGACGTGCCGACGATGAGGTCGGGAGTGACGCCCGCCTCTGTCAGCGCCTGCAACATGCCGACTTGTATCGACCCGAGGCTGGCGCCACCGGACAACACGAACGCCGTTGTCATGGTCCAACACTAGCGATCCGCCGGAGAGCCGGGCGGCCGCATGGCCTTTCTGGACAGGTGTCTGATTTTCGGTAATAGTGGGTGCGATAGGTCGCATATATGACCTCGGCCACAAGCAATTTAGTGGCTGGACACTTGTCTATTTGGAGGTGGGCGTGGCCGGTGATCGTGTTCTGGTGACCGGGGCGTTCGGCCTGGTGGGATGCGCTGTTGTGGATGCCCTCGCGGCACAGGGGTACGCGGTGGCCGCCACGGATCTGGGCACACCGGCGAACCTGCGGAGTGCGGAACGTCTGCCACCCGGAGTGCAGGTGCACTGGGCTGACCTGACATCCGTCGCCGAGGCCACCACGTTGATCGAATCCGTGGCGCCCGCAGCGATTGTTCACCTCGCGGCGCTGATTCCGCCGTTCTGCTACGCGAATCGGGCCTTGGCGCAGGCAGTCAACGTCGAGGCGACGGGGCATCTCGTTGCCGCCACCGCTGGCCTCGCATCGGCGCCGCGCTTCATCCTGGCCTCCAGCGTCGCGGTGTACGGCACCCGAAACCCGCATCGTGACAAGGGGCTGCTCACCGCTCAGACGCCGGTCAACCCGAGGGATCTCTACGGCGCCAACAAGGTTGCCGCCGAGAAGCTGGTGACTTCGTCGGCGCTTGAATGGGTTGTGCTACGGCTCGGCGGGGTCTTGACGTCGGCACCTCGGTGGAGCATTGATCCCAACTTGCTGCGGTTTGAAGCGGTGCTTCCGTCGGACGGCCGGATCCAGACCGTCGATGTGCGCGATGTTGCACAGGCCTTTTGCGCCGCGGTATCGACGAGCCAGGTACGTGAGGTCTTCCTGATCGGCGGCGACAGCTCCCATCGCACCACGCAGTCGGCCATCGCATCCGAAACGGCGGCCGCAATGGGGCTTGTCGGCGGCGTTCCGGCGGGACGGCGGGGCGATCCCGACGATGATCGGAGCTGGTTCGTCACTGATTGGATGGATACCGAACGTTCTCAACAAGTCCTTGGCTTCCAGCGACATTCGCTACCCGTGATGCATGCTCAGACCAGTGCCGCGGTGGGGTGGCGGCGTGGACCATTGCGATTGGTAGCGCCGATAGTGTGGGCCGCGCTCAAATCCCAGTCGCCGTACCGCGGGATGGGCGGGCGTTTCGCCGATCCATGGCGTGCGATCGACCGGTGCTGGGGCGATCCGCAATACTGAAACCATGCGAAAGGTCGACGGATGAGTGGCATTGAGCGGGTCGTGACCCGCGGAACCTTCGAACTCGATGGCGGCAGTTGGGAAGTCGACAACAATATCTGGATCGTTGGTGAGGGCGACGATGTGGTGGTCTTCGATGCCGCCCATTCGGCGGAGCCGATCGTTGAGGCCGTCGCCGGGCGCAATGTCGTCGCGGTGGTGTGTACTCACGGCCACAACGACCACATCACCGTCGCTCCTGAGTTGAGTCAAACGCTGGACGCACCGGTGCTGTTACATCCGGCTGACGACGTGCTGTGGCGAATGACTCATCCGGACAAGGATTTCCGTGCAGTAGAGGACGACATGGTGCTGGCCGTCGGCGCACTGGAACTGCACGCCCTGCACACGCCGGGTCATTCGCCGGGCTCGGTATGTTGGTACGCACCGGAGTTGCGGGCCGTGTTCTCGGGCGACACCCTGTTCCAGGGCGGGCCGGGCGCCACCGGGCGGTCGTTCTCCGATTTCCCTACGATTCTGCGATCCATTTCTGGACGTCTCGGCCCGCTTCCCGCCGATACCGTGGTCTACACCGGTCATGGCGACACGACCACCATCGGCGACGAGATCGTGCATTATGACGATTGGGTGGCGCGCGGGCACTAGCGTGCGGTGGTTCGGAACCGGTCGCGGTAGGCCTTCGGTGAGACTCCCAACTCGCTGACGAACACTCGCCGTAAGGTCTCGGGGCTGCCGAATCCTGCGATTCGAGCGGCTTCGGCGACGGTGCTGCCCGCGTCCAACGCGCCGCGGGCCGCATCGATTCGGGCGAGCTCCACGTATCGTGCTGGCGTAGTGCTCAATTCGGTGTGGAAGAGCCGGGTGAGTTGGCGGGTGCTCAGCGCCGCCCGCGCGGCCAGCTTGCTGACGCTGTGATCGCCGGCGGGGTCGGCGGCGATCGCGTCGGTCGCCGGGCGCAGCGCCGAGCCCGCGGGTGGCGCCGACTCCACGAAGACCGAGAACTGGGACTGTCCGCCCGCGCGTTTGAGATAGACGACCAGTGACCGCGCCACCTCGCGCACGATGTCTGATCCGTAGTCGTCCTCGACGAGCGCCAGCGCCAGGTCGATACCCGCAGACACCCCGGCCGAGGTGAAAACATCTGCATCCCTGACGAAGATCGCATCGGGCTCGACGGTGATGTTCGGAAACGCCCGCTGCAGCAACCTGGTATGACGCCAATGCGTGGTGGCGCGACGATGGTCGAGCACACCGGCCTGTGCGAGCAGGAAGGCGCCCGTACAGATGGATGCGATGCGCCGGCAACGCGCGGGTACTCGGGCCAGGGCGTCCACGAGTGCGGGATCCAACGGGCGCCCGATCAGCACATCCCCGCCGGCCACCAACACGGTGTCCGTGGACTCGATGGAGTCGATTGTCGCGGTCACCGAGAACGCTGACCCGATGGATGTCGCCACGTCTTGCCCGTCGACCGAGGCCACCACCAACCGGTAGTTCGCGCCGAATCGGTTGGCCTCGGCGAACACCTCGGCGGGACCGGCCAGGTCCAGCAGCTTCATGCCGTCGAACACGACGATGGTGATGAGCCGCTCATCGGACATGACCTCAGGATCGCAGATGCGCGACCGCGCACATGTCCGGATCTGTGGGATCGACGGCGGTTGCGCACCTCCCACCCGCGAGTGTCTGCGCCAGAGACTCGTAGGTGACCCAGTTCAGCCGGACACGTTCCGCCAGATATGAGGAGATGCCATGACCGAGATTGCCGGAGTCGAGATCCCGGATACCCCGCTGGTCCGCGAGATCACCGAGTTCATCCGCGACACCGAGGACGATCTGCTGTTTCACCACTCCCGCCGGGTGTATCTGCTCGGTGCGTTACAGGGTCAACGTCGCGGTGTGAAACCCGATCTGGAGATGCTGTACGCCGGCGCGATGTTCCATGACATCGGTCTTACCGAGAGGTTCCGGGACTCGCAGCTGCGCTTCGAGGTAGACGGCGCAAACGCGGCCCGCGACTTCCTGACCGAACGCGGGGTAGGTGCGCAGGAGGCACAGAACGTGTGGCTGGCGATCGCGCTGCACACCACGCCCGGGATTACCGAGTTCTTGAGCCCGGAGGTGGCTCTGGTTACCGCTGGGGTTGAAACCGATGTGGTCGGCATAGCGCGGGATGCGTTGTCTGCCGAGGATTTAGATGCGGTGACCGCCGCGCATCCGCGGCCCGACTTCAAGAACAGGATCCTGAGCGCCTTCTTCGAGGGCAATCGGCATCGGCCGAACAGTACGTTCGGCAACATGAATGCCGATGTGCTCGCGCATTTCGATCCGTCCTTCGTGCGGGCGGATCTGGTCGAGCTGATCCGGGCCAATAGCTGGCCGGAATAGGTAGGGCGCCTAGAAGGGTGGCGGATCCTGGGCGATGAGTGCGGCCAGTGCAGCCTCGCGTTGTAGTCGATTGTGGCGGTTGAGGTTTCGTTCCGACTGGCGCCGACGGTCGCGTTCCTGTTTTCGGGTGCGCAAGCGGGTAAGGGCGGGGAAGAGGAAGCGGCTGGCAGGAGTGGTGACATAGGTGTGCCCCGTCGGAGCCTTCCAGTGCACGGTGCCGTCGGGCTCCTGGACCTCGGTCCAGCCGCCAAAGGTCTTGAGGAGATGATGTTTGCGGCACAACGCTTTCAGATTGGTGCCGGTGGTGGGACCGCCAGTGGCCCACGGCACGGTGTGGTCGGTGTCCGTCCGGTCGGCGGCGGTCTCGCAGCCTGGGAATCGGCACAGCTGGTCGCGGGATCGCACGAAGGACATAAGCCCATCGGATGGGCGATACCCAGTGCTGTGGGAGTCGGCAAGCGTCCGAGTGCGGGCGCCGGAGGCCACGGTGCGCGCTTGATCGGCGGCGAGCACCCCGAAGCCTGGGATATGGGCGGGTACATCGTCTTGACCGTCGAGGGTGGATTGGTTGACGACTACGTTGACGACGACTGCGACATCGGCGATATCGCGTCCTGCACAGTCAGGACGTCCACAGGTGCAACGCATCTGATCAAGACCCCGCGTCAGCGCGCCGACCGCGTCCGCACGGCGCTGGGCTTTGGTGCGTGGATCTGCTGGGCACACGGTGTTGGCCAGCAGATCTAGGCGTTTGTCCAGCGCGACGGCGTGGGGGGCCTGCAGGGTGCCCCAGATCTCGGCGACGGGTTCCCCGGTGCCGGCGGGGCGGATTTCGATATGCCTGGCTTCCTTGGCAGATCTGTTGCGCCGCACGGCGTCCTGATCGAAGTGAAGCACCAACGCATCGAGTGCCGCACTGATGCGTTTGTGTGACCAGCGCGCCCAGCGGGGCAGGGCCCGCACAATCGCGGTATCCACCTGGGTCACCGTGGCGTCGTTGTCGACGAGTTCGGTCCGGTTGACGATCAGTGCGACAGTCCTGAAATCAAGATCACCGGCGGTGAAGCGTTCAGCGACTGCTGTGAGGCGGTGCCGCAGAACCTGGGCGTACCGCATCTGGCTGGAGGCCAACGCCTGGGTGATGCCCTGAGCCGCTGCAATTTCGGCGGCAACCCTGTCCCAGCGATCTAGGGGGTGATGGTCACGCACATCGGCCTTGTCGAGGTCAGCGTGCCGGTCGACGAGCACGCCGATAGCGTGCAACCGTCGGGCACATGCCCGCGCCTCGGCCCGCTGTGCCGACGTGATCGCATCGATCAGATCGGCGTCTCCCCATGAATCGAACACACTTTCGATCCTAGGGGAATCTGCTGAGTCGCATCGTGCACCAGACCCTGGCTGTGGACAAACCGCCGATTGTGGATAACCCAGAGGGGGATCCTCTAGTGCGACCGTGGGTCCGTCAGGATCTCAACCAGGGCAGGGCCAGGATGGCTGAGGGCCTCGGCGATCGCCGAATTCAGCTCGGCGGCATCGCCAACGCGCCTGCCGTACGCTCCGCAGTCGCGGGCGAACTCGGCGAAAGACGGATTGTGCAGCGAGGTTTGCCACACGGCGTATTCGGAGCTGCGTTGTTCCTCGCTGATCTTGGCCAGCTCGCCGTTGTTGAGCAGGATATGGGTGATGTTCATGTCGTACTTCACGGCAGTGGTGAAGTCGGCGAGGTACTGGCCGAAACCGCCGTCACCGGTCACCGCGACGATGGGCCGGTCCGGGGCCGCTGCCCAGGCGCCCATGGCGGCGGGAAAACCGAAGCCGATGGAGCCGAGATACCCCGACATGAGCACCGCCTGTGCGGTGGGCTCGAAATAGCGGCCGAACGAGTACGCATGATTGCCCACATCGACTGTCAGCACTGCATTTTCGGGCACCAAACCGTTGAGCTCATGGAAGACGGCAGCAGCAGACACCCGTCCATGTGCGGGGGCGGCGGCCCGGCGCGCCTTTTCGGTGCGCCATACCGACCAGCGCTCCGCGAGCTCGGGACGTTGGTCGACTAGCGCCGGGTTTGTCCGAAGCGCATCGGACAGCGCCGCGGCCGTCACACCAACGTCACCGAGCACGGGTGCCGTGACCGGTCTAAAGCGGCCGAGCGCCAGTGGGTCGGTGTCGACCTGAATGGTCGGCTTGTAGGGCGAGATACCCGTGTGATTCGAGAACGATGCGCCGAATACCAAGAGCAGATCGGTCTTGTTCATCATCCAAGACGCAACCGGCGTCCCCGAGCGGCCCAGTACCCCGCCGGCGAGCGGATGACGGTCGGAGATCTGGCCCTTGGCCTTGAAGGTGGTGAGGATCGGGGCGTTCAGCCGCTCGGCCAGCGCGGTGATGGCTGCCATGTCGAATTTCGCACCGGCGCCCACCACGATCACTGGGCGCGTGGCCGATTCGATGAGGCGCAGCGCCGTGTCGAGTGCCGCCGTCGGTGGGCCCACCCGCAGATCCGGCATGCGGCCCTGCGGCCCGGTGGCCGGTTCGTCGGGCGCGGGGAGCACCTGAACCTCGTCGGGGAGCACGAGATGGCCGACACCGCGATCCAGGATGGCGTGCTTGAGCGCCATCGTCATCAGTTCGGCGTGGTCGGAGCCCGCCCGCACCATCGCCGAATACACGGACACGTCGGCGAAGGCCGCCAGCAGATCGATGTCCTGGAAGGCGCCCTTACCGGCCACCGATGAATCCACGTTGCCTGAGATGGCCAGCACCGGTGCGCGATCGGCCTTCGCGTCGTACAGCCCCGTCAACAGATTCGTCGAACCTGGGCCGGCGATACCGAAACACGCGGCGGGGCGTCCGGTCAGCTTCCCGTATGCCGAGGCGGCGAAGGCCGCCGCGCCCTCGTGCCTGATGCCGAAGTACCGCAATTTGCCGTCGCCTTCGGCGCGATGCATCGCCTCGGCGACACCGAGATTCGAGTGCCCGACCATGCCGAAGACGGTGTCGACACCCCAGTTGGTCATGGTCTCAATCAGCACGTCGCTGACCGTGCGGACATGAGGAGCCGGCGGCGGAGTGCCCACGTATACGCCGTCCTCGCGCACGTCCACGGGATAGGTCAGCACGTCGAAGTCGGGTCCGCCGGCTGCCGCGCCGGTGAACGGGTCGAAGTCAAATCCATGCCAGGGACAACGAATCTTGTCGTTCTCCAAGGTGCCTTGGCCCAGCGGACCGCCCTGGTGGGGGCACCGGTTGTCGATGGCACCGAAACGGCCGTGCAGTTTGGTCAAGGCCACGGACTTGAGGCCCACCGGGCAGACCGTCACCTCACCCTCATCCAGCGCATCCTGATCAGCCGCCTTGTGCCAGACCAGTTCCTGTTCGGTCACAGTGGTATCGCTCCTGCGTAGGGGACTGCGCTGAGGTATGCGAAGTCGCGGTCGAATGTGACGAGATCGTCGAGCTCCAGGTCGGCGAGGCGGCGATGCCCGCATGCCCTGGCCAGTATCGTCATCAGCTCGACGGTGGACTGCAGGAATCGGTGCAATCGGGCGGCCGCAAGGTCGATGGGCAGACGATCACGCAGCGCTGGATTCTGGGTGGCAATGCCGACAGGGCAGGTGTTGGTGTTGCAGGCGCGCATGCCGACACAGCCGATGGCTTGCAGTGCGGCGTTGGACAAACCGATGGCGTCGGCGCCCAGCGCCAGCGCCTTGACCATATCGGCCGGGGTGCGGATGCCGCCGGTCACCGCCAAAGTCACCTCCTGGGCACCGGAGCGATCGAGATGTCGACGCGCGCGGGCCAGAGCCGGAATGGTCGGTACGGAGATGTTGTCGCGAAAGAGAATTGGTGCAGCGCCGGTGCCACCCCCGCGACCGTCGAGAATGATGTAGTCGACGCCGATGGTGAGCGCCGCGTCGATATCACGCTCGATGTGCTGTGCGCTCATCTTGTAGCCGACTGGGATTCCCCCAGACAACTCGCGCACCTCGCTCGCGCAGTCACGGAACTGGTCCAGGGATGTCCAATCAGGAAAGCGAGACGGTGAGATCGCGGGGGTGCCCGGTGCGAGACCACGGACCTCGGCGATCTTCCCGACGACCTTGTTGCCGGGCAGATGCCCGCCGGTACCGGTCTTGGCGCCCTGGCCGCCCTTGAAATGAAAAGCCTGCACCTTCTTGACGTGCTCGAAGCTCCATCCGAATCTGGCGGAGGCCAGCTCGTAGAAGTATCGCGAATTGTGTTGCTGTTCTTCGGGGAGCATGCCTCCTTCACCCGAACAGATGCCCGTTCCGGCGAGATCGGCGCCTGCGGCCAGCGCGATCTTGGCCTCTTGCGAGAGTGCCCCGAAGCTCATATCACTGACAAACAGGGGGATGTCGAGGGACAGCGGGCGCCGTGCGCCCGGACCGATCACCGTGCGGGTGTCGACGGGTTCGTCGTCCAGCAGGGGCAGACGAGCCAGCTGGCCGGTCACCAGCTGAATCGAATCCCACGAGGGCAGCTTGTCGCGCGGAACCCCCATCGCCGCCATCGTCCCGTGATGCCCGACCCTGTCGAGCCCGTGGGCGGCGAGCTCGTGGATCTGGGTGACGAAGGGTTCCTCCGCGCTATCAGAGGGTTTGATCCACGCGCCCTGATAGCCGTCGTCCTCGTACGACGCCGGATGTACCTTCGCGAATGCCGAGACAGCCGATTCATCAACGTAAACAGTGCCGTTGGAGACCCAGGCGGGAAATTTCGTCAGTGCCACCGAGGGATTGACCGGTGAGATACCGCTGTCCACCTCGTAACGCCAGCCGTGGACCCCGCAGACCAAGAGGTCGCCTTCGAGGTAGCCGTCTGCCATCAGGGCACCGCGGTGTGCGCAGCGCCCGTACAGCGCCGAAACATTCTCGTCCTGGCGAATCAGAACGATGTCCACGCCGCTCACTCGGGTGGGGTAGGGCGCTCCCTCGGGGAGCGCGGACAACTCTGCCACCTGCAGTGCCGCCGTGGGCAGGGTAGTCATGGGTGCACTATGCGTCACCGTGGACATGGGCGCATCAGTCATATGACTGGTGCGGTGCGGGCCCAGCTACGTGATCAGGTCACGCAGCTCGTGCCGTCGGCTGATCCCCAGCTTGGGGTAGACGTGATACAGGTGAGATGCGATGGTGCGAGGTGAGAGGTTGAGCTGATCGCCGATCTGGCGGTTGGTCATGCCGGACGCCACAAGCCTGACAATCTGCTGCTCTTGCGCGGTCAGCGATTCGAAGCCTGCGGTGGTGCGGGCAGATTTCGAGACGACGCCCGCGGCACGCAATTCGGCACGGGCGAGTGCCGCCAGCGCCTCGGCACCCTGGCGCTCGAAGATCGCCAGGGCCGTCGATAGGAGGGGACGCGCCTCCGCGGAACGACGGGCTCGGCGCAACCACTCTCCGTAGTGCAGCCGGGCGCGAGCGCCTTCAAGTGGCCACTGATCTCCGCTGGAATCGTCTACCGCGAGCCGAAAGTAGTCCTCCGCGTTCGCGGTTGAGGACACCAGCGCCATTGCCTGGTGATGCAGCAGTCGGATTCGTGTGGGTGACGCGGGGTCCAGTTGCCGTCCGATGGCTTCGATCAACGGCCGTACCTCCTCGGTGCGGCCGCTGCGCGCAGCCGCCCAGGCCAGTTCGGCTACCCCGCGGTGCGATACGACGAAGTGCGTGGGCGTCCCGTCGGAATAAAACTGCGCGCGGAAGTATTGATACGCGCCGTCGAAGTCGTTGTGGAGGATCGCCGTCCATCCCCGCGCGCGCGTGAGCGCCGTGAGTGTCGCTCCTGACGTCGTGTCCAACGAGGAGGTGTCGATACTGCGCAACGCCGCTGTGGCGGCGGTGACGTCACCACGATACGCGAGCAGCTGCGCACGGCACACGGCGGTTTCGCTGTGCAGCAGTGCGAGATCGTGGAGCTCGTACAGGTCCGTGGTGGCGGCAAGGAGTTCACCGAGTTGATTCCAGCGGCCCGTGTCCAGAAGGGCCCAGGCAAGGGGTGCCAGTGCATAAGTGAAGCCCCGCATGCCGCTACTGCCTTTGAGCGATTCCACCGCCGCCGAGAGGTGGCGAACGGCAAGGTCGGAGTCGTCGGTGGAGGCGGCCATGAGGCCCACGACGAGATGCCGAAAGGGTTCCAGGATTGGCGCCTGCGGTGTCAGCCAGCACCGGTCGAAGGATGTCGGCCTGACGTGCCCTGCAGAGGCGGTGTCTGCGTACATGCCGATGTAGGTGCGCTGCAGGGCGGCGGCGCCCTCCGGGAACGTGAAGAATTCGGTCTGCGTCTCCTCCTGCTCGGTGTCGTCGAAGGGGAGGCGGGGAAGCCATTTCTGGAGGGACTCGCGATGTGCGATATCCCCGGAGTAGTACGAGGCCGAGGCGCCCAGATGAGCCAGGGTGAGGGCCAGCCGACCCTCCGGCGGCGTGGGTCCCTCCATGCAGCGGCGAACCAGCTCGAAGGCCTCGGCTGCCTGCGCTGATTGCAGCCGGATGGAAGCTCGGGTGAGGGAGGCGTAACCGAGGATACTGGGTTGACTGGTTAACTGAGAAGCCTTGTCGCAGAGTAGGATTGCCCAGGAGGTGTCACCGCCGAAGTTCGCGGCCGCCGCTGCGTGGGCGTACCGGCGCGCACCGTCGTCACCATGTGGACTCAGCTCTCCGGCACGCTGCAGCGCACGTGCGACCTCCAGATAGCCTCCGCGCTCCTGCGCCAGCTGCGCAGACTGTTCCAGTGCGGATGCGATGGCCTCGTCTGGCCCGGTGGCTGCCTCGGCCAGATGCCATGCACGGCAGGCATTGTCGAGCAGCAGAGAGTGCCCGAAGGCGAGATGGGCATCGCGTTGTTCGGTCAGGGTCGAATCGGTATAGGCGAGAGTCCGAAGCAGTGGATGGCAGAACTTGATCAACCTATCCGGGGTGATACTCAGCAGCCCCGCCTTTTCGGCATCGTTCCAGACTGATACGTCGGTACCGTAGCCGGCCACGTCGGTGATGATGTCCACGGTTTCGTATCCCGAACCAGATGCGCTGTACAACAACAGCTTTCGAGTTCTTACGTCGAGTGCCGACAACTCTATGGAGAAGATGGAATGCGCCCCGCGGTATCCGGCCATGTTGTTTCCGCGGAACACCGTGGCACCGGAAAGACCGTAGAAGCGCGCGCCTTCAATCAGCGCCAGCGGATTTCCGTCCGCCCACCGAATGATCTCACCGCGTACACCACGGTCGGGGGGCGGCACTTGTGTCTCGAGGAGATCACTCGCTTCGCGGTCGCTCAGAGCCGGTACGTCGATCACGGTGATGACCGAGTCGAGGCCGGGCAGCCCATCTCGGTGGCGGCCCGTCATGATCACCGATACCGGAGTGTGGATGAGCCTGCGGGACACGGAGGTCAGTACCTCACGTGAATCGCGGTCGAGTAGGTCGACGTCGTCGAGCGCGAGAAGGAGCGGTCGTTCACGAGCTACGGATTCCAGTAGAGCAAGGAGCGCATGCCGGATGATGACGGGACTGGGTGGTGAGGGCGTGCTCTTGATCCCGAGGATGTCGCTAAGGGTGTCACGCAGCAGCCTGGGCAGCGCGTTGACGTGCTCGCTCAAAGGGCAGATGAGTTCGGCCAGGGACGTGTAGGCGTGCAGCAGATCGGGCTGGCTCCCGGCGGCGAAGAGCACCCGGACTCCGGCGTTCGCGGCGGCTGCAGTGGCGTCCAGCAGTAGCGCAGACTTACCAATCCCGGCCTCTCCGAGCAGGAGTAACACGTTGGGCGGGTTGTCTGTCGTGGTCGCGACGCGCCTGACTACCTCGCGCAGGTCGTCGCGCCCGACGAACGAGGGAGGGGAAGGAACAGCGGTCATGGCGTTTGCGATGGTAGCGCCATGACCGCCTGGCAGCGGGGTGTGAGACCTACCGACGGCGCAGACGAGCGCCCAGGTTCGTTTTGGCCAGGTCGATGAGCTCGTCGCCACGGCCGGACAGCAGGGTTCTCGTTGCCCACAGGGAGAAGCCTGCCACCTGCGCGGCGGTGATGGTCGGTGGAATCGAGAGCTCTTGTCGGGCGGTGAGCACTTCCACGAGGGCCGGTCCGTCGTGGCTGAAGGCATCCGACAACGCCGCGTCGAGCTGGTCCGGGCGGTCCACACGGACACCGTGAATCCCGAGTGCCCTTGCGAGGTCGGCAAATACGGGGTTGTCCAGCGCTGTGCCGTAGTTCACGATTCCGGCGGCCTTCATTTCCAGCTCTACGAAGCTCAGCGCACCATTGTTGAACACCACCATCTTGATGGGCAGCTGCGACTGGGTCAGTGTGATGAGGTCTCCCAACATCATCGCGAGCCCGCCGTCGCCGGAGAGCGTGACGACTTGGCGACCCCGTTGTGACGCTTGGGCGCCGATTCCCTGAGGTACTGCATTCGCCATGCTGCCGTGGTTAAACGAACCGAGTAGGCGCCGGCGGCCATTCATGGACAGGTAACGCGCGGCCCAAATGACGGGTGTGCCGACATCGGCGATGAACACCGCGTCTTCGTCGGCCAGCTCGTCGATCCTGCGCGCTACCAGTTCCGGCCGCACGGGCGTCTGATTGCGATCGTCCACCGCCAGCCGGTCGAGTTGGGCACGCGTACGCGTGTAGTTCTCCTTCGCGCGCTCCAGATGCTTGCTGTCGGAATGCGGAAGAAGTGTCGAATTAAGCTGTTGCAAGGTGTCTTTCACCGAACCGATGAGCGGAACATCCACCCGGACACGACGGCCGATGTGTTCACCGCGGATATCGACCTGGATCACAGTGGCCTTCGGTGGATAGAACTGTCGATATGGGAAATCCGTCCCGAGCATCAGCAGCACGTCGGTGTCCTCGAGTGCGTCGTATCCGGAACGGAATCCCAACAGGCCCGTCATGCCGACATCGAACGGATTGTCGTACTCGACGAATTCCTTGCCACGCAACGTGTGCACGATCGGGGCCTGCAGTGTGCGGGCAACCGCCAGCAGCTCGGCATGGGCGCCTTCACAGCCGGCCCCGGCAAGGATCGTGACCGCATTGGACCCGTTCAGTACGCGCACCGCTCGCTCCAGGGACTCGGGGTCCGGCAGACGGGTCCCGATGCCCGCGACGATAGGCGCCGAGGGCGGCGTCACATCGGTTTTGGCGCTGAGAATGTCTCCGGGAATCGTCAGGACGGCCACACCCCGCTGATCAAGCGCGGCGCGGATGGCGGTGTCCAAGACGTAGGGCAGCTGTTCAACGCTGCTCACCAGCTCGCTGTACACACTGCATTCGGCGAACAGATTCTGTGGATGCGTTTCCTGGAAGTAGCCGCTGCCGATTTCGGCGCTGGGAATGTGCGATGCGATTGCCAGGACGGGAACGCGGCTGCGGTGCGCGTCAAAGAGCCCGTTGATGAGATGCAGATTGCCTGGACCACAGCTGGCGGCACATACCGCAAGGGTGCCGGTCAGTGCGGCCTCGGCTCCTGCGGCGAATGCGGCCGCCTCCTCATGGCGCACGTGAACCCACTCCACGGTGCCGTCGCGGCGCAGAGCTTCGGTGAAGCCATTCAACGAGTCGCCGGGAAGGCCATAAATACGTTGAACACCAGCGGCTTTCACGGTATCGACGATGAGTTGCGAGACTGTGCGGGCCATGATGCCCTCCAAGGGGATGAGGCGTGCTGGACGGTCAGGGACGGTTGACACTCTTCATTGGATGCTAGCGGGGGACGCGATGGTCGGCCATCAGTCATTCGACTGGTGGACGGGACAGCGACGACTAGTTCGTGTTCGCGTATGTATCGAGAGCCTCAGCGGCGCAACGGCGCCCGACCTCGATGACCTCGGAAGCGCGATGAAAGTCCAGACTGCGACTGACACTGCGCGGCACCTCGATGAGAACATCAGGCGGGTGTGCCGCGAGCTGCATGCGGGCAAGGGAGGACTGCATGACCTCGATGGTGCGGTTCATCACCTCGAAGCTCGTCAGTTTCGCGGCGGGATCCGGTTGGCCCGCGGCCTCGGTGCCATCGGTTTCGAAGAGCGCCGAGGTGCTGCGCAGCAGCCGGTTCAACCATTCCGTCGTCACGCGCGGCTCACGAGGCTCGGGGTCCAGCGGCGGAGCCGGGGCGCGTACTTCTTCGCCCCCGCTGAGGCTTACCGCCACTCGCAGCTCGGCGTGCACCCCGGCTAACGGCGCTACCGCCATCAGATCGAGAACACCGCCGTCGGCCAGCACTCTGCCGTCGAGTACATGCGGAGAGATCATTCCGGGAATCGCGATGGACGCGCGAATGGCCGAAGCCAATGAGCCGCGCTGTAGCCAGACCGATTTACCGGCGATCAAGTCGGTCGCGACCGCGGTGAACGGGATCGGCAGGTCTTCGATCGCGACGTCGCCGAGTAGTTCGCGCACCACGTCCAGAATCTTCTCGGCACGGAAGAAGCCGGGGCTGGTCCAGGTCGGATCCAACAGCCGCAATACCGCGCGCTGCGTTAACGAGGTTGCCCACGAGGTGAATCCGTCGAGCGCACCGGCTGCTTCCAGCCCGCCGACCAGCGCCCCCATCGACGACCCCGAGATCCCGGAGATCTCGAAGCCGCGCTCGCGCAGTTCCTGGATCACGCCGATATGCGCGTAACCCCGGGCCCCGCCCGCGCCTAGCGCCAGCGCGATCTTGGTGCCGGGTGCGCCGGTGCTCGCCTCGTCAGTCATCCACTCAATCTTGGCAAGAGCGAAGCGAGGTATCCAGGTGAGGTGTGCGACACCCGTTACTGGCGAGCGTGGGGATCGGAGGCGTTGAGCGTCGCGACGACGTGGTCGTAGTCACCGCGTGCCTCGCCGTAGCGCAGGAACTTCACCCGCTCTACCTGGATCTCGTTGGCATCGGGCTGCGTCTCCAGCAGAGTGATCACCTCGTCGACGAAGTCCTTCAGGGGCATTGCGAAGTCGCTCTCTTGCTGTCCCGGCATGAGGTCTGTGCGCACCGCGGGTGGCTGGAGTTCCTTGATCGTCACGGTGGTATCCGCGAGCTGCAGCCGGAGCGTCTCACTGAGCATGTGGATGGCAGCCTTGGACGCGTTGTAGCTGGGCGTGACCTTCAGCGGTGCGAAGGCCAATCCGGACGACACCGTGATGATGGTGGCTTCCGGTTGGGCCTGGAGGTGCTCGACGAAGTTTGCGATCAACCGAATCGGGCCGAGCACATTCGTGGTGATGATCTCCTCGGCCGACTGCAGGAAAGACTCAGGGTGGTGCCAGTCCTCGACGCGCATGATCCCCGCCATCGCGATGAGGACATTCACGTCGGGATGATCGGTGAGTACCTGCTGGGCGGCGGTGTGGATGCTCGCTGGATCGGAAATGTCGATCTGCACTGCCGAGATGCCGGGGTGCTCGGCGGAGATTCGCTCAAGCAGCTCGGTGCGGCGGCCGCCGACGATCACAGTGTTTCCTTTGGCCTGCAAGGCTATGGCCAGTTCCAGGCCGATCCCGCTGGTGGCTCCGGGGATGAACACCGTGTTGCCCGTGATCTTCATGTGTGACCTCCGATCGATTATGTGTACGTACCGTACATATCAATAATGTACGGTACGTACACATAGTTGGCAAGGGGACGGAGGCGATGGTGGCCCAGGCGGAACGGGACGCGGTGAGGCAGCCGCGACGAGGGCGGCGCCCGGCCGACGAGGTGCGCGAGGAAGTGCTGCAGGCGGCGGGCGAGTTGCTCTTCGCCGACGGCATGAGCGGATTCACCATCGAGAAGGTCGCCGCTCTTTCTGGTGCGAGCAAGATGACGATCTACAAGTGGTGGCCGTCGAAGGGCGCCCTCGCGCTTGATGGCTACTTCCGAAAGGTTGGACCGGAATTGGGGTTTCCCGATACCGGGGAGATCGAGCGCGACCTCCGCGCTCAGCTACGCGCTTTCCTCGGCGTCATCCGCGACACGGTCGGGGGCGGAATCATCGGAGAGCTTATTGGTCAGGCCCAGCTCGATCCCGACCTCAAAGCGGCCTTTCTGCAACGGTATTCGGGTCCGCGGCGCGCACTTGCGGTGGCGGCGTTACGTCGCGCGCAGGAGCGCGGCCAGCTCGATGCGAATGCGGATCCGGAAGTCGTCGTGGACCAACTGTGGGGCGCTTGCTACCACCGGCTGCTGGTACCGGATCAGCCGCTCACGGCTGACTTCGTGGATGCCTTGCTCGCCAATGTGCTTCGGGGGATCGAATCCAGATGAATCCAGGTATGGGAATAAGCCCGACAGATCGCGGGGTTTGACGCAACATGCCACGTCAGTTCAGTGAAGTAGAGCGTCAGGATTTTCTCGCGGCCAAGCACATCGCTGTGCTGTCGGTTGCGGCAGATAAGGGACGTCCGCCGGCCAGCGTACCGATCTGGTACGACTACGTCCCCGGTGGAAACATCCGTATCAGTACGAGTGCGGGAAATCGCAAGGCGCGGCTGATTGAGCAGGCCGGGGCAGTGACGCTGACCGTCCAGCACGAAGAGCTGCCGTATCAGTACGTGATCGTCGAAGGCAGTGTCGTGGAAACTGCTCAGCCGGCCCCGGAGGCGGCGCGGGTGGAAATCGCCATCCGATACCTCGGCGAGGAGGGCGGCCGCGAGTTTGTGCGTAGCTACGACGGTGGAGACAACGTGCTGTTCACGATCCGTCCGGACCGCTGGTTCACCGCCGATTTCTCGGACGATCTCTGAGCCGCGAAAGGCAGGCGCGGGTCACCGCGCTCACGCCAGGGCGAGAAACAGTTTCTCGAGCTCGGCCTCGGTCATGGGCGCGGTGTCTCCGTTGCGATCGGCGGTGATGCATTCCCGCAGCCCGGTGGCGACGATCTTGAAGCCGGCGCGGTCGAGGGCGCGTGATACGGCAGCCAGCTGAGTCACGACGTCTTTGCAGTCGCGTCCGTTCTCGATCATGTTGATGACGCCGTTGAGCTGACCCTGTGCCCGGCGCAGTCTGCTGAGGATCGCGGTGATGCTGTCTTGATCGTCGATCATGTTTCTACCTTTCGGGGGCGCCTAGCTACTAGCAGTATACCCTCCTGGGTATAGGGTTCGTGCGTATTCTCAGCGGCCACCAGAACCATGGGCCGAGCAACCCGGCTATGGACGGGGTCATCAGTGAGCGCACGATGAGTGTGTCGAATAGTAGGCCCAGACCGATGGTGCTTCCGGCCTGGCCGATCGAGCTCAGATCGCTTGCAGCCATGGACATCATGGTGAACGCGAATACCAGCCCCGCGGACGTGACGACTCCGCCGGTCTCTCCCATTGAA
Organism: Mycobacteroides chelonae CCUG 47445; assembly: GCF_001632805.1. Classification (NCBI taxonomy): domain Bacteria; kingdom Bacillati; phylum Actinomycetota; class Actinomycetes; order Mycobacteriales; family Mycobacteriaceae; genus Mycobacteroides; species Mycobacteroides chelonae. The sequence goes on along the minus strand of NZ_CP007220.1, from coordinate 4,888,509 downwards.
CGGATGATCCCGGTCTTGAGTCCCGCACCGATCTCTTCCTGGAATCGGGATACGAGCAGCAAGTTGTAGTCGGAGCCGACAGCCAGCAGGATGATCAGTCCGAAGACCGGAGCGATCCAGTTGAGCTCGAGACCAAAAATGTGTTGCCACACCAGCACCGAGAGTCCGAATGCGGCGCCGAGGGACAGCAGTACGGTGCCGACGATGGCCAGTGAGGCGATCAGCGCCCGCGTGATGATCATCATCACGGCGAAAATCAGTGTCACAGCGGCGATTCCGACGATCAACAGGTCATAGTGAGAGCCGGATTGGATGTCGCGGTAGATCGCGGCGGTGCCGGTGAGGTAGAACTCGGCATCGGTCAGGGCGGTTCCCTTGACGGCTTGATGGGCGGCCTCCAACTCGGAGATGACCGAGGAGATTCCGGCGGGGGTGGCCGGGTCCTTGTCGTGGGTGATGATGAAGCGTGCGGCTTTGCCGTCGGGGGACAGGAACAGCTTCAGTCCGCGCTGAAAGTAGGCATTCTGGAATGCTTCTGGCGGTAGATAGAAGTAATCCCCGCTCCGGGAGGCGTCGAAGGCCTGTCCCATTGCGCTGGCGGTGTCGGTCATCTGTGTCATCTGTGTCACCAGGTTCGAGAAGCTGCTGTGCATGGTCAGCAGGCTCCCGCGCATGGACTTGGCCACGGCGATGATCGGCGGGAATTGGGCCGCCATTTGGGGAATGATTGCGTCGATATTGCCGACGTCTGCGGTCAGTGTGCGCATCGTGTCGCTGAACGTGTCGACGCCGTCGATGGCGTCGAACACCGAACGTACGGCAGAGCATGCCGGGATATCGAAACAGTGCTGATCCCAGTAAAAATAGTTGCGCAGTGGTCGTATCACGTCGTCGAAATCGGCCAGATGGTCCCGAATTTCGTTGAGCGTCGCCGTCGCATCTGTCATGTCCGTGCTCATGCGGTGAGTCGTGCCGCTCATCTGGCTCAGCAGGGATTGCATGCGTTCCATGGAGCTGATCATGGAGCCGAGATCCTCACTCATGGTGAGCATGTCGGCTGCGCGGTCCCCCATGAATTGAAGATTCTGCTGGATGGGAATCGACTGGGCGCTGATCTGGAAGGGAATGGAGGTGTGCTCGATCGGCCCGCCCAAGGGGCGGGTGATGCTTTGTACCATTGCGATTCCCGGCGAGCGGAACACGTCCTTGGCGATCTTGTCGAGAATGATCATGTCGCCGGAGTTGCGCATGTCGTGATCGCTCTCGACCATCAGAATGTCGGGATTCATTGTGGCGGCCGTGAAATGGCGTTCGGCGGCAGCGTAACCGACGTTCGAAGGCAGGTCGGCCGGTATGTAGAACCGGTCGTTGTAGCTGACCTTCATGGTTGGCATGATCGCTATACCGATGATCGCTATGCCCAGTGAGGCGGCGAGCACCGCGCCGGGCCAGCGCACAGTGGCGGTGCCGATACGCCGCCACCGCCGAACTTTCACAGCCCGCTTGGGTTCCAGCAGCCCGAACCTGGTTGCGAGGACGATGACGGCGGGCGCTGCGGTGAGGGCGCCTGCGACAACCACGAGCAGCCCCAGCGCAGAGGGGATGCCGAGGGCTTTGAAATACGACAGTCGCGCGAGATGCAAACACAGTGTTGCGCCGGCGATGGTCAGACCAGATCCCAGGATGATGTGGAAGGTTCCCCGGAACATGGTGTAGTACGCGGCTTCTTGATCCTGTCCGGCCTGGCGCGCCTCCTGATAGCGGCCGATGAGAAAGATGGCGTAGTCGGTTCCCGCGGCGATCGCCAACGAGGACAACATGGCCACCACGAATGTCGAGAATCCCAGGAGGTCGTAGTTACCGAGAATCGCGACAACACCTCTGGCGGTGCCCATCTCGAAGCCGACCATGACCAGAACCAGCAGCATCGTGCTGACGGAGCGGTACGTGATGAGGAGCATGATCATGATGACCGCGCCGGTCACTCCCATCATGATCAGCATGCTTTTGTCGGCGGCCTCATTCATGTCGGTGGTCAGCGCAGCCGGGCCGGTGACGTATACCTTGAGGCCCTGCGGTGGGGCGGAGTTGTCCACGATGGTGCGGACCGCTGTCACAGACTTGTTGCCGAGGGTGCTGCCCTGGTCGCCAGCCAGATTGAGCTGTACATAAGCGGCGTGACCGTCCCGGCTCTGAACACCGGAAGCCGTCAGCGGGTCGCCCCACACGTCCTGAACGTGCTGAACGTGGCCGGTGTCTGCCCGCAGTGCGCGTACCAGGTTGTCGTAGTAGTGGTGTGCCGATTCGCCGAGCGGATTGTCGCTCTCCAGCACGATCATGGCGATACTGTCGGAGTCAGATTCCTGGTACTTCTCGCCGATGTGCTTAGCCGCCATCATCGCCGGCGCGTCATGCGGCGACATCGTCACCGCATGATCTCTTGCCACCGACTCGATGGGTGGCACAAGCAGGTTCACCGCCACGGTCAGTAGTAGCCAGGCCAGCACAATGGGGATGGCGAATCTGCGGACAAATCGCATGAAGGCAGGACGTTCTTGAGCAGGGGCGTTCATGCGGCTTTCACCAGACAGGAGATCTGGGCGTGGTGCCCGTCGGCAGATTGATCGTCTTCGATTCGGCCGTTCACGATGATTCGGCACCCAATCGCGGCGCTATTGCCTTGCGCCACCACACTGGCAATAACCGCAGGGACGGTGGTTTCGATTGTGTAGGTCCAGGGCAAAGTGGCGAAATCGGCGGACTGTGCTTGAGCGTTCTTGTCGAGATAGTTCACCGCACCTGCGGTATCGCTGGGGCCGTAGATCTCGTATCGCACGTGCTTGATCGCGGACGGCGCGAGCGGCCGTGCGCTGCTGCCGGTGGCCGAGAATATGGGTTCGGAGCCGAACGCTCCGCGCAGGTGATTCACGGCGATTGCGCCGATACCGATTGCACATGCGACAACCGTCGCGACCCACGCGCGCTTCATCGCGGCAACTATCGCTGTGCGCACCTTCCGGCCACCTTTCTGTTGTAGATCAAATGTTTTCGGCGCCGACATGCGCCCCTCTCGCCCGTGTCGACTCTACAAATACCATACCCCCTACGGTATATGGACGACATCTCATCTCGGCTGAGATACCGTAGGGGGTATGGTATAAACGGAATCAGAACGAGCTCGCGAGCTGTGATGGGAGACGCCGGATGTCCACAGACAGTGGTTCTGCACAAGCCGACACGTTCGACGTGAGGGTGTGGCTCGACCCGGTGTGCCCGTTCTCCTGGAATACCGCTCGATGGCTGGACACAGTCGCGGGCCAGTCAGGCTTGTCGATCGATTGGCAGCTGATGAACCTGGCCGTCTTGAATGAGGGCAGGGAGCTCCCGCCCGCACAACAGGCACGCATGGATGACTCGCGACAGGTGGGTCGACTGATGGCCGACGTTTATCGTCAATTGGGCCAGCGAGGCCTACGCACCGCGTACTTCAGCTTTGGTGAACTGTATTTCGACGAGTCGATGCCGGTCGGCGCAGATCTGGTAGATCGGGTACTGGCAGCGGTCGTACCCCACCAGGTGTCTCGTGAATCGCTATCGGACAGCTCCCTCGATGCACTGGTCCGTTCCTCTCATGAGGCTGGGCAGCAGGCGCTGGGAGATGTTGGGGGCAGCCCGCTGTTGCAGGTCAACGACCGCACGTTCTTCGGCCCCGTGTTGACGGCGTTGCCGGCGCACGGCAACGCGCGTGCGCTTTTTGACGCGGTCACCGTGCTGGCAGGTGTGCCGGAGTTCACCCAGCTGCAACGTCCGCGCCCGGCGCATTAGGTCCGGTCATGTGGTCGCCACGTCTTATGTCCGTGAAAACAAAGTGCCCGCATAGGGGCCAGTTCAGGAAGAGGGATCGCAGAACATGAAGAAGAAGGTTGTCATCCTGGGTGCCGGAATCGGCGGTCTGAGCGTGATCAACGAATTCCGTCAGTCGCAGGTACCACTGGGTGACCTCGACATCACGATCGTGGACGAAGACTTCGCGCACTTTCTGGGATTTACCTTGCCGTGGGTCATGAGGGGCTGGCGCGACACCGCAAGTGTGCCAATACGGCCCAGCTCCGCGGCGCTGTCGGGGATCACCACGGTCACCGGCTCCGTCATCGGCATCGATCCCATTGGCCGCACCGTAACCCTCTCCGACGCATCGGCTCTGGACTTTGACGCGCTCATCATCGCCACCGGTGCGCGCAACGCCCTCGACAAGATTCCGGGCCTGAGCGAAGCAGCGGCACGAGGTGAGGCGGTGCACTACTACGGCGTCGACGCGGCCGGTGATGCCCGGCGCGCGATGGAAGGTTTCTCGGGGAGCAAGATCGTCTTCCTGGTGACTTCACAGCCTTACCGTTGTCCGGTGGCACCCTATGAGGGTGCCCTGCTGGCCTCGGATTTCTTGAACGACAAGAACATGCGATCGGATGTCGACATCAGCGTGTACACCCCGGAGAAGCATCCGATGCCCTCGGCGGGCCCCTACGCGGGACCGCAGCTGGTGCAGCTACTCAGGGACAACGACATCACCTTCCACGGTGAACACACCACAGAACGCGTCGATCCGGACAAGAAGGTTGTCGTGTTCGCAGACGGCACCACGGTGAGTTTCGACCTGTTGGTGTTCGTACCGCCGCACGAGCCATCCGTGACCATCGACGGGCCAGAATGGATCGGGGTCGATGCGCAGACCATGCAAACGCCCTATGAGGGCATTTGGGCTATCGGTGACACCGTATCGGTGACATCCCCCTCCGGCAGGCCACTGCCGAAGGCTGCCATCTTCGCCAAGAACGGGGCAAAAGCGGCTGCCCAAAACGTGCTGCACTACCTTGAGAGGTCCGACCGGACCGCATCACTTTCGGGACTGGGGTACTGCTACCTCGATACCGGGCAGCATCGTGCGGCGCAGGGTAAAGGCGACTTCTTCACACTGCCGCATCCGGAGATCACCCTTACCGAGCCCTCCGCCGGTCAGCATCGTGACAAACAAGAAGAGGAAGCGCAATGGCGCAACATGTGGGAGTCACGTTCCGGTGCTTGATATCTCAGCCACTGTTCCGTAGCGCGGTGGCCAGACCGCTCATCGTGAGCAGTATGCCGCGCTGCACCAGCTCATCCTGATCACCGGACCGGTACCGGCGCAGCAGTTCCACCTGTAGGTGGTTAAGGGGCTCCAGGTACGGAAAGCGGTTGAACACCGAACGTGCCAGCGCCGGGTTGTCGGCAAGCAGATCCTCATGCCCGGTGATCAATTGATGCATGGCAATGGTTCTGTCGTGCTCGGCCACGATCTTGTCGAACACCCGGTGCCGCAAGGTTTCGTCGTCGACGAGTTCGGCATAGCGAGAAGCTAATCCCATGTCTGACTTGGCCAGTACCTGGGCCATGTTTGACAGAACCGTCTGAAAGAACGGCCATCGGCGATAGAGCTGTTGCAGCACCTCAAGTCGTCCGTCGCCTTCGGCGATCCACTGCTCGATCGCGGCGCCCGTGCCGTACCAGCCGGGCAGCATCACCCGAGACTGGCTCCAGGCCAAAACCCATGGGATGGCGCGCAGGTCGGCTATCGATGTGGTGGGCTTCCGGGAGGTTGGCCGACTGCCGATATTGAGCGCGCCGATCTCGTTGACCGGTGTCGACGCCTTGAAATACTCGACAAAGCCTGGTGTTTCATGCACCAGTTCGCGGTAGGTGCGTTGGGCGCGTGCGGCAAGATCATCGAGTATTTCGTAGGCTGCGCCCGCCGCCTCTCCCAATCCCTCGACGTCGAGCAGTGTCGACTCCAGCGTTGCCGCCAACAGCGTCTCGAGGTTGCGATGGGCCGCACGCGGTTCGGCGTACTTGGCGGCGATCACCTCGCCCTGCTCGGTGATACGAAGCGACCCGGACACCGCCCCGGGGGGTTGGGCCAGAATAGCGTCGTAACTCGGACCGCCACCGCGTCCTACGGTGCCACCGCGGCCATGGAAGAGCCGCAAGCGAATCCCATTCCTGCGGGCCGATTCCACCAGGTCCAGTTCGGCGCGGTACAGCGCCCAGTTGGCAGCCAGATAGCCGCCATCCTTGTTGGAGTCCGAGTATCCGAGCATCACTTCCTGGCTTTCGCCTCGAGCTGCCACCAGGGCCCGGTAGAGCGGAAGTTCCAGGGCTGCTTCGAGAATGGCGGAACCACGTTGCAGGTCGTCAATCGTCTCGAACAGCGGCACGATGCCCACCGGACAGAATGGTCGTGGCCGTGAAGCGTCAAGCAATCCTGCTTCTTTCAGGAGAATCGCCGCTTCCAGCATGTCTGAAACCGATTGGCACATCGAGATGATGTAGTTGGGAACCGCCCTGGGGCCGTATGTCTGAACCGCCCGCGCAGCAGCGGCGACGATATCGAGTTCCTTGCGGGCAAGCTCGGAGAGCTCGGCACCCTCGCCGATCAAGGGGCGGCGGGTACGTAGCTCGGTGACAAGTACCTCGATACGCTGCTGCTCCGAGAGCGATCGGTAGTCCGAATGCACACCGGCCCAGGCAAGTAACTCGGAAACTACCTCTTCGTGGACATCTGAGTTCTGCCGCATGTCCAGCCCACTGAGATGAAAACCGAAGACATGAATGGATTCTCGTAGCGCGCGCAGTCGATCATCCGCCAACACCACGCTGCCGTGTGCGCGCAACGAAGCGTCCACGATATCGAGATCTCGCAGTAGCTCGTCCGGTGTGCGGTACGGAATCAGGTCTAGATCCAGGCCGTGCTCCGGCAGCTGGTCAAGGATGTTCGCGGCCGTCGCGGTAAGGCGCGCGTGGATGACGCGTAGTGCACGACGGTAGGGCTCGTCTGCCCGGTCGGTTTCGCGGCCCTGCTCGGCCAATGCGAGTAGATCGGCAGAAACCGTGACCAGACGGACCGATAGGGAGAGCTCCTGTTCCAGCGCCACCAATTGTTCGAAGTAGTAGGCGATCGCCGTCTGTGCGGCACTACTTGTCGCAAGATGCACTACCTCGGCGGTGACGTTCGGATTCCCGTCCCGGTCGCCACCGATCCACGAGCCGGGTCGCAGAATCGGTTCGCTGAGCAATTCGGCGTCCGGCCACCGGCGGCGTAACGCCGTTCGGATCTCGGCATTGATCTCAGGTATCACCTCGAAGAACGAGGCCTGGTAGTAGCGCAGCCCCACGGCGATTTCGTCTTGAATCTTCAACCGGGACAACCGGATCAATGCCGTCTGCCACAGTGTGAGAATGTGTCGCTGAAGTTCGTGCTCGATATTCCGGCCGGATTCGGTCTGCGACAGTCCCTGCATGCGTAGCCGCATGAGTTCGGTGATGCGATGTTGGGTGTCGAACACGGTGCGTCGGCGGGTCTCCGTCGGGTGAGCGGTAATGACCGGCGACACCAGCGCGCCGGTGAGGGCGTGCGCAACGCGATCGGAAGAAAGTTGTGCGGCATCGAGTTTGAGATACGTGGCGGCGAGACTACTGTCCTGCGGTGGTGCGCCCGCGGCGACGTGCACGGCCCGCCGACGCTCTCGATGGATATCCTCGGCCACATTGGCCAGCAGCGCGAAATGGGTGAAAGCCCGAATGACGGGGATGGCTCGATGGATATCGACGCCGTCGAACAGCTGCGCCAGTTCGGCGCGATCGATCTCTGATCGGCGCACGCGGAATGACTCCACTCGCGCCCGCTCCACGAGCTCGAAGACTTCGTCGCCGCACTGCTCACGCACCGTAAGACCCAAGATGGTGCCCAGCAGCCGGATGTCTTCGCGCATCGGCTCGGTGGCCTCCCGGCCCACCTGTGTCCGGGTGACGGCGCCTATCGGTGCAAGATCCGTAACCTCAGCCATGGATCGAGTATCCGTGGCAACGACGCCGCTCGCACGATGAGCGCCGATGATGAGGCGAGATTGGCAGCTGAGCTACCAGACCCTGATCCAGTCGACGAGCATATCCGCCGGGTAGGTGCCGCCGCGCGGATCGCCACCGCCGGATCCGGCCACGGCCAGGTTCAGCACCGCGAAAGCCTTGTGCCCGGGATTGTTGAACGGCCAGTCCGCCAGGGAGTTGGCCGGGACATCGAAGTACGGCGCCGCCCCGTCGGTGTAGTCCCGCCAGAAACGAATCCCCTTGTCGTCCCACTGGGTGCGCCAGGTGTGCCAGCCGCTGTCCAGGGTCAGGTTGTGGGTCTTCCATTCCGAGCCGTTTGCCTTGGCGTGCACCGTAGTTGCGGCTGGCCAGCTGCCGTTGCCGTACCACTCGACGATGTCGATCTCACCGTCCTGGTCGCTGCCGAGCCAGAACGCGGGCCACGCGCCCGGGGTCAGGCAGTTGAACTTGATGCGCGCTTCCCAGGTGTAGCCGATACCAAGTTCGGTGGTGCTGTAGATCTTGCCGCCGTAGTACGTGTTGCCTTCCTTGGCGGCCTTGATGACCAGATTCGAGTTGCCGTCGAGGTAGACATTCTTGCGATCGTCGCGGTACTGACCGACGTTCTCGGGGAGCTCCCAAAACGTCGGGTCCTTCATGGACTCGCGAGCCTTCGATACAGCCCACTTGGACCCGTCGGGCGCAGACCCGGCCGGGCCGTCGAACTCATCGACGAAGACGTACTTGCCGGTGGGGGGTGCCGCCGGCGGCCGGTTGGGCGGGTTTTGTGGTGCCGGTCGCGCCCACGCCTGCGGCATAGAAGCCGCTGCTGCCAACATGCCAAGCCCTGAGAACGCCATCATTCGGCGCCGATCCATGTTCACCATCGACGCCGACGATAACAGGATTCGCTCGGCGCGGTCCGGGTCTGCGGGACGGCTACTAGCGGCTGGCGCGCAGCGACTCGCGATCGGGCGACAGCATTGCGGCGTCCAGTCCGCGAGCGGCCAGATCTTCTGGAACCGGGCACTGTGCGGCCAGTGCGGCCCCAATCCGCGCGAGCGCCGGGGCCATCTGGATGCCATAACCACCTTGGGCGGCGTACCAGAAGAAACCCTCGATATCCGGGTCTTCCCCGACAACCGGCGTGCGATCGGGGGTGAAGGACCGCAACCCCGCCCATGCGGAATTCACGGTCCGGATACCGAGGGTGGTGGCCTCGTTGATCATCCCGATCGCCCGCGCCATCTCCAGCTCGTCCGGTCGAGGGTCTCCGGGTGACTGAAGCGTCTCGTCGGCGGGCGAACACAGGAATTGGGCGCCGTCGGGTTTGAAATAGAAGGTGTCTGAGGTGTCCAGTGTCATAGGAATCGAGCCGGCAGACCTGTCCTGTGGCGCGGACACCATGAATGCGGTACGTCGAAGCGGCATGATCCCCACCGGCTGCGCGCCCATGGCCTGCGCGAGTTCATCGCACCAGGCGCCGGCGGCGTTCACGACGGTTGCCGCTTCAAATTGTCGTCCGGCCGAGTCCCGCAGAACCCACCTGCCCCGATGGCGGGTGCTGCTCACGATGGGCGCCGACTTGACGATGCTTCCGCCGCGGCGGCGCAGCCCGCGCACATAGCCCTGGTGCAGCCCGTGGACGTCCAGCTCCATGGGAGTCGGATCGATCGTCGCTAATCGCGTGTGTCCGGGGCGCAGGTACGGGTTGATCTCCTCGGCCGCCGCGCCGTCGACCAGCTCCGTATGACAGCCCTGGAGCAAGGCCAGGCCATGTAGTTCGCGCAGCGTCTCCGCATGCGCGTCATCGGCGATGATCAGCAGCGGCAACGATGTGGCGAGCGGGGCATCGAAGCCCTCGCGGGGGTCGGTGAAGAAGTCGCGGCTTGCCGCCGTCAACATCCGGATGACGGGATTTCCGTAGTTCTCGATGAAGGTGGCCGCAGATCTTCCGGTGGTGTGAAACGCGAGGGTCGATTCGCGTTCCAGCAGTGCGACGGTGTGATTTTCGGCCAACTCGTAGGCAATCGACGCGCCCGACATCCCGCCTCCGACGACAATGGTGTCGACGGACAGTTCGGTAACGGTGGACTGGCTCACATGTCCGAGGGTAGGTCCTCACGACCGCCGTATGGTCGGTCTAAGACGTAGCAACATAAACAGTGGGAGAGCCCGGATGACGATCACGCTGCCCGACAACTGGGCGGACACTTTGGGGGACTTAGCCGACTTCTACCGCGACCTGCACCAGCATCCGGAACTCTCGTTCCAGGAACGCCGGACCGCGGCCAAGATCCAGGAGGCGATTGCGCCACTCGGGCTGGAGGTGACATCGGGCGTCGGGGGGACCGGAGTTGTGGCCGTGTTGCGCAACGGATCCGGTCCGGTGGTGTGGCTGCGGGCCGACTTCGACGCACTTCCGGTACAGGAGCAGACCGGCCTTCCCTACGCGAGCACGGTTCGCGCCACCAACCCGGACGGCAGGGATGTTCCCGTCATGCACGCGTGCGGGCACGATATGCACGTCACCGCGCTGGTAGGCGCCCTTCGGCTGCTGAATGAACTTAAGACCGCGTGGTCGGGAACGGTGGTCGCGGTTTTCCAACCCGCCGAGGAGGTGGGCGGGGGTGCGAAGGCGATGATCGCCGACGGCATCCTGGATCGGTTCCCCAAGCCTGAGGTCGTTCTCGGTCAACACGTCGGTCCGTTGCCTGCCGGGATGATCGCGTACAAGACGGGCACGGCGCTGGCCGCCTCGGATTCGCTCAAGATGCAACTGTTCGGGCGGGGCGGCCATGGCTCGCAACCGGAATCGACCATCGATCCGGTGGTGATGGCCTCGAATGTGGTGCAGCGTCTGCAGACCATCGTCTCGCGCGAGCTGTCCCCGTTCGAACCCGCCGTGGTCACCGTCGGCTACCTACATGCGGGGGCGAAGGACAACATCATCCCCGATGACGCCGAACTCGGTATCAACGTCCGCACCTTCAATGAGGAGGTGCGGCGCAAGACGCTGGCGTCCATTACGCGGATCGCTCAGGCTGAGTCGGCGGCTTCGGGTGCCGACAAGGAACCGGCGGTGACGTCGATGCACACCTTCCCGATCACCGTCGTCGACAACGCGGCGATGCAGGCGATTGCCGCCGTGTTCCGTGAGCACTTCGGTGCCGAACGGGTGATTGAGTCTCCGAATCCGTTGGCAGGCAGTGAGGATGTCGGATCTTTCGGTACCGCGGCCGGTGTCCCCACGGCGTTCTGGTTCTGGGGCGGGTACGAACAACAGCGTTTCGAGGATGCCGCGGCGGCCGGAAAGCCGGTGCCGTCCAACCATTCTCCGGAGTTCGCCCCAGTGCTGGAACCGACGCTGAGCACCGGGGTCGAGACGCTCACCGTGGCGGCGTTGTCGCGGTTGACCGCTACGGCGTGATCAGGCCCAGCATCCGTGCGCGCTCCAGAATGATCCGGGCGCGATTCAGCCGGGGCAGGTCGCTGCCGTCCTGTGGCTTTCCCCCGTGGCTGTTGAACTGCTCCACGAAGTCCTGAGCCCACAAAACGTCGTCATCGGAGGGGCTCAAACCCCTGTTGATGGTGTCGGCATCGGATGAGTGCAGCGCCAGCTTTCCTGTCATACCCATGCGGCGAGTCAGCGCGACTCCCTCGGCCAGCTGGGCCGGGTCGCGCGTTGGTCCGTCGATCGGTCCCGGAATGTGTGCGGCGCGCGAGGCCACCACAAGCTGAGATCTGCTGTACGCCAGGGCCAGTGGGTCTGGATCGACACCTATATCGAGCGTGTAGTCATTGACGCCGAAGGCGATACGAAAGCAGGGTCGAGCCGCCGCGATGTCGTGTACGCGGGACAGACCCCGCGCGGTCTCAATCAGAGCGATCACAGGAGTTTCGCCACCGAGGCGGTTGGCGGTGTCCCACATGTGATTGCCACCCTCGGTCTTGGCCAGCACCACACCCTTGAGGCCCTGGGCCTCCGCGAGGGTTCGGCAGTCGGCCGACCAGAAATCACTGGAAGCATCGTTGACGCGCACCCAGGCGTGTCCGCCTGATTTGAGATACTCCAGCACGCGTGCGCGTGCCGACTCTTTCTCATTCGGCGCGACGGCATCTTCCAGGTCCAGGATCACCTCGTCGGCATGTGTGGATGCGACCGCAGCACCGAGGTCGGGCTCCCGGGAAGGATTGACCAGAAGCCATGAGCGTGAAACCTTCGAGTTCACTGCCACCTCACCAGTATTTCGTAGAGCGGCGCCGCTACCGCGGGATTCGATTCAGCCAAGCGGACTCTCCATCAACAGGCTGGTTGTCGATGACAACCATGGGCACACCGGATTTGGGGAATGCGCGCAGCAGCGGCAGATTGTTCGCCGCGATGGCGCGGGCATCAAAGGGGACCGGCAGCCCGACCCTGATCAGATCCTGTGCGCTCTGGGGCGCGTTGACTCGGGCAGCCAGCTCCGCCAGCTGGTCGTTGCTCAGGTCCGTGTCACCTTCCTCCTCGGGCTGCTGGTCCTTGGCGTAGAACTCTCGGATGAAGCGCCAGGTGATGTCGCTTGACCGCGACTGATCGGCGACCACGAAGCTGGCATAGATCGCACGGCTGTCGTATGTGCCGCTGGCAGAGTACTTATCGAGGAAGTCCACGAATCTGAGGTTGATGTGCAGCTTGCCGGACTCGATGCGCCGCCCGATCTCCTCGCCCTGACTCTGAACCATCTTCCCGCTGTAAGGGCACAGCGGGTCCAGGTAGAGATCGATCTGCCCGGGGGCAGCCGGGTCACCGAGGGACAACACATCTCCGGCGGGCGACGCATCGGCCGCGTGCGCGAGTCCGGCGTTGGGGCCAAGGACCAGTACCGCGGTCAGTAGACCGATGATCGTTGCGAAGCGCTTCACTGCATGCATCGGTCCATCATCGCTCAGTCGGCTACACCTTCCGGTTCTCGGACTTGATCAACCAGGCCAGCTTCTCCAAGCCGTCGATGAGCTGGTGCAGGATGTCGGCGGTGGTGGGGTCCTCGTCATCCACCGCGTCGTGCACCGCGCGCAGCGTCTTCACCGTGGCATAGATGCGGGTGGTGATTAGGTCGACGACATCGCCGGTGCTGCGTTCATAGGGCGGGAACTCCGGCAGTGTTGTGCTCGCCGCGACGGTGTCGGATCGGCCGTCGGGCAGCGCATCGAGCGCGCGCATGCGCTCGGCGACGGTGTCGCTCGATTCGCGTGCGAAGTCGACCAATTCGTCGAGCTGCAGGTGCAGATCGCGAAAATTGCTGCCCACGACATTCCAGTGCGCTTGCTTACCCTGCAGATGCAGTTCGATCAGGTCGACCAGGACCTGTTGCAGACTCGCGCTCAGTGCGGCGGAGGCCTGGAAATTAGTGACGTCGGATTCGGGAGTACGGGTTGTGTTCGGCATGTCAGGTGCAACCTGATCTAATTTGGATCTATTCCAGATTAGATCGATAGTTCGACGCTGTTGCGCGCATAGGGCGCGATATCGATACGGGTGATCAGTCCGTCGCGGATGTCCATTCGGATGATGGCGAAGGGGTGGCCGCCCGGCGCGATGACGGCACCCGGCCTGCCATCGACGAAAAGCGTTGTCGCCACCGCGATGCGGTCGACAAAGGCGCGCGTTTCCTCGGCGACGGCTCGGGCACCCTGCACGAGTGTCGATGCGTCGCTGGGGATCAGTGAGTGGTCGACCGTGCGGACCACATCGGGCGCCATCAGCGTGATCAGGTGATCGATGTCGCCGCCGCGAGCCGCCGACAGGAAGGCATCGACGATCGCCCATTGGTTCGGAACGTCGCTGGCCTGCACCGAGTCCGCGGCATCGAGGCGCAGTCGCGCTCGGCTGGCGAGCTTCTTGGCAGAGACGGCAGTGGTATCAAGCGCTGCGGCGATGTCCTCGAACGGTATGGAAAACAGGTCATGCAAGACGTAGGCCACACGCTGTTTGGGGGACAATTCGCCGAGCACCACGAGTAGTGCACGCGAAACCTGCTCGCGCTTCAGAAAGTCTTCGTCGGCACCGAGCTGCGTGCCTGGGACGTTTTCGGCAGACAGGGGAATTTCTCCGTGCCGGCCGCGCACCCGCAGCTGATCGAGGCAGAGCCGGGCCGTGACCGTGGTGAGCCACCCGTCGAGATTGTCCACCGCGTTGAGGTCGGCCGACTGCGCCCGGATCCACGCAGCCTGTACCGCGTCCTCGGCATCGTGGTGCGAATCCAGGATCCGGTGCGCCACAGATAGCAGCCGTGGCCGCGCGGCCTGGAATCTTTCGATGAGATCCACAGGAGGTCACCTTTCCGTCATGCCGGTCGTCAAGGGGGTGAGGTCAACGAAACCGACGAGAGAGGAGGCACAGATGAGCGTACAGATGGTCCGCTTCAGCACAGATGCCGAACGGGTGCACGAGGTTGAGGATGCGATCGCGGCGCTATTCACGGCGGTGAGTGCGGCAGCGCCCATGGGCATGACCTACACGGCAGGCAGGGTCGGGGATGGTCCCGACTTCGTATTCCTGCTGCAGCTCGCCGAGGGGGTCGACAATCCACTCCTGGGCATCCCGGATGCGCTCGAGTTCCGTGGCAGGGTCGCCGGATGGGCGACTGAACCGGTTGCCCCCCAACCTTTCACCGTGCTGGGAAGGTATGCGGGCTGATGTCGGTTCTCGGAATTGGGCTGTGGGTGACGACGGTCCTCTGCGTCATCGCCAATGGATTCGAGGTGGTGGCCAAGGCCGTCAAGGCACCGTTCGTGGTGCAGAACTCGGGTGACGTGGGATTGGCCCCGCGCTGGATTCCCTATCTCGCGGTGATCGAAGGAGCTGGGGTGGCCGGCCTGATCATCGGGCTGGCCGGAGTGCGCCCCATCGGCCTTGCCGCGGCAATCGGGTTGGTGGCGTTCTTCATTGGTGCTGTGGGTGTGCACATCCGCAGCAATGTGCTGCACAACATCGCCTTCCCCGGTGTGTTCCTGGCACTCGCGGTGGGGTCGCTGGCCTACTTCGCGCTATCGGTCTAGGGACCGAGGGCAGGGGTCACCGGTGCAAGCGGTGCGTGCTGGCGATGATCGCGTCACACAACGCCTGTTCGGGTTCGGACAGCACACTACGACGACGCACCAGCACGAACTCCAGCTCGCCAAGGTCGGGCAGGCTGTCATCGCGAACCGTGACAAGGCCATCGGGGAGAAGGGATTCAGCGTGTGAGATGACACCCATACCTGCCAGAGCCGCTGCCCGTAGTCCCAGCTGACTGTCGCTCACACAGGTGATGCGCCAGGTACGGCCCTCCCGCTCGAGTGCGCGCAGTGCCGCGTGCCGAGTCAGGCTCGGCGGGGGATAGGTGACTATGGGCACCGGGTCGCGCACGTCATGTGTGTTCGGCCGGCCCGCCCACACCAGCTTGTCGCGCCAGAGCAATTCGCCATGCTTTTCACCCGGCAGGCGCTTGGCCACCATCAGATCCAGCTCGCCCGCGGTCATGCGCGTCTTGAGGTACTCGCTGAGCCCGACGACCAGCTCCAGATCCACACCGGGATGGGAGTCCTGAAACTCGACGAGGACATCGGGCAGCTCACGGGCCACTAGGTCATCGGAGGCGCCGAGCCGGATGAGTCCGGTCAGCTCCGAACTTGCGAAGTAGCGATCGGCTTGGCTCTGCGCGTCCAGGATGGAGCGGGCGAAGCCGACCATTGCGGCGCCGTCGGCGGTCAACGCCAAATTGCGGGTATCACGGCGAAACAACTCCCGGCCGACGGACTGCTCGAGCCGCGCGATATGTCCGCTCACGGTGGACTGGCGCAGCCCGAGAATACGTCCGGCAGCGGTGAATCCCCCGGCTCTTTCGACGGTCAGGAAGGTCCGCAGTAGTTCGGGATCCAACATATCCATCACGGTACGCGTTCATAGATATCACTTCTATCGGCTTTCATAATTAGTTCCTGCGCTCGTACTGTGGCGTAGTGACGTGGCTGGCCAAACTCCGTATTGACGGATTCCTACTCGGACTGTTCGCTGCCATGGGGATTGGGCTGCTGCTCCCCGCGCGCGGCGACGCGGCCGATGTCCTGGATTGGGCAACCAAGATCGCCATCGCAGTGCTGTTCTTCCTCTACGGAACTCGATTGGAACCGCGCGAGGCGATTGAGGGTCTCAAGCACTGGAAACTGCACACCACAGTGTTGGCCGCGACCTATGTCCTGTTCCCCCTGCTGGGCCTGGCGATGCGGCTGTTGGTGCCCTCGGTGCTGACCAACGATCTCTACACCGGTGTGCTGTACCTGTGTCTACTGCCCTCGACGGTGCAGTCCTCGATCGCCTTCACATCCATCGCCCGCGGCAATGTCGCGGCCGCGGTGGTGAGCGCCTCGTTGTCGAATATGTTGGGCGTCTTCATGACTCCCGTGTTGGTGATGCTGCTCATGCAGACCACCGGGGAAGCGACGGTCTCGCCCACCGCGATCCTGGAGATCGTGGTCCAACTTCTGTTGCCCTTTGTCGCCGGCCAATTGTTGCGCCCCAAGCTGTATCGAATCCTGTCCCACACCACGCTCACCAAGGTCGTCGATCGGGGATCTGTCTACTTGGTGGTCTACGCGGCCTTCAGCGCTGGGATGGTCGAGCATGTGTGGCAGGGTCTGCAGATCTCCCGGTTGTTGGCCGTGTTCGCGGTCAGCATCGTGCTGCTGGCGGTGGTGCTGGGCGTCACGGCGGGGGCCGCACGGCTGCTGCGGTTCGACCGGGCAGACCTCATCGTCGTGATCTTCTGCGGCTCCAAGAAGAGCTTGGCGACCGGATTGCCCATGGCGACCGTGTTGTTCGCGGGTCACCCGGTGGGCTTGATCGTGCTGCCGCTGATGATCTTCCACCAGATTCAACTGATCACCTGCGCGGCGCTAGCGGGACGGTGGGGACGGGCCGAGGGTTCCAATGCGGCAACCGTCGGAGACGAGACCGTCTCTGCTGCCTGATCTTTGCGTATAGCGGCCTCGCTATGACTCCGGTGCGGAGTTCGGTAGCCTGTGACGGCTAGCGCAAGGAGGCCTCGGAATGCCAGAAGGCGACACGGTTTTCCGAACGGCGCGGCGCCTGGGCGATGCACTGACCGGCCGGGTGCTCACGGGCTGCGATATCCGTGTTCCACGTTTCGCGACCATCGATTTGAGTGGGGAACGCGTGGACGGCGTGGCTGCGCGCGGAAAGCACCTATTCATTCGCGTCGGCTGGGCAAGTATTCACTCGCATCTGAAAATGGATGGCAGCTGGCGAATCGTGTCCACTCGGGAGTCCGTACCCACGTGGGACCACCGAATCAGAGCGGTACTCAGGACGGACGACTCGGTGGCCCTCGGAATCAGCCTGGGTGTTCTGGATGTGGTCAAGCGGGGACGGGAAAACGACATCGTAGGTCATCTGGGCCCGGATCTTCTTGGGGCAGATTGGGATCCGGCCGCCGCCTTGGAGCGATTGATGGCGCGAGCAGATGATGAGCTGAGTTCGACGCTTCTCGATCAGAGAGTCATGGCGGGTATTGGCAACGTGTATTCCAACGAACTGTGTTTTCTGGCTGGGATGCTGCCCACCTCACCGGTGCAGGACCTCACCGACCCCGAGCGATTCATCGAGCGTGCCCATGCGTTGTTGCATGCGAACAAGGACAGCCATCGCAGGACTACGACTGGTGATCCGCGCCCCGGCCGTGAACTGTGGGTTTACGGCCGGCATGGAAGGCCGTGCCGCCGTTGCGGAACCCGGATCACGCGCGATCAGGCCCTGCCGCGCGTGACATATTGGTGCCCCAATTGCCAGCGGTGACGTGACGCCCCGTACCCGGGCGCCAGTTCCCCTGGGGTGTCGGAGGGCTGGCTTAAAGTCCATCCAATGAGGCTGCGGCGTTTCAGACGGAGGGCTGCTCGTAGGTGGCACCGTCTTTCGCGTGCACTGGTTGTGCTGATCATCGTGGTGCTTGCCGGGCCGATCATCGCGCTGGCTGTCTGGCCCGGTGTCCTGGTGTACCGGAACACGGCAGACCCCGCGCTTGCCGCGCTGGTACAGGTCGGTTATCTGGCTTCGCCGTATGCGGTGTATCTGATTCTGCGTGGAGCGGGATGGTGCCTGCGTCGGCTCGGCGATGTCATGGCGCAGCGTCGTTACGAAGCCCAGCTGCGCAGGTATATGACAATGTCAGGGCTTTCCGAGATCGATGAGATGTCCGGCATCGATTTCGAGACCTTCGTTGCGGCGCGCATGCACGGAGCCGGATGGCATATCGAAACCACCTCGGCATCTAGTGATTACGGTGTGGACCTGATAGCCACCAATCGGCGTGACGTCGTCGCCGTCCAATGCAAGCGATACTCGAAGACAGTGGGTGTCAGGGCCGTTCAAGAGGTCGTTGCGGGGGCGCGACATTACGACTGCACCCGCACCATGGTGGTCAGCAATCAGGATTTCACCCGCCAGGCGCATGCTCTGGCCGCGACCAGCAAGTGTGAACTCATTGGTCGTGATCGGCTGCCGCGCTGGCTGAATCAAACTGAGATGCACGGCTCTTCGAACGCCGCACTGCCCAGATGACCACCAGAAGCGCGATTCCGGCGAGTGGATAGCCCATCGCGATGCGTGCGATGGCCAGCCAGCCAACCGAATCAGCGGCGTACAGCCATTCCTGCACAACAAATCTGGAGGCGAAGACGGCCGCCATGGTCAGTGTCGCCAGTGTGAAAGCGAACCGCGAGGGTTTGTCTTTGCGCCAGCGGTGTCCGGTGCCGGTTAAGCCGTGCCAGATCACTCCGGCAAGTGGCCAACCCACCAAGACTGAGACCAGGAACACCACTGCGCCGATCAGGTTGGTCCAGATACCCATCAGGAAGAAGCCCTTGGCCGAGCCGGTTTGGTAGGCGATAGCCACCGAGATGGCCACCCCCAACAACCCGGAGATTGCCGGCTGCAGTGGTTGGTTGCGTAGCCACCGCCACGCGGCGATGGCGCCCGCCGTAGCCATGGATATCCAGATGGCACCGGCCAAACCAAAAGCACTGTTACCCAGTGCAAATGTCACACTCGGTAGGCCGGCGTAGATGAGTCCGGATAGTCCACCGACCTGTTCGAGAAGTGTGGGCTTGTTATCGGGTTTCCGTGAGAACTCAACAGTTTCGATCACGACACCTGCCGTCCGCCCAGGTACTGAGCCAGGAATCGCTCCGTCGCACGGAACAGGTCGATCTGGTTTTCAGGGTTCAAGAACCCGTGCCCTTCGTCCTCCTTGACCATGTATTCGACCTCGATACCACGGGCCCTCAGTGCGGCCACGATGTTGTCGGACTCCGCTTGGACCACACGAACGTCGTTGGCGCCCTGTACGACCAGCAATGGGGTACGGATCTGCTCTACCCGGCTGATGGGTGAGCGGGCGAGCATATCGGCTTCCTGCTCCGGCACCGCGGGATCGCCGACGTAGCGATACCAGTTGTTGTTCAGGTGCGGACGGACGAACGCGGGAAGGGTGCGCATGAAGTTGGCGAGGTTGGAGATGCCCACGTAGTCGATGGCGGCCGCGAAGACATCGGGAGTGAAGGTAACTCCGACCAGTGCGGAGTAACCACCGTACGAGCCACCGAATATCGCGACCCGGCTCGGGTCGGCGTAGCCCTGTTTGACCGCCCAGTCGACGGCGTCGATCAGATCGTCGTGCATCTTGCCCGCGAACTCGCCGATCGCCGCCTTCGTGAATGCCTTCCCATAGCCGGTGGATCCGCGGAAGTTGACCTGCAGCACTGCGTATCCACGGTTGGCCAGGAGCTGCACCGACGGATCGAATCCCCAGCTGTCACGGTGCCACGGACCGCCGTGGACCACCAGCACCAGGGGTAGTCCTGCGGGTTCCACACCTATGGGCAGCGTCAGGTAGGAGTGCAGACTCAAGCCGTCGCGCGAGGCGATCGTGACGGGCGTCATGGGCGCGAGCGTCGTCGGATCCAGGTGCGGATACGGACGGAACAGCTGTCTGCTTTCGCCCTTCTCGTGGTCGTAGAAGTAGGTGACACCGGGATCCCGGTCGTGGGTGAAGCTGACCACCCAACGGTTGCCGTTCTCGTCGCACGAGATTTCCGCGAGGTCACCGTCGGAGAGCTCCTGAAGCTTTTCCAGCACCGGAGCGAAGTCCGGATCGAGAACCCGGATATCTTGCCGCTCACCGAGATAGCGAACGGCCAGTAACTCTCCGGTCTTGCGATGCCGGATCAGCGCCGGTGCCAGGCCCAGGGCGGCGGAGAGGTCGAACGAAGGGTGGCTGTCGACCACCGACTCCGCACCGGTGGCCAGGTCGAGCCGCACCAGACGCGTGCGATCGGTATCGCGGCTTGAGCCCATCCACAACCCGGTACCGTCCGGTGTCATCTGTGTCGGGTGCATGCCGACCGGGTAGTCCGCGCCGTTGTATACGACGAGAGACTCCAGCGCCCCGAACTCGTATCGGGAGAACTCGATATCGCCTTCAGATGTCAGCGATTGCGTGAACACTTCATGATGAGGGCCGCAGAACCAGGACATGACGTTGCCGGGGTTTTCGGCGAGCATGGTCAATTCGCCGGACGCGACATCGAGCTCGTGCAGGTCGACTTGGTCGATCCTGCGGTGGTTCAGCTGAACGAACAGCTTTCCGGGACGACCGTGGGGCTGCTCCAGGCCCAGCAGACGCACACCGGGATACGGAGTGAGATCGACAGCCGGGGTGCCGGGATTGTCCAGGTCAACCCGATATAGATGCCAGTTCTCGTCACCACCGGAGTCCTGCACGTATAGCAGCCAGCGCGGGTGATCGACCCAGAGAAATCCTGTGACGCTTCGTGTTTCGTCGTAGGTAACACACCGTGCTGCGTCGTTGTCGTCATCGAGGGTTTGGACCCATACGTTGAGTCGGTTCTTCCTCGGTGCCAGGTACGCGATCTTGGTGCCGTCCGGTGAGATCGATGCGGATGCGCGAACCGGCGGATCGAAGAATTCCTCGACGGTGATGAGCTTGGGCAGCACGATGGGTGTTCCTCTCGGTGTAACGAAGTAACACCAGGAGAAACTATGCCGCTACGGCACAGTCAACTGTGGCGTCGCCGACCTGCTGAATGGTGCGCGAAGTGTCGCGATGACGTGCCTGCGGTTGACGATCAAGCCGGCAACGGCCAACACGGCGTACACGCCGCACAGGATGAGCCGACCGTGGGTCGAGGTGATGGGGAATTGGATCACGAACAAGGCCAGCAGCGCCCACGCGGTGCCACGGTGGAATCGCAGTGCGAGGATCAGGGCCACGCCCATCATGGTTTGCGTGGCTGTCAGCAGGGTTTCCTCGACCTGACGGGCATCGAGCACCAGGGAGTACCCGCCACCGCCCGCGAGATGGGCGATCGGGAGCGAACCGATCAGGAGCGTCCACTGATTGACCTTGGACGAGATCAAGGTCGCGATGGCGGCGGTTCCCTTGCCCCGCGCGGCGAAGATCGCGGCGATGATGAACTCGGGCGCTTCGGATGCCAACGGCGCCAACCACTGCACCAGCAGGAACTGGTCGATGCCCAGTTGTGTTCCGGCGCTTACCAGGCTGTTGGCGAAGGGTTCTGCGCACAACAGGATGATCGATGCGGCAAGGATGAACATCGTCACAACGGTGCTCCGGCGCATGTGCTTGGGCAGCATGCCGATGGCTGCGGCGGTGCCCACCAGCTGCGGTTCTTCGGCTTCGCCGCGGCTGATCGTGAACAGATAGAACCCGAACCAGGCCAGCAACGCGATGCCCAGCACGAGGTGAATCTGGCCGCTTGCCGGTATGACGAACGCCACGACCCCGGCCACGAGCAGGAATCCAAGCTCGATGCGGTTAGAAGGCTCCAGCGACAGCAGGTTGGTGGGGCGACCGGATGTCTTGCGCGCCACCGCGAGTGCGATGAGAACGACAACGGGCCAGCCCAGTCCCATCAACAACCTGTTCGAGCCGGTCATGTTCGCCGCGGCGTATTGGCTGTACTCGGGGACCTGGCCGGAGATGTAGGCGTAGTAGAGATCGACGGCGTATTCGGGCAGTACTGCGATCAGGGCCAGCACCGCGATGGCCAGGCCGCCGGAGACGTCGATCTGCGCGGCCTCCGCGGCCCAGGCCAAGACGAAGCTGGCGGCTACCACCGCAGCGCCGTAGATCACGAGAGCTATTACTGGATTCGGATGCAACCCACCGATCCGAGTGATCAGTGCGGGCGCCATGAACAACGCCGTGATGAACACCGACCGCAGGAGCTGACGGCGCAGCGCACCGGGCACTGTGGTCACGTTGGCGGTGGTCTGCACGGGACCAAGTTAGCACCGCCGCGTGCGCTCAGCAACAGATCGATACCCCTGCGTGATGCACTTGAAATGGGAAAATTAGCAGCTAGTAGGCACCGTTATGAATTCTTCGGTTACCCTAATATCAGAATGTGGCAAACCAGATCGTGAGCGTTGACTCGGGAGTTGCTGGTAGCCGAGGGTTTCGAATGTTGACCATGCCGCAGCGGCATAGTGTGCAGTGGGCGGTATGTCGGCAGATGCAGAAGGAGTAACGGTGGGCTGGAGTACGCGGGAGCTTGCCGAGCTCGCCGGCACCAGCCTGCGTGCTGTGCGCCATTACCACGACATCGGCCTGCTCGATGAGCCGAAACGTCGGTCAAACGGCTACAAAAGCTACGGAGTCGCACACCTGGTCAGAGTGCTGCAAATCAAACGTCTTACGGGGCTGGGTCTCTCGTTGAAGCAGATCGCGGAGATGGATGAGGCCGACGAGGATCCGCAAGAGGCGTTGCGGGCGCTGGACACGGAACTCGCTGCCACCATCGAACGGCTGCAACGTATCAGAGACGAGCTCGGTCAAATACTGTCCAGCAAGGTGCCGGCCGACATGCCGCCCGAATTCGGCTCCGCGGCAGTCGCTATGGAGCTCACCGATACCGACCGCTCGCTGGCATTCGTCATGTCCCGGGTGCTCGGTCCGCAAGGGCTGCAGGCCTTCATCGGGATGTTCCTGGACCAGCAAGACCGCGATCTCGACCGCGAGCTGGAAAACCTGGCGTCAGACGCCGACGAGCGGACGCGCGCCGATCTCGCGGCCCGGATGTCCACACATGCGCGGAAGCTCTACGCCGAGCATCCGGGGATGCTGAACTCGACCGCGGACGCTCCGCGCGGGCAGCAATTCGCCGAACGCACCGTGGCGCGGGCGCTGTTGGACCTGTTCAACCCGGCGCAGCTCGACGTGCTGGTTCGCGTGGGTGCGGCGATCAGATCAGAGCCAGGCTGAGTGGTTCACGGGCTTGGCTGTGGGATGTTGCACTGACTGACTGTCGGATTGAGTCCCGCGTAGTTGAGCGGACCGGCGAGCACAGTCAGTGCGATTGTTCCCGCGCTGGCACAGGTTTGCGGGCTGTTGGTGAAATATCCGCGTTGAGCGACGGCGATGGCCCCTACGATCAGCCAGACGGTGACCAACAATCCTGCGTACCGCATGATGTACTCCTTTGCGGCTCTTAGTAGTAGTGGCGACGGCCACCGATGGCGTGCCCCATGCGGCCCGCCACCATCAGGATCAATCCGATGACGATGAGCACGACCCCGCCGGTCCACAACCATCCAATGTCGAGAAAGAAGCCGGCGGCCAACAGGATGGCTCCGAGGACGATCATGGCCCTCACCTCGTTCCGTGCGGGTTCCCACGCACTACATTTTGTTTACGACGTTAACCATACGCCGTCGGCCCTCATCGGGGGAGATGTTTGAGCGCGGTGTTCGCGGCGTGTACACCGCACATGCCGTGGGCGCCGGGGCCGGGCGGTGTGGCCGCCGAACAGATGAACATGCCCGGTGTGCCAAGGCTGTAGGGGGCGAGCCCGACACGGGGGCCGAATATCAGCTGTCGAATGTCCTTGGCGCCCGTCATGATGTCTCCGCCCACGTAGTTGGCGTTGTACATCGACATTTCCGTGGTGGAGCGCACCGCCAGGCCAACGATCCGTTCACGGAACCCGGGCGCGAATCGTTCGATCTGCTCGATGATCGCCTGGGTGGCGTCTCCGGTGTAACCGAATGGCACGTGCGCGTAGGTCCACAGTGGGTGGATGTTGCCGGAGGAGCGCTGCGGATCGGCCAGATATTGTTGGCCGACAAGGACGAAGGGGCGCTCCGGCATGATGCTCGCATGGATCTGCCGCTCGGTTGAGGCCACTTCGGCGTAGGTCCCGCCGAGGTGCACAGTGCCTGCTCGGTGGGCGGCGGGTGCGGTCCACGGTACGCCGCCCTCGATCGCGAAATCGACCTTGAAGGCGCCGGGCCCGTGCCGGAAACGCGTAAACGCACGGGCGACTCGCGTGGGCAGCCGATCACCGAGAATCTTTGCAACAGAGCTGGGTTCAAGGTCGAACAGCGTGAGATCGGCGGCAGGTAGTTGCCCGGCGTCATTGATGCGAACGCCCGTGTGCACCTGTGCGCCCAGCTCTCCGAGCGTTGTGGTCATGGCGTCGACGAGAGAACCGGTGCCGCCGGAGACGACGGGCCAGCCGTAGCGATGGCCCGCCGTCATGATTCCGAGGCCCACTGCGGCAGTCATCGGGTAGTGCAATGGCCGGAAGGCATGCGCGGCGACGCCGCCGTACAGGGCGCGGGCGGGTTCAGTGCGGAGCAGTTGCGCGATGGCTGAGGCGGGCAGGGCGGCGGGCATTCCGAATCGCGCCATCTGAACCGGGTGGCTGGGCATCCGCAGCAATGGCGCGGTGATGTCTTCCACGAGGGTGCCGAAATGCCGCGACGGATAACCGAACAACGCACGCCAACGGTTGCCGTCTCGCCCCATCTGTGCGGCGGTGTCCTCGACCGACCGAAGCAGTACACCCGCCAAGCCGTCGTCGAGGGGGTGAACGCAGTCGATCTCGGGTAGCAGCCAATGCACACCATGGCGGGCCAGATCCAGGCTGGTCAAGAAGGAGGACCCGATGGCCATCGGGTGCACGGCCGCACAGTGGTCATGGATGAGCCCGGGGTGGAGCATCTCTGAGGAACGGCACCCGCCCCCGGGTTCATCAGTGGCTTCCAACACAGTGACAGAGATCCCCGCACGGGCGAGGGTAATTGCTGCGGCTAGTCCGTTGGGTCCGCTGCCGACCACGGTGGCGGTGCTCATCGGGCTACCGGGAGGCTGGCCCAGACACTGCGAGATACACAGGTAATCAACGAATTACAGGCGACCTGCACCGTGATATCCACCTCCGTCGGGTCCGTCACCCGAGTCTACAAACCGGGTTGCGGAGCCCTTGGCTGGCCGTCGTTGACGTCAATTTCGGCAGTTGACGAAACTGTAAACGTAGTGCAAATTTTGTCCCTGTGGCGGTACTCAGTGAGCAGGCAGGGATCGGCGACCTTGTGGAGCAGCTCCATGGGCGACATCCGAATCTGACCCGCGACATTGTGGAGGCGGTAGTTCGGGCCGAGCACTCCCGCTTCGATGACAGCCCGCTGCGTGACTACGTTCCACTGCTGGTGGAGCGGCGGGCACGCGAGGAACTGGCCCTGCTCAGCGTCTAGCCACCTATCTATCGGGTGCTACTGCGGCTCCGTGGATTGCTGCGCGAACGGCGGCCTCTACCGCGCTGTTGGCGATGAAGAGCATCTCGTCCCCGGCCACCAAGACATCCTCGGCCTTGGGGACTACGACGGTTCCGTTCCGAACCAAGGTGACCAGTGCGGTGTTTGGCGGCAAGTCCAGGTTTGCCACACGCTGTCCCACCAACGGATTGTCTTCGGGCAGCGTCAGTTTTGTCAGTTCCGCACTACCCTCGCGCAATCCCATGAGACGTACCAGGTGTCCGATGTCGATCGCGCCCTCGATACCTGCCACCATGGCGCCGGGTGTCGAAACCGCCACATCGATACCCCAGGCCGGGCCGAACAGCGACTGGTTACGAATGTCGTTGATGCGGGCCACCACCCTGGGCACCCCGAACTCGGTCTTGGCCAGCAGGCCCACAACCAGATTTGCCTTGTCGTCACCGGTGGCAGCGACCACGACGTCACAGGTCTCGATCCCTGCTTCTTCGAGAGTCTCCAGCTCGCAGGCATCGGCGTTGAGCCAGTCGGCCCCGGGCACCGCGTGCGGATCGAAGTTGCTGCGCTCGCGTTCGATCAGCAGGATCTTGTGGCCGTAGTCGAGCAGCTCGCGGGCAACGGAACGGCCGACCTTGCCGGCGCCGGCAACAGCGACTCGCATCTTCCGTTCCACCATCCCGCTATCGTGCCCTATTAATCAGAGTCGACCGACGGGAATGACGTGAGCCTGCACGAGCTGTACCTGGCCTTGCTTATCGGTGGGCTTGTGCTGCTCGCCAGCATTGTCGGCACTCGGGTGGCTACGCGTATCGGGTTCCCCAGCCTTTTGTTCTTCCTTTTGGTGGGTGTGGTGCTCGGCGAAGACGGGCTCGGCCTTGACTTCGACAATGTGGAACTGGCCCGAAATGTGTGCACCGCAGCACTGGCGGTCATTCTCGTCGAGGGTGGTTTGACCACGCGGTTTTCCGATATCCGTAAGGTGCTCGCACCCGCCGGTGCGTTGGCCACCGTCGGTGTGGTGATCAGCACGGTGGTAACCGCCGTCGGTGCGCACGTGTTGTTGCGCATGGACTGGCAGTTGGCATTGCTGTTGGGCGCCATAGTGTCCTCCACCGATGCCGCGGCCGTGTTCTCCGTGCTGAGGGTGCTGCCGCTGCCGCGCCGGCTCGCGGGTCTGCTGGAGGCGGAGTCCGGATTCAACGACGCTCCTGCCGTGATTCTGGTCTTGATGTTCAGCATCGTGCCCTTCGTATTCGAACCGAAGAGTGCCGTTGTTCAGATCGTGTATGAGCTCCTGGCCGGTTCTGCGATCGGATTGGTGTGCGGGTTTGTTGGGGCGATGGCACTGCGCCGCGTTGCCCTGCCCGCGTCGGGTCTGTACCCGATCGCGACATTCGGTATCGGTCTGGTCGCGTTCGCGGCTTCAGGCAGCGTGCACGCCAGCGGATTCATCGCCGCCTATCTGGCCGCCGTGGTGCTGGCCAATTCCGGTCTACCGCACCGGTCTGCTACCCGATCGTTCGCAGAGGGGCTCGGTTGGCTGGCGCAGATAGGTCTCTTCGTGCTGCTGGGCTTGCTGGTCAATCCCAGTGAGTTGTGGGGCGACCTGGTTCCGGCAATCGTCGTCGGGCTCGTGCTGCTGCTGGTGGCCCGGCCGCTGTCTGTGGTGGGATCACTTGTCGGTTTCGGAATCCCCTGGCGCGAGCAGGCCTTTCTGTCCTGGGCAGGTTTGCGCGGTGCGGTGCCCGTCGTTCTTGCCACCTTCCCGATCGTGGAGGGCGTGCCGAACAGTTACCGTCTGCTGAATATCGTGTTCGTTCTGGTGGTGGTTTTCACCCTGGTGCAGGGGCCGAGCTTGCGGCCCGTCGCGCGCCTGCTCGGCCTGATCACTCGCGAAGCCACCCGTGAAATCCAAGTCGAGGCGGCACCTTTGGATGTGCTGGATGCCGAGCTGCTCACCATGAAGGTGCAGTCGGATTCCCGGTTGCGCAATGTCACCATCCTCGAATTGCGATTACCCGATCCGGCTGTCGTCACCCTGATCATCAGGCAGGGCAATACCTTCGTTCCGTTACCGGACACCAGGATCGAATCAGACGACGAGTTGATGATCGTCACTACCAGCAAGGCGCGGGCGCTGACAGAGTCACGACTGCGTGCGGTGAGTCGGCGTGGCAAGCTCGCGTACTGGTTCGACGAGTACGGGGATCTCGGCTGATTGGTGGCGCATGCCGCTAAGAACTTGTGGGGAATCAGGGTTTGCGTTGACGCACAGCAGCACTCGGGCATACAGTAACGCGCGTCAGCACCTCGCTAGGCGAGGCTCCTGCACGAACACAGGCCACTGATCCGACGACGTCGAGAGACGCCCAGGGTTAGGACAGATCTCCCCGGCCTAAGGGGTGATCCGAGGTGGCTGCCCTTTGGGGATTACGTCGTGCAGTGCCGAAGCTCTGACGAGAGAGGTGGTCGGCCCTTCCAGTGACGGGCGCTCTCCTGTCTGGGTGCCATTGATGTGCGCTGACATGAAGATGTTGCGGCACAGCCGCTCTGGCAGCGAGGAGGTGAGGGACGACATGCAGTCCGGCGATAGTCCGTATCTGAGTCCGGATCGACAATCTGGCCTAGGCCAGCACGTACACGTGTTCCCAGCCTTCCACTGCGGTACCGCTCACGCCTGACCTGTCGCGAAAAACACTGCGCCAGGCTTGGTTTGCCGTGCGCGGAGAACGTCCGCAGTGGACCGAACCCTGAGAAGGGCGGCATCTGCTATGGCATTTTTCAACGGCGTTTCCCGCCGATACGACGACAGCACCCACGCTCCTACCGGCGCCGTCATGGACAGCGCGCATGTCGGCGACATCGTCGGCGCGCTGGGCACCATCGGGCGGCATGAGAGCTCCGAGGGCCGCAGTAAGCGGCAGCGATTCCGGATGTTGTTGGCAGTCTTGGGTCCCGGCCTCATCGTGATGGTCGGCGACAATGACGCGGGCGGCGTCGCCACGTACGCCCAGGCCGGACAGAACTACGGCATGGCGTTGATATGGACGTTGGCCCTGCTGATTCCCGTGCTCTATGTGAATCAGGAGATGGTGGTCCGGCTCGGTGCGGTCGCGGGGGTGGGGCATGCGCGGCTGATCTTCACCAGGTTCGGACGGTTCTGGGGTGCGTTCAGCGTCGGCGACCTGTTTGTGGTGAACGCGCTGACGATCGTGACCGAATTCATCGGGGTGGCGATGGCGTTGAGCTACTTCGGGCTTCCCCGGTGGATCTCGGTGCCGTTGGCTGCCGTGTTGTTGTTCGCGGTGATCGCCGGAGGATCGTTCCGGCGCTGGGAGCGATTCCTGTTCGCGCTTATCGCGCTCAATGTGGTGATGATTCCGATGGTGGTCTTGGTTCGGCCCACGCTGGCCGAAACGGCCTCCGGATTCGTGCCGTCATTTCCGGGTGGGTTGAACGCCGAACTGCTGATGTTGATCGTTGCGATCGTGGGTACCACGGTGGCACCGTGGCAGCTGTTCTTCCAGCAGTCCAACATCGTGGACAAGCGTTTGACACCGCGGTGGATCCGTTACGAACGAATCGATTTGGCCATCGGAATCGTCGTGGTGATGGTTGGCGCCATGTGCATCATGGGAGCGGCCGCATTCGGCCTGGCAGGTACCGACGCTGTCGGGAACTTCACTGATGCGGGCGCAGTCGCGCGGCTGCTGCACGAGCATGTGAGCCCCACAGTGGGTGCACTTTTCGCCCTCTTGCTGTTGGATGCCTCGCTCATCGGAGCCAACGCGGTGGGTTTGGCCACCACCTATGCGCTGGGCGATACCTTCGGCAAGCGCCACTCGCTGCATTGGAAGCTCAGCGAGGCACCCACCTTCTACCTGGGCTATGGCACGTTGCTCGCGGTCGCCGCGGCGGTGTCGTTCAGTCCGGATCCGGTGCTGGGTGTGCTCACCCAGGGGGTGCAGGCACTCGCCGGCGTGCTGTTGCCGTCGGCGACGGTGTTCTTGGTGCTGTTGTGCAACGACAAGGCTGTCCTGGGGCCGTGGGTCAACACCGTGCGTCAGAACATCGTTGCGGGAGCGATCGTTTGGTCGTTGGTGCTGTTGTCGTTGTCGCTGACCGCAGTGACATTCTTCCCGGATCTGACGACCCAACAGCTCAAGGTGTTCTTTGGGGCCGGAGTGGTTGTCGGCGTCCTTGGCGGGCTGGTGATTTACGCGATGCAGAAGCGGGCGGAGCGTGCTGGCGCTCGTGTCACGGCCGGCGATCTCGGGGGACTGGATCCCGCGGAGATCTGGGATCTGGAATCGGCGCCGCGTGATCGGGCGCTGAGGCGGGAAGTTCTGCGGCAGGAGCGCGAAACCTGGCGCACCCCAGCGCTTGACACGCTGGAACGCCCAGCGTGGTCACCGCTGCGCACCGGGGGAATGGTGGCCCTTCGTGGCTATCTCGTGCTCGCGGTGGTGCTGGTCGGTGTCAAAGTCGCGCAGACGATCGGGGGGTAGCGGAAATGAAGTGGCTTGAGTGGGCGCGCTGCCGTGGCATGTCGACCGATCTGTTCTTCTCGCCGGATAACGAGCGGGGAAGGGCCCGAAACCTGCGGGAGGCACGCGCCAAACAGATCTGCCGGAATTGCCCCGTGCGGGACCCGTGCGGTAGGTACGCCATCGCGGCAGGCGAATCGTTCGGGGTGTGGGGAGCGACCACCCCACGGGAACGGCGCGACCGGAGCGGGGTGCCGCCGCGGAAGCGAGCACTAGACGTAGTTAGTTATTCCGAATAATATAGTTAGGTGACCCGAAACCATGAGATGGATATGGGGCCCCGCCACGCGTCCTGGTGTGAGACGGTTGCGATAGCGCAAGCAATCGCTCAGGGAGACAAGGTTTCCGCGGCGGGGATCTTACGGACCAGCCAGCGCCCGCTCGTGGTGTCCGAGGGTCTGCTGCACCTGCTCTCGGTGCTGATGCGCACGGCTCCGGTCGGTGATACGAGGCGACTACTCGACACCGCGCGGACCTGCACACCGCCGCCGCCTATACCGAATCTCGTTCCAGCACAACCACTCCAGGAGGTCACGCCCACTATGCCCACGCTCACCGATGAGATGAAGCGGATGCTCGGTTCCCAGCTGGCGATTCTTGCGACCGTGACCGACGGCACGACCCCCAACATTGGACCCAAACGCTCCCTTCGGGTCCGGGATGAGCATTCGCTGATTTTCAACGAGAACACCGGCGGGCAGACTTTGGCCAATATTCATGCAGGATCGAAGGTCTCGGTTGCGGTGATCGATCGCGAAGCGTTGGACGGCTACCGGTTCGTCGGTTCGGCCCACGTTCACGAATCGGGGCCCGCGTTCGACGATGCCGTCGCGTTCGCGCAGGAGCGCGGCCTGAAGTACCCGCGCTGTGCCGTCGTCATCGCGATCGACGACATCTACACGCTCAAGCCAGGTGTCACTGCGGGGAAGCCCGTGTAGACATGGATCATGACGAAGCCCATTTCAGAGTCTGACGAGGTTGTCCTGTACTGGCGACCGGGCTGTCCCTACTGCATCAAACTCCGGGCGGAACTGCGCTTCAGCGGACTTCGCTACACAGAGGTCAACATCTGGGAATCCGCGGAGGCGGCAGCTTACGTGCGTTCCGTCGCCAACGGCAACGAGACTGTGCCGACTGTGGACGTCGCGGGGCATGCCGTGGTGAACCCCTCACGGCGACAACTGCTGGCCTTGGTGCGAGAGCATGCGCCACAGGCGTTGCGAGAGTGACGCTCCTCACCTCACGGTGGCATCCGTGCTGGACCCGCTCGGCCTGGACCAGCATGAATGCGCGCTCGGTGGGAGGGGAGAGCCGAACGCTCACAGGGAATAGTTAGCGTAGGTATGTACTTTTCTTCTGTAGGCGTAGCCGCCCCCACGTACTTACTTACATCGACTACCGAGGTGTCTAGGCATGACTGAAACGATTTCCACACCCGCCGCAACCACGACGCCCGACCTCGCCGATCAGCAAGAGCTTGAACGACGTGTCGCGCAGGTCGTGTCCAACGACCCGCAGCTGCAGGCCCTCCTTCCCGATGACGCGGTGTCCGGCGCGGTCAACGAACCCGGCCTGACACTCATCGAGCTGATCAGGCGTCTGCTGGAGGGCTACGGGGATCGCCCGGCTCTCGGGCAGCGCGCCGTCGAATTGGTGACCGACGAGCACGGTGCGACCACCGTGGCGTTGAAGACCGAATTCGTCACGACCTCCTACCGCGAGCTGTGGAATCGTGCCGAGGCCATCGCCGCCGCCTGGTACGCACAGGGAATTCGTGACGGGGACTTTGTCGCTCAGCTCGGATTCACCAGTACGGACTTCGCCTCATTGGATGTCGCGGGGCTACGTCTGGGCACCGTCTCGGTGCCATTGCAGACCGGCGCATCCGTGCAGCAGCGCAACGCGATCCTTGAAGAGACGCAGCCCACGGTGTTCGCCGCCAGCGTCGAGTACCTCGAAGCCGCCGTGGATTCCGTGCTCGCGACGCCGTCCGTGCAACTGTTGTCGGTGTTCGACTACCACCCGGAGGCGGATGCCCATCGTGCGGCACTGAGCGCCGTGCGTGACCGGCTGGAGACGGCCGGCCGGACGATCACCATCGATTCGTTGGGTGATGCCATCGCCCGTGGCCGCGAGCTTCCCGCAGCACCACAGCCCAGCGAAGACCCCGACGCGCTGCGCCTGCTTATCTACACCTCCGGCAGCACCGGCACCCCCAAGGGGGCGATGTACCCGCAGTGGCTGGTGGCCAACCTGTGGCAGAAGAAGTGGCTCACCACAACGGTGATTCCATCCGTGGGCGTCAACTTCATGCCGATGAGCCACCTCGCGGGCCGCCTTACTCTCATGGGCACCCTCTCCGGAGGCGGTACGGCCTACTACATCGCTTCCAGCGACCTATCGACGTTTTTCGAGGACATCGCGCTCATCCGGCCGACCGAGGTGCTGTTTGTGCCGCGCGTCGTGGAGATGGTCTTTCAGCGGTATCAGGCCGAGCTGGATCGTTCGCTCGCGCCCGGCGAAAGCAATGCCGAAATCGCCGAAAAGATCAAGGTGCGCATCCGCGAGGAGGACTTCGGTGGGCGTGTGCTCAACGCCGGATCTGGTTCTGCGCCACTGTCTCCCGAGATGAATGACTTCATGGAGTCGTTGCTGCAGGTAGCGATGCTTGACGGCTACGGTTCCACCGAGGCCGGCGCAGTGTGGCGTGACGGTGTGTTGCAGCGCCCTCCGGTCACCGAGTACAAGCTTGTTGATGTTCCCGAACTTGGTTACTTCACAACGGATTCTCCACATCCTCGGGGAGAGCTACGCATCAAGTCGGAGACCATGTTCCCTGGCTACTACAAGCGCCCCGAAACCACGGCGGATGTCTTCGACGAGGACGGTTTCTACATGACCGGTGACGTGGTTGCCGAGTTGGGACCGGACCACCTCAAGTACCTCGACCGCGTCAAGAACGTGCTCAAGCTTGCCCAGGGTGAGTTTGTCGCGGTGTCCAAGCTGGAGGCTGCCTACACCGGTAGCCCGCTGGTTCGGCAGATCTTCGTGTACGGAAACAGCGAGCGTTCGTACCTGCTGGCAGTCGTGGTGCCCACTCCGGAAGCCCTTGAACGATACGCGGATTCGCCGGATGCGCTCAAGCCGCTGATCCAGGATTCACTGCAGCAGGTCGCCAAGGGTGCGGAGCTGCAGTCCTACGAAATCCCCCGGGACTTCATCGTCGAGACCGTGCCGTTCACGGTCGAGTCCGGACTGCTATCGGATGCGCGCAAGCTGTTGCGCCCCAAGCTGAAGGAACACTACGGCGAACGACTGGAGGCTCTGTACGCCGACCTGGCCGAGAGTCAGAATGAGCGTCTGCGCGAGCTGGCGCGGGAGGCGGCCGGCCGGCCGGTGCTCGATACCGTGACCGATGCCGCTGCGGCCCTGTTGGGGGCGCCCGCGGCAGACCTGGGCCCCGATGTCCGGTTCATCGACCTCGGCGGCGACTCGCTCTCGGCGCTGTCGTACTCCGAATTGCTGCGCGACATCTTCGAGGTGGACGTTCCGGTCGGTGTCATCAACAGCGTCGCCAATGATCTCGCCGCCATCGCTCGGCACATTGAGGCACAGCGCACTGGCGCCGCGACGCAGCCGACGTTCGCATCGGTCCACGGCAGAGATGCCACGGTTATCAACGCGGCCGAACTCACCCTCGAAAAGTTCATCGACGAGTCGGTACTGAAGGCGGCCAAGGAAATTCAGCCACCTACCACAGACGTGAAGACCGTATTGGTGACCGGCGGCAATGGCTGGCTAGGACGCTGGTTGGTACTGGACTGGCTCGAACGGCTGGTTCCCGCCGGAGGAAAGGTATACGCACTCATCCGCGGTACCGATGCCGCGGCCGCCCGTGCGCGCCTCGATGCCGTCTATGAGTCCGGAGACCCGAAGCTGACGGCGCACTACCGTCAGCTCGCGGAGCAGGGACTTGAAGTGATCGCCGGTGACTTCGGTGACCAGAACCTGGGTCTGTCCCAGGATACTTGGCAGAAGCTGGCCGGAGATGTCGATCTGATCGTCCATTCCGGTGCATTGGTGAACCATGTGCTGCCCTACAGCCAGCTGTTCGGCCCCAATGTGGCGGGCACCGCCGAGATCATCAAGCTGGCGATCTCCGAACGGCTCAAGCCGGTCACTTATCTGTCGACGGTTGGCATCGCCGATCAGATCCCGGTGACGCAGTTCGAGGAAGACTCCGATGTCAGGGAGATGTCGGCGCAGCGGCAGATCAACGACGGCTACGCCAACGGATACGGCAATTCGAAGTGGGCCGGCGAGGTGCTGCTCCGTGAGGCCCATGACCTGGCGGGGCTGCCGGTGCGGGTGTTCCGATCCGACATGATCCTGGCCCACAGCGAGTACCACGGTCAGCTCAATGTCACCGACGTGTTCACGCGAACCATCCAGAGTTTGTTGCTCACCGGCGTCGCACCGGGCAGCTTCTACGAATTGGATGCCGAGGGCAATCGTCAGCGCGCTCATTATGACGGCGTCCCAGGTGATTTCACTGCCGCCTCCATCACCGCGATCGGCGGTGTGAACGTGACGGACGGTTACCACAGCTTCGATGTGTTCAACCCCCACCACGACGGCGTCTCGA
Source organism: Mycobacteroides chelonae CCUG 47445 (assembly GCF_001632805.1). Taxonomy (NCBI): domain Bacteria; kingdom Bacillati; phylum Actinomycetota; class Actinomycetes; order Mycobacteriales; family Mycobacteriaceae; genus Mycobacteroides; species Mycobacteroides chelonae. The sequence continues at coordinate 4,853,783 of NZ_CP007220.1, read as the reverse complement.
TGGATACCTTCGTGGATTGGCTCATCGAGGCCGGGTACAAGATCGCCCGGATCGACGACTACGGCCAGTGGCTGGCTCGGTTCGAGACGGCCCTCAAGGGATTGCCCGAGCAACAGCGCCAGCAGTCCGTGCTACCGCTGCTCAAGATGTACCAGAATCCGCAGTCGGCGATCGACGGAAGTGCGCTGCCGACAGCTGAATTCAGCGGAGCCGTGCGAGAGGCGAAGGTTGGCGGACTGGGCCAGACACCAGGTGAGATCCCGCATGTCACCAAGGAGCTGATCCTCAAGTACGCCGACGATATCAGTCTGTTGGGTCTGATCTAGCCGATAGAATCCCGCCTGTGACCCATGCAGGCGAGGAGCAGCGCCTGCGCGACCTCGCGCGTCTTCGCCGGGTACGCGACCGGATCGACCGCGAGTACGCGCAGCCGCTGAACGTCGAAGAACTGGCCCGCGATGCTCATATGTCCTCGGGTCACCTGAGCCGTCAGTTCAAGAGCGCATACGGGGAGTCGCCGTACTCCTACCTGATGACCCGACGGATCGAGCGGGCCATGATGCTGTTGCGCCGGGGAGACATGAGTGTCACCGAGGTCTGCTTCGCGGTCGGTGGCTCATCGCTCGGCACTTTCAGCACGCGTTTTACCGAACTGGTCGGGGTTCCACCCAGTGTGTACCGAGAGCGCTCTGCAGAGCACGTCGCAGGCATCCCGGCGTGCGTCGCCAAGCACGTCACCAGACCGATCAGGAATCAAGAAGCCACCACGGCGCGGCGCAGCTAGCGTGACCGGCATGGACATCACGATCAATGCGAGCTTCCTGCCACACACCGACCCGGAGGCCTCGCTGGCCTTCTATCGTGACGCGCTTGGGTTCGAGGTTCGCAAGGACGTCGGATATGAAGGGATGCGGTGGATCACCGTCGGGCCGGCAGGGCGTCCCGATATGAACCTCGTGTTGACACCCCCTGCTGCGGACCCGGGAATCACGGAGGAGGAGCGCCGGACTGTCACCGAGATGATGGCCAAGGGCACGTACGCGAGCATCATGCTGGCCACCAACGACCTGGCCGGGCTTTTCGAGCGTGTGCAGGCGACCGGTGCCGAAGTCATGCAGGAGCCAACCGATCAGCCCTGGGGTTCTCGAGACTGTGCCTTCCGTGATCCTGCCGGCTGCACCGTCCGCATCCAGGAGCTGCCCTGAATGGCCAAGAGCGCCAAAATAACCGACAACCATCCAGCCGACAGCCACGATCTGATCCGCGTGCATGGCGCGCGGGTCAACAACCTCAAAGACATCAGCGTCGAGCTGCCCAAGCGCCGACTCACGGTATTCACCGGTGTCTCCGGCTCAGGCAAGAGTTCGTTGGTGTTCGGCACCGTGGCCGCCGAATCGCAACGCCTGATCAACGAGACATACAGTGCGTTCGTGCAGGGATTCATGCCGTCCTTGGCGCGACCAGATGTCGATGTGCTCGACGGGCTGACGACGGCGATCATCGTCGATCAGGAACGCATGGGCTCAGATCCGCGATCCACGGTGGGTACCGCAACCGATGCCAATGCGATGCTGCGCATCCTCTTCAGTCGACTCGGTAGGCCGCATATAGGCTCGGCACAAGCATTTTCGTTCAACGTTGCCTCGATAAGCGGTGCGGGAGCGGTAACCGTTCAGCGTGGCTCACAGCCCACGAAGGAGCGTCGGGAGTTCAGTATCACCGGGGGTATGTGTCCACGGTGCGAAGGCCGGGGTTCGATCAACGACATCGATCTCACCGCGCTCTATGACGACGGCAAGTCGCTCAACGAGGGCGCACTGACCATCCCCGGGTACAGCATGGACGGGTGGTACGGGCGCATCTATCGCGGTTGCGGATTCCTAGACCCCGACAAGCCGATTCGCAAGTACACCAAGAAGGAACTGGATGATCTGCTGCACAAGGAGGCGACCAAGCTCAAGGTTGATGGCGTCAACCTGACATACCTCGGGTTGATTCCGCAGATCCAGAAGTCATACTTGTCCAAGGACATTGAGTCCATGCAGCCACACGTACGCACGTTTGTGGAGCGGATTGCCACCTTCACCACCTGTCCGGATTGCGACGGAACCCGGCTTTCGGCGCTGGCACGATCGTCGAAGATCAAAGGCAAGAACATCGCCGAGGTGTGCGCGATGCAGATCAGCGACTTGGCCGAGTGGGTGAGTGCTCTGGAGGAACCTTCGGCCGCTCCGCTGTTGGAAAAGCTAAGGCATTCATTGGACTCGTTCGTGCAGATCGGTCTTGGCTACTTATCACTGGATCGGCCGGCTGGAACATTATCCGGTGGAGAAGCTCAGCGCACCAAGATGATTCGCCATCTCGGCTCCTCGCTCACCGATATCACCTATGTGTTCGACGAGCCGACTATAGGGCTGCATCCGCATGACATCCAGCGGATGAACAGTCTGCTGCTGCAGCTGCGCGACAAGGGCAACACCGTGCTGGTGGTGGAGCATAAACCTGAGACCATCCACATCGCGGACCATGTCGTCGATTTGGGACCCGGTGCGGGTGCCGGGGGTGGGACTGTGTGCTTCGAGGGCACGGTGGCGCAGCTGCGGACCAGCGGCACCGTCACCGGGAGACACCTCGATGACCGTGCCACGCTGAAGGGCTCCGTGCGGAGATCGAACTCATACTTGGAAATTCGAGGCGCCAGCACCCATAATCTGCAGAAGGTAGACCTCGACATCCCTCTCGGTGTGCTGGTGGTCATCACCGGCGTCGCGGGCTCCGGCAAGAGCTCGCTGATCGACGGATCGGTGGCCAAGCTCGATGATGTGATCACCGTGGACCAGACCCCGATCCGGGGCTCACGGCGTAGCAACCCGGCGACCTACACCGGCCTGCTGGAGCCGATCCGTAAGGCATTCGCGAAAGCCAATGGGGTGAAGCCGGCCTTGTTCAGTGCGAACTCGGAGGGGGCGTGCCCCCACTGCAATGGTGCGGGTGTCATCTACACCGATCTGGGTGTGATGGCGACGGTGGCGACCACATGCGATGTGTGCGAAGGCAAGCGGTTCGACACGGCCGTATTGAACTATCACTTCGGTGGCCGCGATGTCAGCCAAGTGCTGGCACTGTCGGTCGCCGACGCGCAGACGTTCTTCGGGGAAGGTGACGCGAAACTTCCGGCAGCCCACAAGATTTTGAACAGGCTGAATGAGGTCGGCCTGGGCTATCTCAGCCTCGGTCAGCCGCTCACCACGCTCTCCGGCGGAGAGCGGCAGCGCCTCAAGCTGGCCACACACATGGGCGCGGCAGGCGGTGTCTACGTCCTGGACGAGCCGACCACGGGCCTGCATCTCGCCGACGTCGAGCAGCTCCTCGGCTTGTTGGATGGGCTGGTGGTTTCCGGGAAGTCCGTGATTGTCATCGAGCACCATCAGGCGGTGATGGCGCATGCCGACTGGATTATCGACTTGGGTCCGGGTGCCGGGCACGACGGAGGCCGCGTGGTCTTCGAAGGTACGCCCGAAGATCTTGTCAGCGCACGGTCGACGCTGACGGGCAAGCACCTCGCCGAGTACGTGGGCGCCTAGCGATACCGAGCGCGCCTGGATCGTCGACTTTCCACTACGTCTGTCGTGAAAGCCACTACGTCCGTTGTGAAAACGCGTTGTCTACGCTGTCCTGGACACAGGAGGTCGCACATGGCAACGAAGCCCAAGGCTGTTCTCGGTGGCACCGCATGGGCCGGGGCGGCCGCGGCGGTGGCAGGGATAGCAGGGACCGCGACCGCTTTGCGCAATCCTGCGGTGGTGCATCGACTCAACGGCTGGGCGGCGCGCAAGCTGACCGACGCGCAGCGGGCCGATCGGCATGCCGCCATCCTGCCGACGCCGATACCGGGGCCCAGCTTCTATTCGGACCCAGGTGATCTGACCAGTCGTGCCAACGGAGAAATCGTTCGTACCCATCGAGTGTTTCCGCGGATTCCGCTGCCTGGATTTACTATTCAACGATTTATGGTGCGCTCCACCGACACGGCGGGCAATGCCGTGCCCGTGACGGCGACTCTGGTCGAGCCGAACCGCCCATGGCGGGGCCTGGGTGCGCGGCCGGTGGTGGTACGCAATCAGCCGATCAACTCGCTGGGGCTCAAGGCGGCACCCTCGTACCGGGTCGAGCGCGGCATGTATGTAGATGTGCCGCCGCTGGCGCCGCTGCTGCTGGCACGAAACTACGCGGTGCTCGTACCCGATCATGAGGGCCCGCGGATGGCCTACTCGGCGGGCATCATGGCTGGCCACGCCGTACTGGATTCGGTACGGGGAATGCGTCGACTATGTCCGGATCTCGTGGAGTCCCCCATGGTGATGGACGGGTACAGCGGTGGTGCCATCGCAACGGTGTGGGCCGCCCAGGAGCAGCCGGTCTACGCGCCGGAGTTGAGTTTCAAAGGGGCCGTCGCGGGTGGTACACCGACGGATTACGCGCTGTTGTACCGCAGCATGAACAGCGCCTTGGGGTCTGGGCTTTTCGCCGCGGCCACGATCGGGCAGGCACGTGAGTATCCGAGCATGCTGGAGCTGTTCGGCGACTTTGCCTTCTATATGACGACCTTGATCAAGGACTTACCCCAGCCACCCCTGGCTGTGGCCGGGGTAGCACGTATCGATCTAGATGTATTAGCGTCAATTCCAGAGCCTTTCGAGTCCGCGATTGCGCAGAATGTGATCGCCGCGAACAAGCCCGGCGCCACGGCACCGGTGATGCCGATCCTGCTCTACCACGGATCACGCGACCGGTTCATCGGTGATCAGTTCGTCCCAGAGCAAGGTGTGAGGACGCTCATCGAGAGTTGGCGGTCCAAGGGAGCGACAGTGGACTACCTGCCCGTGCCTGGCGAACATCTGATCGCGGCAGGATGGGCGATGCCCAGCGTGTTGCGTTGGATGCGCGGCGTACTTGGGGATTAAACATTCTCGAATCAGGATGTGACTCAGGGTTTTCCCGGAGGCGGAGAGGACTATCGGACGGCTACGCTCGCTGGCATGACGACCGTTGCGCCCGGGCATTCCGGCACCGCCGAAGATGAGGGAGCCGGTACCGCGCCGCGGTGGACCCCGTTGCAGAAGTTCGGATTCCGTCTGCTGTTCACCATCGGCGGCGGGATTCTCCTGCTCTCGGTGTACGACAACCTAGGTCTCTACAGCTTGTTTGAGCCGGTGCTGTGGCTGACGGCCCAAATCGGAAGTTTCCTCATTCGCGGCCGCGGTATCGAACTCACCGTCTCCTCCGGCGGCGACCTGCTGTGGCTGTGGTGCTACCACCTGGGGTGGATCGTGCTCGCGGTGGCGATCACCGCGATATGGACGGTGTTGGACCGCCGCCGCTCGAACTATCGGGGCCTGGCAGCCTCGCTGTGGGTGTTCGCTCGGTTCGGTCTCGCGATGTCGATGATCACGTATGGAATCGCGAAAGCGATTCCCACGCAGATGGGGTTCATGGCTCTGCCCGATCGGCAGCTGCAATTGGTCGGTGACACAAGCTTGTTCAATACGCTCTGGGGTTTCATGGGTGCCTCGGAGCCCTACTCCATCGCTACGGGGCTCGTGGAACTGGTGTCGGGACTGCTGCTGCTGTGGAACCGCACGTGGGTGCTGGGCGCCCTGGGGTCTGTCTTCGCCATGGCACAGGTGTTCCTTCTCAACATGACCTATGACGTTCCGGTGAAGCAGGTATCCGGAGAGTTGTTCCTGATAGCCGTCGCGGTCACCGCACCCCTGTGGCCAAACCTCGCTCGGGTGATCTCGAATCGTGTGAGCACGCAACCGGTGTGGCTGTGGCGAGCGCTCGGCTCCAGTCGGAAGTGGCTGCTCACCACCGGTGTCGTGCTGAAATTCGGAGTGGCATCAGTTCTCACCGCGCTCATCGTCCTGCAGTCGCTGGCGGTGTACTCGACGTACAAGACACCAACCTCGAGTCTCGATGGGGTGTGGCATGCAACGTCATTCACTATTGACGGGCACGGGGCAACGCTGAACCAGACTCAGCCGGCGCCCTGGCCCAACGTCGCGATCTCTCACCGCGACACGGTGGCGGAATTCAGCGTGATGAAGTTCGTTTCCCAGACGCCGGACGGACGTACCTCGGCGTGGCTGCTACAGGCCAAGGATGATCGGCTCGAGTTGCGCAAGCGCGAGTCCGATCGACCTCAGCTGGTTCTTCAGGCGCATCAACCCAGCCGGGACCGGCTGGTGCTCAGCGGTACCGTGGATGGCAAGAGGATCGAGGGCACCTACGAGCGCCGGTTCATGGAGCGCAGCAATTCCGGATTCCGTTGGATTCAACCGGAAATGGACCCGGATTCTGTCGACGCCGACGGATAGCCAATGAGGTGGCGACCGGACCGTCCCATCGTGTTTCAGCACGGTAGATAAGAACCGGTGTTGCAAAAGATTCAGTTAGATCTCGCTGCGCCGTTCTCTCCCAGCGGATTTCAAGGTCCGGCCTGTTTGTGATGTGATTACGGCTAGGCTCCAAATCCGGGCGAACAACGATTTCTGCACGAGCATTTCATTCCCAAATTTGCTTGTTATCAAGGTATTAGACGTTTCCAGACCGAGATCACGGATTGTGTCCTTCGTGATGAGTCAACGTGGTTTACTCGTCGGAATCGGGTCGCGCGCGACGAGGCGTGCCGCACGTTGGCGGTGCTTCGCACATGACCGAGCCTGGGTGCCGCCGCATTCGAAGTTCGGTTATCCGTTGTGTTCACATCCGATCTGGAGATACATGTTTGTGCAGCTGACATGCTGCCGAGCGCGGAAGACAGTCGGAGGGACTCGAGATTTTCACGATCTTGAAGCGTGTGTGGATTCCGTTGGTGCTAGCGGTCGTGGGAGTTGCGGGCGGATTCACCGTGTCGCGGCTGCACGGTGTCTTCGGTAACGAGCGTCGTCCCGCGTACGCCAACACCGAGCGGGAAGAGAAGCGGCCACACGATCCGAAGTACCTGGTCTACGAAGTGTTCGGTCCCCCTGGCGCGGTGGCGACCATCAGCTACTTCGATGCCGACGCGGAGCCGCAGGTCATCAGGGAGGCCACGCTGCCTTGGTCGGTGGAATTCCCGATCACCGAGGCGACGGCCATGGGTAACCTCACCGCGCAGGGTGACGCAGACAGCATCGGGTGCCGCATTCTCGTGGGTGACAAGGTCAAGGACGAGAAGATCCGATACGGCGTCAGCGCATTGACCTTCTGCATGTTGAAGGCCGCATGAGCACCCTCAATGACCCTCCGACAGAGCCGTTGCCGGTAAGCAACCGCCCCCCGTTCTTGGCGCGAATGATTCGTCGCCTCTCGATTCCGATCATCCTCGGCTGGCTGGCGATAGCTGTCATCTTGAGCATCAGTGTCCCCTCACTCGAGCAGGTCGAGAAGGAGCACGCGGTGGCGATGAATCCGGATGTGGCACCATCATTTCAGGCGACGCAACGGATGGGCCAGCTGTTCGGTGAGTCCAATTCCAGCGTGGTGGCGATGATCGTCGTGGAGGGGCAGCAACCTCTGGGCGACGATACGCATCGCTACTACGACGAACTGATTCGTCAATTGAAATCCGACACGGCGCATGTGCAGCACGTCCAGGATTTCTGGGGCGACCAAATGACGCAGGCCGCTGCGCAAAGCCTTGATGGCAAGGCCACATATGTGCAAGTAGCCCTTACTGATCCCCGGGAGGGGGCGTCGGCGAATCAATCCGTCGAGGCGGTACGGGCCATTGTGGACCGGACACCGGCGCCGTTGGGAGTGAAGGCCTATGTGACCGGCCCGGCAGCGTTCGCCGCGGACTTGGGTCCTGCCGGCAACAGGACTGTTCTTCTGGTCACGGGTCTGAGCCTTGCGGTGATTTTCACGATGCTGCTCTTGGTCTATCGATCGGTCGTTTCCGTCATTCTCATGCTCGTTGTCGTCGGAATAGAGTTGACGGTGGCACGAGGATTCGTGGCGCTACTCGGCAACCTCGGTCTTATCGGTATCACCACGTTTGTCGTCAATCTTTTGGTGGCACTTGCCATCGCGGCAGGTACGGACTACGGCATATTCTTCACCGGGCGATATCAGGAGGCGCGCCAAGCCGGCGAGGACCGGGAGAACGCGTTCTACACCACCTTCCGCAGTGTTGCCAAGGTGGTCCTGGGCTCGGGATTGACGATTGCCGGTGCGGTCCTCTGTCTGCACTTCACGCGGTTACCCGTCTATCAGACGTTGGGTGTAGCCACCGCCGTGGGCATGGTCGTCGCCGTGGCGGTGGCGATCACACTCGTTCCGGCAGTTATCGCGGTAGGCAGCCGCTTTGGGCTGTTTGAGCCCAAGCGAAAGGTCACGGTCCGTCGATGGCGGCAGATCGGCACGGCGATCGTGCGCTGGCCGGCGCCGATCCTGGTAGCGACGTGCGCGGTGGCGCTCATCGGGCTGTTGACACTGCCCGTTTACCAGCCGAGCTACAACGACCAGAAATACATCCCACAAGACATTCCGGCCAATGTGGGCTACGCGGCAGCCTCACGTCATTTCCCGCAATCGTTGATGATGGCACCCGATGTTCTGTTGATCGAAGCCGATCACGATATGCGCAATCCTGTCGATTTTCTGGTGCTGAACAAGCTTGCCCGCGGAGTCCAGGCTGTGCCCGGTGTGTCCAGGGTGCAGGCGGTGACCCGTCCCGGAGGTGAGCCGCTCAAACACACCACCATCCCGTTCATGCTCAGCATGAGCAGCGCGAGCCAATCCCATCTGATGCCGTTTCAGAGAAATCGCATGGACGATCTGCTGGTCCAGGCGGACGACATGCTGAAGACGATCGCCATCATGAAGCGAATGCAGTCGTTGACCGAACAGATGGTGGGCACCACCCACGACATGGTCGGAACCACGCACGAACTCGAAGTGATCATGAACGAGTTGCGGGACCACGTCATGGATTTCGATGACTTCATCAGGCCGATCCGTAACTACCTCTACTGGGAAAAGCACTGCTACGACATTCCCGTTTGTCAGGCCATCCGTTCAGTCTTCGACACTCTCGACGGAGTCGACGAGGTATCCGACAAATTGGGTGACCTCGTTGCCAATCTTGATCGGCTGGACGAACTCCTTCCGCAGATGGCGGAACAGTTCCCGGTGATGATCGAGACCATGGAATCCACACGGAAAATGATGCTTTCCATGCATAGCACCATGTCGGGGATCTTCGATCAGATGGAGCAGTCGACCAGTAACTCGACTGCGATGGGTAAGGCCTTCGATGCCGCCCAGAACGATGACTCCTTCTATCTGCCTCCGGAAGTGTTCGACAACGAGGACTTCAAACGTGTGATGAACATCTTCCTGTCATCGGACGGAAAGGCCGCGCGGATGCTCATTTCGCAGCGGGGCGATCCCGCGACGCGCGAGGGCATGTCATTGGTGGATCCGATTGAGACGGCGGCGGCAGAGGCACTCAAGGGCACGCCGTTGCGAAACGCCAAGATCTATATGACGGGTACAGCCGCATCGGTCAAGGACATCGTCGACGGTTCGAAGTACGATCTGCTGATCGCGGCAACCGCGGCGCTTTGTCTGATCTTCGGGATCATGCTGATCATGACGCGAAGCTTTGTCGCGGCACTGGTTATCGTTGGCACAGTGGCACTTTCGTTGGGCGCCGCATTCGGGCTCTCCGTGCTCATCTGGCAGAACATCCTCGGCATCGAACTGCATTGGCTGGTACTGGCGATGTCCGTGATCATCTTGTTGGCGGTGGGTTCTGACTACAACCTGTTGTTGGTCTCGCGAATGAAGGAGGAACTGGGCGCGGGCATCAACACGGGGATCATTCGGGCCATGGGCGGTACCGGCAAGGTGGTGACCTCTGCGGGTTTGGTGTTCGCGTTCACCATGTTGTCGATGGTGGTCAGCGACCTGCGTGTCATCGGGCAGGTTGGTTCCACGATCGGGATCGGTCTGTTGTTCGACACGTTGGTGGTGCGTGCGTTTATGACGCCGGCGATCGCTGCGCTGTTGGGCAGGTGGTTCTGGTGGCCACAGCGAGTACTCCGCCGCCCCGCCAGAGCACACCGAGATGTGGAGAGACCCCGCCCCTTGGTGATGCAAGATGCCTGACTTCGGATTACGAAAAATATTGGTAAGAAAGGAAGTACGTATATGTTCTCCGTGTCGCTTGCTCGACTGTCTGTAGGGTTGGGAGCACTGGCGTTGTCGCTGGCCACGGCGGCCGGGATCGCATCCGCGGATCCTGACCTGGATTTGGCCATCAACACCACATGCAGCTATCCGCAAGTGGTGGCGGCCCTCAATGCGCAGGATCCGCAATTCGGTAAGGCGTTGTCCCAATCGCCGATACTGCAACGCGGGTTACGCGAATTCCTCGCGGCAGGGCCAGAAAAGCGGGCACAGACGGCTCAAGATGTGGCGAATGCACCAGCCTTTCAGCCATATCTGGGAGTGATGGAACAGGCCTACCGAACCTGCCACAACTTCTGACCCGCAACGTTCGCCCGTTCGGCGTGACCGCACATGGCGGAGAAATCCGTCAGTGGATCTCGCCGATCAAACCGAAATCGGCCAGGGTGAGCTCGGCCAGTTCACGGAGCGACTCCTTAGTGTTCGCGGTGCCCGGCTGGTAGGCGCCGACACTGATGAAGATCTTGCCGTTGAGGCGCCCGGAGAGTATGAACATGCGACCACCAGTGCGCTCGAGTAGCTGTCGTCTCTCGCGTTGCCCGGTCGCTCGTGCGTTTTGGAAGTCGGCGAGCGTTCCGGCGGGATAGCCGATCATGGAGCTGAGATCGCCTAGATACGAACAGAACACCGACTGATCCGGATCAGCGGGCATCCTGGCGACCATCCGTTGTAGCGTCCGTTTCGGTGCGAACGAGGGCAGCCACAGGAGCTGTTTGGACTCGTCGGGCGTCTCCCTCAGGGCCGTCAGCGTCTGTTTGATGGCAGACCGGACATCGCGTAGATCCGTTGTGAGTGAGGTTGGGTCAATGCTGACGCGGGCATAGGAAAGTGCCATGGCACGGGTGTCGTCCTCAGTGCGCTCGCTGATCGGTATCTGCAGGGTCACCGTGCCGCTGTCTGTGCGTCGCCGCCCGATCCGCTCCCCGAACCGGGCGGCAAAGGCGGCGGCAAGTGTATGGCTCGCCCCGGCGAGGGCGTCCGCACGGGCATCCCAGTCATCCAGGCTCACGTAGATCGTGAGGGCCGGTACGAGAACGAATTCGTCGGCCTCGTTCGGTTCGGCAGCGACCGGTTGCGGTGCCGGCACTCGGTCGGTTCGACTCCTATCACGCGCCTGTTTTCGGCCGAGCTTCACCGCCGCCACCAGAGCTTTCGCGACCTGAGGTACGTCACGCGCCGTCTGTCGCGCATCCTGACCCAATGCTCGTAGCCGGGTGCGCGATAGTGGCAGCGGATAGCCAAGATCGCGGGTCTTGCCCAGGGCCGCTTCAACTATCACAAGCGCCAGCCCGAGCCCATCGATCAGATTGTGCGAGAGCACCAGGCTGATCGCGGTGGTTCCGTCGTCGAGAGGCAGCACACCGATATGCCAGCCAGGGCCTGCCTCGGGGTCGATGCGCATCTGCGACCGCTCATCGATCCAATCGCTGAACTCGGCGCGGGGTCGTGCGTGTTGAACGACATCGATGTCTGACGCGCCCCGGTCCTCCACCCAGCGATGCCGGGCGATCGACAGCGCCGGGCGTTCGATGCGTCGGCCCAACAGGCCCCGACCGAGATTGTGATGAAAGCGCCGTAACGCCTCGAGGTCGACGGCGTGGCTGTAGAGCCAGGTCACCTGGATGATCACGTTCATGCCTGCGGCATGATGCTCCGCCAATAGAGCCTCGTCTGCCAAGTCCAGCCGATTGTCCAGCCGTACAGTAGCTTTGGACACCCTCCGGTCGTTGAGAGACTTTCGCACCCGATGTAACCGTCCAGGCACCAGTCAGACTCCTTCATTCCCAGCTGTGCGTTTGCGGTTTCGCGCTGTGGGCGACAATGGATTTGACGACGCGCGTGTTCCAGATTGCGGCGCACGCTGCCAGGCGCCCAGCCGAGCTTGATCAACCGAATTGATCGGGAGCCTAGCTGTTCGGTGGACATGTTGTGGCGAAATCTTTTTCGCCGAGGGCGTCGGATATCTGACGGACGCCTGGACCCAGATCTCGGGCCTGGTGCAGAAGAAAGTAACTGCATCGTCATTGCATTTTTCATGCCCTGCAGCGCATTTGATTTCACGACTGTCCTGCCCTACGGCGCCGCTGTGATCCATGATGTTCTACGTGGAGAACAGAGCCCGCGATATCTCGTGCATGCCTCGGGGCGGCCCGGATGCTTCCTGGCTGGACAGGCGGTTGCAGACCGGACGTCTGGAGTATCTGGACCGCGATGACGTCGATGATCTCAAGAGCAAGGTCATGTGCTCGCTCGATCGTGCGGGGCGGCGACGGTGGATAGGCATTCACGAGAAGTGCGCCCGCATGGCGCTACGCGAGGTCGCTGATGTGAACTCTCCGAAGATCCTTGAACTTGGTGCAGGTCTTGGTGGATTGTCACGCAAGTTGTTGGACATGCATCCAGCGGCCCACGTGACGATTACCGACATCGACCCCAGTTTCGTGGCCTCGGCAGCCGCCGGTGATCTCGGCAGCCACCCCCGTGCCACGGTGCGGGAGATGGATGCCACCGCAATCGACTCCCCGGACGATCATTACGACCTTGCGATATTCGCGTTGTCACTGCATCATCTTTCGCCCGATCTCGCTGCTCAAGTGTTCGCATCGGGAACCCGTGCGGCGAGGAAGCTCTTGATCGTGGACCTGCCCAGGCCGCCGGTCCCGGTTCATATCGCGTTATTGGCGGTGGGGCTGCCCCTTGTCAGGTTCTCGCCGCTGCAGCACGACGGTTTCATCAGCTCCTTGCGCGCCTACAGCCCGTCCGCGCTGCGCGCGCTTGCCCATCACGCAGATCCGGGTATCGCCGTGGAGTTTCGGACTAGACGGGGGCTGGGCCCGACGGTGATGGTTGCGAGTCGCGCTGGGCGAAACGATTGAGAAACAGGGAAAGAGTTCATGATGCAATGTGCGGCAGTCAATTACGTCTTGAGACGAGCGGTCTCGTGACTCCGGCTGGTCAGTCCCGCCCCGTGATTCTGTTTGTCATGGGTATGGCGCGATCGGGGACATCGGCGATAACCCGTGCGCTGTCACTGTGCGGCGGCGCGCTCCCGTCAGCCCTGGCGGGTGCGAACCCGGCCAATCCACGGGGATATTGGGAACCGCGCAAGGTCATCATCCTCAATGAGAGGATTCTGCATCGCAACGGCAGCTCCAGGTTCGACACGACCTTGCGTCTGCAAGAAGAGGGCGCGTTCGATGCCGGTGAAAGGGCGACCTGTATCGCCGAGATCCGGACGTACCTGGGGACGTTGCCGTTGGCGCCACTGATTATCGTCAAGGACCCGAGGATAAATCTGCTGTCTGATATGTGGTTCGAAGCAGCAGATCTGGCCGGTTTCGATGTGGCGACTGTGATAGCGGTGCGCCACCCAACGGAGGTCATCGCTTCGGTTGCCGCCCAGGCGGCCGCCTCGCCGGAGTTCTCGAGCGCACTGTGGCTCAAGTTCAATCTGTTGGCCGAGGCATGTACGCGCGACGTCCCGCGGGTGTTCGTGGGATACACGAACCTCCTAGAGGACTGGCGCCGGGAGATGAAACGTACTGCGGTAGCGCTCGGGCTCGACTTAGAAGCCAGGGACGAGGCCGAGATAGAGGATTTCCTCGAAACTGACCTTCGGCGCCAGAAGTACAGTGGGCCCGTCACAGAGCCCTTCGGCACGGACTGGATGTCGGTGGTGCACGAAACGCTCTGCGCGGCCGCTGCCGACGAGCCCTGGGAGCCGTCGGCATTGGACCAGGTCTTGGACGCGTATCGGACGAGCGAGCGAGGTTTCCGGGCGATGGTCGAGGATTTCCAGCGATTCCACAAGCTCAGCCGACGCACTCGCCCATCGATGATGAAGTTGATCTACGAAGTCATGGCGACGGCCAACGGGCGCAGTGGGACATGGGCCTGACACGAGCGAATCGCATATCGAACCACCTATTCAGGCAATACCGTTGACTACCTGAATCATCCCAGCGACTGAGAAAATGGTAATCAACATCTGGCGGCGGTGTGCGAGTGCCCAGTCGTGCAACGGCCTCAGTACCGCAAGGGTTTTCGTGGGTGCAACGAGATAGCTGACGAGCGTGATCTCGACGACCGTGAACATTCCGAAGACGAACAGGATGACGGCGATGACCTGGGTACCGATCGGGGTCCCGGAGGCCACTATGGGAGTGAGTACGAAGATCACCAACATGGGCGGCGGTAGCCCGGCGAGGCCAAACACGAACGCAACCCACAAAGCCCCGTCTTCCCAGGCCTTTTGAAGGCGATAGAGGAGGCTGCGGAACACCGAACCGCGCGCCTCGGCCTCACTTTGGGGGGTGCCGAACGGCGATGTGATGTGGTGGGCCATATCCGAATCGTGTGGCTGCGCGGAGGTGTCGCCTATCGTTGCGCCTACGCGTGACCGCTCGCGAAGTGACCGCACGATCATCAGTGCGGCTATCGACAGCATGAGAACGCCCATGCCGAGGTTTACGAGTCGCGTGGTGATGCTGTTGCCCGGCGTGGCCATGTCCTCCACAAAGGAGCGAAACGATGGCGCTATGTGTAGCACGATCAGCGGAATAAGTAGACCGGCAAGGCTGACGATCATGCTGCCGACCCAATAGGCCGCCAGATTCTGTACTGGCTGAGGGCGCGAGATCATCAAGACGATGATGGCAAGAAGGACCGGATTGACCGCGAACATGATCGCCATCGCGAGCAGTAGACCCCACACGGCCCGGAACACTACCCAGGTGGGCGTAATTTCTCGGCAGAATCGGGAACCAAGGCGGCCGGGAACCCCGCTGACGAATTTGGCGAACCGTTGTGTCCGAATGAATTTCGTGCAGGCATCGGTCCTTTTGGTTCCTCAGATGCCGCCCAGGCCGTGGATCAGAAGTGATATCCCGGCCACTACGCACATGGCTACCAGAATCTTTCGCCGATGAGCCAACGCCCAGTCATGCAGCAGTTGCACAACCGCTTGGGTTTTCGTGGGGGCGACGAGATAGCTGACCAGGGTGAGCTCCACGATTGCCAGCACTCCGACGATGAAGACGGCAGCCACCGTGATCTGCGTCCCGAGCGCGGCACCGGAGGTCACCAGAATGGCGATAAGGAACAGGCCCGCGTCGGGCTCGATACCGCCGAGAAGCAGGCCGATCAGGAAGGCGACCCATAACGAACCGCTCTCCCACGCGTTGGTGGCGCGGCGGACTAGTCGTTGGAGCAGCGAGTCGCCGTCAGTCGGTGCATCTCCCGCCCGCCCCAGGAGCCGCGAGATCGGGTTCTGGGTAGGCAGATTCGGCTGGGATGCCGTCGCGGTCCCACTCGTTGATCCCTGAAGCTGGAGCTGCCGGCCACGCAGCAGTGGCCGCGATGCGATGAGTGCGGCGACCGACAGCGCCAGCACTCCCATGCCGAGTTGGACGTGCCGAATGGTGGGGCTGCCCGCCACACCTTGCGCGAATGATCTGAACATCGGTGTCACATGCAGAAGTGTCAACGGAACCACTACGGCGGGGATGCAGCCGATGAGACAGCCCGCCCAGTAGATCAGCAGATTTTGCACAGGCTGCGGCCGCGAGATCACGAGGAGGGTGATGCCCAGTCGTATCGGGTTCAGGGCGACCAATACCACGAGCGCTAGCACCGATCCCCACACGTACAAAGACACTACGCGGTAGGTTCGTCGTCTGGGGTTCCTTTGAAAGCTGTTCTGTGGCGCCCGGTCACGAGCCCATGGCAAGCAGTGCGCGTTCTCTGGACCCAGAGTCTTGTAGGGGAGATGTGAATGACGGCGGTTACCAGTACATGCCGACTGTGCGGCTCGACGGGTCCTCACCGAACCCTCGAGATACGCGAAATGATGTTTGGCACCCGTGAGGTGTTCGAGTACTTCAGTTGCGCCGCGTGCGACACGTTGCAGATGGTCGACGTGCTGCAGGGCGAAGAGCTCATGCGGCATTACCCACAGGCCTATTACTCGCACAATGGATCGGCCCAGCCGAAGGCATTTCAATGGTTGGTCACGCAGCGCGACAGATTCAAATTACGCAGTGGTGGGCGGGTATTCGGTTCCGTTATGACCTCGCCGATACCGGAGGGCATCTTCCGCGTGCTGCTGGGTGGGGATGCTGTCAAGATGCTTGCCGGGCTTGGAATTGAACGTGATGCGCGGATCCTGGATGTTGGATGTGGAAGTGGCGCGCTGCTCGACAGGCTGGCACGGGTCGGCTTCGTCAGCCTGCTCGGGGCGGACCCGTTCATCGCTGAAGACGGCGAGTCACATGAACGGATACCGCTCCTACGGCGTTTTTTATGTGACGTACCAGGTGAATTCGATCTTATTATGTTCAACCATTCGCTCGAACATATGCCCGATCCGGTGGCCACACTCGAGGTAGCGTCCAAGAAGCTGGCCGTCGGCGGCACATGCCTGGCTCGGGTGCCTACAACGTCATCGGAGGCGTGGTCCATGTACGGGGCCGATTGGGTGCAGGCCGATGCGCCTCGGCACATGGTCATACCTTCGCGTCAGGGAATGGCGCTGGCCGCTGAGCGTGCCGGTCTGCGAGTAGATCAGACATTTGATGATTCAACTTTTGGTCAGTTCACCGGGAGCGAGGCTTATCGGGGTGATGTTCCGGTCACCGACCCCAAGATCCTCCGTATGTTCCGTCCGAAGCAGATCTGGGAATGGGAGAAGCGGGCGACTCAGCTCAATCAGCAGAATCGCGGTGACCAGACTGGTTTTGTGCTGCGACTCAAGTGACCTGAATCTGCACGGCTCGTCTAGAGATGCGATCGTATTCCTTTGCTATTCAGACGATTCAGCGAAATTGAAGGTAATCCGACGAGCGTCGATGATTCCGGCCAGGAATTTTTGGTTTGTCGCTGGACCTGACCTGCGGTGGCCGAGGATCATCCGCAAGGCTCGCCCTGGCGCGGATGGCTGTCGAGGTAAAGCCCAAATCTCTTGAATTGAAAGACGATAACGGAGGCATCGGGATATGCTGCCGGGCGGTCGAGCTGTGGCGAGGCTCCCGCTCTCATTCCGCAGGAACACTGGATGTGAAGGGCTCTGCGATGAAATTCGTACTGTCATTCTATGGCACACGCGGCGATGTCGAGCCGGGCGTGGCGGTTGGCCGCGAGCTCTTACGCCGCGGGCATGAGGTACGCATGGTCGTTCCGCCCGACTTAGTTGGTTTTGCGGAGTCGGCCGGGCTCTCTGCGGTCGCCTGTGGTCCAGATGTTCGGGTATGGCAGGACGTGAATCGCGACTTCTGGGCCCGCTTCTTGCGGAACTTCTGGAAGAACTTCTGGCGGATCCGGGATCTCCGGGAGCTACTCCGTGAAGATTGGCGGTTCTTGGTTCAGTGTTGGGAGGACGTGAGTACAACACTGAGATCGCAGGCGGCCGATGCCGACCTGCTTTTCACGGGTGTCCTCGGTGAGGAGTCGGCTGGTAACGTCGCGGAGTACTACTCCCTTCCGTTCGCCACGCTGCACGTGTTTCCGATTCGCGCGAATGGCCAGCTCGTCCCGGGACTACCTGCACGGCTTGGCCGGTCGATTATGCGGCTGTCGGAGTGGCTGGGCTGGCCGATGTTCAAGAGGCTCGAGGACCCACAGCGTCGCTCGCTGGGTCTCCCCAAGGCCACCGGACCTTCGCCGTGGCGGATAGCGGAGCGCGGTTCTTTGGAGATCCAGGCCTACGACGAGGTCTGTATGCCTGGTCTGGCCGACGAATGGGCCCAATACGATGGTCGACGGCCCTTTGTCGGTGCACTGACACTCGATCTACCAACAGATTCCGATACCGAAGTGGCCTCGTGGATAGAGGCGGGAAGACCGCCCATCTGCTTCGGCTTCGGCAGCATGCCCGTCGAATCTGCCGCCGAGACACTGGCCATGATTAGCGCGGTATGTGATCAGTTGGGAGAGCGGGCCCTGGTGTGCGCCGGCGGAAGTGATTTCAGCCGTGTCTCACTTTTCGAGAACGTCAAAGTGGTCGCCGCGATGAACTACACCGCGGTCTTTCCAGCATGCCGCGCAGTGGTGCATCACGGTGGCGCCGGCACCACCGCCGCGAGTCTGCGGGCCGGGGTCCCCACATTGGTTCTTTCGACAGATCTCGATCAGACGCTGTGGGGTGCGCGGGTAAAGCGGCTGAAAGTGGGTACCGCCCGCCGCTTCTCGGCCACCACCGAGAAGACCCTGCTCGCGGACCTGCGGACCATCCGCGACTCGCAGTACGTCACGCGGGCCCGCGAGGTCGCTACCCGAATGACCGGGGTCGCCGAGAGCCCGGTGACCGCCGCCGATCTGCTGGAAGATTTCGTCCGTCTCAAGAGGGCTGGCTGATGCCCCGATGAAGTTTGTACTGGCGAGCTACGGGACACGCGGCGATATCGAGCCGTGCGTCGCGGTCGGCCGAGAGCTGTTGCGCCGGGGCCATGACGTGCAGATGGCCGTCCCACCCGATCTCATCGCCTTTGTGGAAGCGGCCGGACCTACCGCAGTCGCCTACGGCCCGGATCTGCAGGCGGTTCTGGACGCACATCGCGATTTCTGGACGCACTTCTTTCGTAATTTCTGGAAGATACGAGATCTGATCAGGATGCGGCGTGAGGTCGTGGAGCCGTTCCTGCAATGTTGGAAGGACATCGTCGCGACGCTGACATCGTTGGCACAGGGCGCGGACGTGCTCTTTACCGGCGTCAATTTCGAAGACGCAGCAGGGAATGTGGCGGAGTATTACGACATTCCGCTGGCCACGCTGCACTTCTTTCCGTTGCGGGCCAACGGGCTGTTCCTACCTCTACTGCCTGCGCCGTTGGGCCGATCGACGATGAGGCTAGGAGAGTGGCTGGCATGGCAGAACGCGAAGAAGGTCGAGGGTGTACAGCGCGGTGAGCTGGCGCTGCCGCGAGCCACCGCACCCTCACCGTGGCGAATCACCGCACGTGGATCGCTGGAGATCCAGGCCTACGACCAGGTCTGCTTTCCTGGCCTCGCCGAGGAATGGGCGGGGCATGAGGGCCGTAGGCCCTTCGTCGGTGCGCTGACACTGGATTTACCAACAGATTTCGATGACGAGGTGGCCTCGTGGATCGCTACCGGGACGCCGCCGATCTTCTTCGGCTTCGGCAGCCTGCCGGTGGAATCTGCCGCCCAGACGCTCGCAATGATCAGTTCGGCGTGTGCAGAGTTGGGCGAGCGGGCGTTGGTATGTTCTGCCGGGTCCGATTTCAGTCAGGTGTTGCCCGCAGAGAACATCAAAGTGGTGGACGCGATGAACTACTCAGCGGTCTTCCCGGTCTGCCGCGCAGTGGTGCATCACGGCGGCACCGGCACAACCGCTGCGGGCCTGCGGGCCGGTGTTCCCACGTTGATCCTTTCCACAGACCTCGACCAGACGTTGTGGGGTACACGTGTCAAACGATTGAAAGTGGGCACCGCCCGGCGTTTCTCGACCACGACCGCGAAGACATTGGTGACCGACCTACGTACAATTCTCGAACCGCACTGTGTGGATCGTGCCAGGGAGGTCGCCACACGAATGACCAGACCCGCTGAAAGTGTCATTGCTGCAGCAGATCTCGTTGAAGGTCTGGCTAGGAGTAGTTAGCGGTGACCAGATCCGGCCCACGGCCGTAGGTTTAGCGCCGAGGGTCGGCCGACTGCGTCGTGCCATGAAGGCCAGCAGGACACCGTGGTGGCGCTGCGGGCGCACAGTCCCGGATCGCCTGAACCTCAATGTACCCGCCACGATGTGGCACGAAGGTGACGTGTTTTGCCTGCTGCTTCTCATCGGGCGCGGTGGTGGTGCTCAAGTCGACCCGGCGCAGGATCTCACGGAGCACCACTCGCATTTCGACCATCGCGAAGGTGGCCCCGAGGCAGCGGCGATTGCCGCCGCCGAATGGCAGCCAGGTGGTTGGGCTCTGCGTGGTACCGAGCATTCGGTCCGGGTCGAATCGGTCTGGATCCGGATACACCGTGGCACTTGAGTGCACGAGTCCGATTGCCGGATCGACCATGATGCCGGCCGGTAGCAGATAGCCGCCAACCTCTACAGGCTCCTTGAGCACTCTGCCCGAGCTGAAGATGACCGGGCGGATTCGTAACGTCTCCTTGGCGACTGCGTCGAGGTACTCATCGCCGCCCGGATCTCCCGTTGCGCTGGCATCGGCGGCGCGTACAGCCTTGGCCAACGCGGCTGGGTGCCGTGTCAGTCGCTCCAGCACCCAGGACAGTGCGGTCGCGGTGGTCTCATGTCCGGCCGCGATGGACGTCAAAAGGTGATCACGCAGCTCTTGGTCGGACATCGTGCGGCCGTCATCATCGGTGGCGCTGACAAGCATGGCCAGCACATCGGTGCGCTCGTCCAGATTGGGGTCAGCGCGACGCTCGGCGATCTCCGCGTAGAGCAGAGCATCCGTCTCGGCCATCCGTCTGCCGACCCCCCGCCACGGGAAATACCGTCGCAGGCGAGGATTGGTAATCGCTGGGGTTTCCCACGGCTTCATGTAGAGCAGACGCGGTACCACTTTGCGCAATGCAGCTAGCCGTACCGGGTCGGTAGCGCCGATAACTGTTCGCAGGATCACCTCGAGTGTGATCTCTGTGGTGAACGGGGCAACGGGGAAGCTCTGACCAACCGGCCATTTGGTTATGTTTGCGGCAGCGATGTCTGCCATCTGAGTCGTCTGGCGCGCGACGGCATCACGATGAAAGGCGGGCATGAGAAGGCGACGCTGATCGTGGTGTTCGTCCTCGTCGAGCACGAACAGTGAGCTGTCGCCAAGCAGACCACGAAAGAACCAGTGTGCCTCTCCGGAATGAAAGACCCGTGGGTCGCCGGCGTAGACCTTCTTGATATCGGCCGGATTCGCCAGATATACGACCTTGCCAGACAAGGGAATACGCAGTGTGAATACATTGCCGTAGCGGCGCTGACAGCCGGCGAGAAAGCGCAGACCATAGGCCGCCATCAGTATGGACTGCGCCACCAATGGGAGCGGAGGTCCGGGCGGTAGTACCGGTTTCGCGATTTTGCTCACTGTGCGTGATCCTAAGCAATAGTGGGTATGACAGCTCACACGCCGATGGTCCCGGCCATCACTGGCGCGAGTTTGCCTGTCGCGGAGAGTGACTCAGTTCGAGACGCACGGTGCCATCCAACGGTACGAGTGTTGCGGCGGGTACGCACGTACTTTCGGAAGTCGGGTACTTCGTTGGCGTGGATGCTCACTCAGGCTTGTCGAGTGCGGCCTTCACGCCACATATCTGGTCACGTACGGTACCTCGTCGAACATCAATTGATGAGTGCCAGAGGCTATACAGCAAACTATGAGACAACTGGCTTTGTCTGTGTCGTGGCCATGGCGTCGAGCTGTTCACGCCCGGTTTGGTTACGACTAGCAGCCAATTCGCCCCTCTTGGGGCTCTCATGTTCGGCAATGTCGGACGGTATGCCCCGGCCGTAACCAGCCAGTAGCAAGTATTGGTGATTTCTCTAAAAACGCGCACTCACCGTGATCTCTCGGTTAGTTTTAGAACAGGTTCCACTTATCGTGCGTGGATGGTGTCGGGAGAAGTGTTGAGTATCAATCCATTTGATGACGACAATGGCAGCTTTTTCGTTCTGGTCAACGACGAGGAGCAACACAGCTTGTGGCCGGCCTTTGTCGAGGTGCCGGCTGGCTGGCGGGTGGTTTTCGGCGCAGCGGACCGTGCCGCCTGCCTGGACAACATAGAGCAGAACTGGCCGGATATCCGGCCAAAAAGCCTGCGCGAGAGGGTGGCACACGGTCGGACTGTTGAACATTAAGCAGTGGGTGGGGACCAATGGAATGTGATCATGGGGCGCTCCCGCTTACGCGGGGGCAGTTGGACATTTGGCTTGCCGAGGAAACTGGTCACGCCGGAGTCAAATGGCAGCTGGGCATGCTCGGCCGCATCGAAGGCGTCATCGACCATGACCTGCTGGAGCGGGCCGTGCGTCATGTGGTGTGTGAGGCGGAACCACTCAGAGCCGCATTTTCTGAACGGGATGGCCAGGTTTTCCAGACGGTAGTCGACTATCCGGACGTTGAGCTCGCTCACCATGACCTAACTGGCTCTTCGGATCCTATGCGTGATGCCTATCGGATAGCGGCGTCGATCCGCCGTAAGCCGATGCCGCTCAACGGCCCGCTGTTCAAGTTTGCACTGATGCAGGCACGGGCTGACGACTTCTATTTCTTTGTGTGCTGCCACCACATCGCGACAGACGGAATCGGCATGGGACTGCTATGTCACCGCATCGCCACCGTCTACTCTGCGATCGCTACGGATACACCGATACCTGCGCCCATCTTTGGATCGTTGAAAAGTCTCATCGACTGTGAGTCCGAGTACGAGGCCTCTGACGACTACGCCGCCGACGAGGCCTATTGGGCCAATTGCGGACCGCTGGAGAGCGAACCGCGGCGGGGGCCGACACATGTTGTCGTGACTCCAGCCAGAGAGTATGAGCCGTCGGCACCCATTCAGTTGGACCCGTCGGTTGTCGCCAAGGCCCGTGAGTTGTCCCATGTGTTGGGGGTGCGTCGTGCCGCCGTGATCACCGCGGCATGCGCACTGTTGGTGCATGGCGAGGTCGGGGGTACGGAGATCGTCCTCGACTTCCCGGTGAGTCGACGGGTACGCCCGGAGTCATTGTTGGTGCCCGGAATGAGTTCTGGTGTTGTGCCCTTGCGGTTGACAACATCGCCGACTGCCACGGTGGCCGAATTTTGTAGACATGTCGATGGGCGTATCCAAGAAGCATTGCGGCATCAGCGCTTCCCGCTGCGGGCTATTGAGAACAAGACAGGTCTTCAGCGCGGCGGGCAGGTGACGAATCGCGCGGCCATCAACTTCATTCCGACAACCCGGTTGGCGGACTTCGCCGGAGCAGCGGGGTCGGGGACCGTAACCCACACGGGGCTCGTAGATCAGTTCGGACTCGTCTTCATCAAGAACGATGAGGAGCTCTTCCTCAGTACGTCGGGTATCGGGACGTTGTTCTCCGACTGTGATGCGCGCGCCCTGGCTGACCGCTTCGAGCGAGTGCTGTTGGCAATGACCGCAGATTCGGGCCGTATGCTTTCGGCGATCGATGTCCGCTACGAGGCCGAATGCCCCCAGCTGGATGTGTGGAGTAATCGCGGGGCGCTGATGTCGCCGATGCGCCAACCGGTATCGATCCCGGAGGTCTTTGCCGCTCAGGTGGCGCGCGATCCGGGCGCCGTAGCGGTGAAATTCGGCGACAGTGCAATGACCTATCGCGGGCTGGATGCTGCCTCGAATCGGTTGGCACACTTGTTGGTTGCGCACGGAGTGGGTCCCGGGCAGCGGGTGGCGTTGCTGTTCTCGAGATCTGTCGAGGCGGTCGTGGCGATCATGGGTGTGCTGAAAACCGGTGCGGCTTACGTGCCGATTGATCCGGTGGTGCCCGATGCGCGGCTGGAGTTCGTGCTATCCGACGCTGGGACAGCTGTCGTTGTGACTTCCGTGGACCTGGTGAATCGCCTGGATGGGCGCGCGGTGACTGTGATCGATATTGACGACCGCACGGTGTATGGCCAGCCGTGTGCAGCATTAGAGGTAACACCGGCACCCGATGACATCGCGTATCTGATCTACACCTCGGGCACCACCGGTGTTCCGAAAGGCGTTGCCATTCCGCATGACAATGTCACACGGTTGTTAGATGCGATCGATGCCGACCTTGAACTGCTGCCGGGGCAGGTGTGGGCGCAGAGCCATTCTCTGGCCTTCGATTTCTCGGTGTGGGAGATTTTCGGTGCGCTGCTCCATGGCGGGCGGCTGGTGGTGGTTCCCGAGTCCGTCACGCGCTCACCGGAAGACCTTCACGCCCTCTTGGTTCGCGAACGCGTCGGTGTGTTGAGTCAGACGCCGTCGGCCTTCTATGCCCTGCAATCCGTCGATACGCAGCTGCCCGAACATCAGCAGCTTGGGCTCGAGGTGGTGGTATTCGGCGGGGAAGCCCTCATGCCACAGCGTCTCGGAACCTGGCTGGCCGATCATCCGGGACTGCCGCGACTAATCAACATGTACGGGATTACCGAGACGACGGTGCATGCCTCGTACCGGGAAGTCACCGCCGCCGATGCGGACACTGCCGCCAGCCCGATCGGTGTCCCGTTGGCAGACTTGGCCTTTTTTGTGCTTGATGATTGGCTACGTCCGGTGCCCGCCGGTGCTGTTGGAGAGTTGTATGTTGCCGGTGTTGGCGTGGGCTATGGCTACCTCGGTCGGAATCCGTTAACAGCGACTCGATTTGTGGCGTGCCCGTTCGGCGGCCGCGGAGCGCGGATGTATCGAACCGGTGATCTGGTGTGCTGGGGCCTCGATGGACAGTTGCAGTATCTGGGGCGCGCGGACGAGCAAGTCAAGGTCCGGGGTTATCGCATCGAACTTGGCGAAATCCAGTCGGCATTAATGGAATTCGACGATGTCGAGCAGGCGGTCGTGATTGTCCGGGAGGACCGCCCCGGAGATAAACGCCTGGTCGGCTACATCATCGGGGCTGCCGACACCGGCGCCTTGCGCACCGCGATGGCCGAGCAGTTGCCGTCCTACATGGTGCCGGTAGCGATTGTGGTGCTGGAAACCTTCCCGTTGACGGTTAACGGGAAACTCGACAAAAACGCCCTTCCCGCGCCGGAGTATCGATTTGTCGATCGGTACAGGGCGCCCAGTACCACCACCGAGGAGGTCCTGGCCGACATCTACGCGCAGGTCCTGGGCTTGGACCACGTTGGCGTCGACGACTCATTCTTCGAGCTCGGCGGGGACAGCATCCTGGCAATGCAGGTGTCCTCGCGAGCGCGCGCCGCGGGACTGGAGTGCCGTCCGCGCGACATCTTTGTCCAGCAGACCGTGGCGCGACTGGCCCGGGTAGCCGCCGCGACCGGCGGTATCCAAGAATCGATCGATGAGGGCCTTGGGCCGGTACCGACAACACCAATCATGCTGTGGCTGAAGAGCCTTGATAAGACCAGCGAGTCGGTCAGTGAGTTCAACCAGACGGCGCTGATCCAAGCGCCCACGGGTGTCACAGAGAACGACACCGTGGTCATGTTGCAGGCCTTGCTCGATCGCCATGCCATGCTGCGGCTGCGTGTGGACGACGACGGCGTGGGCGGGTGGTCGTTGACAGTGCCGGAGGTAGGCGCGGTCGATGCGCACGCCTGCCTGCGCGCGGTGGATGTGCTGTCCGATGAGGCGCTGATGACAGCGCGGTCGCGATTGAATCCGTCCACCGGCGTGATGCTCAGTGCGCTCTGGGTGACCTCCGTGAGCCAGCTGGTGTTAATCGTGCACCATCTGGCCGTCGACGGGGTTTCGTGGCGAATCATGTTGGAAGATATCAATATCGCGTGGCGCCAGCACCGCGAAGGATCGCCGGTGGCGCTGCCATCGACGGGCACATCATTCGCCCGGTGGGCCGAGCTGCTGGTCCATGCTGCCCAGAACCCGGGTGCCGTGGAACAAGCACAAGCGTGGCGACAGATGATGTCGGCGCTGGCGGTGTTGTCAGCCCCGCGCGCGGACACGGATACCTACCAGAGTGCTGGACAGCTGTCGGCATCGTTGGACGCCGAGACTACGCGCACACTGCTCGCCCGGGTGCCGGCGGCCTTCCACACCGGAGTGCACGAGATCCTTTTGATTGCATTCGGATTGGCGGTCGCTGAGTTCACAGGAAGCAGCGGTCTGCCCATCGGTATCGACGTGGAGGCGCACGGACGCCACGAGGAATTGGCCGATTTGGGGGGAGCCGCCGGTCGCAGTATCGATCTTTCGCGCACGGTCGGGTGGTTCACCGCGAAGTATCCCGCCTCGCTGGCACTGGGCGGGCTGCGCTGGGCCCAGGTGGTGGACGGTGACGCCGCGCTGGGGACGGTGATCAAAGACGCGAAGGAGCAGCTACATAGCCAACCGTCCGGCGTGATCTACGGTCTGCTGCGCTACCTCAACGCCGATGTCGACCTCGAAATACCCGACCCCGTAGTGGCGTTCAACTACCTGGGCCGCCTCGGTGGAACCGCGGGCGACGCGTGGCGAATCTGTTCCGAGGGCCTTTCGGTGACACGCATTGCCGGGATGGTGCCAACTTCACTCGGGCATAGCGTTGAGCTCAATGCCGCCACCGTCGACACGGACACCGGCCCACGCCTGCACGCCGACTGGACGTGGGCACCCTCGGTGCTTGATCACGCACAAGTCGGCAGGCTCAGCCAACTGTGGTTCGACGCGCTGGCCGGCATCTGCACGCATGTGCGCCGGGGCGGAGGCGGACTAACCCCCTCGGATATCGTTCCTGCCTCGCTGAGTCAGCGCCAGATCGATGAGCTGAGCCAGCAGCACCGCATCGCCGACGTCTTGCCTCTCACCGCCCTACAACAGGGTCTGCTCTTTCATGCCGGCGCGGCACAGGGGTCCGAGGATGTCTACGCGATGCAGCTGAGCGTCGTCATGAATGGGGCACTCGATGCGGAGCGCCTCCGCGACGCTGTTCACACCGTGATCGGACGGCACCCGCATCTGGCGGCCCGCTTCTGCCAACAGTTCGAACACCCGGTGCAGGTGATTCCCCTCGATCCCGAAGTACCCTGGCAATACCTCGAACTCGCCAACGCGCACGGAGCTGACTTTGATGTCGAGGAGCAGATCCGGAAGGTCTGTGCCGCCGAACGCACCGCAGTCTGTGACCTCACGAACCAGTCGGCTGTCCGGGCCGCGCTCATCCGCATCGCTGAGAACCGGCACCGTTTCGTCCTGACCGCCCACCACATCGTGCTCGACGGCTGGTCGATGCCGATCCTCATGCGAGAGATCTTCGCCGGCCTCGCTGGGCAACGGCTGCCCGTGCCCGCGCCGTACCGCAGCTTTGTCACCTGGTTGACCGAGCGCGATCGCGTGAGTGCCCAGGCAGCGTGGGGTGCGGCGCTGGCCGGTTTCGACACCCCCACATTGGCCTGCCCGACCAGCCGAGACAAATTGGGACGCAGAGGTGTTGAATCCTTCCGGCTGCCGGAAGACACCACGCGGGCGCTCGGCGAGCTGGCGCGCACGCATCACACGACCGCCAACACCGTGCTCCAGGGTGCGTGGGCGTTGCTCCTGAGTTCAATGACCGGCCAGCATGACGTGGCGTTCGGTACGACGGTCTCCGGACGACCGGCGGAGGTCCTCGGTGCGGAATCGATGGTGGGCCTGCTGATCAACACGGTGCCCGTGCGCGCGACCCTTACACCGAGCACTACCACGTCAGACCTATTGCACCAATTGCAGACTTCTCATAACGACACCCTTGAGCATCAGCACCTCGCACTGAGCGATATCCATCGCATCACCGGCCAGGACGCACTGTTCGACACCCTATTGGTGTTCGAGAACTATCCGATCGACAGCACCGGGCCGCTTCTCGTAGACGGCTTGTCCATTACCGAATTCGACTTCCGCGAATCCAATCATTACCCGCTGGCCGTGCAGGCACTGCCGGGCCGCGAGTTGGGCCTTCGTGTTGAATACGACACCGGCAGCTTCGACCTCGCCGCCGTGGAAGCCCTGGTCGAGCGGCTGAAATTGGTTCTAGCGGCGATGATTGCCGAGCCCGGTCGGGCGTTGTCATCGATCAGTCTGCTGGAAGTGGCCGCGCAGGCATGCCTCGAGTGCTGGAGCAACCGGGCAGAACTGGTGAAACACGCAGACCCAAAGCCCATTCCGACGTTGTTCGCGGAGCAGGTGACTCGCACCCCCGACGCGGTGGCGGTGACCTTCGACGGCCGGTCGATGACGTATCGGGAACTCGACGAGGCTGCCAACCGGCTGGCGCAGGCCCTGGCGGCACAGGGGGCACGCCCGGGTGAGTTTGTCGCGCTGATGTTCTCCCGCTCTGCGGAGGCCATCGTGGCGATCCTGGCCGTGTTGAAAACTGGTGCGGCGTATGTTCCGATCGACCCGGCACTACCGGTCTCCCGCATTGAGTTCATGGTGGCCGATGCCGCACCGATCCTGGGTGTTACCGCAGCGAGGCAGCGGCACCGGCTGGACAGGCTCGGACTTACCGTGGTCGAGATCGGTGATGTAGTGGACACCGATGAGGGGCCCGGTGCTGAGCTGGCGGGCCCAGCCGCCGAAGACATCGCCTACCTCATCTACACCTCAGGAACGACCGGCGTCCCCAAAGGTGTTGCCATCCCGCATCGCAACGTACCCGGACTGTTCGGATCGCTGGGTGTCAACGTCCTGTCGGAGCCGGGACAGGTGTGGGCTCAGTGGCATTCCTACAGCTTCGATGTTTCGGTGTGGGAAGTCTTCGGCGCACTGCTGCATGGGGCGCGCCTATTGGTGGTGCCCGAACCAGTCTCCGCATCGCCCGAAGACTTCCACGCCTTGCTTGTCGCCGAACAGGTGACGGTGTTGAGCCAAACCCCGTCGGCGGCGGGCATGATCTCGCCACTGGGACTGGACTCGACGGCGCTGGTGGTGGCGGGAGAGGCTTGTCCACCGGAGCTGGTGGAGCGCTGGGCACCTGGACGCGTGATGATCAACGCCTACGGCCCGACCGAGGCCACGGTGTACGCATCGCTGAGCGAACCGCTCACCACCGGGTCTGCGGTGCCGATCGGCGCACCGGCATCGGGTGCGGCGCTGTTCGCGCTGGATGGGTGGTTGCGTCCGGTGGCGCCAGGGGTGGTCGGTGAGTTGTATGTCGCGGGCCGCGGTGTGGGTCTGGGCTACTGGCGCCGTTCAGGTTTGACATCTTCTCGGTTTGTGGCCTGCCCGTTCGGTGAGCCCGGTGCGCGCATGTATCGCACCGGAGATCTGGTGCGGTGGAGCGCGGATGGACAGCTGCACTACCTGGGGCGCGCTGACGAACAGGTCAAGATTCGCGGTTATCGCATCGAGCTTGGTGAAGTCCAGGCGGCACTGGCGGCACTCGACGGAGTGTCTCAGGCCGCGGTCCTCGCTCGTGAAGATGAACCCGGACAGAAGCGTCTGGTCGGGTACATCACCGGTACCGCCGACCCGAGCCAGATTCGGACATTGCTGGCCGAGCGGCTGCCGAGCTACATGGTGCCGACCGCGGTTGTGGCGATAGATGCGTTGCCACTGACAGTCAACGGCAAGCTTGATCGCCGTGCACTACCGGTACCGGAATACCTCGGCGGTGACCACTATCGGGCACCCGCGAGCCCCGTCGAGGAGATCCTGACCGACGCCTTCGCTCGTGCCCTGGGACTCGAGCGTGTTGGCGTTGATGACTCATTCTTTGACCTGGGCGGAGACTCGCTGTCCGCGATGCGTCTGATTGCCGCGATCAACAAGTCACTGAACGCCGGTATTGCCGTGCGCGACTTGTTCGATGCGCCGACGGCTGCACAGTTGTCCGGTCGCATCGGTGGGGAAGAGGCGCGACTGGAGCCGTTGGTGGCAGTCGAGCGGCACGCTGCCGTTCCGTTGTCATTCGCCCAATCGCGACTGTGGTTTCTGGATCAGTTGCAGGGACCGTCCCCGGTCTACAACATGACGGCTGCGTTCCGGATGGACGGAACACTCGATGTCGACGCGTTGGGTGCGGCGCTGGCTGATGTGGTGGGGCGTCATGAGAGCTTGCGCACCGTGTTCGTCGCCCCCGGTGGCGTCCCTCGCCAGGTGGTGCGGGATTCGGGCAGCGCCGATTTCGGCTGGCAGATCGTCGACGCGGCAGACTGGACCGTCTCACAGCTTCAGCGGGCCGTGGACGCAGCGTCACGGCATACTTTCGATCTGGCCACCGAGATCCCCTTACGGGCAACACTGTTCCGCATTTCCGAGGAAAGGCACGTGCTCGCTGCGGTGGTGCACCACATCGCTGCCGATGGCTGGTCGATCACCCCGTTAGTCGCCGACCTGGGGGTGGCCTATACCGCGCGGTGCCTGGGACGGACTCCGGGTTGGACTGATCTGTCGGTGCAATATGCCGATTACACCCTTTGGCAGCGTGCACAATTCGGGGATCTTGAGGACGGCGACAGCCGCATCGCGGGACAGCTCGCCTATTGGCAAGGGGCGTTGACCGGGATGCCCGAACGCATCGCCCTGCCCACGGATCGGCCGTACCCACTGGTGGCCGAGCACCACGGGGCGACCATCGCGATCGACTGGCCCGTCGAGTTGCAGCAGCAGGTTGCGCGGGTGGCTCGCGAACACAACGCGACCAGCTTCATGGTGGTGCAGGCGGCACTGCTGGCTCTTCTGTCCAACCTCAGCTCCAGTTCTGATGTGGCGGTGGGCTTCCCCATCGCCGGACGCCGTGACCCAGCGCTCGATGAACTGGTCGGGTTCTTCGTCAACACGTTGGTGCTGCGGGTCGACCTAACCGGCGACCCCACCGTCTCCGAGGTTCTGGCGCAGGTGCGCGCACGCAGCCTAGCCGCCTACGAACACCAGGACGTGCCGTTCGAGGTACTCGTCGAGCGACTGAACCCGACCCGTTCCCTGTCGCATCACCCGCTGATTCAGGTGGCGTTGGCCTGGCAGAACGTCGCCGGGCAAGACATCAATGATTCAGCGGCCAACGCGGTGCTGGGCGATCTGCGTGTCACCTCGATGCCGGTGGAAACACACACAGCACGAATGGACGTGAACTTCTCGCTCGCCGAACGCCGGACGAAGTCCGGTGAACCAGCGGGAATCGGTGGGACGGTCGAGTTCCGCACCGACGTGTTTGACGCCGAATCGATCACGGTGCTGGTAGAGCGGCTTCAGCGCGTGCTGACGGCCATGACGGCAGACCCGATGATGCGGTTGTCGTCGGTGAACGTACTCGATGAGGCTGAGCATGATCGTCTTGCCGCACTGGGCAACCACGCGTCGCTGCTGAGGCATGCGCCGCGACCGGTGTCGATTCCCGAGCTTTTCCACGAGCACGTGATGCGCACTCCCGAAGCGGTCGCGGTGACTCACGGCGTGAGTTCATTGACTTACCGCGAGCTCGATGATTCCGCGAATCGATTGGCGCACTTGCTGATCAAGCGGGGTGTGGGCTCGGGGCAGTATGTCGCGCTGTTGTTGAATCGGTCGGCCGAGGCCATTGTGGCCATCCTGGCCGTTCTCAAGACCGGAGCCGCGTATCTGCCGGTCGATCCGTCGGTGCCCGATGCGCGGTTGGAGTTCGTGTTGGCCGACGCCGGGCCGGCGGTGGCGGTGACCACCGCCGATCTGGCCGATCGGCTGGATCGCGATGGCCTGACGATCATCGATATCGACAATCTCGATGCCGATTCCGATGCGGCTGAGCTCTGCAGGACGCTGCCCATGCCGGGCGCGGACGATATCGCATATCTGATCTACACCTCGGGCACGACGGGCGTGCCCAAGGGCGTGGCGCTCAGCCATCACAACGTGACGCAGCTTCTCGAGACGCTCGACGTCGGGTTGCCGCACTCCGGAGTCTGGTCGCAGGCGCATTCCCTGGCATTCGACGTTTCGGTGTGGGAGATCTTCGGTGCGCTGCTGCGGGGCGGACAGGTTGTGGTGGTCCCGGAGGAGGTGACGAACTCGCCGGAGGACTTCCATGCCTTGCTGGTTCGTCAGCGCGTCGGCGTGATCACTCAAACACCTTCGGCGGTAGGCGTGTTACCACGAGAAGGTCTGGAATCGGCGGCGCTGGTGGTCGTTGGTGAAGCCTGCCCGCCGGAAGTGGTCGATCAGTGGGCGCCCGGGCGGGTGATGATCAATGCCTACGGACCCACCGAGACCACGATGTGTGTGGCGATCAGCGCACCACTACAAGTCGGGCAGGGTGTGCCGATCGGTTCGCCGGTACCCGAAGCCGCGCTCTTTGTACTCGACGAATGGCTGCGTCCGGTCCCAGCGGGTGTGATCGGTGAACTGTATGTGGCCGGTGCGGGATTGGGCTACGGCTACGTGAGCCGAACCGGCTTGAGCGCGTCCCGTTTTGTGGCCTGTCCGTTTGTCGGCGCGGGAATGCCGGCGCGTCGGATGTATCGCACCGGGGACCTGGTGTGCTGGGGATCAGACAGGCAGTTGCACTATCGCGGGCGGGCCGACGAGCAGGTCAAAATCCGTGGTCATCGCATCGAACTCGGCGAGGTGCAGGCCGTTCTAGCGGCCCTGGGCGATGTCGGGCAGGCAGTGGTGATCGCACGCGAGGATCGGCCGGGGGATAAGCGTCTGGTGGGCTACATCACCGGCACTGCCGATCCTGGCGACCTGCGTCACGCGATGGCCGACCGTCTGCCGGCCTACATGGTGCCCGCGGCGATCGTGGTCGTGGACGCCATGCCGTTGACGGTCAACGGAAAGCTCGACTCCCGCGCCCTTCCGGCGCCCGATTACCTTGACCACGAACGGTATCGCGCCCCGGCAGACGCCGTCGAAGAGGTTCTCGCGGATATCTACGCTCAGGTGCTGGGCCTGGAGCGGGTCGGCGTCGATGACTCGTTCTTCGATCTGGGCGGCGACAGTATTCTGTCCATGCAGGTGGTGTCGCGGGCCCGGGTGGCAGGCCTGGTGTGCCGGCCGCGCGATGTCTTCGTTGAGCAGAGCGTTGCCCGGTTGGCGCGCGTCGTCGATGTGGCCACAGACACCCGCGGACCGATCGATGAAGGGGTTGGGCCGGTTCCGGCCACTCCAATCTTGCGGTGGCTAAACGATATTGATGGCCCAATTGGTGAGTTCAATCAGGCGGTAGTGCTGCAGGCCCCCGCCGATATCACCGAGGCCGACGTCGTGACGGTGCTGCAGGCCTTGCTGGATCGTCATGCGGCGCTGCGTATCCGTGTCGAAGACGATGGCATGGGCGGATGGTCCTTGACGGTGACCGACCCGGGCGCGGTTCAGGCGCGAGAGTGCCTGCAGGTGGTGGATGCGTTGTCCGATGAGGAGTTGGTCGGGGCGCGGTCGCGGCTGAACCCGGCGGCAGGAGTCATGGTAAACGCGCTGTGGGTGGCCTCGACCGCACAGCTCGCGCTGATCGTCCATCACGTCGCCGTTGATGGGGTCTCGTGGCGAATTCTTTTGGAAGACATCAATATTGCATGGGCGCAGCATGGCGGCGGGCAACCCGTGGTACTACCGCGCACGGGGACGTCGTTCCAGCGATGGGCCGAGCTGTTGAATGTGCATGCGCGCAGTCCCGAGGTCGAGCAGCAAGCGCAGACATGGCGACGGGTGGCGCAGACCCCTGCGGTGTTACCGGTGGCACGCCCCGGGATCGACACCCACGAGAATGCCGGGCAACTGTCGGTATCGCTCGACACCGCCACTACTAGAGCGCTTCTTGGCGACGTTCCCTCCGCGTTCCATGCGGGGCCGCAAGACATCCTGTTGATCGCACTTGGTCTGGCGGTGGCAGAATTCTCGGGTACCGGGGCTGCGCCGGTCGGTATCGACGTCGAAGGACATGGGCGCCACGAGGATCTCGCCGCCGGCGTCGATCTCTCGCGCACGGTGGGGTGGTTCACTGCCAAGTACCCGGTGGCGTTGGCGGTGGGTGGTCTGTCCTGGTCGCAGGTGGTGGCCGGTGATGTGTCGTTGGGTGCGGTGATCAAGGGCGCCAAGGAGCAGATTCGTTCGCTGCCGGATGCACTGAGCTACGGCCTGCTGCGCTACCTGAACCCCGACATCGACCTGGATACCGCCGACCCGGCGATCGCGTTCAACTATTTGGGTCGGCTGGGCGGTGCGGGTACCGAATCATCCGATGGTATGTGGCGGATCGCCGCCCAGAGCATGTCGTCGGCCGGTGCCGCTGCGGTGATTCCGATGCCGTTGACCCATACCGTGGCACTCGACGCCGGCGTCCTTGACACCGGTACCGGGCCACGGTTACAAGCCAACTGGACGTGGGCATCGTCAGTGCTCGACCATGCTCAGGCCACCCGTTTGAGCCAACTGTGGTTCGACGCACTGGTCGGCATCTGTGCGCACGTGCGACACGGTGGGGGTGGGCTGACCCCGTCGGATATCACGCCGGCTCGACTGAGCCAGCGGCAGCTCGACGTGTTACAGCAGCAGTACCGGATAGCAGATGTGCTGCCGTTGAGTGCATTACAGCAGGGCCTGATCTTTCACAGCGGTACGGGTGGCGGGCCCGAGGATCTGTACGTGGTGCAGTTGGACATCGCGGTCAACGGCCCACTCGATCGGCATCGGCTACATGATGCGGTGCAAACGGTGGTAGGCCGCCACCCTCACCTGGCGGCCAGATTCTGCGGGCAGTTCGACCAGCCGGTACAGATCATCCCCGTGGATCCCATCGCGGGGTGGCGATATGTCGATCTGGGTATCGACACCGAGATCGAATTTCTCAGTGCCGAAACCGAAGGGCAAGTCCAGCGGGTGTGTGCCGCTGAACGTGCCGCAGTGTGCGATTTGGCCGATCCGCCGGCCTTCCGGGTGGCCTTGATTCGCACCGCACATGATCGGCACCGATTTGTACTCACCAATCACCACATCGTCCTCGATGGCTGGTCGTTGCCGATCTTGTTGCACGAGATCTTCGCCAGTTATCGCGGGCATCGGCTGCCGACCGCCACGCCGTACCGGAGCTTCATCAGCTGGCTGGCCGACCGGGATCAGGCCGCTGCTCACGCCGCGTGGGGTGAGGTATTGGCGGGTTTCCACACACCAACTCTTGTCGCGACGGCGCAGAAATCCGTTCCGGGGCAACGGGGGATGCGTACCTATCGGGTGCCCGCGTACACCACTCGGGCAGTTGGAGAGTTAGCGCGATCGCAGCACACCACCGTCAACACTGTGTTGCAGGGCGCCTGGGCGCTATTGCTCACCGCGTTGACCGGCCAGCACGACGTTGCCTTCGGCACCGTGGTGTCCGGACGACCGACCGAAGTAGCAGGCGCAGAGTCGATGGTGGGCCTGCTGATCAACACGGTGCCAGTGCGTGCGGACATCACCGCGCGGACGACCACCGTCGATCTGCTCGATCAATTAAAATGTTCCTACGCCAAGACGCTTGATCATCAACATCTCTCGCTTAGTGAGATCCACCGAGTCGTTGACCATGATCGACTCTTTGACACCCTGTTCGTATTTGAGAATTACCCGGTGGACGGCGGCGCATTGTCAGGTGCTGACGGGATCAGCATCGCCGAGATCACCACCCACGAATCGACCGATTATCCGCTGACGATGCAAGCGATACCCGGTGAGGAACTGCGTCTGCGTATCGAATACGACACCGCAGTCATCGAACCGGCCGAGATCGAAGCCCTCGCCCGCCGGATGGAGGCGGTGCTGGTAGCGATGACGGCCGAGCCAGGTCGGTCGTTGTCCTCGTTGCAGATGCTGGACGGAACCGAGCGCACCCGTCTGCAGCAGTGGGGCAACCGGACCGTGCTGACCGATCTGCCCGAGTCGGCGACAGTGCCGGAGCTGTTTGCCGCTCAGGTGGCGCGTGTTCCAGGGGCGGTGGCGCTGGTCTGCGGCAACCGGACGTTGACGTATCGGGAGCTGGAGGAGTCCGCGAATCAGTGGGCGCACAGGCTTATTGGCGAAGGAGTAGGCCCCGGCCAGCGGGTGGCATTGATGTTCTCGCGTTCCGCCGAGGCGGTCGTGGCGATCTTGGCAGTACTCAAGACCGGCGCGGCCTATCTGCCGATCGATCCGGCGCTGCCACAGGCTCGTGTCGAGTTCATGTTGTCTGACGCTGGGCCGATCGTGGCCGTCACCACGACCACGTTCCTCGACCGCTTCACCGGACACGGCCTGGCAGTCTTCGATGTCGATGACCCGGCAGTCGCCGCCCAGCCGAGTACCCCTCTGCCGGCTCCGGCCCCGGACGACATGGCACACATCATTTACACCTCGGGTACTACCGGGCTGCCCAAAGGCGTTGCGGTAACGCAGCGCAACGTGACCCAGCTGTTCGACTCGCTGCGGATCGGCGTGCCGCTGGGGCCGGAACAGGTGTGGACGCAGTTCCACTCGTATGCGTTCGACTTCTCGGTGTGGGAGATCTGGGGGGCCCTGCTGCACGGGGGGCGGTTGGTTGTGGTGCCCGAATCGGTGGCCCGCTCGCCGCAGGAGTTCCACGAGCTGCTGATGCGCGAACAGGTGACTGTGCTGACACAAACCCCGTCGGCGGTGTCGATGCTGCCCGTGGATGGCCTGGAGGCGGCGTCATTGGTGATCGGCGCGGAGCCTTGCCCACCTGCATTGGTGGATCGCTGGGCGCCGGGCCGGGTCATGGTCAACGTCTACGGTCCCACGGAGACCACGATGTGGTTGTGCGCCAGCGCACCCCTCTCCGCAGGAGAGGGGGCACCGCCGATCGGGTCACCGACGGCGTGGGCGGCGTTCTTCGTGCTGGACGAGTGGTTGCGGCCGGTACCCCAAGGCGTGGTCGGTGAGTTGTATCTGGCCGGTGCGGGGGTCGGCATGGGGTATTGGCGCCGCTCGAGCCTCACCGCGTCGAGGTTCATGGCCTGCCCGTTCGGTGAGCCCGGAACACGCATGTACCGCACCGGCGATCTGGTGCGTTGGCGCGCCGATGGGCAATTGGACTACCTGGGCCGCGCCGATGAGCAAGTCAAGATTCGCGGATACCGCATCGAACTTGGCGAAATCCAGTCGGCGCTGATCGCGCTGCCGGGCGTGGAGCAGGCGGCGGTGATCGCCCGCGAGGACCGCCCGGGAGACAAGCGCCTGGTCGGTTACATCACCGGGAGCGCCGATGCGGTCACCGCACGCAACGCGTTGGCCGATCGGCTGCCGGGCTACATGGTGCCCGCCGCGGTGGTCTCCCTGCCGACATTGCCGATGACGGTCAACGGCAAGCTCGATACGCGGGCACTACCGGCACCGGACTACCAGGATGTCGATCAATACCGTGCTCCGGCAGGGGCGGTCGAAGAGATTCTCACCGGAATCTTCGCCCGCGTCCTCGATGTGGAACGTGTGGGAGTTGACGACTCCTTCTTTGACCTCGGCGGCGATTCGGTCTCGACCATGCGTCTGGTTGCGGCGATCAATGCCAACCTGGATACGGATCTTTCCGCGCGCGCGGTCTTCGAAGCGCCCACCGTTGGCCAGTTGGCCCCGCGTATCGGTGCGGGCACGGGTCGGCTGGACCCGTTGGTGAGGCAAGATCGTCCTTCGGTCATTCCACTCTCGTTCGCCCAAAATCGATTGTGGTTTGTCGATCAACTACAAGGCCCCTCACCGGTTTACAACATGCCGGTGGGTCTGCGGCTACATGGGCGCCTGGATACCAGCGCACTGGGGGCGGCACTGGCGGACCTGATCGGCCGACATGAAAGCCTGCGCACACGCTTCGAGGCGCCCGATGGAGTTCCTCGGCAGGTCGTGATGCCCGCCGACGAGGCAGAGTTCGGCTGGGATGTCGTTGATGCCACGACGTGGTCGCCGAGCCGACTGGACGAGGCCGTGGCATCCGCGGCTTGTCACAGTTTTGACCTCGCCGCCGAAATTCCTTTGCGAGCTACGCTTTTCCGCGTTACCGCGGACGAGCACGTGTTGGTGGCCGTGGTACATCACATTGCTGCTGACGGATGGTCCCTCACCCCGCTGGTGCGTGATCTGAGCGTGGCGTACGCGAGCCGATGCGGCGGCACAGTTCCCGATTGGGAGCCGATGGCGGTGCAGTATGCGGATTACACGCTGTGGCAGCGTGCGCAGCTGGGCGATTTCGACGACAGCGACAGTGCCATCGCCGCGCAGTTGTCCTATTGGGAAGACGCCCTGGCGGGTCTCCCTGATCGAGTGGCGCTGCCCACCGATCGGCCCTATCCGCCGGTAGCCGATCAGCGCGGCGCCACCGTGCTGGTCCAGTGGCCGGCCGAATTACAGCAGCAAGTGCGCGCGGCGGCGAGTGAGCACGGAGCGACCAGCTTCATGGTGATGCAGGCGGCGCTGGCCGTGCTGCTTTCCCGGATCAGCGGAACTTCCGATGTGGCCGTGGGCTTCCCGATCGCCGGGCGCCGCGACCCGGCACTGGACGAGCTGGTGGGATTCTTTGTCAACAACCTGGTGCTGCGCGTCGATGTGGCCGGTGACCCCACCGTGGCAGAGTTGTTGGCGCAGGTGCGGCAGAGCAGTCTGGCAGCGTTTGAGCATCAGGACGTTCCCTTCGAGGTTCTGGTGGAGCGGCTCAATCCCGTCCGGAACCTGACTCACCACCCGCTCGTGCAGGTCGCGCTGGCCTGGCAGAACCTGCCGTGGCAAGACACCGGCCCTGCTGGCGGACTGCGTCTTGGTGATCTACAGGTCTCCCCGCTGACCGTGGACACCCAGACCGCCCGGATGGACCTGACGTTCTCGTTGGGAGAGCGCTGGACCCAGGCCGGTGAACCCGCAGGTATCGGCGGTGCGGTCGAATTCCGCACCGACGTGTTCGACACGTCCAGCATCGAAACACTGGTCGAACGGTGGCGGCGAGTCGTGGCGGCGATGACAGCCGATCCCGCCCAGCGACTTTCGGCCATTGATCTGCTGGACGAGCCAGAACACGCCCGTATCGACAACTGGGGCAACCGGGCGGTTTTGGCGGCCCCGGCACCGCTCCCGATGTCAATTCCGGCGTTGTTCACCGAACAGGCCATGCGCACGCCGGAGTCTGTCGCGATCAGTTTCGACGGACGCGGCATGACCTACCGGGAACTCGACGATGCCGCAAATCGGTTGGCACACCGCCTCACCACACATGGAGTGCGCCAGGGCGGATGTGTGGCGCTGCTGGCTGAGCGCTCCGCGGAAGCGATCGTGGCGATGCTGGCTGTGCTCAAGACCGGGGCCGCGTACCTGCCGATCGACCCCGCGCTGCCCGACGCGCGGATCGAGTTCATGCTCGCCGACGCTGCACCGGTCGTCGCACTGACAACAGCGGGGCTGGCCGATCGGATGGCCGGTTATGACCTAGTGGTCATGGACATCTGCGATAGCGCTGATTTCGCCGCCCCTGCCGCGGAGTCCGCACGACAGGTACCCAGCCCGGACGATATCGCCTACATCATCTACACCTCGGGAACCACTGGCGTGCCCAAAGGCGTTGCAATCACGCACCACAACGTGACCCAGTTGTTAGGGACACAAGAAACTTTCCTGGCGGGCGGGGTCTGGGCGCAGTGGCACTCCTACGCCTTCGACGCATCGGTCGAAGAGATCTGGGGAGCGCTGCTACACGGAGGCCGGCTGGTGGTCGTGCCGGAGTCGGTGACACGATCACCCGAAGACCTCACCGCCCTATTGGTGAACGAACAGGTCAGCGCGTTGAGCCAGACCCCCTCGGCCGTCGCGATGCTGGCACCCGAGTCCTTGGGATCGGTGTCCTTGTTGGTGGCCGGTGAGCCTTGTTCGGGTGAGGTGGTGGACCGCTGGGCGGCCGGACGGTGCATGGTCAACGCCTACGGGCCGACCGAGACCACAATTTGTGCCTCCAGGACAGCGTCTTTGGCGGTCGGCACGGGGGCGCCCCCGATCGGTGTGCCGGTCCAGGGCGCGGCGATGTTCGTGCTGGACGGCGCGTTACGTCCGGTACCACCCGGTGTGGTCGGCGAGTTGTACATCGCTGGTCGGGGTGTGGGCGTCGGGTATGTGGGCCGGACCGGTTTGACGGCCTCACGCTTTGTGGCGTGCCCTTTTGTCGGCGCGGGAACAGCGCCGCAGCGGATGTATCGCACCGGCGATCTGGTGCGTTGGCGCGCCGACGGGCAATTGGATTACCTGGGCCGTGCCGATGAGCAGGTCAAGATTCGCGGATACCGCATCGAACTCGGCGAAATCCAGACGGTATTGGCGGGGTTGGACGGCGTCGAGCGCGCAGCGGTGATCGCACGAGAGGACCGCCCCGGAGACAAGCGTCTGGTCGGCTACGTAACCGGAACAACGAACCCTGCCAAGTTGCGCACCCAGTTGGCCGAGCAACTACCGGCCTACATGGTTCCGGCTGCGGTTGTCGTACTCGAGACGTTGCCGATGACCACCAACGGCAAGCTCAACACCCGCGCCTTGCCCGCACCGGAGTATCACGACATCGATCACTACCGTGCGCCCGGCACTCCTACCGAGGAGATCCTGACCGGAATTTACGCACGGGTGCTGGACGTCGAACGTGTCGGAGTCGACGACTCCTTCTTTGATCTGGGTGGGGACTCGCTGTCCGCGATGCGTCTGATCGCCGCGATCAACGCCGACTTAGATACCGCCATCTCGGTGCGTACCGTGTTCGAGGCGCCCACCGTGGCCCAATTGGCACCGCGCATCGCCGGAAAGTCGCACACCGTCTCCCCGTTGGTCGCGGTCGAGCGTCCCGCGGAGGTTCCACTGTCGTTTGCCCAGTCTCGGTTGTGGTTCCTGGACCAATTGCAAGGGCCCTCACCGGTTTACAACATGGCGACGGCTCTTCGGATCAGCGGGAATCTGGATGTCGACGCGCTGAGCGCGGCGCTGGCCGATGTGGTGGCCCGCCACGAGAGTCTGCGCACGCTGTTTCAGGCGGCAGCGGGAGTGCCGCAGCAGCGGATCCTGCCATCCGAGCACGCGCAGTTCGGCTGGCACGTCGTCGATGCCACCGGTTGGTCGGCGGGTCAACTGCAAGAGGCCATCGGTGAGGCGGCGCGCCACACATTTGACCTGGCCACCGAAATACCATTGCGAGCACAGCTTTTCCGCATCACCGGTGACGAACATGTGCTGGCCGCGGTTGTACACCACATTGCAGCGGACGCCTGGTCGATCACGCCGCTGGTGGCCGATCTGGGAGTGGCCTACGCCAGCCGGTCCGCGGGACAGGCCCCCGGATGGGCACCCTTGGCGGTCCAGTACGTCGACTACACGCTGTGGCAGCGCACCGAACTGGGTGATCTTGATGACGGTGGCAGCCGCATAGCGACGCAGGTGGCGCACTGGCAGGAGGCGCTGTCGGGCATGCCCGAGCGCATCGAGTTGCCGACCGACAGGCCCTACCCGCCGGCTGCGGACCAGCGGGGTGACACCGTGTCCCTGGACTGGCCTGTCACGCTACAGCAGCAGATCGCCAGGGTGGCAAGGGAACACAACGCGACTAGCTTCATGGTGCTGCAGGCCGCCCTCGGGGTGCTGCTGGGCAAGCTCAGTGGAAGCACTGATGTCGCCGTCGGATTCCCGA
Organism: Mycobacteroides chelonae CCUG 47445; assembly: GCF_001632805.1. Lineage (NCBI taxonomy): Bacteria > Bacillati > Actinomycetota > Actinomycetes > Mycobacteriales > Mycobacteriaceae > Mycobacteroides > Mycobacteroides chelonae. The sequence goes on along the minus strand of NZ_CP007220.1, from coordinate 4,812,367 downwards.
TTGCGGGGCGCAGCGACCCTGCTCTCGATGAGCTGATCGGATTCTTCGTCAACACCCTGGTATTACGGGTGGACTTGACTGGTGATCCGACGGTGGCAGAGCTGCTTGCCCAGGTGCGAGGACGGAGCCTGGCTGCCTACGAAAACCAGGACGTGCCTTTCGAAGTGCTCGTCGATCGGCTCAATCCCACTCGGTCATTGACCCACCACCCGCTGGTCCAGGTGGCGCTGGGGTGGCAGAACGTCCCCGGACAAGGTGGCGGCGAGACCGGACCAGGACTGGCACTCGGTGATCTAACGGTGACCCAGATGGCGGCGGACACCCAGACAGCCCGCATGGATCTGAGCTTCTCCATGGCCGAACGCCGCACGCACACCGGTGATCCTGCCGGGATCGGCGGGACGGTGGAGTTCCGCACCGATGTGTTTGACCGGGCCAGCATCGAAACACTGATCAATCGGTTCGAACGGGTGCTGGTGGCGATGACCACCGATGTGGATCAGCATCTGTCATCGATCGATGTGGTTGATAGTGAGGAACACACTCGCCTTGACGTGATGGGTAATCGAGCGATGTTGTGCCGAACGGGAAGTGCCCCGGTGTCGGTCCCCGAGTTGTTCGGCGAGCAGGTGACGCGCGCACCCGAGTCGGTCGCGATCACCGACGGCGTACGTTCGATGACATATCGGCAACTCGACAGTGCTGCAAATCTCTTGGCGCACATGCTAATCGCGCAGGGCGCGGGGCCTGGAGGTTGCGTTGCGCTGCTGATGGAGCGATCCGCCGAAGCGATCGTCTCCATGCTGGCAGTACTGAAGTCCGGTGCGGCATATCTCGCGATCGACCCGGCGGCGCCTGCGGCCCGGATGGAGTTCATGTTGGCCGACGCGGCGCCCGTCGTCGCGATGACCACCGGCGGTCTGGCCGAGCGGTTGGACGGTCGCGGGTTGGTGGTCATCGATGTCGGCGATATGTCCGATCTCGATGACACCCTGGCGGACGCTAAGCTCGGTACCGCGCTGCGGGCCGCGGCTCCGGAGGACATCGCCTACCTCATCTACACCTCGGGAACCACCGGGGTACCCAAGGGTGTGGCCGTTACGCATCACAATCTGACCCACCTGGCGCGCTCGACGCCCGCTTGCCTGCCGCCGGACCAGGTGTGGACTCAGTGTCATTCCTACGCATTTGATTTCTCGGTGTGGGAGATCTGGGCCGCGTTGCTCGATGGCGCACGTCTGGTGATCGTGCCCGAGTCCGTCGTTAGTGCACCCGAGGAATTCCACGCACTGTTGGTCAGCGAGCAGGTCAACGTGCTCACCCAGACTCCCTCTGCGGCTGGGTCATTGCCGGCGGATGGGCTGGAGTCGATTGCGCTGCTTCTCGGCGGTGAGGCCTGCCCGGGCGAGGTAGTGGATCGCTGGGCACCTGGGCGGACGGTGATCAACGCCTATGGCCCCACCGAAATCACGGTGTACGCGTCGATGAGTGCACCGTTGAAGGCCGGGTCCGGTGCCGCGCCGATCGGTGCGCCCGTCGCGACCTCGGCGCTGTTCGTGCTCGACGAGTGGCTACGCCCGGTGCCGGTCGGCGTGGTCGGCGAGTTGTACGTAGCCGGTGATGGTGTGGCCTGCGGTTACCTGGGCAGATCGGGACTGACGTCATCGCGCTTCGTGGCCTGCCCATTCGGCGAACCCGGTGCGCGTATGTACCGCACCGGCGATCTGGTGACCTGGCGTCCCGATGGGCAGCTGCAGTATTTCGGGCGCGCCGATGATCAGGTGAAGATCCGCGGGTACCGCATCGAGCTCGGCGAGGTGCAAGCCGCTTTGTCAGCCCTGGCGGAGGTATCTCAGGCGGTCGCGATCGCCCGCGAGGACCAACCGGGGATCAGGCGGCTTGTCGGTTATGTCACCGAATCGGAGAAGGGTGCGGTGGACTCGGCCGCACTCCGAAATAGATTGGCAGACAACATACCCGGGTACATGGTACCGAGCGTGATCGTCGTCCTGGACGCGTTGCCTTTGACGGTGAACGGCAAGCTGGACACCCGCGCGTTGCCGGAACCGGAGTATCAGGATGTCGATCGGTACCGTGCCCCGGCCGACGCGATCGAGGAGACACTGGCAGGCATCTACGCCCAAGTGCTCGGGCTCGATCGAGTTGGAGTCGATGACTCGTTCTTTGACCTCGGTGGAGACAGCATTTTGTCCATGCAGGTTGTCGCCCGGGCACGCGCATGCGGTGTGACATGTCGCCCGCGCGACATCTTCGTGGAACAGACCGTGGCGCGGCTGGCTCAGGTCGTCGGGTTGTCCGGCGACGACGTGGGCCCGGCGGACGAGGGTATCGGGCCGGTGCCCGCGACCCCGATCATGCGGTGGCTCTGTGAGGTCGAAAGGACCGGCGGCCCGATCGACCAGTTCAACCAGACGGTAGTGATCCAAGCCCCGCCGGGAGTCGCCGAGTCCGATGTGGCGATGGTCTTGGGTGCCCTGCTTGACCGGCACGCCATGCTGCGACTACGCGTGCAGGTGGACGATGCCGGGGGCTGGGTCCTCCATGTTCCCGAAAAGCCTTCACTGACAGCACATCTCAGATCTGTGGATACGTTGTCGGACGAGGCGTTGACGGCAGCCCGGTCGCGGTTGGATCCGTCTGCCGGAGAGATGGTCAGCGCGCTATGGGTGACATCCACGAACCAGCTGGTCTTGACTATCCATCATCTTTCCGTCGACGCGGTGTCCTGGCGGATTCTGCTTGAAGATCTCAACATCGCCTGGGCCCAGCATCGTCATGGGCAACCCGTCACGCTGCCGACGACCGGAACCTCCTTCGGCCGGTGGGCCGCGCTGATCGATGATCACGCGCACGCCAAGACCGTTGTGGACCAGGCCGATATCTGGTGCCGAGTGCTGACAACGCCGTCGGCACTGCCCTCGGTGCGGGCCGGCCTGGACACGTACGCTGCCGCTGGGCATCTCACGGAGTCACTGGATGTTGAGACGACCCGCGCCCTCCTCGGTGAGGTTCCGGCAGCGTTCCATGCCGGGGTTCAAGACATACTGCTCATCGCGTATGCGTTGGCATTGACGGAGTTCCTGGGTATCACCTTGCCGGTAGGCATCGATGTCGAGGGACATGGCCGCGTCGAGGAACTGGGGGACACCGGCCCCAACGTCGATCTGTCGCGCACTGTGGGCTGGTTCACCACCAAGTATCCGGTGGCATTGAGTGTCGCGGGGCCGGTCGGACGATCCGTGGGCGGGTTGCGCTGGGAACAGGTCGTGGCCGGAGATCAGGCGCTCGGGCGGGTGGTGAAGGACGCCAAGGAACAACTGCGTGCGCTGCCCGAAGGCATGACGTACGGACTGCTGCGCTACCTCAATCCGGACGTTGACCTATCCGGGTCGGACCCGACCATCGGATTCAACTATCTCGGCAGACTCGGTGCGGCCGACACCGCGCAGTCCGTGCCCACTTCCGAGCTCTGGCAGATCAGTCCCGGCGGCGCGGCGGTGTCCGCCGCGGCTGCCGCAATACCCATGCCGCTGGCGCACACGCTGGAACTCAATGCGAGCACCGTCGAAACAGATTTCGGTCCAAGTCTTTATGCCAGCTGGACGTGGGCTCCCTCGGCGTTGGACGACTCTCAGGTCGGCCGACTCAACCGGCTATGGTTCGACGCCTTGGCCGGGATCTGTGCACATGTGCGTGGTGGCGGCGGCGGTCTCACACCGTCGGACATCAACCCCGCCCGGCTTACCCAGCTGGAGATCGATGAACTTGGTCGAGATCATCTGATCGCCGATGTGCTGCCGCTGACACCCCTGCAGCGCGGACTGTTGTTCCAGGCCAACGCGGCTCGCGGAAACCAGGACGACGTCTATGCCATGCAACTCGATGTCACCGTGACGGGCCCGCTCGATTCCAACCGGTTACGCGAGGCGGTATGCACGGTGATCAACCGGCATCCCAACCTTGCGGCCCGCTTCGACAAACGATTCGACGAGCCGGTGCAGATCATCCCGGCAGAGCCCAGCGTGCCCTGGCAGTACGTTGATATGCGCACGGAACGAACGGATATCGATACGAGATTGCGGGAGCTGTGCGCCGCCGAACGTGTATCGGTCTGCGACCTGATTCATCAATCGGCGTTCCGGGCGGCCTTGATTCGCGTATCCGATGGCGTGCATCGATTCGTCATGACCTATCACCACATCGTCCTAGACGGCTGGTCGCTGCCCATCCTGCTGCAGGAGATCTTCGCGAGCTACTACGGGCAGCGTCTCCCTGCTGCCGGGTCGTACCGCAGGTTCGTCACGTGGCTGGCCGAACGAGACCTTGAGGGCGCGCGACAAGCCTGGCGTGAAGTGCTCGCCGGCTTCGACACCCCCGCGCTGGTCGCGCCCCGGGGCCGGATGACACCGGGACCGCGTGCCACCGAGACGTACCGGCTACCTGCCGAGACGACAAGGGCCGTTACCGAATTGGCGCGCTCGGAACACACCACCGTCAACACCGTGCTGCAAGCTGCCTGGGCACAGGTGCTGATGTGGCTGACGGGCCGGCACGATGTCGCATTCGGGGTAGCGGTTTCGGGGCGGTCGGCGGAGGTGGCAGGTGCAGATTCGATGGTGGGTCTATTGATCAACACCGTGCCGGTGCGGGCAACGATCACGCCGGACACCACCATTGCCGACCTGTTGGATGATCTGCAGCGGCGACACAGCGCCACCCTTGACCACCAGCACCTGGCTCTCAGCGAGATACACCATGCCAGCGGTCACGATCAGTTGTTCGACACGCTGTTCGTCTACCAGAACTATCCGGTGGAGGCGGTGGCGGCAACGATGGCCGACGGGTTGACGATCACCGAAGTCAGCGGCCGCGAGTACAACCACTACCCGCTGACCCTGCAGGCCATGCCCGGAAACGAACTGTTCCTGCGGGTCGAATTCGATACCGGACTGTTCGGTGTGAGCCGGGTACAGAAGATCGTCGAGAGGTTCCAGCGGGTGCTGGAGGCGATGACGGGGGAGGTGCAGCAATAGTGAAGGCCGATGCCACCAGGCGCTTGTTGTCCATGGATCTGGGCGATACGTGTGAGCGCACAGAGCTGGATGCGTGGGGTAACCGTGCGGCGTTGGATCGGCGCGTGATCTCTGCGTCGATTCCGGAGTTGTTCGCCGAGCAGGTGGCGCTGCACCCGAGTGCGGTCGCGGCGAGTTGCGATGGCAGCCACGTGTCGTATCGCGGGCTCGACGAGGCTTCGAATCGATTGGCACACTGGCTTATTGCACATGGTGTGCGGCCGGGCCAGCGGGTAGCTCTGCTGTTCTCACGATCGGTCGAGGCGGTCGTGGCCATCATGGGGGTGCTGAAGGCGGGCGCGTCTTACGTGCCGATTGATCCCGCGGTGCCCGACGCGCGGCTGGAGTTCGTACTGACCGATGCATCGCCGGTGCTCGCGGTGACCACCGGCGATCTGGCGCACCGCCTGAACGGTCGCGGGTTAGCGGTCATCGATGTGGGTGACATGCCGGCGAATGCCGAGACCGGCGCGGTTGGCGAAGGGCCAACGTCGGTGGTGCTCAGCGGCGAGGATATTGCCTACGTGATCTACACCTCGGGAACCACCGGCGTTCCGAAAGGTGTTGCCATTGCGCATCACAACGTGACACGACTGATTCGAGCCATTGACGCAAATCTTCAGTTGTTGCCGGGACAGGTTTGGTCACAGTGTCATTCGTTGGCTTTCGACTTCTCGGTATGGGAGATCTTCGGCGCTCTGCTGCATGGCGGGCGGCTGGTAGTGGTTTCGGATTCGGTGGTGCGTTCACCCGAGCAGTTCCACGACTTGCTGGTTGATGAGCAGGTCAGTGTGTTGAGTCAGACTCCATCAGCATTCTATGCGTTACAGACCGTGGACGCGAGCAGGCCGCGGGGAAGTCAGCTAGGTCCAGCGGCGGTCGTATTCGGTGGGGAGGCTCTGGAGCCGAACCGCCTGAAGGCGTGGTTCGAGGACCATCCGCGATCGCCCCGATTGATCAACATGTACGGGATCACCGAGACGACGGTGCATGCCTCGTTCCGTGAGATCACCGCCGAGGACGTCGATGGGTCGGACAGTCCGATCGGCGTACCCCTGGAGCATCTCGCATTCGCGGTTCTGGATGACTGGATGCAGCCGGTCGCTGTTGATGTGGTCGGCGAGTTGTACGTGGCCGGTGCGGCCTTGGGGTGTGGCTATCTGGGAAGGGCGCCCCTGACCGCGACCCGCTTTGTGGCCTGTCCATTCGGAGAATCGGGCGCCAGGATGTACCGCACCGGAGACCTGGTGTGTTGGGGAGCCGATGGACAACTGCGATATCTGGGCCGCGCCGACCAGCAGGTAAAGATCCGTGGTCATCGGATCGAACTCGGTGAAATACAGTCGGTATTAACGGTTCTGGATGGCGTCGAGCAGGCTGTGGTGATCGCTCGGGAGGACCGTCCGGGCGACAAACGGTTGGTCGCCTACATCATCGGTACTGCCGACCCTACGGAGTTGCGTGCCGCACTGGCCGACAGGTTGCCGACTTACATGGTGCCCGCCGCGGTGGTCGCGCTGTCGAGTTTCCCCCTGACCGTCAACGGAAAACTCGATAAGAAAGGTCTACCGGCGCCGGAATATCAGTCCGTTGATCAGTACCGGGCCCCGGTCAGTCCCACCGAGGAGATCCTGGCCGGAATCTATGCTCAAATTCTGGGCCTGGACCGCGTAGGGGTCGATGATTCGTTCTTCGACCTGGGTGGTGATTCACTGCTGGCGATGCGCTTGGTCGCCGCGCTCAACCGATCCATGGATGCGGGCCTGGACGAGCGCGCGGTGTTCGATGCCCCGACGGTCGCGCAGTTGATGCTCCTGATCGGTGGGGATGATCGTCGACTGCAGCCCTTGGTCGCTGCCGAGCGACCGGCGTCGATGCCGCTGTCATTTGCGCAAAGCAGACTATGGTTCATCGACCAATTACACGGTCCTTCACCGGTGTACAACCTGGCCGTGGCGCTGCGCCTGCAGGGGCCGCTGGATGCAGAGGCGCTAGGCGCAGCGTTCGTGGACGTGGTGGACCGTCATGAGAGTCTGCGTACGTTGTTCCCGGCGGTGGACGGGAAACCGCTGCAGTTGGTCGTCGCGGTCGAGGAGATCGAATTCAGCTGGGATGTCGTGGACGTCACCGAATGGCCGGCGGACGGGCTGGAAGTGTCGATAGCGGAATTGGCGCGGCACAATTTCGACCTTGCGACCGAGATCCCCGTGAAGGCAGGGCTTTTCCGCATCGCTGACGAGGAGCACGTGCTCGTGGCGGTGGTGCACCATATTGCCGCAGACGGTTGGTCGATGACGCCGTTGGTGACCGACCTGGGCGTGGCCTACGCCTCCCGGTGTGCAGGTCAGGCTCCCGATTGGAAACCGTTGGCGGTCCAGTACGCCGATTACACGCTATGGCAGCGTGCACAATTGGGTGTACTCGATGACGGCGGCAGCCGGATCTCCCGACAGCTGGCGTTCTGGGAGAAAACACTGGCCGGTATGCCGGAACGTCTGATGCTGCCGACCGATCGCCCGTATCCTTTGGTCGCCGATCAACGTGGTGCCCGAGTCGACGTGAACTGGTCGGCCGATCTGCAACAGCGCATTAATCGTCTGGCGCGCGAACACAACGCCACCAGCTTTATGGTCATGCAGGCGGCGCTTGCAGTACTGTTCTCCAAGCTCAGCGCGAGTTCTGATGTAGCGGTGGGATTTCCGATCGCCGGACGCCGTGATCCAGCGCTGGATGAGCTGGTCGGGTTCTTCGTGAACACGCTGGTGCTGCGGGTGGAGCTCGCGGGAGATCCCAGTGTCACTGAGGTGCTGGAGCAGGTACGCGCACGCAGTTTGGGTGCTTTCGAGAACCAGGACGTGCCCTTCGAGGTACTCGTCGAGCGATTGAACCCGGCCAGATCCCTGACACATCATCCGTTGGTGCAGGTGATGCTGGCATGGCAGAACCTGCCCGGACAGATCAGCGAGTCTCGCAGTGGATTGGCGTTGGGAGATCTGCAGCTCAGTCAGCTACCGCTGGATACGCACTCGGCCCGCATGGATCTGTCGTTCTCGTTGTCGGAATCCTGGAACGAATCAGGCGAGGCCGCAGGGATTTCGGGGACGGTTGAGTTTCGTACCGACGTGTACGACGCCGGCAGCATCGGGACCATGATCGACCGGCTGCGACGGTTACTCGAGGCGATGACCTCCGATGCGACACGGCCGCTGTCGACGATCGACCTGCTCGACGCCGTGGAGCTCGCACAGTTGGACGGCTGGGGTAACCGGGCAGAGTTGGTCAGGCCCGAGATCTCGGTGTCCATCCCAGCCTTGTTCGCGCAGCAGGTCTCTCGTGTGCCGGGTGCGGTGGCGGTCTGTTTTGACGGCAGTCATATGTCATACCGGGAACTGGATGAAGCGTCGAATAGGTTGGCGCACCTACTGGTCCAATATGGTGTGGGCCCGGGGGAGCGGGTGGCGCTACTGTTCTCGCGGTCAGTTGAGGCAATCGTGGCGATCTTAGGGGTGCTCAAGACCGGCGCGGCCTATGTGCCGATCGATCCGGCGGTGCCTGATACCCGGATGGAATTTGTGGTCGCTGATGCCGGTCCGGTTGTTGTCGTGACAACCAGCGAGCTCGCGGATCGGTTGGATGGGTGCGGAGTTGTGGTCATCGACATCGACGATCCGGTCCTCGGTGTCCAGCCCGTCGGTGCGCCGTCGTTGGGACCGGCAGCAGAGGACATCGCCTACGTGATTTACACATCGGGTACGACGGGCGTGCCCAAGGGTGTGGCCATTCCGCATCGGAATGTGACCAGCCTGCTGCGAGCGCTGGACGCCGATCTTGAGTTATCGGCCGGTCAGGTATGGGCGCAGAGCCACTCGTTGGCTTTCGACTTCTCGGTATGGGAGATCTTCGGCGCCTTGCTTCATGGCGGGCGGTTGGTGATCGTGTCCGAGACTGTGGTGCGGTCGCCGGAGGAGTTCCACGCCCTGCTGGTCGACGAGCAGGTCAGCGTGTTGAGTCAGACGCCGTCGGCGTTCTACGCGCTGCAAACCGTGGACGCTATGGGCGCCGAGCCCGCGGGTCAGCTCGGTATCGAGATAGTGGTCTTCGGCGGAGAGGCTCTGGAACCGCAGCGATTGAAGCAGTGGCTGGACCGGCATCCGGTCTTGCCGCGGCTGATCAACATGTATGGGATCACCGAGACGACGGTGCATGCCTCGTTCCGGGAGATCACGGCCGCTGATCTTGACGACGCGGTCAGCCCGATAGGTGGGCCGCTGGCGCACCTGGCGTTCTCTGTGCTGGACAAGTGGCTGCGCCCGGTGCCGGTTGGTGTGGTCGGCGAGCTGTACGTGGCGGGTGCCGGGCTGGGCTATGGATATGTGGGCAGGACAGGCCTGACTGCTGCCCGGTTCGTGGCGTGCCCGCTGGGGGTACCAGGGTCGCGGATGTACCGCACCGGAGACTTGGTGAGCTGGGGACATGACGGTCAGCTGCAGTACGCAGGGCGCGCCGATGAACAGGTGAAGGTTCGCGGGCATCGCATCGAACTGGGTGAAATCCAGACGGCCCTCATGGCTTTGGCCGGTGTTGAGCAGGCTGTCGTGATCGCCCGTGAAGACCGCCCCGGAGACAAGCGCCTGGTTGGCTACATCACCGGTTCCGCAGACGCAGGCAAGATTCGCGCCGAACTGGGAGAGCGTCTTCCCAGTTACATGGTGCCGGCCGCGGTGGTCGCCTTGTCGATCTTGCCCTTGACGGTCAATGGGAAGCTCGACAAAAAGGCCTTACCCGCACCGGAATACACCGATATCGACCATTACCGCGCCCCGGCGACCCTGGTCGAAGAGATCCTGGCCGGGATCTATGCCCAAGTTCTGGGCCTGGACCGGGTCGGGGTTGACGATTCGTTCTTCGATCTCGGCGGCGACAGTATTTCGGCCATTCAGGTGGTGTGGCGGGCCCACGGCGCGGGTCTGGTCGGTCGCCCGCGCGACATCTTTGTCCAGCAGACCGTAGCCCGGCTGGCGAGGGTGGTCAGGATGGCCGATGGTACCGGTGGCATAGCAGACCAGGGACTCGGCGCAGTCATCGCGACACCGATAATGCAGTGGCTAAAGGGAATTGACGGTCCGATTGACGAGTTCAACCAGACCGTAGTGCTGCAATCACCGACAGGTGTCACAGAGGCAGCCGTGGTCATCATGTTGCAGGCTCTCCTGGATCGACATGGCATGCTGCGGCTGCGTGCGGAGGACGACGGGGAGGGCGGCTGGTCGTTGACGGTGCCTGATCCAGGCACCGCCAATGCTCACGAGTGCCTGCAATCGGTGGACATCTTGACCGACGAGGCAGTGGTGGCGGCACGTTCGCGGTTGAACCCGGCCGCGGGTGTGATGCTGAGCGCGCTGTGGGTCATCAACACCAGCCAGCTGGTGTTGATCGTGCATCATCTGGCTGTCGATGGGGTGTCATGGCGAATTCTGTTGGAGGATTTGACTATTGCCTCGACCCAGCTACGCGGCGGCCAGGAGGTGCTGCTACCGCCGGCCGGGACGTCGTTCCAGCGATGGGCCGAGCTACTGGCTGAACACGCGCGCCGCCCCGAGGTGGTCGGGGAGGCGAGCGCCTGGCGCCAGGTGGGGGAGATCCCGTCGAGCTTGCCGGCGCCGCAACCGGCCGAGGATACGTTCGCCACGGCCGGATACCTGACCGAGTTTCTGGATGCCGAGACCACACACATGCTGCTGGGTGAGGTGCCGGCAGCATTTCATGCAGGCGTGCAGGAGATCCTTTTGATTGCCTTCGCTTTGGCGTGGGCTCAGCACTTGGGTACCGGTGGTGCTCCCATCGCCATCGATGTGGAGGGCCATGGGCGCCAAGAGGAGTTGGCCGATACCGGCGGAGCCACCGGAAGTATCGACTTGTCGCGCACGGTGGGCTGGTTCACTACCAAGTACCCCGTGTCGCTGGCAGTCGGTGGATTGCGCTGGACTCAGGTTGTCGCCGGAGACGCCGCGCTTGGTGCGGTGATCAAGGATGCCAAGGAGCAGCTTCGAGATCTACCTGACGGTCTGACCTATGGTCTGCTGCGCTATCTCCATCCCGAGGTGGATCTGCCGGGATCGGACCCCGCAATCGGATTCAACTATCTCGGGCGGCTGGGGGCTCCGGCAGCCTACGCATCCGGAGACGTGTGGCGCTTCAGTCAAGACGGCCTGTCCTTGACCGGAGCTGCCGGGGCAATGCCCATTGCGCTTCCACACACCGTGGAGCTCAACGCGGTCACCATCGACACCGACACCGGACCGCACCTCAACGCCACCTGGACGTGGGCGCCCACGGCGCTGGATCGCATGGCCGTCATGCGTATCAACCGACTGTGGTTCGACGCCCTGGCAGGTATCTGCGCACATGTGCGAAGGGGTGGAGGGGGATTGACTCCCTCGGATATCGTTCCGGCTCGGCTCAGCCAGCGCCAGATCGATGGTCTGCAGAGTCGATTCCGGATCGCTGACGTGTTACCGCTTACTCCTTTGCAACAGGGATTGCTCTTCCACGCCGGCATCGCGAACTGCTCCGGTGATGATGTGTATGCGGTGCAGTTCGATATCGCGATGAGCGGATCTCTGGAGGCGGACCGGCTTCGTGATGCGGTGCAGGCAGTGGTAGCAAGACATCCGCACCTGGCGGCTCGATTCTGTGAGCAGTTCGAGCATCCGTTGCAGATCATTCCCGCCGATCCTGTGGTGCCATGGCGGTATATCGAGTTACCAACTGATCAAACAGATCTCGATGTTGACGAGCAGATTGAGCAGATCTGCGCCGCCGAACGCACCGCTGTCTGCGATCTCGCCGACCAGCCCGCGTTTCGGGCCGTGCTCATCCGCATCGGAGACGACCGGCACCGGTTTGTGCTCACCAATCACCACATTGTGCTCGATGGCTGGTCGATGCCGATTCTCATGCAGGAGATCTTCGCGGGCTATCACGGGATGAGGTTGCCCCCGGCCGCGTCGTATCGGGATCGCCGCGCTGGTCGGGGTGGCGCTGGTGGGGTTGACCGTTCTCGCGGTGACCACCGAGCAGATGAGCGACTTTGGGGTACTGCGCGCGTTGGGCGTTCGTCCAGCACAGTTGTGCCGCACCGTAATCACCCAGGCGGCGCTCATCGCCGGGCTGGGGTATCTGGTGGGCGCGGGAGTTACCTACGGGGTGCAGTTCCTGGTGAAGGATCGGCTGGGAGATGTCACGGTGGAGGTGACTCCCACCATGCTCGTCGCGATGGCCGCGGCCACCGGTGTCATGGCCGTCATCGGATCGCTAATCCCGGTCCGCCGGGTAACGCGGATCGACCCTGCACAGGCGTTCCGGAGGTGAGTTCGATGAATCCTGTGTTGCAACTTGAGAATGTGGAGCACCAGTACGGCAGCGGCGACGCGGCGGTGCAGGCACTCCGGGGCCTGGACCTGACGGTCAGCCCCGGCGAGGTTGTGTTGGTGGTTGGCCCCTCGGGTGGAGGTAAGACCACCGCGCTACTGGTCATGGGGCTACTGCTGACCCCGGGGTCGGGGATGGTCAGGATCGGCGGCCAGGACGTCAGTGAGCTGGGTGAGCGGGAGCGCGCGCGTATTCGACTGGAACGTCTCGGGTTTCTCTTTCAGGAGTACAACCTGCTGAACGCGTTGACGAGCGCCGAGAATGTGGCGCTGCCGTTGCGCTATGCCGGGGTCGGGAAGGTCGCCGCCATGTCGCGGGCACGGGAACTGCTGACCGAGCTCGGATTGGCCCACCGCACCGAGCACCGTCCACCGGCGCTCTCGGGTGGGGAGAAACAACGAGTCGCCGCGGCGCGCGCACTGGTAGCGCGCCCCGGTCTGGTGCTCGCCGATGAGCCGACCGCGAACCTGGATTCAGCGACCGGCAAGAAGGTGGCCGAGCAGCTCGCGGACGCAGCGAGAACACAGGGGGCGGCAGTGGTGATCGTCACCCATGACCTGCGTCTGACGGATATCGCCGATCGGGTGCTGCACCTCGAGGACGGCGTGCTGCTGGAGAAAGAGGACCAATGACCGAAAGACAGTCCGTCCCTGAACTTCCCATCGATCTCGACATTGCCGAGGCCTTACGAGACGCGCTCACCAAGCTGCTGCCCCCGGAGGATCTGGCACAGCTCGACCTCGACGCGGTCGGACCTGACACTCCGCTACTGAGCCTTCCCGTCGACTCCGTGGTGCTGATGGCGCTGATGAACGACCTGGAGGACAGGTTCTCCGTCTTCATTCCGGAAGAGGAGGCGTTTGCGTTCGTGGTGGTGGGCGATATCGGAGCGTTCATCCGGCAGCGTCTCCGCGATAAGGCGAAACGACGCGAACAAGGATGAGTGTCACCGCGATTCGCCAGCATGTGAAGGCGAACGCTCCGGCCATGGCCACCGGCGCTATCGACTACACGGTCCTGTTGCGCTCGGATCTGGAGCGAATCGACTTCTACGATTCACGTAGCCACCTGCACGCACTCTCGGGAGCGGGCCTGGTCCGTACCATCCGGATTCGCGCCGCGGCGCTCGCTGCGCGGGGCCTGCGCCGGGGCGACCGCGTGGCCATGGTCGCCGCCAGTGATGAGGAGTACCTGAGCACGCTGCTGGCGGTGCTGTTGTTGGGCGCGGTACCGTGCGCGATCGCCCCGCCGCCCACACCCTCGCGGCCGGAATCGGCGGGTGTGGCACACCTGTGTGCGGCGCTGGAGGTGCTGAACCCGGCCATGGTCATTGCGCAACCGCGCGTCGCGGTGGCGATCACGCACCGGATCGTCGTGATGTACGGCGAGCTGACCGATGCCGATCCGATCGACTGGCCGCTGCGTTCGCACGCAAATCCCGGCGACATCCACCATATTCAGCTCACCTCGGGCTCCACGTCGGCGCCCAAGGCAGTGCTGTTGACACACGGCAATGTGGTGCACAATGCCGGCGCAATCGCCTACGGCACAAGGGTATTGCGCGGACGCGACCGGGTGTTCAGTTGGCTGCCGCTGTACCACGATATGGGTTTCATCCAGGTACTGGCCGGTCTCCTCTACGGTCTGCGGGTCGGTGTGATGACCCCGATGGGGTTTCTGCGGGATCCGATGTCATGGGTGCGGCACATGACTCATCACGGTTCGACGCACACGGCGGGCCCACCCTTTGCCTACCGGGCCGTGTCTGACGCGATCAAGCGCGCCGGCGCACTTTCGGACGTGGACCTGTCTCGACTGCGGCATGCCTACGTCGGCGCCGAGCCCATTCCGTACTCGGTGATGTGTGATGTCACCGAACAACTCGCGCCGCTGGGGATGCGGGCAGATGCACTGGTGCCGTGTTACGGCATGGCCGAAACTGTGCTCGCGACAACCGTTGCACTGCAACCGTATCCATTGGGTGCGAAGACCTTCGGAAGAGTGCACGCCCGGAAGAATCCGGAGGATGAGCAGCCAGTCGTGTCCTGCGGACAAGTGGTCGACGGCCTGCTGTTGCGGATCACCGGACCTGCTGGCGATCCGCTACCCGATGGTGCCGTGGGCGATATCCAGGTGAGCGGACCATCGGTGATGTCCGGCTACCTGACCCCCTACGGTGGGGTCGCGGCGCCCGAGGATGGATGGCACGACACCGGAGACCGAGGGTTCCTCGCCGATGACGAACTGTTTGTGGTGGGGCGGCGCAAGGAGATGCTCATTGTGCGCGGGCGTAACTTCCCGCCCTACGACATCGAGCGAGAGATCGACAGCATCTCCGGCGCCGGAGGTGTCTCCGTCGTCTTCTCCCTGCCCGACGAGCAACGTGCCCGGGAGTCGGTGGTGGCCGTGGTGGGAACCCGGGTGGCGGCAGATGAGTACGGGGAGCTTCGCACCCGAATAGCCGCCGGTGTCCGTGCCGCGTTCGGCTTCTCCCTCGACGAGGTGGTGCTGGTGCCGGCTCGAACGATTCCCCGGACCACAAGCGGAAAACGCCAGCGGCTCAAGGTTCGTCAGGCCTACCGAGACGGACTGTTGATCTAGCCGTTGACGCCGAACAACGCCGCCGCGTTGTCGTACAGCGCTCCGCGTACCCAGGCGTCATCCGCTCCGGGGACGGCTTGCAGGGCGTTGATCGCCTCAGCGTATCCGTAGGGGATGTTCGGGAAATCGCTCCCGAAGAGGATTTTGTGGCGCAGGTCCATCAGCCTCGGATAGTCCGCCTCCGGGAAGGGCGCCTTTTCGTTGGAGAACGCGGTGAAGGCCATGGTGGTGTCGAGCCGCACCTCGTCGTAGTGCATGCAGATGTCGAGGAATTCGCCGTACTCGGGCATGCCCATATGGGCGATGATCAGGCGTAGTTGTGGGAATTGCTTCAGCAGCACCCGGATTCGCTCCGGCCCGGTGAATTCGCCCGGTGCCGGACCGGACCCGCAATGGATGACGACCGGAATCCCGGCGTCCTCGATGAGGCCCCATACCGGGGTGAGCAGGGGATCGGTGGGGGAGAAGGCCCCGACCTGGATGTGGACCTTGAAGACGCCGGCGCCCGCCTCGATCGCCTCCGATACGTACTCGGCGGCTTCGGGTTCGGGAAAGAAGGTGGCGGTGTGGATGCAATCGGGGGTCTGCGCCGCGAACTGCGTGGCCCACTGGTTCAACCAGGCCGCCATCTGCGGTTTATGCGGATAGACCAGTGAGGTGAACCGCAGCACCCCGAACTCTCGCAGCGTCGCGACGCGCTGGGATTCCTCGGCGCGATAGGTGATCGGCCAGGGACGCCCGACCAGCGGCCCCACCGAGTCGAAGTAGCCCCACACCTTGTCCATGACGGATTTGGGCATGAAGTGGGTGTGCACGTCCACGATCCCGGGGATACCCAGCGACTGCCAGATCTGTCTGATCGGTGCCGGGTCGAAGGCTGATTCGGACATACGCCTATCTATATCAACCGGCCTGCGCAGACCCATCCGGGGAGCCGGTTGGGAGTAGCGCAAGATACCCGACGGGGGTATGGTCTGAGTCGAGATACCGATACCCCACCGGGGTATGAACGAAAGGATGGCGATGCACTCGAGCGAGTATCAGGTCACAGGGATGACGTGTGGACATTGCGAGATGTCTGTTCGCGAAGAGGTCGGCGAGGTAGACGGCGTCGAGAGTATCCAGATCAGCGCGAGCACCGGCAAGCTCGTCGTCGGGGTGGACAAGGACGTCGATGACGCGAAGATCCTGGCCGCAGTCACAAACGCAGGCTATTCAGCGGTCCGAGTCGCGTGAACGCGGCGGGCCGGCTGGCCATCTTCAGCACCGTTCTAGCGGTGGGGTTTGGCTGCGCGTACATCGTTGCTTCGGCGGTGGTGCCTGATAGCGCGGTTGAAAGTTGGGGCGCCACCGGACACACGATGGAGGGTAACGAAATGAAGGAACACCAGGGAGCTGCACACGGTTCGGCCGACGACGTTCAGGGGCTGTCGTTAGGAAGAGACGGCTACACGCTGTCGGTCGTGGGTGCACCCATAAGGGCAGGCGTGGACGGTGAGCTGCAGCTGAATATTTCTGGCGCAGATGGCGGGCCACTGGTCGAATTCGCCACGACGCATGACAAGAAATTGCATTTGATCGTGGTCCGCTCCGATGGTGAGGGATTTCGGCACGTCCACCCGACTTTGGACGCCACCACAGGCACGTGGACGGTGCCATGGAAATGGGATGCGGCCGGCAGCTATCGAGTATTTGCCGACTTCCGGCCGGCTGATCGTCACGATGCACAACCGTTGACGCTGAGTCGTGTGGTGAACGTGGCCGGAGACTTCACCCCTGTGCGGCACAACGCGATTCGCACTGTCGATCAGGTGGCGGGCTTCACGGTGCAACTCAATGGCGAGCTGAAAGCGGGTGCCGCGGGAGAACTGACGATGACGGTTACCCGAGAAGGGCAACCCGTGACCACCTTGCAGCCCTATCTCGGCGCCTTCGGGCATCTGGTTGCCCTGCGTGACGGGGATCTGGCATTTCTGCATGTGCATCCCGAAGGCGCAGAGCCGATGGCGAACCAACACGGAGGCCCGTCCATCTCGTTCATGGCACAGGCACCCACAGCCGGCCGATATTTCCTCTACTTGGACTTCCAGGTAGAGGGCAGAGTCCACACAGCCACGTTCGTTGTTGATGCGTTGCCGGGTGTCGACGGCTCGGAGGCGGGATCCTCGCATGGGTCGGCGCACTCCGGTGGCCACTAAACAAAGCGATCGGGTCTTGAGATGAATCGTGAGGAGACGCATGTGAATGTGTCACTGGTCCCAACCAAAGCGGCCGGCATCGAGCTAGACATCGGCGGGATGACGTGCGCGTCCTGTGCAAACCGAATCGAACGCCGGTTGAACAAACTCGAAGGTGTAACGGCCACAGTAAATTACGCCACAGAGAAAGCGGCCGTGTCGGTACCGGAAGGTTACGACGCGGAGTTACTGGTTGCCGAGGTAGAGAAGACGGGCTACACCGCGTCGCTGGTGCTCGAAACGCCCCAGCAGGAACGCTCGGAGGACACCGCGCGTGACGCAGCCCCGGAGCTCCTGTCGTTGCGGAACCGATTGCTCGGTGGGACAGTGCTTTCGGTTCCGGTTATCGCCATGGGGATGGCGCCGGCCCTGCAGTTCACCTATTGGCAGTGGGCATCGTTGGCGCTCGCGGCACCCGTTGTCGTATGGGGCGCATGGCCATTCCACAAAGCGGCGTGGACCAACCTGCGGCATGGCGCCGCAACCATGGACACGTTGATATCCGTGGGCACGATCAGTGCATTCCTGTGGTCTCTGTACGCGTTGTTCTTGGGTACCGCAGGTACTCCGGGCATGGTGCACCGGTTTGCGCTAACACTGCAGCCCTCTGATGGCGCGGCGAACATTTACCTTGAGGCCGCTGCCGGCGTCACCACCTTCGTCCTGGCCGGTCGGTATTTTGAGAAGCGCTCCAAGAAGGAAGCGGGTGCGGCGCTACGGGCTTTGCTTGAACTCGGCGCAAAAGAGGTATCGGTTCTGCGCGACGGCACTGAGACGAAGATTTCTATCGACGAACTGGTTGTGGGGGATCAGTTCGTTGTCCGTCCAGGAGAGAAGATCGCCACCGACGGCGTCGTGGTTTCCGGAGCATCGGCCGTGGACGCCTCGATGTTGACGGGTGAGTCGGTTCCCGTAGAAGTCGCCACGGGGGACGCCGTTACCGGTGGCACCGTTAACAGCGGCGGACAATTGGTCGTGCAGGCGGCGCGAGTTGGGACAGATACGCAGCTGGCGCAGATGGCCAGGCTGGTCGAGGCCGCTCAGACAGGCAAAGCGCATGTGCAGCGGCTCGCCGACAGGATCTCGGGCGTGTTCGTACCGATCGTCATCACTGTCGCTGTCGCCACCCTCGGTGCCTGGCTGGGAGCCGGGTTCCCGGTGTCTGCCGCCTTCACCGCAGCGGTTGCAGTGCTCGTGATCGCATGCCCCTGCGCGCTTGGTCTCGCCACTCCAACGGCACTGCTCGTTGGTACCGGCCGAGGGGCGCAGATGGGCGTCCTGATCAAGGGGCCGGAAGTGCTGGAGTCCACCCGTCGGGTTGACACGGTGGTGCTGGATAAAACCGGAACAGTGACAACGGGCAAGATGACGCTCGTTGAGGTAATTGCCGAAGACGGTACCGATCGGGCGCAGGTGCTCAGGTTGGCCGGCGCGCTCGAGGACGCATCGGAACATCCAATTGGACAGGCTATAGCGCGGGCAGCCCGTGCTGAGATATCGAATCTGGCTGCGCCCGTGGATTTCACCAACGTGGAGGGGAAAGGTGTACGGGGAATCGTCGACGGGTACGCTGTGTTGGTCGGTCGGGAATCCTTGCTTGCCGACTGGTCACAACACTTGAGCGACGGGATGAGTGCGAGCAAGATTCGTGCTGAGCGCCAAGGTAAAACGGTTGTCGTAGTTGGGTGGGATGGTCAGGCCCGCGGCCTGCTTGTCATCGCTGACACCGTCAAACCAACAAGTGCCGAAGCTATCGCAGGACTACGGAACCTCGGGTTGAACCCCGTGCTGCTGACTGGTGACAACGCTGCGGTCGCTCGCCAGATTGCCGACGAGGTTGGCATCAAGGACGTAATCGCCGAAGTTCTGCCCCTCGACAAGATGGCTGTGGTGGCCAAACTGCAGTCCGAGGGCAAGCTTGTGGCGATGGTCGGTGATGGCGTCAACGACGCTCCCGCGTTGGCGCAGGCAGATCTGGGTCTGGCGATGGGCACCGGCACCGACGTTGCGATCGAAGCCTCGGACATCACGTTGGTACGTGGTGACCTGCGCAGTGCGGTTGATGCGATTCGGCTGTCGCGCAAGACGTTAGGAACTATCCGTACGAATCTGTTCTGGGCGTTTGCCTATAACGTCGCCGCGATTCCTGTTGCCGCGTTGGGGATGCTCAACCCCATGCTTGCGGGCGCCGCAATGGCGTTTTCCAGTGTGTTTGTGGTCGGCAACAGCCTCCGCTTACGCGGTTTCAAGAGCACCTCTCTGTCATAGACCACAACAAGTGCCCCAACCCAAGAAGAAGGAGAGGTAAAGAGAATGAGTGATCCCACCGAAGCAGGCAGCGGCTCGTCGTGCTGCTGCAGCGGATCTGCCGACACCCAGACTGCTGAAACGACTGAAGCAGGCGCCAACGAGCTCGGCGCGGTGCAGGCTACAAACAGCTAGGTTATTTGGACCCAAGTCGGCCGGCTGTGAAACTCCGTGTGGAGTTCGCAGCCGGCCGACTTTTATCTATGGTCGGTGACGGTTCTAGCGGGCGAGTGGCCCCGTCGTGCTGCATGCCAACTGCGTACCGGCTCTGGCTCATCCGGCTCCCGCGGGAGCGTGACTACCATGCGTCAGGCCCCGGACTTGTGGGGCGAGCATGAGTCCTGCCGGCCGCGTGGACGGTCCGCGGTAGGCGGCCCGCACCTGAATGCCGCCTCAACCCCGAACAGGTTGTGGCACAGCCTCTATCCCCTTCGGCACGGTGTGTCCTGGATGTTGAAATGACGCCGCTCAGCATCCACCAGGTTGGTGAATGCTGAGCGGCGAGGGTATTGCAGGTCAGCCCGCTGGGCGGCTACGGATCAGACCGTGATCTCCGTTGGGGTGCGGTCGATTCGGTGCGGCCACCAGAACCATCGACCGAGAATTGTGGCGATAGCCGGCACCATGAAGGAGCGCACCACCAAGGTGTCGAGCAGCAGACCAATACAGATCGTGGAACCTACCTGCCCTACCGTGCGCAAGTCGCTGACCACCATTGCCAACATGGTGAAGGCGAACACCAGGCCAGCGGTAGTCACCACTCCGCCAGTGCTTCCCATGGCGCGTACCAGGCCGGTCTTGATTCCCGCGCCGACTTCCTCTTTCAAGCGGGAGATGAGCAGCAGGTTGTAGTCAGATCCGACGGCCACCATGATGATGAAAGAGATCGGCAGAACCAGCCAGTTCAGATCCTTGCCGAGGAGATGCTGCCAAACCAGAACGGACAATCCGAATGCTCCCGCGAAGGAGAACACCACCGTACCGAGGATGACGATCGCTGCGGCGAAACTCCGGATTATCACCAACATGATGACGAATATCAAAGCGAGGGTTGCTATTGCGGCAACAGCGAGGTCGTACCGCGCGCCGTCCTTGATATCCCAGAAGTTCGTTGCTGCCCCGCCGATGTAGACATTGGCGCCGGCCAGGGTGGTGCCCTTCACCGACTCACGTGCCGTTTCGTAGATCGTTTGAGCGCGCGCTATACCTTCCTCCGACATGGCCTCACCCTGGTGAGTGACTATGTACCGCGCCGCTTTTCCATCTGGTGAGACGAAGAACTTGAGGTCGATCTGAAAGTCTGGATTGTCAAAGGCTTCCGGCGGTAGGTAGAAGAAGTCGTCGTTCTTCGCCGCATCGAAACTTCTTCCGAGATCTCGCATGTTTCCACCAAGGTCGGAAATCTGAGGCATGAGTCCCTGGAAGGTGCTCTGCATCGTGAGCAGCAATGTCTGCATGCGGGATGTGTTCTCGATCATGTCGCCGAATTGGTCAGCCATCTGCGGCAGTACTGTCGCGAGAACTCCGGAGGTTGTCACTGAGTTATCGATCTCGTCGACCATCTTGTCGAGTCCATCCAAGAGGTCGAAGGCCGACCGGAGTGCACTACAGACCGGTATGTCGAAACAGTGGTTCTCCCAATAGAAGTAGTTTCGCAGTGGTCGAAAGAAGTCATCAACATTCGCGAGTTGATCTCGCATCTCGCCGGCAATGATGCGCATTGACTTCGACGATTCGTGCCCCAGCGCGGCAGCCGCTGCTTGCTCATTGGTGAGGGCCTGCATGCGTCGGGTAAGCGTGATCATGTTTGTCAGGGTGTCCGACATGATTGTCATATCGGCCATCCGATCGTCGATGAACTGGATGTTCTCGCCGATTTTGCTGCCCATATACCCGAGGGAGAACGGTAAGGAGCTGTGTTCCAGTGGCGTTCCCAGGGGGCGGGTGACGCTCTGCACCATCGCGACACCCGGCACACGGAAGATGTTCTTGGCTACCCGGTCGAGGGCGAGCATGTCTGTCGAGTTCCGCAGATCGTGATCGGCCTCTATCAGGAGCATTTCGGGGGAGAGCTTGCTTTGCGGGAAATGTCTATCGGCGGCCTGATACCCAACATTGGATAGCGTGTTCGTGGGCTGATGTTCGCGCTCGTTGTAGCTGATCCGCAGCGTTGGCAGGGTAATCACACCAACGAGCACGGCGGTAGCGCTAGCAATCAGGATCGGCACGGGCCAACGGGCCACGCTGGCGCCGATGCGCCGCCAGCGCCGAGTCTTGATGGGCCGCTTCGCATCAAACCACCCGAAGTGACTGCCCACGGTCAGCAGCGCGGGTCCAAGCGTAAGAGCGGCCGTCACGGCAACGAGCAGACCCATGGAGCAGGGGATGCCCATGGTGCGGAAGTAGTTGAGTCGGGTGAAACTCAGACAGAATGTCGCCCCGGCAATAGCAAGACCGGACCCCAGAATCACATGGGCTACACCACTGAACGCTGTGTAGTAGGCGGTCTCTCTGTCCTCGCCGCGTTGGCGGGCTTCCTGATATCTGCCCAGTAAGAATATGCCGTAATCAGTACCCGCACCGATGACAAGTGACACCAGCATCGAGGTAGTGAATGATGAAACTTGCGCTATCCCAACATGTCCGAAGAGTGCAGCGATTCCTCGGCTTGCCATCAACTCGATCATGACCGTGGCCAGCACCATGAGCATGGTTGCGATAGAGCGGTACACGAAAATGAGGATCACCGTGATCATCACGATCGTGGCGAACATCATCCGATTGAGGCTGGCGTCGGCACTGCGCTGTGAGTCCGTGGCGAGCGGTGCTGAACCGGTCACATGTGACTTCAGCCCTTGGGGGAGAGGGACACTGTCGACTGTTTTCCGAACCGAATCTATGGACTCATTGCCGAGCGCTGCGCCGGCGCTGCCGGCGAGCCGGATGAGAACATACGACGACTTTCCGTCAGCACTCTGGTTTCCGGCCGCGGTCGTGGGGTTCCCCCACAGGTCCATGATGTATTGGACATGCTCTTTGTCTTCCGACAGCCGACTTACCAGAGTGTCGTAGTACTGATGCGCTTCGTCGCCTAGAGGATTCTCACTCTCCAACACGATCATGGCCACGCTGTTGGTGTCGGATTCCTTGAAGGCCTCGCCAATTCGCATCATCGCGACGGATGACGGTGCATCATCGGGAACCAGTGGTACCGCACGCTGATTGATGACTTCTTCGATCTGTGGGACGGCCCCATTCAGCGCCATCACCACCGCAACCCATAGCAGGATTATTGGTATCGATAGCTTCCGGATGATCTTCGCGAAGAGCGGCCGTTTGGCGTGACTGTTGCTCATGCGGACAGCACCGTGCACGAGACGGCTGCGTGTTCGGCAGTGACCGAGTGTTCGGAGCGAACCACGTCGTTGACCCTGATGCGGCAGCCAATGTAGTTGCCGTCAGTCTGCGCCATGACGCTGGCGACTGCTGCGGTCTGCACCGTTGTCTCCGTATGCGACCACGGCAGGGCGGTGAAATCGACCCGGTTCGGCAGGGTTCCCACATCGAGGTAGTTGAGCGATCCGGATTGCTCGACGGCGCCAAAGATCTCGTAGGTGATGTTCTTCGGGTTGAACTGAACAACCTCGGAGCCAATTCCATTGACCGCGGTGGATGCCTGGCGACCCACGCCGAATCGTCCCCGCACCTGCCAAATCGATGCGCTGGCAACAGCTAGCACGATCACAACGGCCAGGACCAGCCACGTCCGTTTGAGAATCGAAAACAACATCACGATTACCTCTCGCAGTTAGCCCAGATCCAGAAGAAGCACTCCGCCCGGCGACCAAAGGGTCGGCACTGGGCACGGGTGGTGCTCGTGACACCCCAACGAGGATCCGGGTCGCATCGGGTAGTCACGTGGCCGCCGTGTCCTGGGGTCAGACTCCTTTGTCCAGGTAAAGGCGACATAGTGGGGAACCTTATACCGGTAGGGGGTATATGGCAAGCGCCTGTCGACCCTCCTGGTTCTATTTGGGCACGCCCCCGCGAGGGCGTAGTTTCTTTGAGGTGGCCGGATGTTGGGTGCATGTCTGGCCGGGAAGCCTTGAGCCACGTCAGGTTGCCCACCCTCCCTGCTTTATACCCCGTTGGGGTATAAAGCAGGGAGGCGGTGTGGTCTGAGCTCGGAACCCGGCGCTCCCGAGCTCAGCGACTTCGTCGAGACCTATCGGTGAAGCGGGACTTGAACTCAAGTGGAGTTGAGACATTAGCGTCGTGGGTATGGCATTTAGAACCGATGAGATCGCCTTCATGAAGGACGCCGACCTCGGTCGGCTTGCAACCATCCGGCCCGACGGCGCACCCCAGGTGAGCCCCGTTGGATTCACCTACAACGAGGAACTCGGCACCATCGATATCTTCGGCTACAACATGAGCCGAAGCGCCAAGTACCGCAACATCACCTGCAACGAGAATGGCGACGGAGCTTTCCGTGCGCTATCTACCACCGGCCGGGTAGCCGTGCACGCAATCGATTGCCGCCAAGGGATCTCGTCAAACTGAAGCGCCCAAGTCTGGTCCGGTGCTTGTCTGGGCCCGTGTGAGAAATACCCCAGGCTAAACCTGGAGGCGTTCCTCGACTCCGCGTGCTCGCCAGGCGATCACATTAAAAACCAACAACAATGTTTGTTTCATGCGTCAAACCAGGACCTACCGTCTATCTCGAGCCTCACGAAAGACCATTTTGCGCAGATACAAGGGTATTTAAGATCCTCTGAGCTGGTGCGAACAGGATCGCGCAGCTGAATCAATCGTTGACAACATACCAACCAGTCTGTATGTTTCCGATTCAACAGGTCAACGTGATCACGCGATGACCTCGGATGGAAGGACAGCGGTGCCAAACAAGGTTTACGTCGTTGGTGTCGGGATGACGAAGTTCGAGAAGCCGGGGAGCCGGGAGGAATGGGACTACCCCGATATGGCGCGCGAATCCGGTGGCAAGGCGCTCGCCGATGCCGGGATCGATTACCGCCTCGTCGAGCAGGCGTACGTCGGATATGTCTACGGGGAGTCGACGTCTGGGCAGCGAGCCGTCTACGAGCTCGGTATGACGGGTATTCCCGTGGTCAACGTCAATAACAACTGCTCAACCGGATCGACCGCGCTTTACCTTGCAGCGCAATCGATCCGGGGTGGGTTGGCAGACTGCTCGCTCGCACTGGGATTTGAGAAGATGCAGCCGGGCTCGTTGGAGGCTTCCTACGACGACCGTGAGCAGCCGATGCAGAAGCACTTTCTGGCGCTCGCCGAAATCAGTGAAGTGCTGTTCCCGCCCGCGCCATGGCTATTCGGGGCGGCAGGCCGTGAGCACATGAAGAACCACGGCAGTACCGCCGAGCATTTCGCCAAGATCGGCTACAAAAATCACAAGCACTCAGTGAACAATCCGTACGCACAGTTCCAGGACGCGTACACACTCAACGACATCCTTGCCTCGCGTATGGTGTACGACCCGCTGACCAAGTTGCAGTGTTCACCCACCTCGGACGGATCGGGTGCTGCGATCTTGGCATCGGAATCCTTTGTCGAGAAACATGGTCTCGCAAGTCAAGCCGTGGAGATTGTGGGCCAGGCGATGACAACCGACTACGAGAATTCATTCGATGGCACGTGTAAGGCGCTCATCGGATATCACATGAATGTCGCAGCCGCTCGCAGCGTCTATGAGCAGGCGGGCCTGGGTCCGGAGGACTTCCAGGTGATTGAGCTGCACGACTGTTTCTCGGCCAACGAACTACTGCTCTATGAAGCGCTCGGTCTGTGTGCCGAGGGCGAGGCCGCCAAACTTATCGACAACGATGACACCACTTACGGGGGGCGTTGGGTTGTAAACCCTTCGGGCGGACTAATTTCGAAAGGCCATCCGCTGGGGGCGACTGGACTAGCCCAGTGCGCCGAACTGACCTGGCAGCTGCGTGGCACCGCCGATCGTCGACAGGTGGACAACGTGACGGCCGCCCTGCAGCACAACATCGGTCTCGGTGGCGCGGCTGTCGTCACCGCTTATCAACGTGCCGAGCGCTAACGCGCACGTTGCACGCAATCCCGAACACATCACCCACAAAAGTACGAAGGAGAACCGTCATGGGACACATTGAAGCAACCCGCGAACTCGCCGCAAGCCCAGAAGCATTGTGGTCCACAGTGTCTAATCCGCAGACCTGGGATAAGTGGTTTACCGTGCACGAGCGTTGGCTGCAAGAGCCGCCCACCGAGCTCACCGCAGGAGCCAGGTTAACGGCCAAGATCGTCATGCTCAACATGGCCAACAAGATCGAATGGGCTGTGGACGAGGTTCAGGCACCCAACACGCTTGTGTTGAGCGGTACCGGCATGGCAGGTGTCAAGGCGAAGTTCCAGTTCACCATCGAACCGTCAGGCAACGGATCGAGGTTCACCGTCAGCGGCGATTTCAACGGTGCGCTGATCAAGGGCGCATTGGGTAAGGCGGTCGAAAAGGACGGCATGAAGCAGCTCGACAAGACGCTGGATCAGCTCGACGCCCTGGCGTCGGTGTAGCCGGGGCCACCGAAGATGCCTGACGATCTTGTATTCGACGACAGTGGCCTGAACCAGTGGACCGACGAAGAGCGCTTTGAGGTTACTGGTGACCGCTTGGCCGAGTATGCGGCCGCAACCAACGACCCCATCCGGGAGCATCTCCGCGGCGATATCGCCCCGCCGGTGTTTGCGATTGTGCCGGTCTTCGAAGCAATGCTCATGCCTGCCGTGGACGTGCTACCGGTCGAATTGATTCCGCGAGTTGTTCATGGGGAACAGGACTTTCGATTCCATCGGCCGATACGGCCGGGCGACAAGTTGATCTCCCGCGGAAAGATGATCGGGTACGAGGGGCTCGAAAACGGTACTCGAGCGGCGATCAAGCTCGAATGCCGCGACGAGAGTGGCGAACTAGTCAACGAGCAGTATGTGACGACGTTCGTTCGTGGATTCAACGCGGGGAAGAAAGTCGGTGAACTGAGTCCCGAGCACAAGTTCGTCGACGCACTACGCAATGAATCGCCGGCGGCCAAGGTTGTTCAACAGGTCGATCTCGACCAGACGTTCCGCTACTCGGCCGCCTCGGGTGATCCGATGCCCATCCATCTCGATGAGGAGGTGGCCAGGGATGCGGGCCTGCCGGGAATCATCGCGCATGGGCTCTGCACGATGGCCTTTACATCGTGGGCCCTGCTCACGGAGCTGGCCGGATCCGACACCGCGCGGCTAGGCCGTCTTGCGGTCCGGTTCTCCAAGATGGTGCTCCCCGGGGACTCGCTGGAGACACGGATCTGGAAAAAGGGCAGCGCCAACGGTTTTACCACCTATGCCTTCGAGACTGCACGTGGTGACGACTTCGTGATTACAGACGGTCTGGCCGAGATCGCCGACTGACATCAAGACACAAGAGAGGAAGACCCAATCGATGGGCGTTTTGGATGGCCGCGTTGCTCTGATTACCGGAGCAGGTCGCGGAATTGGTCGTGAGCATGCTCTCCTGTTTGCAGATGAGGGCGCCACGGTGGTGGTGAATGACCTCGGCGGTTCGAACAGTGGCGAAGGAAGTGACGAGGGGCCCGCGCACGAAGTGGTCGAGACCATTCGCGCCAACGGTGGCACGGCCGTTGTGAATACAAGCAACGTCGCCACCTGGGAGGGCGCCAAGGAGCTCGTGGAGCAGGCTGTCTCGGAGTTCGGTCACCTCGATATCGTCGTGAACAACGCGGGTATTCTTCGCGATACGTTCATTCCCGCGATGGCAGAGTCCGAGTGGGACGCCGTGCTCGCGGTACACCTCAAGGGTCATTTCGCGGTGATCCATCACGCGGCGAACTACTGGAAGGCGCGGTCCAAGGCCGGCGACCAGCCGAATGCCGCGGTGGTCAACACCGCCTCCGGTTCGGGGCTGACACTGCCCAATGCCGGGCAGGCCAATTACGGTGCCGCCAAGGCGGGCATCGCAGCGCTGACGTTGATTGCCGCCGAAGAGCTCGATCGTTACGGCGTGCGGGTCAACGCGATCGCACCCATCGCACGTACGAGACTGACTTTGGCCACACCGGGAATGGGCGCACTGATGGCAGAGCCCGAAGACGGCGAACCGGATCTGTTTAGCCCGGCCAACATCTCCCCGCTGGTGGCCTACTTGGCTTCCGACAAATGCGCGGTCACCGGCCAGGTCTACGCGGTGCAGGGCGGCGCCATCTCCCAACTTCAGGGTTGGCATGACGTTGAAACCATTGAAACCGATGAAGTTTGGCAAATCGAGGATATCGCTGTACGTCTGCCTCACTGAGACAGTCTCGTCACCCGTAATCGGAGGAATTTCATGATCGGCTGGTCCGACACTGATCTGATAATGCAAGAAGCGGCCCGCGGTTTCGTCAACAAGGAGATCAGACCGCACCTGGATGCGCTGGAAAGCGGGGAGATCTCTCCCTATCCTCTTGCGCGAAAGCTATTCAGCGAGTTCGGGCTTGATGTCATGGCCGCCGAAGCGGTCAAGACGATGCTCGATCGGCAGCGTGGACGAGCCGAGAACGCAGGACGCGAAAGCGAGAACGACCGCGCGCACAGCGGCGCAGCTGGGTTCGGTGAAATCGGCCCTCAGGCTTCGATGGTCGCGGTGATGGTGTCCGAACTGGCTGGTGTGAGTATTGGTCTGCTCAGCACGATCGGGGTGAGCCTCGGGCTTGGTGCGGCCACCATCATGAGCCGCGGAACCCTCGCTCAAAAGGAGCGCTGGCTGCCGGAGCTTGTGACGCTGGAGAAGATCGCGGCATGGGCCATCACGGAACCCAATGCGGGCTCGGATGCGTTTGGCGGTATGACGACAACTGTCCGCCGAGATGGTGAGGATTACATCCTTAGCGGACAGAAGACCTTCATAACCAATGGTCCCGCGGCAGATGTCATCATCGTCTACGCCAAGCTCGATGACGGTGATCGTGAGATCGACAAACGTGACCGCCCGGTGCTGACATTCGTGCTCGACAGCGGAATGCCAGGCCTGACGCAAGGCCTGCCTTTCAAGAAGATGGGCATGATGTCGTCGCCGACAGGAGAGCTCTTCTTCGATAACGTTCGGCTGACCCCTGACAGACTCCTTGGGGAGTCGGAAACTCACAGCGGCGGAGACGGGCGGGAAAGTGCCCGAGCCAACTTCGCCGGCGAGCGGGTCGGGGTCGCCCTTATGGCTCTCGGCATCATCAACGAATGCCACAGGCTTTGTATCGATTACGCGAAGACTCGCACCTTGTGGGGTAAGGAAATCGGCCAGTTCCAACTGATCCAGTTGAAGCTGGCTACGATGGAGATCGCACGAATCAATGTGCAGAACATGGTCTTCCAAACACTGGAGAAGCTCAAGACCGGGTCACTGCCTTCACTGGCTGAGGCATCGGCCATCAAGCTGTACTCCTCGCAGGCGGCCACCGAGGTAGCGATGGAAGCCGTGCAGCTCTTCGGCGGCAACGGCTATATGGCCGAGTATCGGGTGGAACAGCTTGCTCGCGATGCTAAATCGCTGATGATCTACGCCGGCAGCAACGAGGTGCAGGTAACTCATATCGCTAAGGGGTTGCTTGGGAAATGACCGCTAAGTCCAGGGATGCTGTCGGAGCGGCCCGCCGTAGTTCGGCGGCGTCGCGACGTGGAGTCATCCGGGTCGTGAAGTGGTTCGGCGTAGTCGCCGTGTGCGCTGCCGGGATGGCGCCCCTACTGTATGTGGCCAGACAAGGCGATCACATCACGGTGACGGCGCAGTTTGACAGTGCTTCTGGTCTGTACGAGGGCGGAGTGGTGGCGGTATTGGGGATGCCGGTCGGGGAAGTCGAAACGATAACGCCCAAGGGGGGATACGTCGATGTGCAGTTCACCGTGGACAAGAACGTGAAGGTGCCCGTCGATGTGCAAGCGGTCACCGTGTCGACATCGATCCTGACCGACCGGCAGATTGAACTGACACCGCCATACCGGGGCGGTCCGCTCCTCAACGATCACGACACTATCGGTCTGGACCGGACAAAAACACCTGTCGAGTTCGATCGCGTCGTGGGCGTTCTCGACAAACTGTCCGTATCGCTTGCCGGCGACGGCAAGGGCCAGGGGCCAGTCGCGGATATCGTTAACGCAGGCGCCGGTGTTGCCGACGGCAACGGGCTGAAGATCAAGGCTGCGCTCGATGAGCTGTCAAAAGCGTTGCGCCCAAGTGGCGATGGCGGTGCGCTCACCAGTGCAGAGCTCACCACGATCATTAGGAACATCAATGCGTTGATGGATGCGACTGCGCAGAATGACGCCACGCTGCGCGAGTTCGCCGCTTCTATCCACGCGCTCAGTGAGATCATCGACGATGAGAGCCTTGGAACAGGAAACACAGGGAAGACGCTCACCGACGTGGTCAAACAAATAGGCGATGTTCTCGAAGCAAACCGTGATCACATTAAACAATCAATCCTCAATGGAGGCAAAGCTTTCAAGTCTATGACCGAGCATCAACGCGACCTCGCAGAAGTCATCGACGTGTTGCCGCTGGCCATGGAGAACATCTACAACATCATCGATCAGGACAACGGTTCAATTCGGGTACGCGGACTGACCGACAAGATCATCTTTGATGAGACGGTGGGCAAGGAGATATGCAATCTGATGGGACTGCGCCAGTTGGGCTGTAGTACTGGAACATTGCAGGATTACGGCCCAGACTTTGGCCTCTCCTATATTTTGGACGGGCTGGCGGCGATGGGGCAGAAGTAACACATCGGCGATCGTGTTGCGTGTTTCATCGGGTGCAACATGTATACGTGCAGGAATGCTTATCGTCTGCGCTTCTGACTGCGTAGTCGGGTTGATACCAACATGAGTGTAATGGCGGTATGCTCAATAGAAACAGGATGGCACGTTTGTTACTGCGGTAGCGGACGGTAAGGGGCAGGGCGTCGATGAGCACACCAGCAACTAGCCGGAGGAGCCAGGCCGAGCGGCGGGCCAGCACGCGGGCGGCGTTGATGGACGCGACCATTCAGACACTGATCAAGGATGGCTACACCCGACTGACCACCAATGAGATTGTGCGCCTCGCCGGGGTATCGCGTGGCGCACAATCGCACTATTTCGTCTCCAAGGCAGACCTGCTGGTCCAGTCTCTCGATCATCTGGCGCAGCGAATGACCGATGAAGTCGAGCATTCGTTGGCACCGATGCTTGGCGACGACACCGACAACCTCGAAATGCTGCTCGATCGGCTGTGGGAATTCCATCGCGGGCCTTTGTTTACCGCCGCCATCGAGCTATGGGTGGCAGGACGGACCGACCCAGACATCCGGACACACCTGCGGCGCTTCGACCGTGAACTCAATGCGAACATTCGACTGATCGCCACGCGGTACATCCCGAGGTTTGCGCTCTCAGAAGGCTCTGCTGGTGCGTTTGTCACCGCGCTGGCTGCGATGCGAGGGCTTGCGATGCTGAGGTTCACGGCGAATGAGGATGCGGTGGACCGGATGTGGACGATCACACGCCTCGACCTGATCGGGTGTTTCGAGCGAGCCGCGGCTACGGTGAGATCGGCGAGCTGACCTAGCGAACCGGCGCAACACCTACAACGCGAGAAATTGCGGGAATCAGCCAGTTCCAAGCGATCTCGCGCACCTGCTGGGTGTCGGAGAGATCGTAGCGTGAGACGGGACTGAGGACGAGCGATTGCGTGATGCGCACAGCGAGTTCGGCTGCGTCGTCGAAATCGGCTACCTCGTGCTCGCCGCCTGCATCGGCGAATGCCTTTGCCATCCAACCGGATATGTGGTGTCTTCCAACTGCCAAGAAGGGGCTTTCGTAGGCCGCGTACGGCAGGATCGTTTCCGGTTCGGTGCGAATGAGCCGCTGTAGCAGCACATGATCGCGCAACCACTCGTATCCGAATACGAACATCTCAACGTACCGCTCCATGGGCTCGGTGTCGGTCTCGGTCATCGGCTCCAGCATCGCCAGGATGCTGGACAGTTCGCGCTCCACGATGGCCGCGACGATTGCATCTTTGTTGGGGTAGTGACCGTAGATCGTCACGCGCGCAACGCCGGCGTATTTGGCGATGAGGTCCATCGTCAGGTGGCGTATTCCGTGCTCTTCTGCAGCACGTAACGCGCCGTCCAGAATGCGTTCGGCCGTGCCGGCCTCGGTCCGCCCCTTCGTGCTCTTGCGTGCCATGCCCACATGCTAGCGCCTCGTGCGGCGGTCTAAGCTGCGGAAATCATCATTTGATTGACAAATCGACGAAAAATGTTGATGATGTTAATCATTCACCCCGCAACGGAGGCGCAATGCAGCGAGACGTTTTGGCACGGTCGGAACCTGCGACCGAACGCCCAGGCCCTGACACACAGGCATCGCCTGATCATGAGGTCGTGATCGTCGGTGCGGGATTATCTGGCATTGGATTCGCGATCAAGCTGCGGCAGGCCGGGTTTCGTGACTTCCTGATAGTGGAAGCGGGCGCCGATGTCGGCGGAACGTGGTACTGGAACACCTACCCGGGTGTGGCCGTGGATATTCCGTCGTTCAGCTATCAGTTCTCTTTCGAGAAGCGGCCGGACTGGTCGCGCAGTTATGCACTGGGCGGAGAGCTCAAAGACTACGCAGGGTATTGCGCGGACAAGTACGACCTGCGTCGCAGTACCCGGTTCTCCACCACGATTATCGCTGCTGTCTACGACGAGGACTCGAATCTCTGGCGGCTTTCGATCAATGGGGGCGGGGAGCTGACCGCGCGTTACGTTGTCAACGCAACCGGTGTGTTGACCGCCCCGAAGAAGCCGGACATCGACGGTGTGGATACCTTCGCCGGCATCACGATGCACACCGCGCGTTGGGATCACTCCCAGACGTTGTCCGGCAAGAAGGTCGGTATCATCGGGACCGGTGCCTCAGCGGTACAGATCATCCCCGCGATAGGGTCCGATGTCGCACATCTGACGGTCTTCCAACGCACACCGATCTGGTGTCTGCCGAAGCCGGACTTTCGTTTGTCACGGTGGGGTCGTTGGATTCTGCGCTACCTACCGGGGTGTCAATCAGCCGTCCGGATGGTCAGTCAGGCATTTGTCGAAGTCACCTTCCCGGTGGCGGGGCATTACTACAAATCGATCCCGGGGAGTAGGCACTTGGCGGGCCTGGCCACCAAGTACATCCGTAGCCAGGTGAATGACCCAGTGGTGCAGGAGAAATTGATCCCCCGGTACGCACCGGGATGCAAGCGCCCAAGCTTCCACAACCAGTACTACGCCACGTTCAATCGCGAGAATGTCCATCTCGAAACGAACTCGATCACCCATGTCAGCGCCGACGGCGTGCACACTGCAGACGGCATCGCCCACGACCTCGACGTGCTCATCTTGGCCACGGGATTCAAGGTGTTTGACGAAGGCTCGATGCCGACCTACACCGTCCGGGGGCGCGACGGGGTCAAGCTCTGTCAGTGGTGGCACGAGCACCGATTCCAGGCCTATCACGGGGTGAGTGTCCCCGGTTTCCCCAACCACTTCTCGATGTTCGGGCCTTATGGGTACAACGGCGCGTCCTACTTCACCCTCATCGAAGCTCAAACGACCCATATCCTGCGCTGCCTACAGCACGCGCGGGCAGCCGGGCACACCCGCGTCGAGATCACCCAGGAAGCCAACGACCGGTTCTTTGCCGAGATGATCTCGCGCCGCGGACGCCAGGTGTTTTGGCAAGACAGCTGCTCATTATCGAACAGCTACTACTTCACAGAACACGGCGATGTCCCGCTGCGCCCCAACACGACGGTTGAAACATATTGGCGTAGTAAGCATTTCGATCTAGGAGATTACCGGTTCGGCGAACCCGAGGCGGCGCTTTCACGCAGGGGCACGTCGACAACACAGAAACGGGCGGTGAACTGATGAGCATGACCATCGACAACGAATCACGCGTTGAGGGCCAGACACCGCGGTCCCTGCCTCCGACCCTCCCGGTGTACCGACTTCCCGCATTGCTGTGGGCGATGCAGCGCAACATCGTGCCGGAGCTGCATGGGCTGTTCGAGAAACTGGGCCCGACAATCAGAGCTGTGGGCCCTGGGCTCGAAATAGTCTTCGTCAGCCGCGCGGCCGAAGCAGAGCGCGTCTTCATCGCCAAACAGGACATCTATCCCAAGGGGGAGGAGTACGAGGTTCCGGCGCTGGGTCTGCGGACGGGGCTGGTGACCAGTACCGGTGACCGATGGCAGCGCGACCGGCGAATGATCAATCCGATGTTCGCTAAACGGCGTCTCGATCCGTTCGCCGCCACCATGACCCAGTGCGCACTCGACATGGTCTACCGGTGGGAGTCGATATCGGACGGTGGCCCTGCGGTTATCTCGAATGAGATGATGCGGGTCACACTGGAGATCGCGGCGCAGACCTTGTTCGGCGCGCAGCTGACCGACGACGAAATCGCCCGGACCGGTGAGGCCATCGCCGTAGTCCTCGAGGACATGCTCACAATCGGTGCCTCGTCATTTACTTGGCTCTTGCACGCGATCCCGGGGATCGGTTTGGGTCGTGCGGCACGGGCGCACTGGAAATCGCGCAGGATAGCCAGCCGGGTGGCACTCATGGACGACCTGATGCAGCGCCAGATCAATGCCCGAGCCAAGAACCCTGACGCACCGACCGATGACTTTCTGGCGATGTTGCTCGATGCTCAGGACGGCGACCAGAAATTGACTCATCCCGAAGTCATGGCCCAGGCACTGACGTTCCTCGGTGCCGGGCACGAGACCACCGGCTCAGGACTGAGCTGGTTCTGGCATCTGTTGGCGGAGAATCCCGCTGCCCGGCAGCGGATGTTGGACGAGATCGACACGGTGCTGGAGGGGCGGCCACCCACCGCGGACGACGTCGAGCGACTGCCGTGGACCAAGGCCTGTTTCAGTGAGGCATTGCGCATCCACCCACCGGTGTACCTGTCGATGCGCCGCGCCCAGCAGGACGACGTCCTCGGCGGCTACCGTGTGCGGAAGGGTTCGATCGTGGTGGTTCTAACCCATGAGGTCCACCGGGACGCCGCCATCTGGCCGGAGCCGACTCGGTTCGATCCCAGCCGCTTCATGCCGGGCATCGGCAAGGACAGACCACGGGGCGCCTACGTCCCGTTCGGTGGGGGCCGGCGGATTTGTATCGGCTCGCAGTTCGCGCTCATGGAGGGCACGCTGATTGCCGCCGTGGTCGGCCAGCGCTACATTCTCGATTCCCAGCCGGGCTGGACGGTGCAGGAGGAGGGCGTGACGACGCTGCGGCCCAAAGGCGGTCTACCAATGATCCTGCGCCGCCGCACGGATGCGCCGCCGATCGTCTCGGCGCAGTCATGAGCTCGGGCACGAAGGTCGCCGGACGCACCGTTGTCATCAGCGGAGCCGGGTCGGGGATAGGCCGCGCACTGGCGCGGCGCTTTTCACGTCTTGGCTGCCCGCTGGCATTGACGGACTGGAATGCCGACGGATTACAGGACACACTGGCTCAGCTATCGACACCGAACCTGTCACGGGTGCTCGATGTGCGCGACCGTGATGCCCAACTTGCCTGGGCTAAGGAAGTAACCGACTGGGCGCCAAAGCCTTTGGCGGCGGTGATCAACAACGCCGGAGTCGTGGTGTCGCAGAACGCCGCTGATTCTAATTACGAGGACGACAAGTGGTTGATAGACATCAACTTCTGGGGTGTCGTCCACGGAACCGTGGCGTTCCTTCCCCATTTGATCGCCCAGCGATCGGGAACCGTAGTCAATCTTTCCAGCTTGCTCGGTCTCATTGCATTCCCCACCCAGTCCGCCTACTGCGCATCGAAATTCGCGGTCCGCGGATACACCGAGTCGTTGCGTCACGAACTGCACGGCACGGGCGTTCATGCGCTCACCGTGCACCCCGGCGGCATCAACACGCCGATCACCCGCGCCGGGCGGGTTCATGTCGACGCACTCGGTAACACGGATCCGGAGTTGTTTCACCGCAACTTCACGGCCATGGCACGCACTTCTCCGGAGAAGGCCGCCGAGGTCATCCACAAGGGCATCGAACGGGGTCGTGCACGCGTACTGGTCGGACCCGATGCGCACCTGCTGAACATGATCGGAACCGCGCTGCCCGTGCACTATTTCAGTCTGGTGCGGCCAGCAATGCCGATCGGGCGCCGCGTGCTCAACGCGTTGTCCGGCGGATGACAACCTGACGGTTTGCGTCGAAAAATCCTGCGATAGAAAGGAGTGTTCGTCGGTGAATATACCTATCCCAGCATCGGTGCTTAGGCCGCTCGTACGTCTGGCGGCACGCTGGACATTCAGCCCGTCAGCAGAGTGGCCCGCGATCCGGCACCGCGTCGACTGGACTACCGCCCATTCACCCATCCCGTCCGGTGTGGCCGTATCTCCCCGCGTGCTCGGCGGAGTCGCCGCCGACCTCCACACACCGCGTGGCGCACGCAGTGACGCAATCATCCTTTACCTCCATGGCGGCGGGTATGCAACGGGGTCGCGCACCAGCCATCGTGCACTGGTGGCACGACTTGCCCACGCGTGCAACGTCTCTGCCTATGTTCTGGCCTATCGGCTGGCCCCGGAACATCCATGCCCTGCAGCATTCGAGGATGTGGTTTCGGCGTACCGCGCACTGTTGGACGACGGGTGGGCCGGCAGTCAGATTCTGGTAGTAGGTGATTCAGCCGGTGCCGCTCTGACGCTGATGTTGGCGATCGGGGCACGGGACGAGTTGAACCTACCGTTGCCGGCGGCCGTGGGATTGATCTGCCCGCCAATAGAACACGATGTAGCGGCGCTGGCGACCAGAACGAATGCTGCCACCGATCCAATTCTCACTGTGGGGCTCATACGCCGATTCTTCGATGCATACACGCACGAAAGTGCCGATACGAGCTCACTGCAACTCCTGCAGCGGAGCCTTCATGGTCTACCGCCGATGGTGGTCGAGGCCTCCGGCCGCGACCTGCTGCTCGACGACGCCCGCGACCTGGCGCGCCGGGCACAAAAGGCCAATGTGCGTGTGCATTACACCGAACACCCCGGTCAGGGGCACGTGTTTCACGTCATGGCCGGGTTGACCTGGGCCGCCAATCGGGCAGTGGACAACATCGCCTGTCAACTCACCACGGAACTCGATCGGCATGAGTATTTGACCTCTCCCACCGGGATTCCCGAGTAGCACACGCGAGTAGCAGAAGGACACAACGATGGATTCCTACAAGCTGTACCAATGCGTGCAGTGCGGCTTCGAGTACGACGAGGCGCTGGGGTGGCCCGAAGACGGGATCGCACCAGGCACGCGATGGGAGGACATACCTGAGGACTGGTGCTGCCCCGACTGTGGAGTGGCCAAGACTGATTTCGTCATGATCGAACTCGAACGCAGCTGACGGACGTGAAGAGGCTCATAGGGCGATCCCGACCATCTCTCGTCGGTCAAGTGGTCGCGATCACCGGGGCGGGGCACGGCATCGGCGCGGAAGTAGCGCAGGAGCTCGTCGCGGGTGGCGCTCGCGTGGCGCTCATCGACCGCGACACCGACGCTGTGCGCCGCCTGGCCGTCCGGCTTGGAGATCAGGCGGCCGCCTTTGAAGGCGATGTCACATCCGATGCGTCGATTTGTGACGCGATGATATGTGCCGCGGCGCATTTTGGTCGACTTGACGCGGTGGTGGCTAATGCGGGTATCGCCGGACACGCCGCGCCGGTCGCAGGGACACAACCCGAACAGTTTGAGCAAGTCATCCAAGTGAACTTGCTGGGCGTGTATCGCACCGTCCATGGCGCATTGCCGCATCTCGCCCCGCGCGACGGCTACATATTGATCGTATCCTCGATCGCGTCCGTGATCCCCGGGCCAACCATCAGCGCCTACGTTGCCTCCAAAGCTGGGGTGGAAGCCTTCGCCCGTGCACTGCGCATCGAGCTGTATCACAAGCGAATTGATGTGGGCCTCGCCTACTTCGGACTCGTGGACACCGATCTGGCACAGAAGTTGACCTCGACCGGACTCGGTGCGGTGATGGCAACCTTCCCAAAGATTCTTGCCAAGCCAATACCGGTATCGCGGGCGGCCGCGGCAATCGTGCGCGGCATTCAAGGACGTGCCCGGCGCGTGTACGCACCGTGGTGGGTGCCGGCGTTGTTGGATCTGCGTCCGTTGGTGATTCTTGCCGACCGAGCCATTCAGCGCCATCCCGCGCTCACCGCGATGATCAGCGCTCAGACCGCGCCTACCGGCACGGCAACTGCCCCTCTCAATGAAAAGAAATCGGATGACGCAACGCCACAACAATGTTCGTAGAACTGTAGCGATAACCGGAGGTGCTCGCGGAATTGGCCGGGCCACGGGGGAAGCGTTCCTGCGCGCCGGCGCCAAGGTCGCGATCGGCGATATCGACGCAGACCTCGCCGAGAGGACGGCGCTGGAGCTGTCCCGTGCCACCGGCGGCCATGTATGCGGACTTCCGGTCGACGTCACCAACCGAGAGTCCTTCGCGGCGTTTCTCGACAGAGCCGAAGCGCAGCTCGGACTGCTCGACACGTTGGTGAACAACGCCGGGATCATGCCCACGGGACTCTTCTCCGAAGAAGACAATGCGATGACGGACCGGATGATCGCCATCAACCTGGCCGGGGTGCTCACGGGATCCAAACTCGCCGTTCACCGATTCTCCGGGCGGCCAAGTCGGATCGTCAACATTGCATCGTTGGCCGGCGTGAGCGCACACCGAGGTGTGGCCACCTACTGTGCGACCAAGCATGCCGTCCTGGGTTTCTCCGAGGCGTTGCGCCTGGAACTGCAAGGGTCGGGAATTAGTGTGACAGTGGTACTTCCAGGGATAGTGCGCACCGAATTGTCCGCGGGAAGCAGCACACCGCAGTGGGCCCGGCCGGTCACCGAAGTGGGCCCCGAGGATGTCGCGCGGGCCATTGTCGAAGCGGTGATGCGTGGCCGCGACAAGGTCGTGGTGCCCCGTGTCCTGGGCGGCATGCTCCGCGTGATGGGGCTCTTGCCGGATCGACTTCGCCAGCGGCTGGAGCGCATCGCCCATCTCGATACGGCGTTCACCGATGTGGATCCAGTCGTACGCGCGTGCTACCACGACCGCATCACACGGGTATCCCAGTGACGGACCTAGATGTCATCGCGCCGGCAACCGGCCGGGTAGTTGGACAGGTAGCCGACATGGCCGCCGCGGACGTTCAGGCCGCTGTCGCCAGTTTGAGAGAAGCGGCCGGAGGCTGGGCCGCCTTACCGGTTCAGGAGCGTGTCCGCTGGCTGCGCAGATTTCGTGATTGGCTGCTGGACAACGAACGCGAACTGGCGATCATCCTGCAGGAGGAAACCGGGAAACCGTGGGCAGAAGCCAATATCGAGATTCCCTACATCGTTGAGGCTATTAACTACTACACGCGGCTGGCGCCGAAGCAGCTGCGGGTCAGTCGACCCAGAAGGCACGGCGCCTTGGCGGCGGTCAAGAACCAGCTGCTGTTGTGGCGGCCGTACCCAGTCGTCGGAATCATTACTCCGTGGAATTTTCCTCTCGGTCTTTCTCTTCTCGACGCGGTTCCCGCGCTGGTGGCCGGGGCCACGGTTGCGATCAAACCGTCGGAGTACACACCCCTGACAGTGCTTGCCGCACAACGAGGGTGGATTGAGATCGGTGCGCCGCCGGTGCTCGCGGTGGTCACCGGATCGGGCCAAACCGGCGCAGCCCTGGTGGACCACGTCGATTACGTCCAGTTCACCGGATCGGCTAAAACCGGTCGCGCAGTTGCTCATAGCGCAGCAGAACGGCTCATCCCCTGTGGACTTGAGCTGGGCGGCAAAGACGCCATGATCGTGCTTTCCGACGCCAACCTTGAGCGTGCCGCCAACGCCGCAGTCTGGGGGGCGATGGCCAACGCCGGCCAGATGTGTACTTCGGTAGAACGGGTCTACGTCCACGCCGACGTCTACGCACGCTTTCTCGACCTTGTCGTCGCGAAAGTTGATTCCCTGCGAGTCGGAGCCGACGATCAGTCCTATCGGGTGGACGTAGGTCCCTTAACGACGTGGGAACAACACAGAATCGTCGTAGACCAGGTAGAGGATGCGCTGAGTAAGGGCGCCATTGCGGCGGCAGGAGGTCCGTCGGCACGGGGGTTTGGCACATCTGGAACCTTTTATCCGCCTACGGTATTGACCAATGTCGACCATTCGATGTCCTGTATGCGCGAGGAAACGTTCGGGCCGCTACTGCCGGTGATGGGGTTTTCCGCCGACAAGGAAGCGGTCCAGCTGGCCAACGACTCGCGCTATGGCCTGTCTGCGACGATATTCACCAACGATCGGCGCCGCGCCGAACAGCTTGCGCACCACCTCGATGTCGGCGCGGTGAATATCAACGACGTCTTCGCCAATCTCTTCACCTTGGCGCTGCCGCAAGGCGGCCAGCGTGAATCCGGTATTGGTACGCGAAACGGAACTGTGGCGATCCTCAAGTACTGCCGCCCAAAAACCGTTGTGACCGCACGCCTGCAACTGCATCGTGAACCCACCTGGTATCCGTACACCGCACTGCGCGGCGCACTGGTCCATCGGGCTGCGCGACTGATCGGCGGACGCAGCCTGATCCGCAAACTCTGGCAATGAAGTGTGCGTTAACACGAATGCCGCCAAGCGAATTCTACCCAAGGGGGAAGTTCTGTGAGTGCGCGTAGCCTGCAACCAGCAGTGGCGGTCATAGGGGCCGGAATGTCTGGCATCGCGATGGCGCTGGCACTTCAAGACGCCGGTTTCAGCGAGTTCACCATCTTCGAGAAGGCGCAGCGCCTTGGTGGAACATGGCGTGAGAACAGCTATCCCGGCTTGACTTGCGATGTGCCGTCTCACTATTACAGTTACCGCGATATGCCGAACCCCAATTGGAGCCAGCTGTTTTCGCCGGGATCCGAGATCCAGGGGTATCTCGAGCAGGTGGTGTCCAAGCGTCACCTGCACCGGCACATACGGTTTGGCACGGACATAGTGGCGGCCGAGTTCGTGGACGACCATTGGGAACTGCGTACCGCTGACGGGGTGAGCTACAGGGCTGATGTCCTGGTGTGCGCGACTGGGGTGCTCCATCGTGTACGAGAACCCGCCATCGAGGGCCTTGGAGACTTCGATGGTCCACGCTTCCATTCGGCGCGCTGGAATCACGATATACCGCTGGAAGGAGTCCGCGTCGGAGTCATCGGCAGCGGTTCGACGGGTGTGCAGATCACCTCTGCCCTCGCCGGGAGAGCAGCCTCTGTAACGCTGTTCCAGCGCACGCCGCACTGGGTAGCGACACTGCCCAACCCGAGGGTGCCGACGCCGGTTAGATCCGCGCTGCGGCGCGTGCCGGGCGCCTCGCGAGCCTTGTACTCGGCGAACAAACGCGCTTTTGATGTGTTGGCGAAGGCGGTGACCGAAGAGTCTTGGCAACGAAAAGCCTTCGCGAAGTTAGCGCGCAGCAGCCTGGCGAGGGTCGCCGACGATGGACTGAGGGCGGCGCTAACACCGGCCTACGAGCCGGGATGTAAACGTTTGGTGATCTCACCGACCTTCTATCGGGCGATCCAACGCGACGATGTCCATTTGGTGACCGCTGGGGTTGATCGCGTTGTGGCTGAAGGGGTTCGCACAGTCGACGGCACACTGCACAAGCTCGATGTGCTGGTGACGGCGACAGGCTTTGATGCCCACGCCTACATGCGCCCCATGGCTTTGACGGGACGCGGAGGGATAACCATCCACGAGGCGTGGAGGCGTGGCCCACACGCATACCGCAGCACCGTTGTTCCCGGATTTCCGAACCTGTTCCTGATGCTCGGTCCCTATAGTCCGCTGGGCAACTCTTCGTTGGTGCCCGTCGCCGAGACCCAGGCGCGATACGTTGTGTCCTGGTTACAGCGAATCCGCGACCGCAACGTGGCTTCGATCGAGGTGACCCCCGAGGCCGCCGAGCAGTTCCGGACCGAGGTTGCCGCAGCGCTTCCGAACACGCTGTGGGCGACAGGCTGCGACAGCTGGTATATCGGACCCGACGGAAAGCCGGTGCTGTGGCCCTGGACGATGCACAAGTTTCGTGCCGACCTTGCCGAGCCTGATCCAGCTGACTTCGTAGAGACCTATCGGTGAAACGGTAGTACGTGGGTTCAGTCGCACTTCGCTCTTGTCACCCGGGCATGTCGTAAGTGCCCGACAGTGTGATCGCCAGGAAGCCGCGCACGGTCATCCTTCGTAAACCGTTGACAGTTTCCGTGAGTGAGCGTTCGACCTCTTCCAGTTTGTTCCTCAACTATGCCCTCGGTCGTTCGGCGGGCTTAGTTAATGCCGCCGATGTACTGGCCGCTGGGGGGCGAGGTGTAGCGCATCTGCGGGCCGGAGTTGTTCATCGAGTACCGGCCGGTGCCCAGCCGGGCGTGATCTCGGTTGTTGCCCCCAGGGCCGTCATTGCCGGCGACGGCGGAGACGGGAGCGGCGGTCAGCTCGATGGCGGCGTAGGTGGGCACCAAGATTGCGAGACCGATACCCGCGGCGGCGACAGCGCGACGGAGGTTGGTGGAGACTGCGTGCGAGGTGGTGGTCATGTGGGTCATTTCGTCTGCGCTCCAATACTTTTGAACATCTTCTTGCGATGCTTCAAATAACGTGAGCGCTATCTGTTGCCATCCTGAACGGCCTGTGATATCTCAGTCAGTCCGGCCCGGAATAATCGCGGAGACGGGGCTGTTCGATAAAGCAGGACAACCGAATACGCCAAACGCGGACTCCCACGGCCTTATGACCGGGGCGGGTCCGCGTTCGCGTACTCGGCTGGATTAGTTGTGGGTGGGGCAGGAGATGTCGACGTACACCGTCGAGAAGGCGGTGGCGCCGCGCAGCCCTTCGATACCCGTCACCACACATTGGGAAAGCGGTGCATCGGCGATGCCGTTCAGCTGGACCGTGTAGCCCTGCGCCTGCAGCCGGTCGACGGTATCGGACGCGGAGGATGCGCGGAACGCAGGCACGGTTGACCGTCGGGTTGATCGCTCGTCAGGCGATCGACTTTTTCGGTGGACCGGAGCGCCACCAGCTGCGTGCCTGCCTGGCGTCGCACTGCGTGCTGTTCTTCGTCAAGGAGCACCCG
The DNA here is from genome assembly GCF_001632805.1 of Mycobacteroides chelonae CCUG 47445. Taxonomy (NCBI): domain Bacteria; kingdom Bacillati; phylum Actinomycetota; class Actinomycetes; order Mycobacteriales; family Mycobacteriaceae; genus Mycobacteroides; species Mycobacteroides chelonae. The sequence continues at coordinate 4,769,455 of NZ_CP007220.1, read as the reverse complement.
CGGAGGGAATGGTGCACGCCGAAATGCGGTAATCGAGCCCGGGTCAAGCGGCACTATGACCGCCAAAGTGTGGCTGGTTCTTAGCGTTCAGCCGTTGTCGGTGACCGCGCGCCGCTTGTCCAGGTACACCTTGGCGGCCGTCGCGGCGGCCGGCAGGGTCGATAGGATGGCGATCACCAGGATGATGAGGTCCAGGTGCTCGCCGACGAACGCGACGTTGCCCAAGAAATAGCCGACCGTCGTGAGTCCGACACCCCACGCGGCGCTGCCAATGGCGTTGTACAGCAGGAATATCGGATAGCGCATACCCGACATGCCGGCGATGACCGGGGTGAAAGTGCGAACCACCCCGATAAATTGTGCGACGAGAAGTGTCTTGGGCCCATGCTTGTCGAAGAAATCGCGAGAGGCCGTCAGATACCGCTGCTTGAAGAAGCGTGCATCTTCCTTCTTGAACAGTGCCGGGCCGAGCCGACGTCCAATGAAGTATCCGCATTGGCTGCCCAGCAGGGCGGCCACCGCGGCACAGGGCGCCAGCACCTGGATCGAAACAGGGGAATTCGGCTGAGCGGCAATCAGTCCAGCAGAGAACAGCAGCGTGTCACCGGGCAAGAAGGGAAACAGCAGGCCGGTCTCGATGAAGACGATAACCATGACCCCGGCCAGGACGGCGCCCCCGAACAACCCTCCCTCGCCGAGCCAGTACATCGGATCCATGACGTCCGCGGGCGCCAGACCCATGTCCATGGCTGGAAGCTAGCCGCGGAACATTGCTGGACAGGAAACAACACGAGAACCCCACCTGGCGCGCTCGCGGTTGGCAGGCAATTCCGTATGACAGGTGTGCGGCAACTGAGTGAACAACCTCGACGCGGCCTTGTCCAGGGCGGCGATTCGGAGATCCTCGGAATACGTTGGCGATCAAACAAGCCATCGCTCAAGGGAGCCAGACATGGTCCGCACCGCATTCAGTGTCGCGACGTTCAACATGTACAACCTGCAGGATGCGGACACTCCGCTCTACGCGAAAACCAAGCCGTGGACCCCCGAGGAATTCAAACGCAAGACCGAGTGGGCGGCATGGCAACTGGGGAGCATCGGGGCCGACGTGGTCGGGTTGCAAGAGGTGTGGAGCAAGAGCGCCCTGGAGGCGATCCTCGCGGTGGACCCGAAGGGACTGGCCGACGAATACGACATCCTGGCCACCCCGGCCGTAGGAACCTCGATCACCTGCGCCGCACTGGTGCGCAAAGGACTGCTTACCGGAAAACCCAAGTGGATCACGGACTTCCCCAAGGCGGTGCGGCTCGAGTCGAAGGATGACCCCGCCGATCCGCAGGCACCCGTCATCGATGTCTCGATCAAGAGCTTCTCGCGGCCGGTGCTGAACTTCCGGATTCAGCTGCGCGACGACGAGCCCGCTACGGAAGTCTTCGTGGTGCACCTCAAGTCGAAGTTGCCCACACAGGTCAGCCAGGAGGCGTGGTACAAGAAGACCCCCGCGACCTATCGTCCGCATCAGCAGGCGCTGGGTGACGGGATCTCGACCATCCGCCGAACCGCGGAAGCCGTCGCGGTGCGGATCCTGCTCAACGGAGTCCTGCGGGACACCGAAACCCCGGTCATCCTGCTCGGCGATATGAACGACGGTAAGGAAAGCAATACCGCCAACATCCTCACCGCACAGCCCCGCTACCTCGTGGGGGACTCAAAGGGCGGCAGTGATTTTGGGTTGTACTCGGCGCAAACGCTGCAGGAGTATCGGGACACTCGCGATGTCTATTACACGCACGTGCATCAGGATCTGCGAGAGTCGCTGGACCATGTGATGGTCAGCGAGCAGTTCTATGACCACAGTCGTAAGCGGGTGTGGCTCTTCGACGGGCTGCTGATCAACAACGACCACCTGAACTTCGAGAACCACCGGGAGACGGGTACCGGGGACCATGGCATCGTCAGCGTGAGCTTCAAGCACAACCCGGTGAAATGAGAGGCTCCGCGCCCGTCATGACACGCTGAGTAATCGCCGGTCGCCGAGTGGATTCTCCAGTGGCACACTGAGACTGCCCTGCACGGCGATCAGGATGCACATCTTGCCGACGGCCTCCGGCGGCGTGCCGCCGCGTAACGCGATCTCGACAGTGTCATCGGTCTCGTGGACCGTTGCGTGCGCGCCGTGGCATTGCGGCGTTCCGCTGGTGAAGTACACGGTCACCGCGTTGCCGTCGGGGGAACGACTCCAGGTGTCGAATGCCATCGGACGGCTGTCGACGATCCGCGGGTTGTCGTCGAAAAGAGTTACCGCCTCAACGGGCGGAACCTCGGACGGGGTGGCGGTCACAGTGGGGACGGGGGTGTCGGCTGCCGCGGTGGGTGTATCGAGCCCGCGATCGCCGCAACCCGCAAGTAGGACAAGTGACAAGACCGCCAGCACAACTGCACGCATGTCCCCACGGTAGGCCTCTTCGTCGACTGTGCGCGCAGGGTGGGCCGGTTCTCGCATCTTGTGGCGGATCGCCGCCATGGACGCACAGTCAACGAGAAAGGAGCGTGCGCACCTCGTCATCGGAGACCTGGTGAAAGTCTTGGTAGGCGTCACCCACCGCGAGGAATCGGGAGGGAGAGGCGGCAACGACGAAATCATCGACGAGGGAACCGAATCGGCGGAACGCCGATCGTGGGGCAATGGGAACGGCCGCCACCACCCGCGTGGGCGAAGCATTTCCGATGGTCAGTAAGGCGGCGCGCATCGTCGCGCCGGTGGCGATCCCGTCGTCGACCAGAACGACTGTCTTGCCGTTGATTTCGGTGCTGCACTGATTTCGGTACGCGCATTCGCGCCGGGCCAGCTCCCGACGCTCCCGGGCGGCGACGTCTTCGAGCTGTTCCGGAGTGACTCGCATCGTGCGCACGATGTCCTCGTCGACGACCATCTGGCCGCCGCTGGCGATGGCACCCATTGCGTACTCCTCGTGTCCGGGGACACCGAGCTTGCGTACGACCAGCACCTCAAGAGGGGCACCCAGAGCCTTTGCGATTTCCCGCCCTACCGGTATCCCGCCACGCGGCAACGCGAGGACCACCACATCGTGCATGTTGTAGGGCGCAAGGATGTGTGCCAGTACGCGGCCGGCGTCCTGGCGATCAACGAACATCCGATGTATGTGTGACATGGGAACGTCTCGGGGTGCTTCTCTGAACACCTCCATCTTCCAACCGGGACGGCGCGCTGACAACAGCTGTGCGCTGGATAGCCTCGAACAGAGTGGTGCGGATGGCAGACACCGAATGAGGGAGCCATACCGCCTGCACGGGAACCAATGGGGGATCGGCGATCTCGACTACCCGCACCTTGCCGTGATAGACGTCCCCCGGCTCGTCGGTGACGAATGCACAGTGATCGGGGTGTGCGAGTACGGCCGTGTACGGCGGCGTGCCTTGTACCGGATTGACGTGCAGTTGCGGTTCGAAACCACTTCGTCGGCAATGCGAAACCAGCAGGTCCGTGTAGAACGAATGGCGGGGCGGCGCCCACACCACGATGGGGAACTCCGCGATCTCGGTGATATTGATGCGATCGCGCGTGGCGAGGCTATGCGATTGCTCGACGGCGATACATAACGGCTGATAGAGGAGCGTGTCGGTGGCCAAGTCAGGTGGCATATCGACCCCGCGGCGTAACGCCAAATCAAGCGAGCCATCGAGCAGCCCGTCGCGCATCGTGCTCGGAAAGATCTGCCGCACGGTGATCGACATCGTCGGATCGGCGATAACGGCCGGTTCGATGAGCCGGTACACCTCCTCGCTGGAGATCGCCGGCGAATGTCCGATCACGAAGGCCCGCTGCGGATTTGACAGGTTGCGTGTCGCGTCGGCAAGTATGCGTATCCCGGCGAGCAGCGGTTTGGCGCCGGTGTGCAGCTCTTGGCCGGCGTCGGTCAGTTGCAGGCTGCGTTGCGCCCGCGAGAACAGCTCGACACCGAGATCGCGTTCCAGTTGGCGGATCGCCGACGACAGCGCCTGTTGGGTGATGAATAGCTCGGCCGCCGCAGCGGCCAGCGTCGGGGCTTCCGCAGCCACCACGAACTGAAACAATCGCCGGGAGTCCAACAGGTCGGTCAGCGAACTACCCTCGGTTACCTCGTCCATCTGCAATGACAACTCCTATTTGTGCGTATACAAGAATAATGTGGTTTTCCCTTGTGTAACTGAAACCTACGATCTTGGATGAGGGAAAGTGGGTGACGATGGAACCCATTTACGGACGGCATCCGCATACGAAAAGGGAGATAGTCGAGTGGCTGATCATTCATTGACCGGAAAGACCGTGCTCATTACGGGTGGCGGGAAGAACCTGGGCGGGCTCATCGCTCGGGATTTGGCCGAGCACGGCGTGGGCGCGGTGGCGATCCACTACAACAGCCCGTCGAGCAAGGCTGCGGCCGACGAGACGGTGGCCGCGGTCGCGGCGGCCGGAGCGAAGGCGGTGGCCTTCCAGGGGGATCTGACCACCGGAGACGCCGTAAGCAAACTGTTCACGGACACCGTCGAGGCGGTGGGGCGCCCCGATATCGCCATCAACACGGTCGGCAAGGTCATCAAGAAGCCGTTCACCGAGATCACCGAGGAGGAGTACGACGAGGCGAGCGCGGTGAACTCCAAATCCGCGTTCCTGTTCCTCAAGGAGGCGGGTAAGCACGTCAACGACAACGGCAAGATCCTCACGCTGGTGACGTCTCTGCTCGGCGCGTACACCCCCTTCTACGCGGCATACGCCGGGACGAAGGCGCCGGTGGAGCACTTCACCCGTGCCGCGTCGAAGGAGTACGGGGAGCGCGGCATTTCGGTGACGGCGATCGGCCCCGGCCCGATGGACACCCCGTTCTTCTACCCGGCCGAGGGTGAGGATGCGGTGGCGTATCACAAGACGGCGGCTGCGCTTTCGCCGTTCTCCAAGACCGGCCTGACCGATATCGAGGACATTGCACCGTTCGTGCGGTTCCTGGTGAGCGATGGCTGGTGGATCACGGGGCAGACCATCCTGATCAACGGCGGCTACACCACTAAGTAGCCTGCGGCTCTCTGTGGATCGAGTGCGAGCCTGACGCGGATTACCCACCGTATTTCCCCGTCAGGCTCGCTCTCGACGGAGTAGTAGCGTCACGGGCATGACGGGTGCTCTCGATGGGATCCGGGTGCTGGAGCTGGGCACCCTGATTGCCGGGCCTTTCGCCGGCCGGCTGCTAGGGGATATGGGCGCCGAGGTGCTCAAGATCGAACCGCCCGGCGCGCCGGACCCGTTGCGAACCTGGGGGCAGGCCGAGGTCGACGGGCACCATGTGTTCTGGACGGTGCACGCCCGCAACAAGAAGGCCATCACCCTGGATCTGCGCACCGAGGCGGGGCGCGCGCTGTTCCTCGACCTTGTCGAGAAGTCGGATGTGATCGTGGAGAACTTCCGGCCCGGCACCCTGGAGAAGTGGGGCCTGGGCTACGAGGTCCTTGCCGAACGCAATAAGGGCATCATCCTGGTTCGAGTCTCCGGCTATGGACAGACCGGGCCGGACGCACACAAGGCCGGGTACGCATCGGTGGCCGAGGCGGCGAGCGGCCTACGGCATCTCAATGGTTTCCCCGGCGGTCCGCCGCCCCGGATGGCGCTCTCGATCGGTGACACCCTTGCCGGGATGTTCGCCGCCCAGGGTGCGCTGGCTGCGCTGTACCGGAGAACCGTCACTGGCCGCGGACAGATCGTCGATACGGCCCTGACCGAGAGTTGTTTGGCAGTGCAGGAATCCACCATTCCTGATTACGACGTGGGTGGCGTGGTGCGTGGCCCGTCGGGAACCCGGCTGGAGGGCATTGCGCCATCGAACATCTATCAGAGCGCGGACGGCAGCTGGGTGGTCATCGCTGCCAATCAAGACACCGTGTTCCGCAGGCTCTGCGAAGCGATGGATCAGCCGCAGCTGAGCACTGATGAGCGCTTTGTCGATCACGTTGCGCGGGGCCGCAATCAGGACGAACTCGACGCGATCATCGCCGAATGGGCGGCTGGGCGTCTACCCGCCGACATCATCGACGTGCTCAGTGCGGCCGGTGTCATCGCAGGCCCTATCAACACCGTCGCCGATGTGGTGCAGGACCCGCAGCTCAAGGCCCGAGAGATGCTCGTCGAACATTTCGATGAACGGCTCGACCGGTCGGTGCTGGGGCCCGGCGTGGTCCCGGTGCTGTCCGAATCGCCGGGCGGTGTCCGCAACGCCGGCCCGGCCCGGCCCGGCCAGCACAACGAGGACGTCTTTGGGGGACTGCTGGGCAGGAGCGCCGCGGATATCGAGAAGTTGCGGGCCGAGGGGGTCGTATGAGTCTGCCTGCCCACGTCACCATCCGCGAGGTGCTGCTGCGAGACGGACTTCAGCTTGAGGCACCGATCTCGTTGGCGGACAAGCTGACACTGCTCGATGCGATAGCGGCGACAGGGGTGCGAGAGGTGGAGGCCACCGCATTCGTCTCGCCCTCCAAGATGCCGGCGCTGGCCGACGCCGCCGAGTTGTCGGCGCAGCTGGATAACTACCCGGATATCGAGTTCTCTGCCCTCATCGCCAGCCCCAACGGCGCCAAGCGTGCCCTGGCGGCGGGACTGACCTCGCTGGAGTACGTGGTTTCGGCGTCCGATGGACACAGTCGAGCCAACGTCGGTGCTAGCAGCGCTGAGGCCACCGCGCGTATCGAGGAAATCGTGGCGCTCGCCGGTGAGGCCGATGCCACGGTGGAGGTGATAGTGGCCTGTTCATGGGACTGCCCGTTCGACGGACCCACCCCGGAAGATCGAGTGCTCGATATCGTGCGCCGAGCCCGCGATTGGGGGGTGGACCGGTACGCCGTTGCCGACACCATTGGTACTACGACACCGCGTCGCGTCACGAATCTCGTTGCGGCGGTGCGGCCTATCGTCGGTAATGCACCGCTGGGCGCACATTTCCACAACACCCGTGGATCTGGTTTGGCCAGCGCGTACGCCGCCGTGCAGTCCGGAGTGACGCGGCTGGACTCCTCGATCGGCGGACTCGGTGGCTGTCCGTTCGCGCCGGGCGCAACCGGCAACATCGCCACCGAGGATCTGGTGTATCTGCTGCGGGACAGCGGTATCGGCGTCGATGTGGACCTCGAAGCCGCGATCGCGGCCGCCCGGGTGGTGCAATCGGTCGTCGGGCACGAGGTCCCCAGTGCGTTGTTGCGTGCCGGTGATCGGGTGCTGAACTAGATCGCCGGCTTCAGCGGGTTGTGCTCGGCGTAAATCTGCTCGATGCGCGCCTCGTCGATGCGGTTGCGGACCTGTTGTGACTCGTGGGTGTCCCGGATGACCTTGGCCAGCCCGAAGCAACTGGTGACCAAGAACAGGGTGCACACCGCAAGGAACGCGCGGGGCCACGGCGATATCGGTAGGTAGGCGATGCCGCCCAGCGTGGAGGCGAATGCGACCGCGAAGGCGATTGCGGACTGGACGTAGTACGCCGTGGAGGCGCGGACGGTGGGCTCCGATGTGCTCATGAGACCACGGTGGCAGCTGAGGCCCGATAGGACATGAGTAGAGCTACCCGAATTGTCGACGCAAGTTTGCGTGCGGGCCGCCGGTAGCGATACGGGGGTGGGTCACAAGAAATGGGCGCCTCAGACTGGCCTCGGTCACGAACTTGTGCGATTGCGCTTCTGTGGGTGCTGGTAGGAGGGCTAGCTTGCTAACTGACTCGCGAGTCAGTTAATGGCAACTCGTACTCAAGGAGGACCATGTCCACTCCGGTGCTGATCGGGATCGTCGTGGGAGTGCTGGCCCTCGGGGGCTTGCTGGGGGCTGTGGTGCTGTTCGCCCTAGCCTCCGGCGACAGCGGGCCGCGACGCTTCGGGGTGGCCATGCCGGACACCGATTTTTTCGACAAGGGGGCATCGTTCGCTGTCACCGCGCAGGTCACCGTGCCGGGGCCCGTCGAGCGGGTGTGGACTCAGGTCTCCGAGGGCGGCTACCTGGAGACGATTCCCTTTGTGTCCGGCCCGGTGAGATCGGGTGACCAGGTGGTGACCCGCACTCCGCTGTTCGCGATCACCGAGAAGGTAGTTCACAGCGAAGAGGGCCTCAAGCTGGTCGCGATCGGGACCGGTGTTTCGGTTCCCTTGGTTATCAAGGCATTCGGTGAGCGTTGGGAGCTCGCCGCTGATGGGAACAAGGTGCTGGTGCGCTGGACAGTGGCGTTCACTCCGAAGTGGGTGGGATGGTTCCCGTTGCGCTGGACGGCGTTCGCGGTGCGCCCCTTCCTGCGCACACTCCTGTTCCTGGCTATCCGTTAGCGGCGGCCCGCGACAGCGGGACGTCTCCGAGCACGATCCCACTGAACATGGTGGCGATCGTATCGGCGACTTCTGTCATTGTTGTTGCGGGATCATCGGATTCGGCGATGATGCTGTTGGCGGTGACGAACATCGTCATGAGCATCCGGGCGGCCATATGGGTGTGCACACCCGCCTTCAGTTCATGACGGGCGGCAAGGGTCTCCATGAGTGTGACCAAGGGAGGCAGCACGATGGTGTCGTCGATGTGGCGGTAGGTCTCCTCGCCGAGGACCATCGGCGCTTGGCGCATGAGTTCCCGGTAGGTCCTGTCGTCGCGCGATCGGGACAGGTACACCCATGCTGACGTGGCCGCGACCTGGGGGCCGTTGGCGCCGGGCTTGTCCAGGAGGCGGATGGCAGTGGTGACGGTATCGGCGGTCTCGGTCAGGCATTCGGTGAGCAGGGCGCTGAACATCGCCTGCTTATCGGAGAAGTGGTAGTAGAACGTGCCCTTGCTGACTTCGATGCTGCTGACGATGTCGTCGACGGTCACGCTGTTGTAGCCGGTCGTCGTGAAATGCCGGCGCGCGGAATCCAGAAGGTCCGAACGAGTCTGTTCTGCGTACATCTGCCGCCGTGTCGCCATGCAGGCAGTTTAGTCAGATGCCGACTCAAGGTCGGTTTCTGAACGAGTAGTACTACCAGACCAATCGAGCCAGGTAGGTCTGTGCGTACCGCCGTACCGCCACGGTATCGGTGATATCGAGTACGCCGGCGCGGTTGGTGAGCAGGGAACCAACCAGCCGCACAAGGATTTCCGACACCGCGAGCACTGCGTCATCGGGCATTGTGGCGCCGCTGTGCCGCAGGCTGGACGCCACCAGCGCGCTGGCTCGCACAATGGCCTTCTCCCCAGAAGGCGTGTTGAGGCCGATGACGAGTTCCGGCTCGTTCTCGATGATGGTGCCCGCTAGCCGGCTTTCCGTGATGAGCCGCATGGCCAGCGTGAAGCACTCGACGATGGCGCCCTGGGCATCCTGGCCGTTGGCGGCGACGGCGAGCTGGCCGAAGATGCCCAGACTCTCTGCCTCGATGAGGTGCTCGAACAGCGCTTCCTTGGTGGGGAAGCGGCGGTAGAGGGTGCGGCGGCTCACCCCGGCGCGACGTGCGATGGCGTCCATGTTGGCGCGGCGCATACCGTGCCGCTCGAACTCAATGCGCGCGGCATCGAGTACGGCATCGGTGGGTGGGGCGCTGGTCACCCCCACGAGTGTGGTCATGGCGCCCGGTTGTACAGCGGGCGGGGGTCGACTCCTTCACGATTCCAGCCCTCGGACGCCCACGGCAGGTACAGCGCCCGCACCGGCAGCCTGTTGAACAACGGGTTCAATGCGCGCATGACCGTGGCGAAGCGCTGGAAGTTGCGTTCCTTCTTGTCGCTCCACTCCAGTCGGCAGACCTGCTTCATCTGCGGCGGGAGCGTTCCGACGACGACCGTCCGGATGAAGGCGTTCAGTGGCGCCGACAGCAGACGCCACAGCGGCTTGGGAATCTGCTTGGGCCCGGGCACGCCCTGGCGGATGTAGCCCGTCGCGTAGAGGATCGTCTTGGTCGGCACGAACCGGTCGAACATGCCCTCCATGTAGGTGACGAACTCGTCGTACGTCTGCGGCTGATTGCGCGCACTGACCCCGTAGAGGCTGTACCAGACCTTGCTCTCCTCGAAGATCCGTACCTTCTCGGCGTAGGAGAGACGCCGGATGAATGTGTCGGTGATGTACAAGACCTGGTCGACGAAAGTCGCATGCGCCCAATAGAAGAGCTCGGGATTGAGTGCGTGGTAACGCGATCCGTCGCTGATGGTTCCGGTGATCGGCTTGTGGAAATCGCGCACCATCCGCCCCCACTTCTGTGGGTCCGCCGAGTAGATGGTCTTCATGATGGGCGGCCCGGAGCGGCGTGCGCGGCCAAGGGTGTCGGTGAAGATCACCGAATGGTCCTCGACCGCCTTACCCAGCTGTTCGATGCAGTTCTCGGTGCCGGCGAGCCGCTGAAAGCCGAGGACGCCACGGACATCCCCGTAGAACTTCCACACCAGGGAGTCGGCGCCCAGTCGCGGGGTTTCCACGGAGTCGTCCGCAGGGTCTTCCACGGGCATGGGGATTGCTTCCCGGAGCCCTTCGTCGAGGCTGACGGGACGGGTGATGGCGCTCTGATCGACCATGAGCACCACGCTAACTCAATGGCACAAAAGTGCGCAAGTGTGCCAGTGGCGGATTTGGGCCTACTGGTTGAGAAGGAAGCCCAGCTTCTCTCGGTTCTGCTCAAACCAGGCGGCCTCGGCGCCGGCCTCGGGGAAAATGAGCCCGGCTTCCATGACTGCGGAGGCGTCCTGTTCGGAAATGCCCAGGACGAGTTCCTCCTCCGACTGGCCGGTCAGCTCGTGCCAGGCGGACGAGAGTTCACGGAGCAGTTGTTGACGTTGTTCCAGGGAACGCCCTGAACGGATAGTGCCCGCGATGAAGGTGGTGTCGCTTTCCGGTTTGCCCGCCAGATAGTGGTGGCCTGGTTGGTATTCATTGAAGACCACGTGGACGAATACCGCCGGAGCGCCGGTGATTTCGCAGTGAATACGTGTGAATTCCTGGGCGATGGCCTGCCGCACCTCGTCGGTGAGGCTCTCCGCACGTGTTATGCACTGATAGAGAGGCATATCCCGTATTCCTTGTCCTCAGTCGGTGAAATCGATGCGCACCGATATCGGGGTGGTCTCCAGTGCCTTGACCACCCGCGCGCCGACGGCCCCGAACTTGCGGCCCCGCGCGACGACGTCGTCATCGGGCCGGAACTGGGCGGTTCCGGTACGCCACCTGTTTCCCTGCTTCAGGCGGACATTGGGATTCGCGGCGATATTGCTGCCCCAGCCCGAGCGGGTGCCGTGCTGGCTGATTACCCACGCACCGGTCGCGTCGAACTGGACCGAGACCGGGACTCGCCGCAGCTGGCCGGTCTTGCGTCCGGTGGTTTCCAGCTCCGAGGCGAGCGCTGTACGCAGGCCAAGCTTTGTCAGGGCCGAGACGGCGGGGTTGAGCAGGTAACGGCCCATGGCGCGCTCTCTGCGGAACTTGCGCAGTGTCTTGTCCGTCATGAACTTCTCCTTCTCCGAAAGGCGTCGACCCCGTTGTTCTTGAGAAGTCGAAGTGCCGTGATCCACGGGCCGATGGTGGGGTCCGGGTCGGTCCCCGCGCCCAGGCGGTGTAGTTGGGTGTTGTGCCACTGGAGTTCCAGTGCGCTCAGGAAAGACTTCGCCCTGCCGGTCGAAGCCAGCCAGCCGGGTAGGGGCAGTGAAGCGTCCGGAACGGTCAGCTTGTCCTGACGCGCCGTCAGCAGGCTGTCGGCGGACTCGGGATTGACAGTTGTCGGGCGCCCGAGCCCCACGACATCGCAATCACCCGATCGGACGGCGTCGGACATGGCGGCTTCCGTGCGGAAGCCTCCTGTCACGGCGATCGGTACGTCACCTGCCGCCTCGCGGGCGGTGCGGGCGTACTCGAGGAAGTAGGCCTCGCGGGCCTGGGTCGACGCCGATGTCACCAGCGGCCTGCCCTCCATTGCCGGCGATTCGTAAGTACCACCGCTGATTTCGATGAGGTCGACCTCTTCGGAGGCGAGCGCCGCGATGACTGCCCGCGACTCTTCCTCGGTGAAGCCTCCACGCTGGAAGTCCGCGGAGTTGAGCTTGATGGCGACCGAGAAGCCGGGGCTCACCGCCGCACGCGTGCGGCGGACAACCTCGAGAACGAAACGCATCCGATGTTCCGGGTCGCCTCCCCACCGGTCGGTGCGCCGATTGGTACGTGGCGACAGGAACTGTGCCACCAGATAGCCGTGTGCGCCGTGGATCTGAACACCGTCGAACCCGGCCGCATCGGCGATCGACGCCGTGGTCGCGTACCGGTCGATGATGTTCTCGATCTCGTCATCGGTGAGTTCACGTGGCGCTTGCCATCCGGGGACGTTCATCTTGATCGCGGACGGTGCCACCGGCTGGGACGCCGTGGCGAGCGGGTTGGCTTGCCGCCCTGGGTGGTTCACCTGCATCCAGATCAGGCCGCCGCCATCCTTGGTTGCCTTGGCCCACCGCGACAGGCCATCGAGATGCCGGTCGTCCTCGATGACCACATTTCCCGGCTCACCCAGGTGGCTGCGGTCAACCATCACATTGCCGGTGACGACGAGGCCGAACCCGCCGGTGCCCCAGCGGCGGTACAACTCGACGAGCCGGTGGTCGGGTCCCTGAGAGGTGTCGCCGAGGCCCTCGCTGAGGGCCGACTTCATCAGTCGATTGCGCAGTACCTGGCCCGAGGCCAGTGGAAGAGGATCGTGTAGGTCTGCCACTCGGCCGACGGTAGTACACCGATTGGTTTACCGCAATGTTCCGATAAGTGCCCCGGCCCGGCGGCGACTCGGTAGACTGAGCGGTATAGTTAACACCTGACAAGTTGGGAGGCGGGCAGGATGTCGGCACGTGACACGTTGATCGCTAGCGTGACGGGTCTGGTGCGGCGCCGTGGCGTCGCGGGAACCGGTCTCAACGCACTGCTGGAAGACAGCGGTGTGTCACGGAGAACCATCTACCTCAACTTTCCCGGCGGTAAGCAGGAACTGGTCGCCGAGGCGACCCGCCTCGCGGGACAAGAGCTGACGGCCATCATCAAGGCGGCCGGTGACGATATCGATCCGGCACACGGCATTCAGTTGTTCATCGAACTGTGGAAGGCGCAACTCGGCGAAACCGAGATGCAGGCGGGGTGCCCGATCGTCGCTGCCGTGCTGGGACGTACCGAGGCGCCCGAGGCCTCGGCGGTGGCGGCGGACGCATTCCAGGATTGGCAGGCCATTCTCACCGAGCGGCTTACGCGCTATCACGTGGCTGCCGAGGCGGCACGCTCGCTGGCCCGGACCATGATCGCGGCGATCGAAGGCGCCGTCATCATGTCGATCGCCGCGCAGTCGACGGAGACGCTCGACGACGTCGGTGAGCGGCTCGCAGAGCTCATCAGGCTGTACGTCCCCGCCGGCACCACGCCGTAATCCTCCACCACGCAAGAGCCGCCAGTAGGGTCTGCTGATGCGTGCATGGACCGTGGTGCTCACCATCCCGGTGGTAGCACTGCTGCTACAGCCGCTATGGGCGCCGCGATGGGGATCGGGAATTCTCGGGGAACTCAGCGCAACCGGCCCAGTGGCAGCGGTGACCACCATCGTGACATTCTTCGGCCTGGTAGCCCTCTATTGCCTTACCCTGCAGCGCATTCTCGTGCGCCTGCCCGAATGGGGGCGCACGCGGTCTCCTCGGTCGGTGTGGTTGATGTTCGCCCTGCCCTTCAACTTCGTTGAAGACTTCTTCATCGTCAACGACATCGCCGGAAGCCTTTCGGCATCGCCGACCATTAGCGATGTCAATCGAAATATCTGGCGTGCAACGGGTTTAGCGTGGTGCGCATTGCAAATCGTTTCACTGCTCCCCGGGCCGCTCGGATTGGTTGGCGGTGCGCTCGCGATGCCGGTGTGGCTGGGCAACTGGATTCACGCCGGGAGCATTGCCCGAACGCTATCGCGCGCGCCCCTTTCCCGTGATCAGCGGTAGGTCCAAAGTGGTGCGGATACCCGCATCGGCCGCGACGACGGCAGGTACCGCGTTGACCACGCGCATCGCCGTCGCGATCAGATTGGCGTAGTTGTGATCACCGTGTGTGCTGAACGAGCCCAAATCCAGTATGTAGCTGGGCTCCCCGGTGATCTCGACACGATAGGTGCCACCCTCGTGTGCGGGCTGTGGCCAGTCCGGCGCTAGATCCTCGCGCAGACGGGTGAAGTGCTCTAGGACCGTCACCGCCTTGCCATCCTTCATCCCACGAACCTCGAAGTGCAGCGCGGCCATGGTGCCCGCGGGGATATGTCCTGAGGAGATATCGAAATCTTCAGGAGCAGATAGCTTTTCGTACGTCTCGGTGACCTCGTCCAATTCGATGCCCAGACCGGCTGCGAGCTGCCGCACCACCGAACCCCAGGCCAGCGATAGTACTCCCGGTTGCAGCAGAAGGGGGGTCTCGTCCATCGGCCTACCGAAGCCCATGACGTCGAACATCACCGTTGCGCTGTCGTACGTCGCGTAGTCGACGATCTCGATACAGCGCACCTGATCGACATGCTGGCAGGTACCCATGAGCGCCAGCGGCAGTAGGTCATTGGCAAAACCAGGATCGATACCACCGACAAAGATCGACGAGTTGCCTTCCCGTGCTGCGGCTTCGATGGGTTCCAGCATGTTATCCGGCAGGACGCCCCACGGATACTGCAGGAACACCGGCGCGCTGGCGGCGACGTTGATCCCGGCTGCCAGGATCGAGCGCAAGTCCTCGATCGCCTCCATCAGGCGGTTGTCGGTCATAGCGGTGTACACCACGCAGTCGGGCTTGAGTGCCAAGATCTCGGCGGCATCGGTGGTCGCGGTGACACCGGTGGTGGTGTCGAGCCCGGCCAGCTCGCCGGCGTCCTTTCCGGCCTTATGGCCTCCGGATACCCATACGCCGACGAGTTCCATGTTCGGGTCGGTGATCACGCCGGCGAGCGCGTGCTGGCCGACATTTCCTGTGCCCCAGACGGCTACGCGTGTCTTTGTCATGTCAGGTCCCTTCAGAAAGCGATCAGGAAAGGTCGGGTAAGGGAATGTCGAGATTGGGTGCGATGAGGCCACCATCGACTTCGAGCACCTTGCCGGTCAGGAAGCTGCCGGCGGGCGATGCGAGATAGATTGCGGCCGCCGCGATATCGGCCGGATCGCCCAGCCGGTGTAGCGGCGTGTTCTTCTCAAGTGTCCCGCGCACTTCGTCGTTGCCCGCCACGACCTCCAGCGCAGAGGTAAGTATGGAGCCGGGGGCGATACCGTTGACGCGAATTCTCGGACTCAAATCCATTGCAGCCGTGCGGGTATAATGAGCAAGTGCACCCTTGGCGGTGCAGTATCCGAGGAAGGCGCGGCCCGGGAGTCGGCCCATGGTGGACGTGATGTTGATAACCGAGGCGTTATCGGACTTGAGCAGGTGCGGCACCGCGGTACGTAACAGCGCGTGACCGTTGAGGACGTTGAACGAGAAGGCCTCAGCGAGGTCGTCGTTGGTGGTGTCCAAGAACGGCTTCGGCATAGTGCCGCCCACATTGTTGACGACGATGTCGAGTCGTCCGAACCGGTCGACGGCTTTCTGTGCCAGGGAGGCGGATGCCTCGGTATCGGAGAGATCGGCCACGACCACCTCGGCCTGACGTCCCGCGGCGGCCACCTTCGCGGCGACCTCGTGCAGTTGGGATTCGGTACGCGAGGCGATCAGCACATCGGCACCCGCCTGTGCGAAGGCCTCCGCGATCGCCGCGCCCAGTCCACGACCCGCGCCGGTAACGATCGCGACGTTGCCGTCGAGCCTGAAGCGGTCCAGAATCATGTCTACCTCCGTGTCGAATATTCGACTACTTTGGGGCGAATAGTCGATGCACTGTAGACCTGAGCAATGCAACGCGCAAGAGGGAGGGAACCTATGCCGACCATTTCACCGCCGACCGCACGCGTCATAAGAATCGTGGAAATGCTTGCTGCTGCAACACAACCCAAATCGCTGAGCGAGATCGCCGCAAGTACGGGTATTCCCCGTGCCACCGCCACCGCCGTGGTGAACGAGCTGGAATCGGCGGGATGGTTGACGCGCGACGGTGAGCTTCGTTATCGGGTTGGGTCGGCGCTTCCACGTGCGGTTGAGGCGACCATGCCCCGCGAGGTTCAGGACGTGCTGGCCCGGATAGCCGGAACAGCACAGGCGGGGGCGACCATCAGCCGAATCAGTCCGAAGACGTTGACGATCGTCGCCAAAGCGCAGGCGGGACGTAGGGCTGTCACCGGATTCGCGGTGGGGCAGACGATACCGCTGGCCTTTCCCGCGGGTTCAGCCGTGATGCCCTGGCGTTCGTCGGACGAACGTGCGCAGTGGCTCGGCACCGCCCGCGGCTTGAGCGCGCGTTACGGCCAGCGGCTTCTGCGGCAGGTTTCCGACTGCGGATATGTGATCTACCGCCCCGACCATGACGACACCGGGATGGTTGACCTGCTCTCGGATCTGCTCGGTTCGGCGGGCTCGGAGGTGATGGAAGCGGCGCTTCGCGAACGGCTGTTGCGACAGCTGTCCCGGCTCACCTCGCGTCTGTACTCACGCGACGAGCTGATATCCGAGGATGTGCTGCCCATCAGTTATCTGGCGGCGCCCATCTTCGTGGGTGCCGATGCCGCCTACGAACTTCAGCTGGGCCCGCTGCTGCCCAGTGCGACCCGCGCGGAGCGAGAAGTACTGATCGCGACGTTGACCCGGGGGGCCCGGGAGCTGTCGGGGCTGATGACGCTCTAGCCGGCCGTGACGACAGGAACGCCCTCGGATGGTTGCACGATGACGAATCCCTGGCCCTGGAATGACACCTGGAGTGCCTCGCCCGAACCGCGGCCGATGAGGGCGCCGGCTTTGAAACTCGTCTTGAGCTGTGTCTGAAGGTTGGCCGACCACGCCACCACCGCGTTCGTGTCGGCGAATGTCGGCGCCTCTGCGGCATTGAGCACCACCGGCGGACCGTCGGTAGTCAAGGCCACCCACCCCGTTCCCCGCAATGTCGTGTTGAACAGGCCGCCGGTGACCATGCTGGCGCCCTTGACCCGCTCGATGTTCCAGTTCAGTCCTGCCGAGAAGGCCAGCACGTTCTTGCCGCTGATCGAAAGGCCCGCGTTGTTGAGGTTTAGTAGATGAACGTCGAAGGCACGCTCGGCCAGGAATACGTCGCCCTGGCCCGAACACCGCATGAGCGGCAAGCCTTCTCCGGTGAGTGCCTTTTTCAAGAACTTCGCCGCACCGCCGCCTTCGAAGGCGAAATCGACATTGCCCTGGTAGGCCACCATCGATCCTTGACGCGCCAGGAATGGCTCGCCAAGACGAACGCGCAACAGTTTGGCGTTCTGGTTCGAGATCGGCTTGGCTTCATTCTCGCTGAAGCGGCCGTCCACCAAATCTCCACTGATACCCGAGAATTGGTCTCCAAGAGGTTGGGCCTGTGCTGCCGGTTGTGCAACTTGGGTTGATGGGCTGGGCTGTGGGGCGGTCGGCGCGGAGCCTCCGAGCGGAGCTGAACTGACTTTTCCCTGATGGGCTACCTGATCCGTCCAGCGGTGGCCGTCGTGCCAGCGGAACTCGAATCGTCCGTCGGGGTCGGGTTGCCAGCTTCCCGGGTTCGGAGTCGTCATAGACCCCAACCTAGTCGGCGGCTAGCGCTGTTCAATCAAAATTGTGGGGACTGCCAGCCCAGGATCTTTGACCGTCGCGACTCTGGTGCCCGGCTTATGGCCGTCACGGATGGCACTGAGAGTGACGTCGGCATCCGTCAGCCGAGCATGAGAGGCGTCAATATCGTTGGTGCGCCAGGCGATTCCCCACAGCGAGTCCGGTCCGGCGGGGTCGTCATCGCGCAGCACCACCTCAACCACCAAGCCCGCGCAGCGGAAAAACAGTTGGTGTACACCCCACGACTGCATGCGGTCCAGGCGCAGATCGAAACCGAGTCGTCCGGATAGCGTTGCGATGATCCTGTCGCGATTCGGGGAGAACAGCACCAGGTGATCGATCTGCTCGCTCGCCGGGACCGCGTGTGTTGCCGGTCGCTCGCGTAGTCCCAGGGTGAGTCCGTCGGCCTGTCCCGCCACGAGCTCTCCGTACGAGGCCAGTGCTAGGCCGCGGCGATCGAGCGTGCGGGCCGCGGACGACAGGTCTGCGACGCTGAACAGCAATCCGGGGTGCGGTGCCCAATCGGGGAGCCCGAGGTGGAGCTGGGGGTGCGGGGTGTCGGTTCCGAGCAGCCGGGCATAGGCGGCCTTTGCATCAGCGAGATTCGGAACGTCGAGAAGCACCGAGTCCAGTTCGGTGATCATCAGAACATTTCCTCCCTGCCGGACCGGGGTCCGTTTCGGCATACTGGCGATATGCGTTTTCAGCTTCTCGACATTGTCTTCTACCTACCGAACCCCGCAACGGGAGCATTGACACCCGCCGCCGACCGGCTGAACCGCGTGGTCGAGACCGCGGTCTTGGCCGAGGGCCTGGGTTTGGATTCCTTCGCGGTCGGGGAGCGGCATGCGGGAGACGTGCTGTCGTCAGCGCCCACGGTACTGCTGGGAGCGGTGGCTGCGGCGACCGAACGGATCCTGTTGTCCACCGGCGTCACGGTGCTCTCGCTCTTGGACCCGGTGCGTGCGGCGGAGGACTTCGCCACCATCGACCAGCTGAGCCGCGGTCGCCTGGAGATCGTCATCGGGAAGGGTAATGAGGACCGGCAGTACCCGTTGATGGGGCTGGATATCGCCAAGCAGTATGAGTACTTGCAAGAGAACTATGAGCTGCTACGGCGGCTACTGCGCGAGGAACACGTTGACTGGACAGGCACGCACCGGCATCCGCTGGCCGACGCGACAACGCTGCCTAGGCCGTACGACGGACCGTTCCGGATCTGGCACGGGTCGGCGACCTCGACGTTCGCGGTTGAACTCGCCGCGAAGTGGGGCGATCCGATAGTCACCGCAAATGCTTTGCAGCCCAAGGAGAACTACAAGATTCTCATTGACAGGTATCGGGAGCTGTATGCGCAGAACGGGCACGACCCAGCCAATCTGCACGTGGGTGCGGGTTCGGGAGGGCTCTACCTGGCGGATACGACCGAACAGGCCATCGCGCAGTACCGGCCGATCTATGAGGCACGCCTGGCGCAGATGGCCAGGCTCAAGGATCATCCGAAGGCCGTCGGCAAGTTTCCCTCCTTCGAATCCATCGAGGATGCGGCAGATCGTGGCCCGGTGCTGGCTGGTTCGCCGGAACGCGTGGCCGAGAAGATCATTCAGTGGCATGAGGCCTTCGGCCACGAGTTCCAGTCGATTTCATTGAGCCCCGAGGCTGACTTCGAGGAGCAGAAGGACACCCTGTGTCGATTCGCCGAAGAGGTGGTCCCGCTGGTGAAGGCGGAGATCACGTCGACGCTGTGGAGCGCCCGGGACACGCAGCGGGCCAAGGGATTCACCGCAGCCTGAGGGGTGCTCCCGTCAGATCTGACCCGGGCGATTCATCGGGTTCATTGGGCTGGCCGGGTTGGCGGGGTTGTTGGGATTCAGCGGGCTGGCCGGGTTCGCAGGATTCGACATGCTGTTGGGGCCATATGGGCCAACGTTGCAGACCGCATTGGCATTGCCGATGCAGTCAGCGGGATTGAACGGATCGGGGTCTGCCGGATCGGCGCCCGCGAAAGCCGTAGCAAACATCGATAGTGAGACGAATAGTGTGCTGGCGACCATGGACTTGAGCATTTAGCCAGCCTAGCAAGCATGTTCGGTTCTTTTGAGGGGATTGGGTCGGGTGCTGCCTCGTGGGCCGACGCGCCAATCCTTGCCCAAAACTAGAACATGTTCTAACGTCGAGCGAAGTGCCTGATCGGCGACTATTCCACTCAAGGAGCGCGATGCCTGACTCATTTGACCCGCTACACGGGTCGATCAACTCCGGGCACCTGCTGGTCGCCGCGCTGAAAAAGAACGCGAGCGCGCCCGCGCTGGTGCTCGGGGATGTCACGCTCACCGGTGCCCAGATGGCCGATGAGATCAGCAAGTACATACAGGCCTTCACCGCGCTGGTGCCCGATCCCACCGATGGCCAGGGCATGCTCGCACTCAATCGCCCCGAGGTGCTGTTGGTGATCGGTGCGGGGCAGCTGCTGGGCACCCGGCGTACCGCACTGCATCCGCTCGGATCGCTCGACGACCATGCCTATGTACTGGCCGACGCCAAGATCACCACGCTCGTCATCGACCCCACCCCGCAGTTCGTGGAGCGCGCCGCCGCTCTGGTGGAGAAGGTGCCGACGCTGACCCGCGTGCTGACGCTCGGCCCCGTGCCCGCTGAGCTGGCCGAGGTCGGACATGACCTGGTTGCCGCGGCCGCCGACTTTGAGGCGAGGGCGCTGCTTCCGATCAACCTGTCGCCGGATCACATCAACGGCCTCACCTACACGGGTGGCACGACGGGTAAGCCCAAGGGCGTCATCGGAACCTCACAGTCGATTCTCACCATGACGCAGATCCAGCTGGCCGAGTGGGAATGGCCGGATCGCCCCAAATTCCTGATGTGTACCCCGCTTTCACATGCCGGTGCGGCGTTCTTCATGCCGACGCTGATGAAGGGTGGGTCAATGGTGGTGCTGCCCAAGTTCGACGCGGGCGCCGTACTGGCCGCGATCGAGGAGCACAAGATCACCGCCACCATGCTGGTGCCGTCGATGATCTATGCGCTGCTGGACCACCCGGATTCTCAGACCCGCGACCTGTCGTCGTTGCAGACCGTCTACTACGGCGCCTCGGCCATCAACCCGGTACGGCTCGCGGAGGCAATCAAGCGATTCGGGCCGATCTTTGCGCAGTACTTCGGTCAGTCCGAAGCGCCCATGGTCATCAGCTATCTGGCCAAGGGCGATCACGACACCCAGCGGCTCTCCAGCTGTGGCAGGCCCTCGGCGTTTTTGCGCACGGCGCTGCTCGACGAGAACGACCAGCCGGTGAAACAGGGTGAGCCCGGCGAGATCTGTGTGGCTGGGCCGCTGGTGGCGGGCGGCTACTGGGGTCTGCCTGAACAGACCGCAGACACGTTCAAAAACGGCTGGCTGCGCACCGGCGATGTCGCACGCGAAGACGAAGACGGTTTCTGGTTTATCGTCGACCGGACCAAGGACATGATCGTCACCGGTGGTTTCAACGTGTTCCCCCGTGAGGTGGAAGACGTTGTGGCCGAACATCCCTCGGTGGCGCAGGTCGGCGTCATCGGGGTGCCCGACGAGAAGTGGGGCGAGGCGGTCACGGCGATCGTGGTGCTGCGTGCCGATGCCGACCGTAGCGGCGATGCGGTGTCCAAGATGACCTCCGAGATCCAGTCCGCGGTCAAGGACCGCAAGGGTTCGGTGCAGTCACCCAAACACGTGATCGTCGCCGACTCGCTGCCGCTGACCGCGCTGGGCAAGCTCGATAAGAAGGCCCTGCGTCAGAAATACGCCACGGTCTAACTCTCGCGGGCGAGAAGCTCCCGGGCGCTGGTCCGGACGAACTCGCGCAACCACGGCGCGGGCTCTCCCCTGTCGGGCAGGTGACGGCGCACCGCTGCGTACGGCATGTCGATCAACGCGAACATCGTTTTGTCGATCAGTTCGGGAGTGATCGCGCCGAACCGATGCTCGGTGTAATCGCGCAACGCCATGCGGACCCGGGAGTTAAGTGTTGTGAGCTCCGCGGCGAGGGTGTCGGGCCAGTGCGCGACCAGGTCAGCTTTCTCGTACTGGAGTAGCAGCTGCGCCTCGTTGCGGTTCGCCGTTGTCCACTGGAATGCGTGGTCAATGGTCGCCGTAAGTGCATCGTCGAGATCCGACAGGCACAGGGCCGCGAGTATCCCGCTCTGATAGCGGGCGATCGATCGCAGCCAGAGCCGGGCCATGAGCTCATCGCGGCTAGCGAATCGGTGATAGATCGAACCTGACGGTGCTCCGAGGACGCGTCCGATGGCGGAGGCGGTGGCCGCTGACGGGCCGCCCGAGGTCACCAGGGTCAGCGCAGCGTCCAGGATGTCGTCGGCGGTGTACTGCGCTTTACGCCCCACGGCGCCGGACCATGCTCGTGCCCTGAGCAACCGCAACCAGCTTGGTCTTGCCATCGTGGCCTTCGACGGAGATTTCGCAGCGACCCAGCGCCTTCGTGTGGCCGGCACTCACCAGCGAGGCGTCGGCAAGCAGTCGCACCCCATCGCCCGCAGGAGACACATACTCGATGGTGTATCCGCTGGTCACAATGTCCGCGCCCAAACCGAGGGCGCACGCGTAGGTGATCGCGTTGTCGGCGAGATAGCTCAATACGCCGCCGTGGATAAACCCGTTCTGCTGCCGTAGCTCGTCACGGATATCAAGTGCGAGCCGGATTCCGGACTCATCGACCCGGCACTCGGATGCCCCGAGGAGGCGACTGAAGGGCTGCGCATCGAGCACCTGCTGAGCCTGGTCCAAGGTGATCACGATATTAGAGAATAGTCGCTAATATTTGTGTTGGATAGCGCGCATATGATGAGAAACGCAGCTGGTCTGCTGGTAGTGGCACGGGTTTGATCCGAGCCGGTATCAGCATCGAGTGCCGGGCCCTCGGGCCCGGCATAAGAGGGAACCCGGTGAGAATCCGGGACTGTCCCGCAGCGGTATGCAGGAACGACAGTCGTCATATGCACTGGGTTGAGCACCAAGAAGCCTGGGAAGCGGCGGCCAGTAGGAAAACCTGAGTCCGGGTAACGCCTGTAAGTCCGAAGACCTGCCAGCTGTGCCGGGTGCGCCGCACCCGGCGGATCATCGCCTCGCGGAATGGGCGTATGGCCGAAGCGGTTTCACCGAGCAGATATCTGTTGCGGTGGTTCCGTGCTCGGTTCTTCGTCCCCGGGCGGTGGCTACCCCGCTGTTGATGAAGGACTAATTCATGACTGCTCAACCTTTGACCGCCACCACGCTCGGATCCGCGCGCATCGGCCCGCGGCGTGAGCTCAAGAGGGCTACCGAGAGCTACTGGGCCGGACGTACCAGCCGTACCGAGCTCGAAACTGTCGCAGCAGGGCTTCGGCGCGACAATTGGACCGCATTGGCGGCCGCCGGGCTCGACTCCGTGCCGGTGAACACCTTCTCGTACTACGACCAGGTGCTGGACACCGCGGTGCTGCTGGGAGCCCTCCCGCCCCGTGTCGCCGGTATCACCGATGAGCTCGATCGCTACTTCGCCGCCGCTCGCGGTAATGATGACGTGACACCGCTGGAAATGACCAAGTGGTTCGATACCAACTACCACTACCTGGTGCCGGAGATCGGGCCGGACACGAAGTTCGAGCTGAACCCGGCCAAGCTGTTCGGAGAGCTGAAAGAAGCTCAGGCGCTGGGCATTCCGGCACGTCCGGTCGTCGTCGGTCCCATCACCTTCCTCGCGTTGAGTAAGTCAGTCGACGGCGCCCCCGCGCCCATCGAACGGCTCGACGAGGTGGTGTCGCTGTACGAGCAGCTGCTGGTGCAGCTCGCCGAGGCAGGCGTCGGCTGGGTGCAGATCGATGAGCCGGTGCTCGTCACCGACATCCTGCCGAATGGTCCCGAACTGGCCGAGCAGGTGTATGGCCGTCTCGGCACGGTGGCCGATCGCCCCGCGATCCTGGTCGCCACCTACTTCGGGGACCTCGGTGCCGCACTGCCGGCGCTGGCACGTACCCCCGTCGAGGCGATTGCCGTCGACCTGGTCTACGGGTCCGCATCGGGTGTGGCCGTGGTGCCAGAGCTGGCCGGAAAGACCATCGTCGCGGGCGTTGTCGACGGACGAAACATCTGGCGCACCAACCTGGAGTCCGCGCTGGGCACCCTGGGGACGCTGTTGGGATCCGCCGGTGCCGTCGCAGTGTCCACGTCCTGCTCGACGTTGCATGTGCCCTACTCGCTGGAACCGGAGACCGAACTCGATGACCAGCTGCGCAGCTGGTTGGCGTTCGCAGACGAGAAGGTCAAGGAAGTTGTGGTGCTGGCGCGGGCACTGGGTGGGGCGCGCGACGCTACCGAGTTCGCGGCGTCGAATGCGGCTGTCGAATCTCGCAAGACGGATCCGCGTCTGAACAACGGTCAGATCCGTGCGCGTTTGGATTCGATTCTGGCGGCTGGTATTTCACGTGGCGATGCCGCCGAGCGTCGCCGCAGCCAGGATGAGCGCCTGCAGCTGCCCGAGCTGCCGACCACCACCATCGGGTCGTTCCCGCAGACCGTCGAGATCCGCAAGGCCCGTCAGGCCTTGACCAAGGGCGAGATCGACGAGGCCGAGTACGTGCGGCGGATGCGCGCCGAGGTTGCCGATGTTATTGCGCTACAGGAGAAGCTGGGCTTGGACGTGCTGGTCCACGGTGAGCCTGAACGCAACGACATGGTTCAGTACTTCGCCGAGCAGCTTGACGGATTCTTTGCCACCCAGAACGGCTGGGTTCAGTCGTACGGCAGCCGTTGCGTGCGCCCACCGATCCTGTACGGCGATGTCGCACGGCAGAACCCGATGACCGTCGAGTGGGCCACCTACGCCCAGTCGCTGACTCCCAAGTACGTCAAGGGCATGCTGACCGGGCCGGTGACTATTCTCGCGTGGTCGTTCGTTCGTGATGATCAGCCGTTGGCGGATACCGCTAACCAGATCGCACTGGCCATCCGGGACGAGACGGTGGATCTGCAGGACGCCGGGATTGCGATCATCCAGGTGGACGAGCCCGCATTGCGCGAGCTCCTGCCGCTGCGCTCGGCGGATAAGCCCGCATACCTGGACTGGGCGGTCGGTGCGTTCCGGCTGTCCACCTCGGGTGTGTCCGATGCGACCCAGATTCACACGCATCTGTGCTATTCGGAGTTCGGCGAGGTGATCGGTGCGATCGCCGATCTGGACGCCGATGTCACCTCCATCGAGGCGGCTCGCTCGCATATGGAGGTGCTCGACGACCTCAACGCGATCGGATTCTCCAACAGCGTCGGCCCGGGTGTGTACGACATCCATTCGCCGCGGGTGCCCTCGACGGCCGAGATGGCGAACTCGCTGCGTGAGGCGCTGCAGGCAGTTCCGGCCCAGCGTCTCTGGGTCAATCCTGATTGTGGCCTGAAGACCCGGAAGGCTGACGAGGTAACTGCGTCGCTGGCCAACCTGGTGGCGGCTGCGACCGAGGTGCGTGCGGGCGCCTAGTTCCCGATGAACGCGCGGGCAGTCTCCTTCGCGGGGGACTGCTCGCGCGTGAATTTGATTGGTGTATAAACCATTAGCGAGACTAATCGGAGGTCCTTGGTGTCCATGAATACCGTTGCGCTGGAGCTGGTGCCTCCCAACGTCGATGGCGGCCTCGAGAAGGCATCCGAAGAACTGCAGAAACTGTCCAGGTTTTCGGCGGAATTCGGCATCGATGGGCGCATCGATCACGTCATGATCCCGTCGATGATCGTGGAGGATGCCGATCGCCCGCTGGAGATGAAGCCGAAGCTGGATGTCGTCGACTATTGGTCGATCATCCGGTCGGAGCTACCCACCATGCGGGGACTGTGCACGCAGGTCACTTCCTTTTCGGATGAGACGTCGTTGCGGAGCCGGCTGACCGGCCTGACCGAAGCTGGGATGGACGGCGTGATCTTCGTCGGCGTACCGCGCACCATGAGCGACGGCGACGGTTCAGGCATTCCACCGACTGACGCGTTGTCGAAGTTCGACGACATCGTCGACAACAGGGGAGTGATTCTGATCCCCACCCGCAGTGGTGAACAGGGCCGCTTCTCCTTCAAATGTGACAAGGGCGCAACCTTCGCCATGACCCAGCTGCTGTATTCCGATGCGGTGGTTGGCTTTCTGCAGGAGTTCGCGCGCACAACCGAACACCGGCCGGAGGTGTTGCTCTCGTTCGGTTTCGTCCCGAAGCTGGAATCCAAGGTCGGGCTCATCGATTGGTTGATCCAAGACCCCGGCAATGAAGCCGTTGCGCGCGAACAAGACTTCGTGAAGTCGCTGGCAGCCTGCGAACCAGATGTCCGGCGGCCACAGCTTGTGGATCTCTACAAGCGAGTCATCGATGGAGTGGCAGACCTCGGCTTTCCTCTGAGCGTGCATTTCGAGGCACCGTACGGTCTGGCCAGGCCGGCCTTCGAGACCTTCGCGGAGATGCTGGAGTACTGGTCGCCGGTACCCGAGACCTCCTGACACAGGCGGGGTCACGCGGAATTCCTTTGACCACGTTGTAATTCGTGGTTGAGACTGGTCGCATGGAACCTACCGAGTTGCAGACGGACCGGTTGGTTCTGCGCGCGGTCACTGCCGCCGACGAGGCCGTGATTGTCGAAGCGTGCAACGAGCCGCAGATCGCGCACTACCTTCCGCTGCCGGTTCCGTACACCCGTGAAGACGCCCGGAGTTTTGTCACCAGGTCGGCGCAGGAATGGGCGGACAACGCGCGATACGGCTTTGGGTTCTTCCTCGCCGACACAGAAGAACTTGTGGGCACCTGTTCGCTTAAGTCGATCGCGCCCGGCGTGGTGGAAGTCGGGTACTGGTCTGCCTCGCAGCATCGACGTAAGGGGCTGACAACAGAGGCGATTCGGCGGCTGTGCCAGTGGGGATTTGATGTGCTGGACGTGCACCGCATCGAATGGTGGGCCGTCGTCGGCAATGATGCCTCGCGGGCGGTGGCCGAAGCCGTCGGATTCGACATGGAGGGCTTGCTACGTCAGCGTGGGTATCGGCGAGAGGCTCCGGCAGATTGGTGGGTCGGCGGGCTCTTGTCTCGGCCCGATTGACGGGTGTTGACGCTTGGCGTGATGCTGGCTAACCTTGGCGCTCGGTACACCGGGTCCGGAGCGTTCGTGCTCCGTTCGTCTAACACCTGGTTCTTCAGTGATTAACAAGATTCTCAATCGAAATGAATCTCTTGTATACCTTGGTATTTCAAACTGGGAGTATCAGTGCTGCGGTAAGACTCCTGAGATAGGCCAGTCTGTCGATTGGCAGATCTGTGCTCATCCCGCTGAGAGTGGCTACCTACTGGCATCGGCTGCTGCGGTCGACTGGGACGAGGACCGCGAGATCGTCCGGTTTCCCTACGGTTGTGCGAGCTGGGATCCAACACTCGGAGATCCCGCGAATGCGCTGGTAATCCTCTGGGCTACGTGGCACGAGAGCCAAAGCTGGCCCCGTCTGCGGGGCGTCGTCGAGGAGCTGTACGACGTGTCGGCCACTACCTATCTGAATGAGTCCGGTCAGGTGAGCCAAGAGTCGTCATCGTTTCAGTACCGGCCTACCGAACTGGCGACACGTTGGCCAGATCAGCCACCGTCGGGCGAGATCGGGCATCGAGTGATCACCGGATCCGTTGTGGGGCTGCGTGTGACCTCAGCGGTGGAGCCGACCGGCGATGATATTGAGGCGCTGCGTGATGCGCGGGATCGTGGCCGCAGGACATTGCATCTGTTCGGGCCTCCAGACGCGTTTGGCGTGGTGATCCCGTCGCGGGGAGATCGAGTGACCGTCGATCTCGCGGACCCTCGGCTGAGCGTGAACGATACGCGTGGCTATGCAGGTGTTGTCGCGGGCATTGCGGGGCAAGTAAGCCGTGCGGTGCACTCACCAGACGGCTTCTATACCAGCTTCCTCAACATCGACCCGGGGGCGCCTCCGCCGGATGAGCTATTCATCCAATTGCTTTGTGACAGAATGCCGAACTAGTCGAATCGAGTGTGCGGTTTGTGTCGATTTTCAGCGACATTTCGACACAAACCGCACACTCGGCGCTCGCACTTAAGACGCGAGTGACCGCTGGGGCTTGCCGGAGTATTCGCTCAGCGGCCGGATCAGGGCGTTGGCCGCTGCCTGCTCCATGATGTGCGCGGTCCAACCGGTGATCCGGCTCATCACGAAAATCGGTGTGAAGCAGGGGATATCGAATCCCATGAGGTAGTAGGCGGGCCCGGTGGGGAAGTCGAGATTGGGCTTGATTCCGGTGGCGGCGTCCATCTCGGATTCAAGCACCTTGTAGATCTCGAGCCACTGACGACCATCACGTACCCGCGCCACATCCTCCAGCGCGGCACGCATCGTCGGCACCCGGGAATCGCCGTTCTTGTATACGCGGTGCCCGAAGCCCATAACCTTTTCTTTACGGGTCCGCTTGCCCTGCAACCATTCCGCAGCCTTGGCGGCATCACCTATCTCGATCATGTCGTGCATGACGGCTTCGTTGGCTCCGCCATGCAGGGAGCCCTTGAGCGCGCCGATCGCCGCCGTGACCGCGCTGTAGATGTCGGATTGTGTCGAGGTGACCACGCGGGCGGCGAAGGTGGAGGCGTTGAAGCTGTGCTCGGCGTACAGGATCATCGACTGCTCGAACGCCGTGACGATCACCGGATCCGGTACCTCGCCGAAGCACATCCGTAGGAAGTTGGCCGAGTAGCCGAGGTGGCTGTGGGGCTGAATGGGATCCAGCCCACGGCGCCGCCGCATGTCGGCCGCCACGATCGTCGGCAGCACCGCGAACATGCGAAGTGACTTTGCGTAGTTGGCTTCCGGAGTGCTGTCGTCCTCGGAAGGATCCTCAGCGCCCAGAACGCTGATGGCGGTGCGCACCACGTCCATCGGATGGCAGGTCTCCGGCAGTTTGGCCAACAGCGCCATCAGGGAACGGTCCAGGCGGCGCTGCGCCCGCTCGCGTTGGTTGAACAGCGCGAGCTCGGCATCGTTTGGCAACTCGCCATGCCACAGCAGGTAGGCGACCTGCTCGAAGCTGCACTGGGCGGCCAGGTCCTGCACCGGATATCCGCGGTACGTCAGCGAATTGGTCTCGGGCACCACCTTGGAGATGGCGGTGGTGTCCACCACGACGCCGGCAAGTCCCTTGTGAATAGTCGGGGTCGCGGTGGTCATCGGGCTCCTCCTCCATTGAGGCTGAAATTGAAGATCTCGGTATCGAACTGGTTGTATTCGGAGTAGCGGAGCAGCTCGTACAGTCGGCTGCGGTGCTGCATCTGGCCCAGCAGGCCAGACTGTGTTCCCGCCGCATCGATTTCGCGCAGACCCTGCTCCACTGCGAACATCGCCAGCCGTAGGGTCGTGACGGGATAGATGACGACGTTGTACCCGACCTCGCGGAGCTGGTCGGCCGTCACGAGTTCGGATTTTCCGAATTCGGTCATGTTGGCCAGCAAGGGAACATCGACCGCGGCACGGAACTTCTCGAACTCGCCGATATCACTGAGTGCTTCGGTGAAGATGAGATCCGCGCCCGCATCGGCGTAGGCCTTTGCGCGGTCGATGGCCGCGGGCAACCCCTCGATGCCCGCGGCATCAGTGCGGGCGCAGATGACGAAGTTGGGGTCGCGCCGGGCGGAAACCGCCGCACGGAGTCGCCGAACCATCTCGGCGCTCTCGACGACGGCCTTGCCGTCAAGATGCCCGCACCGCTTGGGATTCACCTGGTCCTCGAGATGAAGGCCGGCTACTCCGCTGTCTTCGAGCACGGTGACCGTGCGTGCCGCACTCATCGGCTCGCCAAATCCTGTGTCGGCATCGATCAGGGTCGGCAGGTCGGTAACCGACGCGATCTGACGACCGCGGGCCGACACCTCGGTGAGCGTCGTCAATCCGATATCGGGCAGGGCCAGGTCGGCAGACAGTACGGCACCCGAGACGTAAACACCCTCGAACCCGATCTCCTGGATCAGCTTGGCCACCAACGGTGAGAACGCGCCGGGAAAGCGCAGCAGTTCGCCGGAGGACAAGCCCGCCCGGAACGCGGCACGCTTGGTGGCCGCGTCCTTGGCGGAGGCAAGAAGCGCGCTCACTTAAAGATCCCCTCCGGTGTCGTGGGCGCCTTGTCGAGAACTACGGCGTCCACGAGCGGGTTGAGCGCACCCAGTGAGCCGGCCTTCAGATCAGCCAATCCCTGTGCCACTGAAAGGAATCGGTCTTGCTCGTGCTGTTCGATGACGCCGTCGGATAGCACGGTGAACTTGTTGATGTAGTTCTCCCGGGCGAATGGCCGTGCCCCCAAGGGGTGTGCATCGGCGATCGCGAGCTCATCGGTGATCACCTCGCCGTTCTTGAGAGTAACGACGGCCTTGCAGCCGAACGCCTTCTCTTCGGGATTGCTTGAGTGGTAACGACGAGTCCATTCCGGGTCCTCGACGGTGCTGATCTTGTTCCAGAGTTCGATCGTTTCGGGGCGGTGTGCACGTTCGGGTGCGTAGGAGCGCTCGTGATGCCAGGTGCCGTCCTCCAAGGCCACGGCGAAGATGTACATGACCGAGTGGTCGAGTGTCTCGCGCGAAGCATCGGGGTCGAACTTCTGCGGATCATTCGATCCGGTGCCGATCACGACGTGCGTGTGGTGGCTGGTGTGCAGCACGATCGTCGCAATCTGATCCAGGTCGCCGATGCGCTCGCGCATCCTGCGGGCCAGGTCGATGGGCGCTTGGCTCTGGTACTCGGCCGAGTGCTCCTTGGTGTAGCTGTCCAGGATCGCGCGCTTCTCCTCACCTGGGCCCGGCAGCGGCACCTCGTAGACCTTGTCGGGACCGCCGAGCAGCCAGGCGATCACGCCGTCTTCGCCCTCCCAGATCGGGGACGGAGCACCCTCGCCGCGCATCGCGCGGTCGACGGCCTCGATGGCGACCTTGCCGGCCCACGCCGGGGCATAGGCCTTCCAGCTGGAGATGAGTCCCTTGCGGGACTGCCGGGTCGCGGTCGTCAGGTGTAGGGCCTGACCGATGGCCTGATAGATCGTCTCGGTGTCGAGCTTCAGCATGGTGCCCAGGCCGGCGGCGACCGAAGGGCCGAGGTGTGCGACGTGGTCGATCTTGTGCTCGTGCAAACAGATTCCGCGGGTGAGGTTGATCTGGGTTTCGTATGCGGTGGCCAGACCGCGAATGAGGTCCGCCCCGCCGATGCCGAGCTGCTGAGCCACAGCCACCAACGGTGGAATGTTGTCGCCGGGGTGCGAATAGTCGGCGGCCAGAAAGGTGTCGTGGAAGTCCAGTTCGCGTACTGCGACGCCGTTGGCCCAGGCCGCCCACTCGGCCGAGTAGCCACCGCTGACACCGAAGACATTGGCGCCACGTCCACCGGAAGACACCGCGTGGGCCTGCGCCTGGCGGCGCGCGACCGTGACGGGACGGCGGATGACCGACGCGGCGCTGACGGCGGCGTTATCGATGATCCGGTTGATGACCATCGCTTCGGTGTCGGCGGGAACGGCAACGGGGTCCGAAGCGACCTCGGCGATCTTCCAGGCGAGGTGTTGGTCGCGGGGGAAGACGTCGGCGCTGCGGCGGGTGTGTACGGAGTGAACGTGCATGATTCGCACATTACGCACGTGGTCAGCGGATAAAAAGACCATGTAAATGCGTATTTCTGTATCCTTAGTTCGCATATCTTGCAAACATTGCGAATGGTTGTGGAGTTATCCTGGCGAACATGTCCAGACCGTTCGCCGGAGCGCGGTTGCGGAGGTTGCGTGAGGAGCGTGGCCTGACGCAAGCGGCGCTCGCACGCGTCCTGGATTTGTCGACGAGCTACGTCAACCAGCTGGAGAATGACGCGCGTCCGGTCACGGTCGCGGTACTGCTGCGGCTCACCGAGCGATTCGATCTGTCGCCGCACTATTTCTCCCCGGACTCCGACGCCCGGCTTGTCGCAGACCTTGGCGAGATCTTCACCGAAGCCGCCGTGGGCGAGATCAGTGATCTGCAGCTCGAAGAGCTGGTCGCCCGCATGCCGTCGGTGGGTCAGACCCTGGTGGGCATGCACCGCAGGCTGCGGGATGTCACCGCTGAGCTGGAGAGCTATCGCGCGACCGAGAATGCGGCCACGATTGGTGATTCGATAAGAGAACCGCTGCGTCCCATGCCGTTTGAAGAAGTTCGCGACCTTTTCTACGATCACAAGAACTATCTTGGTGAACTCGACACCGCCGCTGAAGATCTATTCGAGCACTACGGGCTACACATCGGCGGTCTCGACACGCAGCTGGCCACAGTGTTGAAGCAAGACCACGGTATCGCCGTCACTGTGGCCAAGGGCGGGGCACTCTCGGATTCTTCGAAACGCCGATTCGACACGGACGCAGGGGTTTTGCGCATCGCGCATTGGCTCACGCCTGGCCAGCGCGCGTTCCAAATGGCCACGCAGCTGGCGCTGCTGACGCAGACCGAAACCATGGCGGCAATCCTCTCCGGTGCCGAGCAGCTGAGCCCCGAAGCCATCGGTGTGGCCCGGATCGGGTTGGCCAACTACTTCGCTGGTGCTTTCCTGTTGCCGTACAAACAGTTTCACTATGCGGCGGAGTCCACTCGGTATGACGTCGACATCCTGGCGCGACAGTTCGAGGTCGGGCACGAGACCGTTTGCCACCGGCTGTCGACTCTGCAGCGCCCTTCCATGCGGGGGGTTCCGTTCATTCTGGTCCGGACCGACCGTGCGGGGAACATCTCGAAACGTCAATCCGCCACGGCGTTTCACTTCTCCAGAGTGGGTGGAAACTGCCCCTTGTGGGTCGTGCACGAGGCGTTCTCGAATCCGGGGCAGTTTGTGACCCAGGTCGCCGAGATGCCCGACGGCCGCACGTACTTCTGGGTGGCACGCACGAGTAGCACGTCAACAGGCGGATTCCTCAGCACGCCAAAGTCGTTCGCGATCGGTCTGGGATGCGATATCGCCCACGCGCATCGTCTGGTGTATTCGACGGGAATCGCCATCGACGATCCGTCCACCGCGGTGCCGATCGGTCCGGGCTGCAAGGTGTGCGTCCGCGATTCCTGCGCCCAGCGAGCTTTTCCCTACATCGGCCGCAGCGTCCATGTCGACGAGGATGCCAGTAGCCGCTTGCCTTACACCTGATCGGCGTGCCGCAGCACTGTGGGTGCGGCGGCAACCAACGCGACCAGCTGGATCACCCCGACCACCCCGATGAGCATGGGAATTGACACCTCGTAGAGGTATCCCGTGAGTGTCCCGCCCACGGCGGTGGCGGTGCCGAGGACAGCGGCGTAGACCCCATATGCGGTGGCCCGTCGTGCGGGCGTCACCAGGTCTGCGACCACCGCACGCAGGGTGGATTCCTGAATCCCGATGGCGCCACCCCATAGCAGCGCGCCGAGCACGATGCCCGTCAGCGAGTCTGTGAATGCCAACATGGGCACGGCCGCGCCGACAATAGGCAAGACCACAAGGGTTTTGGCGCCTATCCGGTCGTACGCCCAGCCGGAGAACAAGGCGGATATGGCGGCCGCGGCCATCGCGACGGCGTACACCAACGGCACGGCGGCGGGCGCGAGGATGCCCCGGTCGACCATGTGAAACGACAGCACGCCAAAGGTCGCGAATCCGGACACGGTGATCCCGGAGAATCCCGCGTACAGCCAAAAACGCATCGGTAGTTGGAGCTTTTGGCGCGCGGCGGGTGAGCCATGCGTGTCCGCGGGTGCCTCATACCGTTCCGGATGAGGCACCCGGCAGCGAAGCCAGAACAACAGGGCCAACGCCGCGGCACCCGGGACCGCCAGCACGGCGAATGTCGGCAGATAGTTCCCGTGGGTGAGGGCGAGCATGCCCGCGACGACGAGTGGACCGGTAATCGCACCGACCTGGTCCATGGCCTCGTGTACCGCGAAGCCCCTGCCGCGGCCGGTGACGGAGGTGGCGTGTGACAGCAGGGTGTCCTTGGCCGGGCTGCGTACGGCCTTGCCGACACGTTCGGCGATCACCAACGTGGCGGCAACCCAGAGCACGCTGGCCACGCCCAGGAACGGGACCGTGACCACCGTCAGCGCGTAACCGGCGATGGTCCAGGTCCAGAACATGCGGGTGCGGTCGGTGAGTGGGCCCGACACCAGACGCAGCGCCAGGGCGGCGGCCTCGCCGATTCCGGTCACCACGCCGACAACGAGAGCCGACGCCCCGAGCGATGCCAGAAGTGGTCCAGTGATCGAGCGCGCGCCCTCATAGACGATATCGGCGAACATGCTGATGGCGCCGAATGTCGTGACGAATCGCCAGGCCGAAAGACGTTGTGGCACAGCTGGTGAATCTAGTCGATCCACCGTCTTACCTGTTCGGTGATCCATGCGCCGTCGTCGAGTGGAATGTCGTGGCCGGCGGTGGGATGCACCGCGATAGGTGCGCCGAATCTGTTGGCAATCGTGCGTGACGCCGCGGAACTCACAAGTCGGTCGTGCGTGGAGGTCAGAACCAGCAGAGGAGTGTCGACGCGCTTCGGCATCCGGAACCTGATGGCCGCGGCGATCTGCCGGGCGATGCTGGCGCTCGACGGACGCTGGGTCTGTAGGTAGCCAGCCCACCGCTGGGACAGCGCGTCGAGATCAAGATCGGGACTATTGGCCGTCTGCTCCAGGATCGCACGCTCGCGAGGCACGTCGGCGCGGAACCGTCCGAGCACCAAGTTGGGAACCGACGACGGCTGGAACCGCTGCCATATCGGTGTCGAGGCAGTGCTCGAATTGATGATGACGGCGCGTTCGAAATCCCGCGGGTAACGCGCGCACCAGTCGAGTCCGATCATGCCGCCCAGCGATATCGAAAGCAGTGACCAACCGTCGCCGTCCTGGTCCAGCCGGGATCGGATGTCGTCCGTGATGGCCGAGATGTTCGCCGGCGAGACGCGCTCGAATTCGGTGCCGAATCCGGGCGCATCCAGGCATTGCACCTGAACGCCAAGCGATTCGGCAAAGACTTGCGGGAACTGTTCCCAGTGGCGCTTCTCGCGGCTTAAGCCACGAAGCAGCAGCCACCGTGTCATCGCTTGATGCCCACAGTGAGTCGATCGAACTCCACGAACGGGAGAGTGAAGGGATGGTGCACCGGTCGCTGCACCGCGACCTCGAACCCGGCGGTCTCGAACATCTGGCGCATCTCGGCCTTCGACGGAACGCTCGCGGGCACCCGATCGCCGAAGATCCGGCGCAAGAGGGGGGCGGAGGCGCGGTCGGGCGTGAAGGTGGTGATCGCGGTGAAGCCGCCGGGCGCCAGCACGCGATGGAACTCGGCGAGGGCGGCGGGCTGGTCGAAGAAGTGGAATGCCGATGTGGAGACCACCGCATCCAGTGCGCCGTCGTCGAACGGCAGCTTCTCGGCGGGCGCGAACTGCCAATCGACCAACGCAGAACGGGCCTTCGCCTGGGCGAGCATCCCCTCGGACATATCGACCCCGTGCACCTGCTCGGGCTCGAGTTCCTCCTGGATGCGTGTCGCCAGAATGCCGGTACCGCAGGCGATATCGACCACGCGCTGCGACTCGTGCTGGCGCAGCAGGGCGATCATCTCGTCCTGTGCCGGGCGGTACACCCATTGTTGTAGCGGTGCCCAGTCGTATGCCTTGGCGGCGCGTCCCCAGAACCGCGTCACCTGGTCGTTGAAAGCTCGTCGTTGAACCGTCGTCATGGGCACAACGTACGCCAGCGATCAGGGGGTCGCCAGACGGGTGCGTTCAGTCTGCGGTGACGTTGACCCGGTCGGGATAGAAGGCCAGATGACGGGCAATCTGGGCGACCGCCGGGAAGGGATCTTCATAGGTCCAGACGGCGTCTTCGACCGTTCCCTCGGATGTACGCACCGAGTAATACGAGGCCTCACCCTTGTACGGACAGTACGTGTGGGTGTCGGTGCGCTGCAGCACCTCCCAGTTCGCCGCATCGGGCGGGAGGTAGTACACGGGCGGATAGCTGGCCTCCCGCAGCCGCAAGGCGCCGGTGGTGTCGGCGATGGTGACATCGCCGGACGTGACCACGACGCGGGTGCCGGCGGGCTCGATGGTGATCGGATGGTCCGGGCCGGGAACCAATTGCGGCCTGTCGGGAGTGGACATATCTCCGAGGGTAGGCCTGTTCTGGACTATGGCTAGGCTGCCCTGGCTCTGCGGGTTGAATGGCTGTCCCGCCTCGGTTTCTGGCCGAGGGAAGGCCCGGGGGCGCTAGGGTCGGCGGCATGGCTGTGGATGCTGATCGAAGTGACCCCGACGAGTTGTTCGGTATCGACGCGCTACTCAGCGACGAGGAGCGCGCGATCCGCAACAGCGTGCGAGCCTTGGTTCAGGCGCGCGTGGCTCCGAACGTGCAGCGGTGGTACGAAGACGGTGACCTGCCGGTGCGCAAGCTTGCGCTGGAGCTGGGCAAGATCGGTGTGCTCGGCATGCACCTGCAGGGTTACGGATGCTCCGGAACATCTTCTCTCGCATACGGATTGGCATGCATGGAACTCGAGGCGGGCGACTCGGGGATTCGTTCACTGGTCAGTGTGCAGGGATCGCTGGCGATGTACGCCATCTACGCCTACGGCAGCGATGCGCAGAAGCAGAAGTGGCTGCCGCGGATGGCGACCGGAGAGGAGCTGGGGTGTTTCGGCCTTACCGAACCCGATTTTGGCTCCAACCCCGGGGGGATGCGCACCCATGCCCGGCGGGACGGTAGCGACTGGATCATCAACGGCACCAAGATGTGGATCACCAACGGGTCCATTGCCGATGTCGCGGTCATCTGGGCGCAGACCGACGAGGGTGTTCGCGGATTCCTGGTATCGACCGATTCCGCCGGATTCAACGCGCAAACCATCCGTTCCAAGATGTCCCTGCGTGCGTCCGTGACCGCTGAGCTCAACCTCAGCGATGTGCGGGTGCCGGAGAAGAACCGGCTGCCGCAGGCCATTGGGCTCAAGGCGCCGCTGTCGTGCCTCAACGAGGCGCGCTTCGGCATCATCTTCGGCTCGATGGGTGCGGCGCGTGAATGCTTGCGTACCGCACTCGATTACGCCAACACCAGGGAACAGTTCGATCGGCCGATCGCAGGATTCCAGTTGACCCAGGAGAAGCTGGCCAACATGGCGCTCGAGTACGGCAAGGGTGTGCTGTTGGCGTTGCATCTTGGGCGTCGCAAAGATGCGGACACCTTGAGCACTCCCCAGGTCAGCCTGGGCAAGCTCAACAATGTGCGCGAGGCGATCGAGATCGCCAGAACGGCTCGGACAATTCTTGGTGCGAACGGCATTTCGGGCGAGTATCCCGTCATGCGGCATGCCAACAATCTGGAGTCGGTGTTGACCTACGAGGGCACCAGCGAGATGCATACGCTGGTGATCGGCCAGGCGCTCACCGGGATCGCGGCGTTCCGCTGATCAGGGCAGCCGTCCAACGCCGACACGCCGCCTAGTGGCGGAATCGTGCGATACGAATCCGCCGCCAGACGGCGTGTCGGAGAAGAGCGGTGATCAGTACTTGCCGAGGGCGATGGCCACGTTGTGGCCACCGAACCCGAACGAGTTGTTGATGGCGTACTTGTAGTCGCCCTTGCGGGGCTCCTTGCTGACGATGTCGAGATCGATCTCGGGGTCCGGCGTCTCGTAGTTGAGGGTGGGCGGAATGATGCCCTCCTGCAACGACTTCACCGTGATGATGGCCTCGACGGCACCGACCGCACCCACCGAGTGTCCGAGGGCGCCCTTGGGTGCGTAGACCGCGGCGTTCTGCAGACCGGACTTGTGAATGGCCTTGCCCTCGGCGACGTCACCCACACTGGTAGCGGTGGCGTGCGCGTTGACGTGGTCGATGTCCTTGGCGTCGAGTCCGGCGGTCTCCAGAGCCCGGTCCATCGCCTTGGCCGCCCCGATGCCATCGGGATGCGGTGCGACTACGTGGAACCCGTCCGAGGTGATACCCGCACCGAGAAGGCGCGCATAGATCCGCGCGCCGCGTGCCTTGGCGTGCTCCTCGGTCTCGATGACCATGAGCGCGCCGCCCTCGCCGAACACGAAGCCGGTGCGGTTCTTGTCGAACGGTCGCGATGCCCCCGCAGGGTTGTCGTTGTCGGTAGACATCACGATGCGCATGTTGGCGAACGCGGCAATGGGCGCGGCTTCGATGGCGGCTTCGATACCGCCACAGATGGCGATATCGGCGTCGCCGTAAGCGATCTGACGCCATGCGTGGGCAATGCCCTCGTTACCGGAGGCACAGGCCGAGACGGGGGTGATGACACCACCGCGCGCCTTGCGCTCCAGGCCGATGACGGCGGCAGGACCGTTGGGCATGAACATTTGAACGGTAAGGGGGGAAACGGCTTTCGTGCCCCGGGCGCGCATCTCGTCGTAGGCTTCGACCAACTTCTCGCCGCCGCCCAGGCCGGTGCCCACCGACACCGTGAGTCGCTCCAGATCGACATCTTCGGGGGCACCGGCGTCTTCCCAGACCTGACGGCCCAGGATCGCGGCCAGGCGCTGAACATAGGACAGACGGCGAAGCTCGATCTTCGTCATGTCCTTGTCGAAGTCGCGGACCTTGAGGTGCCCGCCGATCTTCACCGGCAGGTCGTACTGAGCGACGAAATCGTCGTCGAGTACGCGAATGCCGCTCTCGCCGTTGAGGAGCCCTTTCCAGGTGCCCTCGACGTCGGGTGCGATTGATGTCGTCATGGCCATACCGGTCACAACAATGTTTGGGAAACCGCCGTTGGCGGTGGATGGCTTCGACATTGGAAGCGCCCTCCCCTTTCAAACTCTTCTGAGCTATCTGCTGAACCGAATTTTAATGATGTGTCTGCTAGCGAACTCCGCCAGGGTGGGTATCTATGCGGATGCGCTCATGAACCCTATGTGAGATTCGGGGAGGAACTGCACAAATCGATGAAGTGTGTCCTGGAGGTTGACGTCCTCCAGCACAGTGCTCGAAACGTAACGGGCAAATGAATTTAGGGCTCGGTTACCTGGGTCTCACCTGGGCGAATGTGACCCGTTGCACAATGCCGGCCACAGATGGAGATCTGTAGCATTGCTCACTATTGGGTCTAGTTTGCCTTGAGAGGAGCCGCATGCGGGTCGACGGGGACACCTGGGACATCACTTCCAGCGTGGGGGCGACCGCCCTCGGGGTGGCGGCCGCACGCGCCACCGAGACGCTGCGGACCGACGCGCTCATCCATGATCCGTTCGCACAGATACTCGTTGACGCGACCGGTAAATCGACTGGCTGGGAGCGTTTGGCGGCCGGCGACATCGAGTGGCCAGATCCCGAGGCGGGCCGGATTTACGGACGGATGGTCGACTACCAGGCCACCCGCACCAATTTCTTCGACGCCTACTTCCTGGCCGCGGCGGCTGCGGGCATCCGGCAGATGGTCATCTTGGCCTCTGGTCTGGATTCGCGCGCCTACCGCCTCGACTGGCCGGCCGGCACCACAGTGTTCGAAATCGACCAGCCGCAGGTTCTGGAATTCAAGGCCGCTGCACTGGCCGCCCATGAACCGAAGGCGCAACGGCATGCCGTAGCTATCGATCTGCGCGAGGACTGGCCGACCGCATTGCGTGAGGCGGGGTTCGACTCCGCGAAGCCCACCGCCTGGCTGGCCGAGGGTCTGCTGCCCTATCTGCCGGCCGACGCTCAAGACAGTCTGTTCGCCAGCATCGGTGCGTTGAGTGCTCCGGGCAGCCACATCGCTGTCGAAGGGTATGAGGGAAAGCTGGTTCTGGACGAGAGCGAGGAGGAGGCCGCCCGCCGGGAACAGGTACGAGCCGCATTCAAGACCGCCGTCGATGTCGACGTCGCGATCGAGAATTTGATCTACGAAGATGAGAATCGCGCCGACCCTGCGGAATGGCTTGGTGCACACGGTTGGTCGGTGACCAAGACCGATGCGCACGACGAGATGGCACGGCTGGGCAGGCCGGTGACCGAGGACGTTGAGCAGGGGACATTCCGCGGCCAGCTGATCCAGGGTGAACTCCGGTGAGTGATGTGACCACCGCGCGCTCCGACGACGACAGCTGGGACATCGCGAGCAGCGTGGGCGCCACCGCGGTCATGGTGGCCGCCGCGCGGGCGGCTGAAACCCGCAGTGAGGCGCCGCTGATCAGGGATCCCTTCGCGCAGCTCCTCGTCGAGCGAGCCGGCGCCGGGGCATGGTCGGTGATTGCGAGCGATGACCTGCGACAGCAGCTTGCCGAGCTCGACCCGGAAGCCGACCGCATCATGCAGTACGCGGTGGACTATCAGGCCGTCCGCACGCGGTTCTTCGATGGTTTCTTCGAGCGGGCATCGCGGGCGGGAATCACCCAGGTGGTGATCCTGGCCGCAGGCCTGGACTCGCGCGCCTATCGCCTGGAGTGGCCGGCCGGTACCACCGTGTACGAAATCGACCAGCCACTCGTGTTGCAGTACAAGCGCCAAACACTGGATGAGCACGACGTGCGTTCTGCCTGCCTCCGCCGTGAGGTGGCCGTCGACCTTCGGCAGGATTGGCCGGTCGCGCTACAACGGGAGGGATTCGACGTCACTTCGCCCACGGCGTGGCTGGCCGAAGGCCTGCTCATGTATCTGCCGACCGAGGCGCAGGACAGGCTCTTCGAACTGATCGTGGATCAGAGCGCGCCGGGCAGCAGGATTGCCGTCGAGGCCGTCGGGCCGGACAACGCCAAACGGCACGAGGTCCGCAGCAAGATGCGTGAACACTTCGACCGGGCCCGCAAGCTGGCAGGAATCGACGGAGAGTCCCTGGACGTCGGATCGCTGATGTACCACGACGAGAACCGCACCGATGTTCCGCAATGGCTCGCCGGGCGTGGATGGACCGTTCGGGCGATTCCGGCGGAGGCCGAGATGGCGGATGCGGGCCGAGCGGTGCACATGGAAGAAGACTTGCGGGGGAACACCCTGATAGAAGCCGAGCTCAAGGGCTGATGGAGTGCGGGCCCCAGGGGTGCGGGGTTCTCAGGCCCCAACTGGTTGGTTACCATCGGTGATACAGCTCACGTAGCTGCCATCGCTAGTCCGTATGTGCGTACGTGACCTGCGCAGATGCACTCACTGATGAGCGTGCCATCGAGAGGAACGGATATGACCACCGAGATCTCTACGCCTGCCGACCAGCACGCTGCGTCCGAGCCTTCCCGCATTCCGGGGATCGTCCGGGGCCTGCGGGAGACGTTCGCAACAGGCCGGACCCGCGAGTACCACTGGCGTAAGGCGCAGCTCGTCGGCTTGGAGCGACTTTTCTCCGAGAACGAGGCGGCGATCGCCACCGCATTGCACGAGGACTTGGGTCGCTCGTCGGCCGAAGCCTGGATCGCCGACGTTGTCGGGTCGGTTGTCGAGGTGGTCTATGCGCGTAAGAACCTGCGGCGCTGGATGCGACGCAAGCGGGTGCGGGGTCTTCCGCTGGCACAGCAACCGGCCAAGGCTTGGTCAGTACCGGAGCCCTATGGCACGGTGCTCGTCATCGGTGCGTGGAACTTCCCGCTGTATCTGACCCTGGGTCCCGTGGTCGGCGCGTTGGCCGCTGGCAACACCGTGGCCATCAAGCCTTCGGAGATCGCGCCCGCTTCCTCGGCGTTGATGGCCAAACTCATTCCGCAGTACCTGGACCCGCACGCCGTTGCCGTTGTCGAGGGCGACGGGTCGGTGACCCAGGAACTGCTGGCCCAGGGTTTCGACAAGGCCCTGTTCACCGGCGGTACCGAGATCGGCAAGCGCATTCTGGAAGGCGCCGCACAACACCTGACACCGGTCGCACTGGAATTGGGCGGCAAGTCGCCGGTCTACGTCGCCGCCGATGCCAACATCGAAGTGGCCGCCCGCCGTATCGGATACATGAAGGGCCTCAACTCCGGTCAGGTGTGTCTGGCCCCCGACTATGTGCTTGTGGACCCCGCGGTTCGCGATGAGCTGGTCGAGAAGATCACTGCGGCATGGGCAGATTTCCAGGCGGACAAGGAATCCAAAGGACTGCGCGTGGTGAACCAGCGCCAGTTCGATCGTCTGGTCGGCTACCTGGCCGCGACCGAAGGTGAGGTCGCCACCGGCGGTGCCTCCGATGCGTCCGCGCTGACCATTGAGCCGACGATCGTTGTTGATCCCAGCGCTGACGAGCCGCTGATGCAGAACGAGATCTTCGGCCCGATCCTCCCGGTGCTGACGGCGGACACCCTTGACGACGCCATCGACTTCATCAATTCGCGGCCAAAGCCGCTGGCGGCCTACGCCTTTACGGAGTCGAAGCGCATCGGTAACCGGTTCATCGACGATGTACCCGCGGGTGGCACAGTGATCAATCATCTGCTGTACCACGCCGTCATCCCGAACCTGCCCTTCGGCGGAGTCGGTGCCAGCGGTATGGGCGCCTACCACGGCAAGGCCGGATTCGACGAGTTCAGTCACCTCAAGTCGACTCTGTACAAGAGCACCAAGATGGACCTCAAGCTTCCGTACCCGCCATACCTCGAGAAGAACCTTAAGCTGATGAAAAAGCTTATGTAGCTGTAGTTTTCGTTCTCCATATCATTCAGCAACCCAATGAAGTGCCAAGTGAATTAGGAGTTCTGCATGCCGGGAGTGCAAGACCGGGTAATTGTCGTGACCGGAGCCGGTGGAGGCCTGGGCCGTGAGTACGCGCTCACCCTCGCCGGCGAGGGCGCCTCGGTGGTCGTCAACGACTTGGGCGGTGCCCGAGACGGATCCGGCGCCGGGTCCGCCATGGCCGATAGCGTGGTTGACGAGATCAAGGCGGCCGGGGGTCGCGCGGTTGCCAACTACGACAGTGTCGCGACCGAAGAGGGCGCCGCCAACATCGTCAAGACCGCGGTCGACGAGTTCGGCGCCATCCACGGTGTGGTCAGCAACGCCGGCATCCTGCGGGACGGCACTTTCCACAAGATGACCTATGACAGTTGGCATGCGGTGCAACAGGTTCACCTGTACGGCGGATACAACATCACCCGCGCCGCATGGCCGCATTTCCGCGAGCAGGGTTACGGCCGCATCGTGGTCGCCACCTCGACCAGCGGTCTGTTCGGCAACTTCGGACAGGCCAACTACAGCGCCGCCAAGCTGGGACTCGTCGGGCTCATCAACACCCTCGCGTTGGAGGGCGCCAAGTACAACATCCACTCCAACGCGATCGCACCGATCGCGGCCACCCGGATGACGGCCGATATCGCCCCGGAGGCGGTGCTAGACAAGCTGCCACCGTCCTTCGTCGCCCCGGTTGTCGGATACCTGTGCACCGAGGAAAGCACCGACAACGGTTCGGTTTTCGTCGTCGGTGGCGGCAAGGTGCAACGCGTCGCACTGTTCGAGAACGCCGGCGCGGACTTCGAGACCCCGCCCACCGTCGACGAGGTCGCCGAGAAGTGGTCGCAGATCGCAGATCTGTCGAGTGCGGTCAAGGCCGGCCCTCCCTCGCTCGCATGAAAGCCATACAGGCGCAGTCGCTGTCGGGTCCGGAGGGACTGGTCTACACCGATGTCGAGGAGCCGCGCGGCGACAACGTCGTGGTTGTCGACGTCAAGGCCGCGGGAGTCTGTTTTCCCGATTACCTGATGACCAAGGGCGAGTACCAGTTGCGAATGGAGCCCCCGTTCGTCCCAGGCATCGAAACCGCCGGGGTCGTGCGGTCGGCGCCCGCGGGTTCAGGGATCAACCCCGGTGACCGGGTGATGGCCTTCAATTTCATTGGCGGGTATGCCGAACGGGTGGCAGTGGCACCATCCAACATTCTTCCGACGCCCCCGCAGCTAGACGATGCCGAGGCCGTCGCCCTCATTGCGAACTACCACACCATGTACTTCGCGTATGCCCGCCGAGGGCAACTGCGTGCGGGGGAGACGGTGCTGGTACTCGGTGCGGCCGGCGGTATCGGAACTGCCGCCATCCAGATTGCCAAGGGCCTGGGGGCCAAGGTGATCGCCGTCGTCAACCGGACCGCCGCAACGGAATTCGTCAAAAGTGTCGGTGCCGATATCGTCCTGCCGCTCGAGGATGGCTGGGCCAAGGCGGTTCGCGAGGCGACCGGTGGTGTGGGTGTCGACATGGTGGTGGATCCCATCGGTGGGCCTGCCTTTGACGACGCGGTACGCACCCTGGCCTCCGAGGGCAGGCTGCTGGTCGTCGGATTTGCGGCCGGTGCGATACCGACGATCAAGGTGAATCGCCTGCTGCTGCGCAACGCTTCGCTGATCGGTGTGGCCTGGGGCGAATTCCTGCGCACCCATACGGATTACCTCTACGAGACCCAGGCGGGGTTGGAGAAATTGGTGGCCGAGGGCATGCGGCCGCCGGTGAGTGCGCGGATACCGCTGTCAGAGGGCCGACAGGCGCTCCAGGACTTCGCCGATGGAAAGGTCTACGGGAAGATGGTCCTCGTACCGTGACCACCAAGGTGTTCAACGGAATTGCCGACGTCGCGGTGGGTGACCTCGGGGCCACCGATTGGCTTGTGGTCGATCAGGAGCGGGTCAACACCTTTGCCGACGCCACCGGTGACCACCAGTGGATTCACGTCGATACCGAACGGGCCGCCAATGGCCCGTTCGGTGGCACCATCGCCCACGGGCTGCTCACGTTGTCGCTACTGCCCCAGTTTCAGTTCCAGCTGATTCAGGTCGACAACATCGCGATGGGGATCAATTACGGGTACAACAAGATTCGATTCCTGAACCCGGTCCGGGTGGGATCGCGACTGCGTGCCCGCGCCGAG
Source organism: Mycobacteroides chelonae CCUG 47445 (assembly GCF_001632805.1). Taxonomy (NCBI): domain Bacteria; kingdom Bacillati; phylum Actinomycetota; class Actinomycetes; order Mycobacteriales; family Mycobacteriaceae; genus Mycobacteroides; species Mycobacteroides chelonae. The sequence continues at coordinate 4,724,929 of NZ_CP007220.1, read as the reverse complement.
GTGACCCATGTCGAACAGAAACCGGGCGCCGTGGACGTGACGATCTTGACGACGGTCGAGATCGAAGGTGTCGACAAGCCGGCTTGTGTGGCCGAATCGATTTCGCGCTTCATCGCCTAGCCGACCGGGATATCGCGTTAGAGGCTCGGGGCCACAGCTCATTTCGGCAATTCCGCGACAAGGGTGAGAAACCGCACGCCAGTCGGTGTGATAGCTATTCTCGCCCAATGAAATCGCGACCTGCGATTTGTCCACCGTTTAGACAGCGCATATAGCAGAGTGTCCAAAATCTCACCGTGATCTACGACGATGTGTAGATCACGTCAGTCAGGTGTTATGTTACTGCTCAGTTTGGGCCGTGCTTTCTCTGTGACCAGCGAAGATGGTGGGCCCGAGAGGTTTGGACGAGAGGGCATCACGTGGGTCAGCCAGCACACGGACGTGTTGCCCTGGGGTATTCGGTGCATTCGATCGTGAGCGCGTGATGACCACTTTCGACACGGCCGGTACGGGCCGCCCCGCAACACCGTCTCGTGACGCCGTATCCGGCGCCCTCAAGGAGTACGTCCGCAAGCACCCGGTGCAGGCGGTAGAAACCGCAGGCAGCCAGATCGTCCTCGGTGTACGGGCGATGCAGTACATGTTCTCGGACCTCATCCACCGCGCGTTCCCGTGGAAGGAATTCATCCACCAGGGTGCGTTCATGGCGGGCAGTGCGGTGGTCCCGACGCTGCTGGTGGCCATTCCGATCGGCGTCACCTTGTCGATCCAGTTCGCCCTGCTCGCGGGACAGGTCGGTGCGTCCTCGTTGGCAGGTGCGGCAAGTGGTGTCGCAATCGTGCGTCAGGGCGCCTCGCTGGTTGCCGCGGTGCTGATGGCCTCCGCGGTGGGTTCGGCCATCACCGCGGACCTGGGGTCACGAACCATGCGCGAAGAGATAGATGCCATGGAAGTCATGGGTGTCTCGGTGATTCGGCGGCTCGTCGTCCCACGCGTGGCCGCTGCGGTTCTCGTCGGCGTCGGCCTCACGGGCACCACCTGCTTTGTCGGCTTCCTGGCCAGTTATTTGTTCAACGTCTACTTCCAGCACGGCGCTCCCGGAAGTTTCGTCGCGACCTTCGCGTCGTTCACCCGGGTCGACGACCTGATCCTGGCGCTGCTCAAGGCGATCCTTTACGGCCTCATCGTCGCCATCGTCGCCTGTGACAAGGGATTGACCACCAAGGGTGGTCCCGCCGGTGTCGCCAACTCCGTGAATGCCGCGGTCGTCGAGTCGATCTTGGTGCTCATGCTGATCAACGTGCTGGTCAGCCAGGTGTACGTCATGGTCTTCCCCCGGCATGGGATATAGGGGCGCGCCATGACTATCTCTACATACCGCCCCAAGGGCGTCCAGCCGATCATCGATGCCGGGCATCGGGTCGCCCAGTCGATTCGGCGGCTCGGACACATGCTGGCGTTCTTTGTGGAGGCTATTGCCTCCATCCCGAACGCGCTGCGCTACTACTCCAAGGAGTTCTTCCGGCTGCTGGCCGACGTCACCTGGGGTAATGGCTCGCTGGTCACCGGTGGCGGAACCGTCGGCGTGGCCGCGGTGTTGGGTGCCACGATCGGTGCCCTGATTGGTATCGAGGCCTACAACCTGCTGAACATCATCGGCTTGGGGCCGGCCACGGGATTCATCTCCTCCCTGGTGTCGACACGTGAGTTGGCGCCGGTGATGGCGGCCCTCGCCTTCGCGATGCAGGCCGGTTGCCGCTTCACCGCGCAGCTGGGTGCTCAGCGCATCAACGAGGAGATCGACGCACTGGACGCGCTGGCGATCCGGCCCATCCCGTACCTGGTCACCACTCGACTGATGGCTTCCACCGTGGCGGTGGTTCCGCTGTACCTGCTGTGCCTGGTCATCAGCTACATCACGTGCCGCCTGCTTGTCGGGATCTCGAGCGGCGGTTCGATCGGTGGCGCCTACAACCATTACTTCACGATGATGCTGAGCGGCACCGACATCGTCTACTCGGTGATCAAGGCCGTCGTCTTCGTCTGGATCGCCTCAACCATCCAGTGCTACTTCGGATTCAACGCCTCGGGTGGACCCGAGGGCGTGGGTGTGGCCGCCGGACACGCGATGCGCGCTGCCATCACCGTCGTGATCATCGTGAACATGCTTCTCACCATGGCGTTGTGGGGAGTCGACGCTGGCGCAAGGTTCGGTGGTTGACGTGAGTGGTGGTTCATTCTCATCGAGCGGCCGCGGCTGGTCCGATCGCGCGCTGCTTCTCTCCGGCATCGCCGTGCTGGCCATCCTGGGATTGGTGACCGGGCTACTGCTCGCCAAGTCCAAGGGCTTGTTGGAAGACACGGTCAAGGTCAACGCGCAGCTGATGAACGTTGGTGACGGTCTGCCCGAACGTGCCGACGTGAAATTCCGCGGCATGCTCGTCGGCGCCGTCACGTCGGTGACACCGGCCGAAGACGGCAAGCCGAACATCGTGCACATCGACCTGAAGTCCGAGCACGCCAGCGGCATTCCGAGCACGGTCACCGCGCGGGTGGTGCCGAGCAACGTGTTCGCGGTGTCGTCGGTGCAGCTGGTCGATAACGGCGATGGTGCCGCACTGCGCGACGGTGCGGTGATCACCGAGGACACCAAGCTGCCGACCGTGCTGTTCCAGACCACCACGAACAAGCTGCGTCAGGTGCTTGCCGCCACCGAACGGCAACGCGGCGATGCACCGATCGGCTTGATCGGGGTCTTCGGCGAAGCCACCCAGGGGCGCGGCGACAAGCTGCTGACCTCCGGCGCCCGGCTGCAATCCATCCTCACCGAGTTCAACGCCATCGTGTCTGCCAGCCCGAATGATCCCTCGACGATCGCGGCGCTGGAGAAGGTATCGGCGGCGCTCAGCACCACCTCTCCGCGACTGTTGGACAACCTGGAGAACGCCCTGGTGCCGCTGCGCACCCTGGCCCAGAAGCAATCCGATGTGCGGGGGCTGCTCTCGGCCGGTCTGCATACCGCGGGCACCGCATCGACTGCCATCGATAACCACATCGACCAGATGATCGGCATCGGTACGCACCTGACGCCCGTTGTCGGTGTCCTGGCACAGCATTCGGGCCAGTTCGTGCCGATCGCGTCGCGCATCAAGGTGCTGTCGGACGCGATTTTCGAGAACGGCTGGGATCCCGGCCGTCAGGTCCTGGGCCTGAACCTGATCCTGTCGTTCAGCCCGGCGTGGACCTATGTCCGCGACGACTGCCCCCGGTACGGCGAGCTGGCCGGACCTAGCTGCAGCACCGCACCGGAGACGCGCCAGTGGATCGACATTCCCGAGGTGCTGCAGCCGGGCAGCTACAAGCCGCCGCCGGATATCGCGCCACCCCCGGGAACCATCTTCCCGCCGACCGCAGCCGACATCATGCTGCACGGCACCGGCCCCAACCCACAGGAAGTCGACCGGGCCGCCAACCCGGTGCTGCCGCCGTTCGGCCCGCCACCCAACCCGGCACCTGCCGGAGTGGCACCCGCCTCCTTCGGTGGAAACGTCGGTCCGGTCGGAAGCGCGACGGAGCGCGCGCAGCTCGGCAAGGCGCTGGGCGGAGATCCCAGCGCGTCGCAGCAGCTGCTGCTGGGCCCGGTGGCTCGCGGGACCACGATTTCGGTGAGCCGTGATTCGGTACAGCCCAATGCGGTCGAGGGAGGCGGACGATGAAGAACTTCCGGGCCGCGGTGATCGGACTATCGCTATTCGTCGTGTTCGCCATCGGCGTGACGACTCTGGTGTACGGCACCCTGCGCCGCGACACCACGGGCTCGACAAAGAGCTACAGCGCGATCTTCACCGACGTCACCGGTGTGCGCGTCGGCGACGACGTGCGCATCGCAGGTGTGCGTGTGGGCCGCGTCGACTCGATCGAACTGGACGGCTCACTGGCCAAGCTCAAGTTCCGGGTGAAGAGCAACCAGAACCTGTACGGCAATTCGATCGTCTCGGTGACCTACCAGAACATCATCGGACAGCGATACATCTCGCTGTCTCGTGGTCTGGACGGCAGCCCGGAACGCCTGCCCGAAGGCAGCGTGATTCCCGTGGAGCGCACGGAGCCGTCTTTCGACGTCGGCGCGCTGCTCAACGGATTCGAGCCGCTGTTCACCCTGCTGGATCCGAAGCAGGTGGACAACCTGTCCAACGGGCTCATCGACGCTTTCGCCGGTGACCGGGGCGCGCTGGCCCATGTGGTGGCACAGACCACCGAGATCACGAAATCCTTTGCCGGACGCGATCAGTCGCTGGGTGGGCTCATCGAGAACCTCAACACGGTTCTGGAGAACGTCGCCAAGCAGAACGACAACCTGGACCAGCTCGTGGTCCAGAGCCAGAACGTCGTCGGGGAGCTGGACAACCGGCGCCAGAGCCTGGTCTCGTCCATCGGTTCGGCCACGCATGTCGTTAGCCGGATCCAGACCATCGGCGACAACGTGTACCCGCAGTTGCAGGAACTCGTCTATCGCGAGCCGGGCACTGCAGCGCACATCCTCGCCAACAAGGACCAGTTCGCCTTCCTGGGCTCCAACCTGCCGCTGCTTCTGAAGGGACTGGCCCGCACGATGCAAGACGGTGCGTACGGCAATTCGTATGCCTGCCAACTGAACATCAACGGATTCTTCCCGGGCCTCAATGACCTGGTGCCCGCCATTGTCCGGCACGCCACGCACGGTGGTGTCGCGAAGTACACACCGAAATGCCGAGGGATCGAATGAGCCCCCGTGAACGCAGGCTAGAAGACCGCAGCAAGTTCTGGATCGGCATGATCGCCGTCGGTGTCGTTACGGCGATCATCGCGTCGATGCTGCTGTTCCGTCAGATCGGCTTCGGATACACCCGGTACAAGGCAGAGTTCGCGCAGGCGGCGCAGCTCAAGAAGGGCGACTACGTCAGTGTCGCCGGGGTTGATGTCGGCGAGGTCAAAAGCGTTGTGCTCGACGGCACCAAGGTCCTGGTCGACATGCGCGTCCGGGATGAGGTGAAGCTGGGCGCCGAGACCCAGGCCGCGATCAAGACCACCACGCTGCTCGGTTCGCGATACGTCGAGCTGCGGCCGCGCGGTGCCGGGGTCATCCCGAACAAGCGAATCGCGTTATCGCACACTGAGGTGCCGTACGACCTACAGGCGCTGCTCGCGGACACCGCTGCCACCTATGAACAGGTCGACACGACCAAGCTGGCGCAGTCCATCGATATCTTGGCCAAGCAGCTCGAGGGGCTGCCGGAGGCGCTGCCCGAGGCCATGAAGAACCTGAAGGAACTCTCGGGGATTGTTTCCACCCGCCGCACGCAGATCGGCGAGTTGCTCAAGAGTGCGTCCACCGTCACCGCCACGTTGCATCGGCAGCAGGCGAATCTCGGGCACCTAGTCTTCCAGGGGCGGGACCTATTGGGAGAGTTCGTATCCCGCAAGGCATCGTTCCAGCGCCTGATGGCGTCGATCACCAAGGTGGTCGACCTGCTGAGCAAGGTCGTCGTCAAGGACCGGCCAGCATTCGAGAAGCTGTTACAGCAGCTGCGGGAAGTCACGGCGATGGCCAGCGACCATGACGACTACGTACGAAACCTGTTGCAGATCTTGCCCGTCCCGCTGAGGAACCTGACCAATGCCACCGGTTCGGCGTACTCCATGAACATCAACCTGACCAACGGTCTGGTGGTGGACAACTGGATGTGCGCGATCAGCAGCCGCGCGGAGCAATGGGGTCTGCTCGAGTACTTCAAGGACTGCGCATGAGTGTGAACGTGACACAGCAGGGGTCCACCGCCCGCCGCGTCTTCATGATCGGTGTGGTTTCGGTGCTGGTGATTGCCGCCGCGATTGGTGGCTACCTGGGTCTGCGCAAGGCCGGTGTGGTGGACGACAAGATCTCCGTCACCGCCCAATTCGATGAAGGCTCTGGCCTTTTCGTCGGCAATGTGGTCGAGGTACTCGGCCTGCCGGTGGGCGCCATCGAATCGGTGGAGGCCAAGGGCACCTACGTCGAGGTCAAGTTCAACGTCGACAAAGACGTGAAGGTACCTGCGAATGTCATCGCCGCCGCCTTCACCAGCTCGGTCCTCACCGATCGGCATGTGGCGTTGAGCCCGCCATACACCGAGGGCCCGGTGCTCAAGGATGGCGATGTCATTCCGCTCGACCGCACTCGCACCCCCGTCGGGTTTGACCGCGTACTGGCCACCGTCGACAAGCTCGCTTCGGCGATGAAGGGCGACGGAAAGGGCGGCGGTCCGGCGGCTGACCTGGTCAGCATCGGCGCGCAGGCTGCTTCGGGCAACGGTGAACAGGTCAAGACCGCTCTCGATGAGCTGTCGAAGGCCTTGAAGATGACCACCGATGGCGCCGAGACCAAGGATCAGCTCACCACGATCATCAAGAGCGTGAGCTCGCTGGTGAACGCGATGGGGGAGAACGACAAGGCCATTCGTCAGTTCGGTTCCGCGGTGCACGGCACGGCGGACGTGCTGGCCGCCGAGCGATTCGGTACCGGGGACACCGGCCGCAAGGCCAACGAGGTGCTCAAGAGCACCGCCGAACTCCTCGACAAGAACCGCGACGTCATCAAGGGTCTCATCGGAAACGGCAATGTCACCTTGCAGTCGTTGACCGACAACCAGCGCGAGCTCAAGGAAACTCTGGATCTGCTGCCGCTGACGCTCGACAACGTGGACCGTGTCATCGACCCGGTGAACGGGTCGATCCGCCTGCACCCGCTGTTGGACAAGCTGCTCTTCGAGAGCCAGTTCACCAAGGAGATCTGCAACATGATGGGTCTGCGGCAGCTCGGCTGCAGCACCGGAACGCCGGCCGATTACGGACCCGATTTCGGACTGACCTACATGCTCGACGGCATGGCCAGGATGGGGCAGTGATGAGCCGTTTGAAGGTTTCCAAGCTGAGGGTCGCCGCAGTGGCCGCGGCCGGTGTGCTGGCCGTATCTGCGTGCACCCCGCCGGGACTCGACAGCCTGCCGCTTCCGGCTCCCAACATGGGCTCGCAGTCCTACCAGCTGACCGCGCGATTCGCCAACGCGCTCAACCTTCCCGCGAAGGCCAAGGTGCGTCTCGGCGGGGCCGACGTCGGCGAGGTCGAGTCGATGGAAGCCGTCGACTATGTCGCGGTAGTCCAGCTGCGCATCCGCGAAGGCGTGCGGTTGCCCGTCGGAACCACGGCGCAACTGCGCACGGCCACCCCACTGGGTGATGTGTTCGTGGCGGTCACCCCGCCTGCCAAAGTCACCGGTCAGCTCCTCAAGGATGGCGGCACGCTGGATCTTGACAACACGTCGTCGGCGGCCACCGTCGAAGGCGTGCTCGCCTCCGCTGCCGTGCTCGTCAACGGCGGCGTCATCCGCAATCTGACGCACGTGGTGAACGGGCTCGGTAAGTCTTCCGGCGGTAATGGCAGTAACGGCATCGTGTTTGGCGAGATCGTGAAGCAGTCCGATCAGTTGATGGGCACGCTCAACGGCCGGTCGTCACAGATTCAGAACTCGTTGGACAGGACCTCCCAGCTGGCCGCGACACTGTCGGCCCGAGAGAAGACCATCAACGATCTGCTGGAGGCCGGTGCGCCGGCGTTGAAGGCTGTTGATCCCGACCAGGTCGGAGATCTCGCCGACACCGCCGGTCACATCTCCGATCAGTTGGCGAAGTTCCCGTCGATCCAGGGCACCGACTCGCGCAGCATGATCGCCGATTTCAACTCGATTGCGCGGGGCTTCAACGACATTGCCGTGAGCCCGGATACCAGCCTGGTCGCCTTGAACCGACTGCTCCCGGTGTTGGTGAAGGCGAATGCGGGTAGCGCCCTGGCCGTCGACGTGAACATGGCCAAGCTCGCGCTGGGCAACTGGCCCGACGCCGGATACAAGGGCGATCCGACATTCCATGGTCCCAAGCAGGCCGACTGGGGTTATCTGGTCGGTAGCTTCAAGTACTCGTTGTACCGGTTGCAAGAACGCGTCGTGGGTCAGGGACCGAACCCGCCCATGCCGCCTGCCCCGGAGCCTGCGCCTGCTCCCGCGCCGGCACCTGCGCCCGAACCGGGACCGGGCCGATGACCGCCCCCGCGACGGGACCCACCCAGTCCAACGGTCTGCTGGAATCGCTCTCGCGAGGGTTGGTTGCGCTGTCCGATGTCTTCAAGCGCAGCTGGAAATGGCTGTCCGTAGTGGGCCTGGTGGCCATCCTCGTCATCTGCGTCGGTTACGTGATGTTCGGGACTCTGAAGGTCAATCCGATCGAGTCCAAGTACCAGGTGAAGGTGCAGCTGCACGAATCCGGTGGGCTGCTGCCGAATCAGGAAGTCACGCTGCGCGGAGTGCCGATCGGCCGGGTGCAGTCCGTCAATCTCGAGAAGGGCGGCGTGGTCGCGACCGCGGCGATCGACGGCGCGGTGAAGCTGCCGGTCAACAGCGAGGTGCGGGTTTCCGGACTATCGCCCGCCGGTGAGCAGTACCTCGACTTCCGGCCGACGACGAACGACGGCCCATTTCTGAAGAACAACAGCGTGATCGCGCTGGGTCAGGCGACTACTCCGATAACCCTGGCGCAGGTGCTGGCCGATTCCGATGGGCTGCTGGCACAGCTCGATACCGAGAAGCTGAGCACCATCCGTAAGGAACTCGGGGTCAGCACGCAAGGCCCGGAGAAGCTTGGCGACATCTTCGATGGCGGCACCTTCCTCATCACGACCCTCGATGGTGTGTTGCCGGAGACGGTGACCCTGTTGAAGTCGAGCAAGGTGACTTTCTCCACGCTCGTCGACCTCAATTCGGGATTGGACGCGACCGGCCAGCAGCTGGGGAGCACCTTCGGCGGGTTGAAGAAGATGGACGGCGGCTTCCGCACGCTGCTCGGGCGTGCCCCGCAGACGTTGCACAGCGTGGACAATCTCTTCACCGACAACTCCGACACCATGGTGCAGCTGTTGGGCAATCTCGCGACGGTCGCTCAGTTGAACTACGTGCGAGTCCCCGCCCTCAACGCCCTGTTCCCGGGACCGGAGGTGCGTGGGTCGGCGCTGGAGAGCGCGGCGACGATCTTCCATGACGGGGCCATCTGGGCGCTTGCGGACCTGCTGTATCCGCGACCCACCTGTGATTACGCGACACCGCGCAAGCCCGTCTCGGATGCCAGCTTCTATGAGCCGGCGCTGTACTCCACGTACTGCGCCAATCCGGACCCGGCGATGTTGGTGCGCGGTGCGCGCAACGCTCCGCGTCCGGCCGACGATGACACCGCGGGCCCGCCGCCCAACGCCGATCTGTCCAAGGTGTCCGATCCGACGCCGCGCGGTAAGTGGAGCATTCCGACGCCGTATGGTGGACCGCAGTGGCCTCTGCCGATTCCCGGGGATGCGCCTCTGCCTCCCGATGCACCTGCGCCGCCACCCGGTTTCGGTAATACTCCACCTACCGGACGCTAGGTACGTTCGGACCGGTACCAAGCAACACGCGCAAGGAGCACAACCATGGCAGATGACGTTGCCGGCAAGGACGCCAAGAACGCGGATGAGTCTGCGGTGACCTCGGATGCGGAGAAGGTCGAATCCTCGGCGGACAAGGCAACGGAAGCTGCTGGAGAAGAGGTCGCTGACCTCGATGCGGACACATCTGAGAAAGACTCCACGGATTCGAAGGACGCCGAGGCCTCGAAGGACGCCGATGACGAGGACATCAGCCTCGAACCGGACGAAGAGGAACAGGGCCCGAAGCGGTTCCGGGCCCGTCACTGGGCCTTGACCGCCGCCGCATTGGTGGTCATCGCGATCGCCGCCGGGACAGCCATCATCGGGCGGCTCTACGAAGAACAGCGCATCGAGGAGCGGTCATCTCGTGAGGCACTGGCCGCGGCACAGGAATTCGCCAACGTCATGATCAACGTGGACAGCGCCAAACTCGATGAGAGTTCCAGCAAGACGCTGGACAGGTCTACCGGTGACTTCAAGCAGAAGTACTCCGAGTCCAGCACCACGCTGCGCCAGGTCATGATCGAGAACAAGGCCAAGGCAACGGGTGTTGTGGTCGATTCCGCGGTGAAGTCGGCGACGCCCGACAAGGTCGAGGTGCTGATGTTCATCGATCAGGCAGTGTCCAATGTGGCGGTTCCGGATGCACGCATGGACCGTAGCCGCGTTCAGATAACCATGGAGAAGGTCGACGGACGCTGGCTTGCCAGCGATGTCGAACTGACTTAGCCGCTCCGCTGATGAGTGTCGGTGGGCTGCTGCTCGTCGCCCTGGGGATAGCCATCGGAATGGTCGGCATCGTGGTGCCGATGGTTCCCGGAACAACGCTGGTGGTGCTCTCCATCGGGGCGTGGGCCCTCATCGAATCGAGCACGAAAGCCTGGGTGGTCCTTGGCATTGTGGTGGCACTGGCCGTCGTGACCACGGTGGTGAAATACGTATGGCCCGCTGCGCGCATGCGCGAGGCAGGCGTGCCCACGCTGAGCCTGATGCTCGGCGGCGCCGTAGCGATCATCGGGTTTTTCATCATCCCGGTGGTGGGGTTGGTGATCGGCTTCGTGCTCGGTATCTACCTCGCGGAATTCCTGCGCCGCAGCAGCCAGAAGCAGGCGTGGGCCGCGACCGTCACGGCTGTGAAGGCGGTCGCCACCTCGATCGGCATCGAGATGGCGGGCGCGATGGTGTCGGCAGGTATCTGGCTGGGTGCCGTACTGGTCTGAATCGTCTTCTAGGTCAGTGCTTTGCGCAGTGCCGCAAGGCCATCGCCGTCGATTCCGGCAGCAGTGACCATCGCCTCGGGTGACCCGAAAAGCTTTGCGATTTCGCTGAATCCGGTGTCGAGGTATTCCTCGCGAACCCCGAGCACCTCATCGGAGAGCATCGCAGCCATGGTCTGCGCCAGCTCTGGTTCGGCGGCAGCCATCTGTGCGGAGATATGGGCCCGCATCGAGCCGATCGCCGCATTGCTGAGCAGGTAGTCCGCGGCGATATCGGCGTAGTCGATGCCTACCGTGTGCAGCAATACCCCGATGAGAAGACCGGTACGGTCCTTGCCTGCCGCGCAGTGCACCAAAGCCGTTGCACCGCTGGCGAGTTGGTTGGCCACTGCCTTGAGGGCGACGAGCGTGCCGGGGAGTTCGACGAACCGGCGGTACTCGGCCAGCATGAACTCCACTTGGGATGCCGGATCAGGGCCCCGGCCCGAAGTCATACTCGTGATCATCATCTGCCGATAGGCGATCTCGTGTGGAGCGCGCTCCTCCCCGGCAGCTGGGGTGGCGAAGGGAACCTCGTGTACCCGGATTGCATCGTCCACCCGATCGGAACCGGTGCGTGCAATCTCGGTGGGGCTGCGCAGGTCGTACAGATCGGTGATGCCGAGGGAGCGCAGTGTCTGGGCGCCTGCCGCGGTCAGACCGCTCAGTTCAGAGGACCGAAACAACACCCCGGGCCTGAGTGTGACGGGCGAATCCGCACCGCCGACGTCCCGGAAGTTCCAGATGCCCTCCACAGGGCTGTCTGCGGGGGAGGCGGTCGATTCAGCATCGGAGATCGTCACACCCCCACGGTAGCGGGCGCGTTTTCGACGGCGTTCTCGCCCGGTTTGTGGCGGAACAGCAGGAAGAACGCGATCGCGACCACCAACGAGTACCCGGCGAAACTCAACCAGATACCGTGCCAGTCCTTGCTCTGATCCGGATAGGTGAAGAAGTACTCGATGACGGCTCCACTGATGAGGCTGCCCAGCATGGCGCCGACCCCGTTGGTCATCAACATGAACAGGCCCTGCGCGCTCGCCCGGATCGCGGGGTCGCATTGGTCCTCGACGAAGAGCTGGCCCGAGACATTGAAGAAGTCGAAGGCCATGCCGTAGACGATGCAGGACAACACGATCATCCAGAGCCCGGCGCCGGGATCGCCATAGGCAAAGAGCCCGAAACGCAATGTCCAAGCGGTCATGCTCATGAGCATGACCCCCTTGATTCCAAAGTGGCGCAAGAAGAATGGGATCGCCAGGATGAACAATGTCTCGGAGATCTGTGAGATGGACATGATGATCGCCGGATGCTCGACGGTGAAGAGGCCCTTGTACTCGTCGATGGTGGCGAAGTCGTGCAGGAATGTGTCGCCGTAGGCGTTGGTGAGTTGCAGGGAACCGCCGAGCAGCATCGCGAAGATGAAGAAGATGGCCATATTGCGGTGACGGAACAGGGTGAAGGCGGTGAGGCCGAATCTGTCGGCGAATGTGGTGCTGCGCGTGCCGTCCAGCTTCGGTGGACAGCCGGGCAGCGTGAACGCGTAGAGCCCCAGGAGTAGTGCCGCCGTTCCGGCGACGTAGAACTGACCGGCCGAGGTTTCCAGCTTCAGCAGGCTCACCGTGTGTAATGCGGCGATGAATCCGACGGTGCCCCACACCCGGATCGGCGGGAAGCTCACGACGGTGTCCTTGCCGGCATCCTTGAGGGCGTTGAACGCGACGGTGATGGCCAGGGACAGCGACGGCATGTAACACAGCATGTTGAGCAGCAGAACCCAGAAGAAGACGGTGGGGCTGTTCACCTGGGGGAGGCTGAATAGCGCTGCGGCTCCGCCCAGATGCAAGATCCCGTAGAGCTTTTCGGCGTTCACCCATTTGTCGGCGATCACCCCCATGATCGGCGGCGTCAGGATCGCGGCAATACCCATGGTGGAGAAGACGGCCCCGAAGTGCGCTCCCGACCAGTGCTTCGCATTGAACCAGTACGCCCCGAGCGTCAACAGCCAGGCTCCCCACACGAAGAACTGCAGGAAGTTCATGACGACGAGGCGGGCAGAGAGGTTCATTGGACACCAATAGTGAGGGACATCGGCCCAGTTGGCAGCGTGAACCGCTAAGGAATGTCCCGGCCCCTCACTCATCGTTTGTGTCGTCAGGTAAACATGACCCATGCACAAGGACGTGTCCGCTTCACCCGAAGGCCCCGCCGGCGACGTGTCGCTGGACGCCGATGCCATTCCCGCGAGCCTGTTGGAGTACCTCAGCCGCGAGCTGAGGGAGGAGGTCAGCGTCCGCAGGCTCTCGGCCGGACATTCGAATCTGACCTACGTGGTTACGGGAAGCTCTGGTGCGCAGTGGATTATGCGGCGCCCGCCGTTTGGGCGGCTGCAGGCCGGTGCGCACGACGTGATGCGTGAGTACCGGGTGCTCGACGCGCTCAGCGCGGCGCAGGTGCGGGTTCCGCGCGTGACGCTGGCCAGCACCGATGCGGAGATCTTCGGCGCCCCGTTCTATTTGATGGAGCGTCAGGAAGGCGAGGTGATCAGGGACGTCTCGCCGGAGTGGTTCGTCGGCACGGCGCGCCGGGAGCTGGTGCTCGATCTGGCGGTCGCATTGGCCGAGATCCACAATGCGGACCCGATGCGGTTGGTGGAGGCCAAGTTGGGTCGTGAATCGGGCTATTTGGCACGACAATTGAAGACATGGGGTGGGCAATGGGAGTCCATCAAGGAGCTGCCCACAGGCCGTGATCTGAAGGATCACACGGCCATTACCGCGTGGCTCACCCAGAACTATCCGGGAGACCGTCCCGCGGCCGTCGTGCACGGCGATTACAAGCTGGACAACGTGCTGGTCGACGCGGCCACGGCGCGGATTACCGCGGTACTGGACTGGGAGATGGCCACCGTCGGCGATCCACTGGCGGACCTGGGATATCTGCTGTACATGACACCCGAACCGGGAGGGGAGGTCGCCATGTCGGAGCTCACCGGGTCGGTGACCGCGCAAGAGGGTTGCCCCTCGCACGCCGAGATCGCTGAGGCCTATCGTGGAGCCCGAACCGGTGACCAAAGCTATTGGACACCAGAGGATTTGATCTACTACCAGGTGTTGGGTGGGTGGAAGCTCGCCACGTTGCTGGAGGTGTCCTATCAGCGCCATCTCGCCGGAACCACCGACGACCCCTTCTTCGCTGAGCTGGACCAGGGCGTTCCGAGGTTGCTTTCGGTGGCTCGCAGCCTGATTCCGGCTACTGGTTAGCATCAAGAAACAAACTCACCGACCACCTGGAGGAATGTCATGGCCGACGAAGTCCTGATCGAACAGCGTGACCGTGTCCTACTGATCACCATCAACCGTCCGGACGCGCGCAACGCGGTGAACAGGGCCGTCAGTCAGGGTCTCGCCGCAGCGGCGGATCAGCTGGACAGCTCCGATGACCTGTCCGTCGCCATTCTCACCGGCTCGGGTGGAAATTTTTGTGCGGGAATGGATCTCAAGGCATTCGTGAGTGGCGAGGCGGTGCTGTCTGAGCGCGGCCTTGGTTTCACCAACGTGCCGCCCCGCAAGCCGATCATCGCCGCGGTGGAGGGCTTCGCCCTGGCGGGAGGCACCGAACTCGTGCTGTCTTGTGATCTAGTGGTGGCTGGCCGCAGCGCCAAGTTCGGCATCCCCGAGGTCAAGCGTGGTCTGGTCGCCGGCGCCGGTGGCCTGTTGCGTCTGCCGAAGCGAATCCCGTACCAGGTAGCCATGGAGTTGGCGCTCACGGGAGACTCGTTCACCGCGGAAGACGCCGCCAGGTACGGATTCATCAACCGGCTCGTCGACGATGGTCAGGCGCTGGAGGCCGCGCTGGAGTTGGCTGCCAAGATCACCGCGAACGGGCCCCTCGCCGTCGCGGCCACCAAGCGCATTGTCATCGAGTCAGCGAGCTGGGCGCCGGAGGAAGCCTTCGCCAAGCAGGGGGGAGATCCTCATGCCGATCTTCGTCTCCGAGGATGCCAGGGAGGGTGCACAGGCGTTCGCCGAGAAGCGTGCACCCGTCTGGAAGGGCAAGTAGCCCTCGCGCATTTGTCGTCTCGAAAAGGATCAGTGGCGCTCCCAGTCAATCGGCGTACTGTAGTTAGTTGTGCGAACTTTTTACGGGTAAAGCCCCGTGACCTGCATTTTTAGATGTACGCACACCTGACATGCGCGTTTGATGGGAGACACTGCTGTGGCCAGAACCGAAGGTGACACCTGGGACATCGTGACGAGCGTGGGCGCGACCGCGCTCATTGTCTCTGCCATGCGGGCCGTCGAGGCGCGTAAGGCAGAGCCGCTCGCGCGGGACGACTATGCGCAGCACTTTGTGGCCGCGACCAAGACTGAGGCGCCGATCTTTTCCGAGCTCCTGGAAGACCCCACCGTCGCCCAGGAGCCCGACGTGCAGCTGTTCTCGAGTTATCTGGGGGCGCGGACGAAGTACTTCGACGAGTTTTTCCTGGCTGCGGGAAACGCGGGTGTGCGCCAGGCGGTGATCCTGGCGGCGGGGCTCGACGTCCGCGGGTATCGGCTGCCCTGGGCGCCGGGCACCACGGTCTATGAACTCGACCTTCCGAAGGTGCTCGAGTTCAAGAAACGGGTTCTCGACGAGCACGGGGTGCAGGCGACGACTACCGTTCACGACCTGCACGTCGACCTCCGCGACGATTGGCCCGAGGCGCTCACGGCAGCGGGTTTCGACCCCACCCAGCCGACGGCCTGGCTGGCCGAGGGGCTGCTTCCGTTCCTGCCCGGTACCGCGCAGGACCTGCTTTTCCAGCGCATTGTCACGCTGTCCGCAGCCGGAAGCCGCGTTGCCGTAGAGGATTTCGGTGCTCCCGGCACCCAGGCGGATCGGATGTCGAGCGCGATGGAGAACGAAGAGGGCGCATTGCGCCGGATCTTCAAGAGCATCGTTGAGGAGGATGCACCCCCATCGAGCCTGTGGTTCGCTGACGAGCGCGAGGATCCGGCGCAATGGCTGACCGGTCACGGTTGGACCGTCGAGGCCACCACGGCGGGTGAACTGCTGAAGCGATACAACCGCGCTCCGTTGGCAGGCCAGCATGAACTGACGGATGCCATGGGACAGAGCCGATACTTCACCGCCTCTCTGGGCGCATGACCATGGCACGCACCGACGGAGACACCTGGGACATCGTCACGAGCGTCGGCTACACCGCGCTGGCGGTCGCGGCCGCCCGAGCACTCGACGCGAAACTGGATCCCCCACTGGCACACGATGAGTACGCCGAGAAGTTCGTTGCCGCCGCCGGCGAACCGCAATTGGCGCAAGCCGTGGCCGCCGGAGACATCAGCGGCCTCGCTGGCGCCAATGCCGGATGGGTCGGTGTGCGGACACGATTCTTCGACAACTTCTTTGCCGACGCAGCCGGTGCGGGCGTGCGGCAGGTTGTCATTCTGGCCGCCGGATTAGATGCCCGCGCATACCGATTGCCCTGGCCGACGGGCACGACCGTCTTCGAGGTGGATCAACCGCGGGTTCTCGAGTTCAAAGAGCAGGTACTTGCCGGGGCGGAGGCTGGTCCGGCAGCCGGCCGGGTGCCGGTGGCCGTCGACCTGCGCGATGACTGGCCGAAGGCGTTGGTGGGAGCCAGGTTCGACCCCGAACAACCCACCGCATGGGCTCTGGAAGGACTGTTGCCCTACCTGCCCGGATCGGCGCAAGACGCACTCTTTGAGAAGTTGCATGAGCTGTCGGCCCCCGGAAGCCGGATCGCGGCCGAGCTGGGTCCCGGGCCCGGGGAGATTGCTCAGTTTGAGCAGGACATGCCGTCGCATGCAGATTCTTCGGGTCAGCCCAAGGTGTCCGAACTCTGGTACGACGATCCCCGCCGTGATACCAAGTCGTGGCTTGCTGAAAGAGGCTGGACTGTCGCGGGAATCGATCTCGTGGAGGCGGCCGTGGGATACGGCCGGCCGTTCGGGGAACAGCCCCGCTCATTCGAAACATTGCTTCGTACCAAGTTTTTCACCGCTACCCGGACAAGCTGAGAGGGCGCCATGACAGACGTCGAGGACAAGAACTGGTCGCGCAGCGAGGGCGATTCCTGGGACATCGTGTCCAGCGTGGGATACACCGCGTTGGGGGTCAGTGCGCAGCGTGCCGTGGAGAGTGAGCGGCCGGACGCGCTGATCGTCGACCCGTTCGCCAAGCATTTCGTGCTCGCAGCGGGCGAACCGCATTTGATCGATACGATCACCAAACGCGATGTGCCCCGGGCATCCCCGTTCGAGTATCTGCGGGGGATGGGTATGCGCAGCCGGTTCTTCGATGAATTCTTCCTGGATGCCGCCGCCTCTGGCATCCGACAGGCCGTCATCCTTGCCGCCGGATTGGACGCGCGGGCACATCGGCTGCCCTGGCCCGTCGGGGTCACGGTCTACGAGTTGGATCAGCCAGAGGTCTTGGCCTTCAAGGACCGGGTGTATGCCGAGCAGGGCGCAGCGCCGACCAGTGATCGTCGGGCGGTGGCCGTGGACCTGCGTGATGACTGGCCGGCCGCGCTCAAGGAGGCTGGATTTGATCCCAGCCAGCCCACCGCATGGTCAGCCGAAGGACTGCTGCCGTATCTGCCTGCCGTCGCGCAGGAGCTGTTGTTCGAGAGGATTGTTGAGTTGTCGGCCCCCGGCAGTCGTGCCGCGATCGAGGGCCCCACGGGCGTGCTGGGCGTGAGCCAATTCGCCAAGGTCGAGCAGAAGTACCGATCCGAGAAGGACACCTTCGGCAAGATCGACATCACCGAGCTGTTCTACGACGAGGAGAAGACGCCGCCCGTCGAGTGGTTCTCCACACGAGGATGGAACACGCTGGGGGTGGACATGTTTGATCTGGCAGAACGCTATGGCGTGCAGTATCCGGAAGTCCCCGAGGACATCCGGGAGCTCGCCGGTTCGATGCATTACCTGACCTGCACACTGCCTGCCTGAAAGGAAACGTGATGACCAATATCGAGGACAAGGACTGGTCGCGCAGCGAGGGCGATTCCTGGGACATTGTGTCGAGCGTCGGGTTCACCGCCCTGGGAGTCGCGGCGGCTCGCGCGGTCGAGAACGCGCAGCCTGATCCCCTGGTGCGCGACGAGTACGCGGAGCATTTCGTGCGGGCCGCCGGTGAGCCGCATCTGATTGGGCTGCTGGACAATCCCGATGCCCAGGCGCTGAACCCGACGACCGCATTTCGCCAGATCGGTCTTCGTAGCAGGTTTTTCGACGAATTCTTCGTAAACGCGACCAAGTCCGGCTGCACGCAGGCAGTGATTCTCGCTGCCGGGCTGGATGTGCGGGCGCATCGGTTGCCGTGGCCAGACGGCACCAAGGTCTTCGAGTTGGATCAGCCTAAGGTGCTGGAGTTCAAGGACCGTGTGCTGGCCGAACAGGGCGCCACCCCCACGAGTGACCGGCGTGAGGTCATCGTGGACCTCCGCGACGATTGGCCTGCTGCTCTACTCGCCGCCGGCTTCGACCCTGAGGCTCCGACGGCGTGGTCGGCGGAGGGCTTGATCGTCTATCTGCCGTCTGCGGCACAGGATCTGCTGTTCGAGCGGGTTGTCGCGCTCTCGGCGCCGGGCAGCCAGGTCGCCGTGGAAGCCACGCGCGGACGGCCCGATATCGCCAAGTGGGGTGAGGTCCAGAAGAAGTACGCCGACGATAGCCATCCCATGTCGAAGGTGGATATCTCCTCGTTGTTCTACGACGAAGAGAGGGCTGACGTCGCGGAGTGGTTCGCCGCGCGCGGGTGGACGGTGCACGGCGCGCATGCCCTGGAACTGGCCGCGGCCTACGGAATCGACATTCCCGATCTGCCGCGGGACGTCGTCGAACTCATCGAACAGGGCAACTACCTCACCGCTGCTCTGCCCCGCTAGACGGTCTATCCCCAAGGGGTGGTTGGGCCACCCGTTCCGGGCTAACATGCGGAAAGGGCATGTCTGGAGGGGGAGCCCATGAAGATCGACCCGGTAGCTACGGAGAAATGCGCGGCACAACTCGACGCAACGGATACCCACGTCGAGTTCGCCAAGGGAAAGTTGCGTGCCACGGAGGGCAAGGACCTCGGTGACCTGAGCGATGCGATGAACGCTGCGCGGAGCCGGGTATCCGGCGCGCTCAGCACGGTTGCCGCTGTGCAAAAAGAGATCTCGCAGAACATCCGGACGTGCACCAAGGCTCTTGTCGAGATGGATCAGCGCAACGCGGGGAATCTCAGCGACACCGGAATCAAGTTTCCGGTGCTCAACTAGGGCCGGTGCGTGATGACGCTGGGTGATACGCAAAAACAGCTGGAGCAGGTAATCGCCGATCTGCGACAGATCGGTGAGATCACCGTGAGCACGGTCTGGCCGATAGCGCGCAAGGTCGTCAGTGCTGTCCGGAAGGTCATCGCGGTGGCCACCGAGCCACCTCCTCCGGACCCGGCCACCGTGCGCGAGGTAGCCGCTCGTTGGCGCGAGATGGCGCCCGCCATGGGGGAATGGCATGCCAACGATGTTCAGCAGGCTCAGAACACGATCCCCGAAACGGTGTGGGGGCGCACGCCGGGCGATCCGTACGGTGAGACGACCGGGGACAAGGCGCGCACCAGCATTGCGAACTTCAAGACACGATCCACGACGATCGGTCCGGCCGCTACCGGGGTGGCAGCCTCGCTCGACACGTTCGGCGGGTCCATGGAGAAGGCGCGGGAACGGTGGCACAACGCATTTGCCTCGCTCAAGGACGACGTCGACTGGGGCAACATCCCCAAGGCGCCGTGGGACGCCATTCCATATGTCCGGAAGCTTGTGGGCGACGTCGTGCACGGTGTCGAAGAACTCGCGGGCGCGTACGGGGACGCCGACAAGGCGGTGAACACCGCGAAGGGTGAACTCGGGAAAGCGGTGGAGGGCATCACGCTGCCCGACCACACTTCCGTGGCGGCGGGTGCGATCGGTTCGGTCAACAATTGGTCGGGCGTCAAGGACGATCCGGATGGTCATAAGGACGGGACCGGTTTGCGGCCGGGCGTGCAGGAGCGCGCGGATGCCAACCTGGCGGCGATGAGCCCTGAGGATCGCGCCAGGGCGCAAGCGATGCTCGACAACGCGAAGGATGAGGCCCGACGGAACTGGATCATCTCGGCTCTCGCGCGGGGAGGGGATATTAGTACGCTGCAACGCTTCTCGGACAAGTTGGCGCTCATGGACGATCAACAGGTGCGTGAGCTTGACCCGGTGGAGTACGCGAAGAATCATCCGGGCGTCCTGACGCAACCCGATGGCACCACCTGCGGGTCTTCCTCGCTTGTCGTCGCCAAGATGATCAACGATCCGGTGTACGCGATGAAGATGCTCACGGGATATGACGCGACCGGGTCCGAACCGCCACAGTCTGGACAATCGATAACCAGCGCCGAGGTCACATCCAAGTTCGCGGATGAAGCCAAGAAAATGCACGATTCGACGAACAACGCGATCGTCCCGGGTTGGGGCACGACCTGGCCCGAGTCGTTGGGGACACCCCCGGGCGGTGCCGCTGACGAGATGGGCAAGCCCGGCGGTCCCGGCGTCCCGGGCAGCGCGTATCGATTCGAGGTGGCTAATCCGCTGGGCCCGTCGGGTGACTATCAGGCGATCAGTGCGGCCGTCCAGTCCGGTCAGTCAGTTCCGCTGTTCGTCGGCAGCGGAGTGAACGGGCACATCGTCTTGGTGACAGGAATGCAGGGCGACTCACTGGAAATCTACGAGCCCTCTTCTGGACAGAAGATGACAATCCCGAGGGATGATTTCGTCAACAACCGAATATCGTTCGGTGGCGAAACGCGCTATCGGCCATGGGGTGAGGTGATCCCGAAGTGAAGGTCCTACGACTTTCACCGGCGCTGTTGCTGGTTTTCGTGCTGGCCGCATCGTGTCCTAAGCATCCCGACACCTTCGAGCCGAACGCTATGGACTCGGCGCGATCTGCCCGGCTGACGGCGGATGCCTGGCTTGCTCCCGCCAAGGCGTACCACGCCTCGTACAACGGGCTGAACAACATCTCACGTGAGTCGGTGGTCAGGACTGCGTCTTTCACACACGGCGATCCATCGGACGTTGTCACCCGAGAGACACGGAAGGCCCTGCAGAACGGATGGGTACTGACCTATGCCCACTGCGGCTCCGTGGCGCGGCCCATGTCGTCGGCAAGCGCACCCCAGACCCTGTCGGGTGTTGAAGTAAATCTGGAGAAGTCGCCAGCGGACCCCGAAAATGCCGCCATGGCACAGCTGACGGCCTACCGTGTGGAGCCCGACCCGGATGGTCAGGGAACGGTCAACATGGAGATCAACGCTTTCGCCCAGTATCACTCGGATAGGGGCTGGCCGAATCTGCCGGGCGTCGCGATGGACACCACATGCCTGGTGATACCTGATGCGCCCACTGCAGGCTCCAATACGTCGTCGGCCTTTCCAACAGGAATCGTCCAAGGCGTCAAGGGTGGCCACCCGCTGAACGAGAAGGGCGAACCTGACGGATCGGCCGGCTGAAGGACGTTGCCTCGAATGCTGACGGTGCCAGACTGGAGTGTGTGAGCCAGAACCCGGAGAACACCAAGTACGTCGAGCCCGGTGAGTTCAAGCGGGACACCAACTACATCAATACGCGGATCACCGCGGACGGCCGCGACGGCTACGCGGTCGAGCCTGGGAGGTACCGGCTCGTCGCCGCACGCGCCTGTCCCTGGGCGAACCGGACGCTCATCGTCCGTCGCCTCCTCGGTTTGGAAGACGTCTTATCTCTCGGGCTTTGCGGCCCCACACACGACAAGCGCAGCTGGACTTTTGATCTGGACCCGGGTGGTGTCGATCCCGTCCTGGGTATCCACTTCCTGCGCGATGCCTATCTCAAGCGGTATCCGGACTATCCCCGCGGCATCACCGTGCCCGCCATCGTGGAAGAGGCCACCGGGGAGGTCGTGACCAACGACTACGCGCAGATGACGCTGGACTTCTCCACCGAATGGGTTGAGCACCACCGGCCGGGTGCGCCGCAGCTGTATCCCGAGGCACTGCGCACCGAAATCGACGAGGTGAACCGCCGCGTCTACACAGAGGTCAACAACGGCGTCTACCGTTGCGGCTTCGCGGGAGGCCAGGACGCCTACGACGCCGCTTACGATCGCCTGTTCACCGCACTCGATTGGTTGTCGGAAAGGCTTGCCGGACAAAGATATTTGGTGGGCGACACCATTACCGAGGCGGACGTGCGGCTGTTCACCACGTTGGCCCGGTTCGATCCGGTGTATCACGGGCATTTCAAGTGCAATCGCCAGAAGCTGACCGAGATGCCGGTGCTGTGGGCGTACACGCGGGATTTGTACCAAACACCGGGTTTCGGTGACACCGTCGATTTCGGGCAGATCAAGGAGCACTACTACGTGGTGCACACCGACATCAACCCCACTCGGATTGTCCCGAAGGGGCCGGATCTGAGTGGCTGGCTTACCCCGCATGGACGCGAGACACTGGGGGGCAGACCGTTCGGGGATGGCACCCCGCCGGGGCTGCCGAGAGAGTCGGAACGCGTGCCAGATCACGGTCCTTGCCCTGGTTAACGACCTTTGCAGGATTTACAAAAACGGAAGACTTGTTAACAAGCATGCCTTTCCTTAGTATCCGTCGGCATGCTGCACCACAGGGTGAAGGGCGAGTAGATGACCGATCAACCAGTCACTATCGGAGTTGTCCGAGAGTCGGGTGAGGACGAGCGCCGCGTTGCGCTGGTGCCCAAAGCGATCGCCGGCCTGATTGGCAAGGGTGTGAACGTCGTCATAGAAAGCGGCGCCGGAGAGCGCGCGCTGCTGCCCGACGAGCTGTACACCGAGGCCGGTGCGAGTGTGGGTGACGCGTGGTCTGCCGATGTCGTCGTCAAGGTTGCGCCGCCCTCGCCCGCCGAGGTCGCTCGCTTGCGTGAGGGGCAGACCCTCATCGGCTTCCTGGCGCCGCGCAATGCCGACAACAGCATCGGTGCGCTCAAGAGCGCGGGCGTACAAGCCTTTGCCGTGGAGGCCATTCCGCGCATCTCCCGCGCACAGGTGATGGATGCGCTGTCATCACAGGCCAACGTCGCCGGGTACAAGTCCGTGCTCGTGGCGGCCACCGAATCGACCCGCTTCTTCCCGATGCTCACCACGGCCGCCGGAACCGTCAAGCCCGCGCTGGTACTGGTGCTCGGTGTCGGTGTGGCCGGTCTGCAGGCCCTGGCCACGGCCAAGCGGCTCGGCGCGCGTACCACCGGCTACGACGTTCGCCCCGAGGTAGCCGACCAGGTCCGCTCGGTCGGTGCCCAGTGGCTCGATCTCGGCATCGATGCGGCCGGTGAGGGCGGCTACGCTCGCGAGCTCACCGAGGAAGAGCGTCAGAAGCAGCAGCAGGCGCTGGAAGAGGCCATCAAGGGATTCGACGTCGTCATCACCACGGCGCTCGTGCCCGGGCGTCCGGCACCGCGGCTGGTGACCGCGGCGGCAGTCGAGGGCATGAAGCCCGGCTCTGTCGTCGTGGATCTCGCGGGGGAGACCGGCGGCAACTGTGAATTGACCGAGCCCGGCCAGACCGTCGTCAAGCACGGTGTGACGATCGCTTCGCCCCTCAACCTGCCGGCCACCATGCCCGAGCACGCCAGCGAGCTGTATGCCAAGAACATCACGTCCGTTCTCGAACTCCTCATCAAGGACGGCGCCCTGGCACCGGACTTCGATGACGAGATCGTCGCGGGCTCCTGCGTTACCCGGGAGGTCTCCTAGACATGTACGGACAGCTATTGGCCAACATCGCGATCCTGGTCCTTGCCGGGTTCGTTGGATTCGCCGTTATCTCCAAGGTGCCCAACACCTTGCACACCCCATTGATGTCGGGCACCAACGCCATTCACGGCATCGTGGTGCTGGGTGCGCTGATCGTGCTGGGCAACCTGCCCGCCGATGCCAGCTGGGGCACCCGGATCATCGCGTTCGTCGCGCTGATCTTCGGAACCCTGAACGTGATCGGTGGCTTCCTGGTGACCGACCGCATGCTGGGCATGTTCAAGTCGAAGAAGCCTGAGCAGAAAGAGGCGGCCAAGTGAGCACCGAAAGCCTCAACTACCTCGTCGATGTTCTCTACATCGCTGCGTTCGCCCTCTTCATCTACGGCCTGTCCGGCCTGACCGGACCCAAGACCGCAGTGCGCGGCAACTGGATTGCCGCCGTCGGCATGGGCATCGCGGTACTTGCCACCCTGATCAAGGTGAGCGAGAGCGCCACCACGCTGGACTGGATTCTGATCGGTGCCGGCCTGGGTATCGGTGTGGTACTGGGTATTCCGCCGGCGCTGAAGACCAAGATGACCGCCATGCCGCAGCTGGTGGCGTTGTTCAACGGTGTCGGTGGTGGCACCGTGGCTCTTATCGCCTGGTCGGAATTCATTGAGACGAAGGGTTTTTCGGAGTTCAAGCCGGATCAGTCGCCGACCGTGGCGCTGGTGGTGGGATCGCTGTTCGCCGCGGTCATCGGCTCGGTGTCGTTCTGGGGCTCGCTGGTGGCCTTCGCCAAACTGCAGGAGTCCATCCCGAAGAACGTCGAGAAGCGGCTTGTCGCGTCCGCCAAGCTTTTCCAGGCGTCCAACATCGTGCTGCTGTTGGCCGCGGTCGGTGCCGCCGTCTACATCGGGCTGCACCCCGGACTGCCGGTCTGGTGGATCGTCGCGGTACTGGTGTTCGCCGGTGTGATGGGCCTGTTCGTGGTGTTCCCCATCGGTGGCGCCGATATGCCGGTGGTCATTTCACTGCTCAACGCGATGACCGGTTTGTCTGCCGCCGCAGCAGGTCTGGCGCTGAACAACACCGCAATGATTGTCGCCGGCATGATCGTGGGCGCTTCCGGTTCGATCCTGACCAACCTGATGGCCGTCGCGATGAACCGGTCGATTCCGGCCATCGTGTTCGGCTCGTTCGGTGGTGGTGACACCGGAGCCGCCGCTGGTTCGGCCGAGCAGGGCACGGTCAAGGCGACGTCTGCCTCCGATGCCGCGATCCAGATGGCCTACGCCAACCAGGTGATCGTGGTGCCCGGTTACGGTCTGGCCGTCGCGCAGGCCCAGCACACCGTCAAGGAGATGGCGGACCTGCTGGAGAGCAAGGGTGTTGAGGTCAAGTACGCCATTCACCCGGTCGCCGGCCGTATGCCCGGCCACATGAACGTGCTGCTCGCCGAGGCCGACGTCGAATACGACGCCATGAAGGAAATGGATGACATCAACGGCGAGTTCAACCGCACCGATGTCACCATCGTGATCGGCGCCAACGATGTCACCAACCCGGCGGCGCGTAACGACCCGTCCAGCCCGATTCACGGGATGCCGATTCTGAACGTCGACGAGTCGCGCTCGGTGATCGTGTTGAAGCGTTCGATGAGCTCGGGCTACGCCGGTATCGAGAACCCGCTGTTCTTCCAGCCGCAGACCTCGATGCTGTTCGGGGATGCCAAGAAGTCGGTGTCCGCGGTCATCGAGGAGCTTAAGGCGCTGTAGCCCAACCTCTTTGTCATCGAGTGGGAACCTCACGCGGAAATCCAGCCGGAAATCCTCGTGAGGTTCCCATTCGGCGTATGAAGGGGTTTATGCGTTGGCCGCTGGTCGCACTCGTGGTGGCGTGGGCCGCGTTGGCTCCGGTGGCCGCGGCGGAGCCGCATGACTGTGCTTCGGTCGATCGGGCGCGGGTACAGATGCGGGGACTCTCGCAGCAGAACGGGGTCGCGGTGCGTCAGACCGCCGTCGCGCGAAATCGGTCGATTGCCGCGCTGCTACGGACGGCCGCGCGCGAGACGCCCGACCTGACAGTGCAAAGCCGCGCCCTGGACGCCGCGGCGGCCGCCGCGCACTACGCCGAGGTGATGGCCGGCGCGACCTCGGTGGACGGTGTGCTCGCGCCGCCGGGCGAGGAGATGGCCGATGCGGTCAATGCCTTGGCGGCATTGGAACAGGTATGCCCGATCCGTTAAGAGGGCTCGGTGTCCTCGACGCGTCGCCAGGTGACCAGCGCGGCGGCCAGCGCCGCCAACCCGGCCAGCCAGTACAACGTGTGCGGCAGCGTCGAGATGGCAACTGAGGCAACGGCGATCGCTGGTAGCCCGATATTCAATATGGTGTCGCGGCGTTGCAGGAGCAGCACCAGCCACGCCAGCACCAGATAGATGGCGAATGGGACGGTGATCGTGAAGGCGGCAACGGTCGAACTCAGGTGACTCTTGCCCAGTCCTTCGTCGACGGCGATCTCGAACCCCGCCGAGATTGCGGCGACGGCGGCGAAGATGAAGTAGTGGCTGTAGCCCCACAGCAAGGTCGCTCGCAGGGAGGCGTCCTTGCACTCCTGTTCCTGGTCGAAGTAGATCCACCACACCGCGGCGACGATGACCAAGGCCGCCACCGCGATACCGATCATGGTGCCGGTGTGGTCGGCTTCCTCGGCGCCGCCGATGATCGAGTTCGCCGAGGCCAGGATGGACTCGCCCAGCACGATCAAGGTGAACAGGCCGTAGCGCTCGGCGATGTGCTGGGGATGCCACGAGGTGGGGGCGACGCGTTCGGCGAACACGGGCACCGACAGGTCGGCCAGCGCGATCACCACGAACAGCGGTATGCGCAGATGTTCCGGTGCGAAGAGCCCCCAACAGACCCACGCCGCTTGGACGACGGCGATACCCGAGACGTAGCGCAGGCAGGTGGCCCGCATGGTCGGATCGCTGATGGCCGCGCGCACCCATTGGCTGCCCGCGGCGATACGCATGAGCACGTACCCGCCGATGGCGATGCCGAAGTCGGCTTGGGTCATCGCTCGCTCGACGCCGGCCGCGACGGTGAGCGCCCCGGCCATCTGGACGACCACCGTCAAGCGGTACAGCCAGTCGTCGGTGTCGAAGGCACTGGCGAACCAGGTGAAGTTCATCCATGCCCACCAGATGGCGAAGAAGCCGATCGCGTACCCGACGAGACCCTCGGCGAAATGGCCCTCGGCCCAGAAGTGGTGCAAGGCGCCGGAGGCGCGTGAGACCGCGACCACGAAGACGAGATCGAAAAGCAGTTCTAGCGGGGTGGCCGCGCGGTGCGGTTGCGCGGGATCGCGTGCCACCATGGCCC
Source organism: Mycobacteroides chelonae CCUG 47445 (assembly GCF_001632805.1). Lineage (NCBI taxonomy): Bacteria > Bacillati > Actinomycetota > Actinomycetes > Mycobacteriales > Mycobacteriaceae > Mycobacteroides > Mycobacteroides chelonae. Next base: position 4,697,975 of record NZ_CP007220.1, on the reverse strand, counting down.
GCAGGCCACTGGTCATGTGGTTACCTATTCAGGGTCGATGGAGCGCCGGACGGGGGCAGCTTAACGTGCTTCTGGCGTCGGGGCCGGCGAACATAACGGCCGAATAATCCAACCAGTTGATCGGGATTTCGTCCGTGCGTGGAAGGCCTGCGCATATAGTGAGGCACCATGCAACCGGTCCCCGCTGCCTCGAAGGCAGGCAATTCCTCGCAGCGCCGTGCCGGCCGCCGCGAGGAACTGGTGGCGGTGGCTTCCAAATTGTTCGCGGCGCGGGGCTATCACGGCACCAGGATGGACGACATCGCAGATGTCGCGGGCCTGAACAAGGCGACGGTGTATCACTACTTCGCCTCCAAGGCACTCATCTTGTATGAGATCTACTTCAAGGCTGCCGAGGAGACGCTGGCCTGCCTGCAGGACGACCCGAGATGGTCGGCGCGTGAATCGCTCTACCAATGCACGAGCCGCATGCTGGCGCTCATTTTCTCGAATCGTGAGCAGGGCGCCGTGTACTTCCAGGAGAACCCGTTCCTGTCGGAGTGGCTCTCGCCCGAACAGGTCGCCGAGATCCGTAAGCGCGAGGACATGGTGCAGGAGCGGGTTCAGAACATCATCGAGCGGGGTATCGCCAGCTCCGAGTTCGTCGAGTGCGACTCGCATGTCATGGCGCTCGGTTACATCGGAATGGTTCTCGGGTCCTACCGCTGGCTCAACCCGAGCGGCCGCCGCAGCGCCCAGGAGATCGCCGTGGAGTTCAGCACCACGCTGTTGCGTGGGTTGATTCGCGACGAGGAAACACGGATCAACGATCCGCTGGGCGTCGCGACAGCGACGTCCGTTGACGGCACCCCGTAGTGGCGGAGCTGTAGTGGCCGCTGATTCCACCCTGACCTTGGATCTGCCCAACGTCAGATTGCAGGCACTGTGCTGGGGACCGCAGGACGGTCCGCTGGTGATCTGCGGACATGGCTTCCCCGACTCCGCCCACACGTGGCGCCTGCTGGGGCCGAAGCTGGCCGCCGACGGGTGGCGTGTGGTGGCGCCGTTCACTCGCGGTTACTCGCCCAGTGAGATCCCGGCCGACGCCGAGTACGGGCTGGGTGCGCTGATGCAGGACGTCCTGGACATCCACACGCTGCTGGGCGGTGACGAGCGCGCCGTATATATCGGTCACGACTGGGGAGCACTGGTGGGTAACGCCCTTGCTCGTAGCCGGCTGTCGCCGTTCGCCCGCATTGTCACCATGGCCGTGCCCCCGTTCGAGGTCCTCGGTTCGAGTTTCGCGTCGATCGGGCCGCTCGGCTGGCCCGGTGTGCTCGGGCGCCAGCTGTCGATGAGCTGGTACACGATGTTCCATCAGATTCCGGTGCTGCCGGAGTTGTTGCTGCCCTGGCTTCTTCGTCTGTATTGGCGACGATGGTCCCCGGGATATGACGCACGCGCGGACCTGCGGTACACCGGTGAGGCGATGCTTCAGAAGGGGAATCGCCGCGCCGTCATCGGTTACTACCGCGCAAACATTCGGCGGGCCCTGGTTCCTTCGCGGAAGTACTGGAAGACCCAGCGATCTCTCCTAGACGATGCGCGCACCCCGCTGCTCTACCTGCATGGCCGGAACGATGGGTGCATGACGTGGCGGCTGGTAGATTCTGCGCGCCCGGATCTGCCCGATCGCCGCGTTGAAATCATCAATGGCGGTGGACATTTCGTACATCTCGAATGCCCGGACGTAGTGCACGAGCTCGTGCGTGAGTTCCTGCGCATGCCAACTACAAAGGTAGAGTGAACCAATGCCAGTCGTCAGTCAGACCGTCGAGGTGGCCGCCCCGCCGCAGGTGATCGTCTCCATCGTCACCAACTACGAGGCCTACCCCGAGTGGAACAAGGAGATCTCCAGCGTCGAGATTCTGGATCGGCTCCCGGACGGCCGTCCCCGCATCGTGCGCTTGAGGGTGGAGATGACGGGCATGGCTTCGACAAACGTCGCGGAGATCGCATACCTCAACGCCGCGCAGGTGGCGACGCGTCTGCTCGAGAGCGACATCTTCGAGAAGCAGGAACAGACGTTCTCGATCGTCCCGATGGGGCCCACGTGTCTGCTCACGGTCGACATGGATGTCGAGACCAAACTCCCGATCCCCAAGCCGATGGTGAAGAAGCTCGCCAACCAGGTCCTCGAACATCTCGCCGAGGGATTGAAGGGCCGCGCCGAGCAGATCGCGTCGGGTGCCATCGCGCCGCCGGCGCCGCCGCAGGCAGCCCCACTACCCCCCGGGCCACATCCCGGCACGGTCTAGATACTCGGTGAGTCGGCGTGCTCCGTCGACGAATTGAACCTCGGTCTGGGTAATCACTTCGGCGAGGTCGCCCGCACGTAAAGCCGCGATGAGCTTGTCGTGCGCCTCCACCGCGTGCTGGGCCCACGCGTCGGCCGAGGCGAACATCATGTGCGGTGTGTACCGGGTGGCCTGCAGTAGAAACCAGGCCAGCTTGGGGCGGTCGGCCACGTGGTTGAGATATCGGTGGAACTCGAACTCCGCGACCGAGATCAATTCGGGCGAAGCGGCGTGACGCAGGGTGTCGTTGAGATCTGCCAGGGTGTCGATCTGCTCCGCGGTGATGCGTTCGGCTGCGGTCTTCGCCAGCTCGACGGCAAGGTGCGCCTGCAGCGCAAAAATGTCTTCGATATCGGCCCGGCTCAAAGCGGCGGCCATGTACCCGCGGTGAGGGACGGCCTCGACCAGGCCCTCGCCGCGCAAGGTCAGTAGCGCCTCGCGCACGGGGGTGACGCTGACACCCAGCTGGGCGGCCGTCTCATCCATCCGGATGTACTCACCGGGACGCAGTTCACCTGTCATGATTGCCGCGCGGAGCCGGCCGGCAACCTCTTCGGACAGCTGCGGCCTGCGAATTTCACGGGTTTGTGCCCGGGGAGCATTCATCCGATCTGCCTGCCATTTCCCTGTGTGGTGACGCCCTTGCATCTAAAGTCATATCAAATATATTTGAGCTGACGCGACGAAGCGACAAACCCAGGAGGCAGTGACTTGAGTCCCCATGAATCTGTCGGCGCACCCGATGTAGCCGTCGAGGACGGCATCATGCGGATCACGTTCACCAGACCGGATCGGATGAATGCGCTCAACGCGCCCGCCACCGCCGGATTGATCGAAGCGCTGGACTCGGTTTCCGGGCGAGATGACGTGAGAGTCGTCGTCATCAGTGGGGGTGCACCGGGGAGTGCGTTCACGGCGGGCGCCGACGTCGCCGAGCTGGCTGCGGGGGCCGGAGACCTGACTCCGCTACAAGCCGCCGAACTGACGATGGACAACGCCGAGCGGTTGGTGCGCGCGGTCCTGAATTGTCCGGTGCCCACCATCGCCGAAGTCACGGGCGCGGCCGCCGGGATCGGTGCGTCGGTGGGCCTGGCGTGCGATCTGGTTTATGCCGCCGATTCGGCCTTCTTTTTGCTGGCATTTGCGAACATCGGGCTCATGCCCGACGGAGGGTCGAGCGCATTGGTGTCGGCCTCGATCGGTCGTGTGAAGGCCAACGCGATGGCGCTGCTGGCCCAACCGCTCAACGCTGCCGATGCTTGTGCGGCCGGGTTGGTCAACGAAGTACTGCCCGGGGATCAGCTGCGCGAGCGCGTCGAGAAATCGGCGCGCAGGCTCGCCCATGGTTCCCGTCGTGCGTTGCAGCTGACCAAGGAAGCCATGAATTCGGTGTCGCTCAAGCTTTTCGACGAGGCCATCGCCCGTGAGCGCGAGGGGCAGATCGAACTGTTGATTTCACCCGATGCCCAAGAGGGCTTCGCCGCATTCCTCGAGGGCCGACGCCCCAATTTCAGTTAGTAGGAGAGAGTCTGTGACCGACACAATCGATGCGACCGCGACGTCCGCTAGCCTTGACCAGCCTTACCGCGCGCGGCGGCAGAACTGGTGTAATCAGCTGGCCCGGCATGCGCTCATGCAACCCAATGCCACGGCGATCCGGTATCTCGGGCGCAGCATCTCCTGGGGAGAGCTGAACCAGCGCGTGCAATCCCTGGCCGATGCGCTGTCCCGCCGGGGTGTCGGGTTCGGGGACCGCGTGCTCATCTTGATGCTCAACCGCCCCGAGTACGTCGAATCATGGCTCGCCATCAACGAACTCGGAGCCATTGCCATTCCGGTGAACTTCCGGATGACGCCACCGGAAGTAGCGTTCCTGGTTGAGAACAGCGGGGCCAAGGTAGCGATCACCGAGACGGTGCTGGCTCCGGTGGCGGCCGCCGTACGCCAGCAGGTGCCTGCGCTGGAGACGGTCATCATCGCGGGCTCGGAGTCCGAAGACGGCGCTCTCGGATACGAAGAGCTCATCACCGAAGTGGGTGACTCGCACCCAGAGGTGGATCTGCCCGGCGATACCCCCGCGCTCATCATGTACACCTCCGGGACGACGGGCCGGCCCAAGGGCGCGGTGCTGACGCACCTCAATCTGTCCGGGCAGGCCATGAGCTATCTGCTGAGCACCACCGTTGATCTGAACGCCGATGTGGGATTCATCGGCGTTCCCATGTTCCACATCGCCGGCGTGGGCAACATGATCACCGGCCTGCTACTGGGCCTGCCGACGGTCATTCACCCGCTGGGCGCCTTCGATCCCGGGGCACTGCTGGACGTTTTGGAGTCCGAGGGAGTCACCGGGATCTTCCTGGTCCCGGCTCAGTGGCAAGCCGTCTGCGCGGCCCAGCAAGCAAACCCGCGCAAGATCAAACTGAAGACACTCTCCTGGGGTGCGGCCCCCGCCAGCGACGTGCTGCTGCGGACGATGTCTGAGACGTTCCCCGACGCCAAGATCCTGGCCGCGTTCGGGCAGACCGAGATGTCTCCGGTCACCTGCATGCTGATGGGGGAGGACGCAATCCGGAAGATGGGGTCCGTCGGCCGGGTGATTCCGACGGTGTCCGCGCGGGTCGTCGACGACAACATGAACGATGTGCCGGCCGGTGAGGTCGGGGAGATTGTCTACCGGGCGCCGACGCTGATGCAGGGCTACTGGAACAACCCCCAGGCCACGGCCGAAGCGTTCACGGGTGGGTGGTTCCACTCCGGTGACCTGGTCCGCCAGGACGCGGACGGCTTCGTCTGGGTGGTGGACCGCAAGAAGGACATGATCATCTCCGGCGGCGAGAACATCTATTGCGCGGAGGTGGAGAACGCGCTCGCCGAGCACGACCAGATCACCGAGGTAGCGGTGATCGGCAGGCCGCACGAGAAGTGGGGCGAGGTGCCGGTGGCGGTGGCAGCCATCCACGGTGACGGACTGACCATCGGTGATCTCGATGGGTTTCTCACCGAGCGATTGGCCCGGTACAAGCACCCCAAGGATCTCGTGGTCGTCGAAGCGTTACCCCGTAATCCGTCGGGCAAGGTCCTCAAGAATGAACTGCGTAAGCAGTTCGGGGGAGCCTGACAGCAAATATGAATCTGGATTCAGAAAAGTTTGGTAAAGCGTAATACGTAGAACTGTACGTCAGGTACATTCCTGTAATCGGCGTCACATCGGAGGGGTTGGCGTGACCGAACCTGTAGGTACTACAGGCCGCGTTGGCTGACGGAAGGGACGATGTGATGCTTCGGATCCTGTGGTGGCGCCATACCGACGCGTGCGGTGCGGGAGGGGGGCTGCGTGCCGAACTCCTTTGAATCCGACGGGCGTGGTCCATCGGACCGCCAGCTCCTCCTGTGTGGTGTGGCGATCGCCCTCGTGGCCGCCTTGGTCGGTACCGCCCTGGTCATCAAGTCGACCGGCCGTTTCAACAACTACGTGCGTGTGGTGGCAGAGCTCACGAACGTAGGCGACGGTCTTCCCGCGAAATCGGACGTCAAATTCCAGGGCGTGCTCGTCGGTTCGGTCAACGACCTGACTCCCTCGCAGCGCGGTAGGCCCAATGTCGTCCACATCGATCTGAAACCGGATCTGGCGCACACGATCCCGCGGTCAGTCACCGCCAGGGTGGTCCCCAGTAACGTCTTCGCGGTCTCCTCTGTGGAACTTGTCGACCACGGTCCCGGTGCGGCGATCACCAACGGCACCGTCATCAGCGAAGAGGCCGAGCTGCCAACGGTGCTGTTCCAGACGACCATCAGCAAGCTGCGCGACATCCTTCTCGCCAACGGCCGCGGCCGCGATGACGATTCCGTGGGTATCTTCGCCGTCATCGCCGCGGCAACTGAGGGTCGGCGCGCGACGCTGCTGAATGCGGCCGGCCAACTGACCCGGCTCATCGACCAACTCAACGACATCGTCGCGACGGATACCGGCCCGTCCACCCTCTCCGCGCTCCTCAACGCGACCAAGGGGTTGCAGAGCACTGCTCCTGAACTCGTCGATGCGCTGCATCAAGCGATCAAGCCCATGCAGACGGTGGCCGAAAAGCGGGACCAGCTGCAGACGCTGCTCAACGCCGGACTACACACCACCGGTACGGTCCGGCAGTCGCTGGATAACCAGACCGATCGGATGATCGACATCACGACCAAGCTGACTCCGGTGGTCGGCGTGCTTGCCCAGAACTCCGTGCAGTTTCTTCCGATCGCTACGCGGCTGAAGGTGTTCTCCGACAAGTTCTTCAGCGATGTGTGGGATTCCGAAAAGGACACGGTGAACATCCGCGCGGTCCTGTCGTTCACACCGTCGACGATGTATACCCGCGCCGATTGCCCACAGTACGGGGAGCTGAAGGGACCGAGCTGTTTCACAGCGCCAGAGCTGGTGGTACGGCCAGACCTCCCCGAGGTGCTGCTGCCGCAAAACTTCAAGCCGCCGCCCGATCTTGCGCCGCCGCCGGGAACGACAGTCGGCCCGGACGGAAATCTGATCGTCACGGGACCACCGCTGCACAATCCGAATCCCAGCCTGGTGGACCCCAACCCGCCGCTGCCGTGGTGGCAACCCAACCCGTCGCCGCGCATCCCCGGCACCGCCGACCCGGGTGACGCCGAGCCCCCGCCACAGTCCGCGGGCACCGCCCCCGCTTCCTACGGTGGGGATGTTGGGCCCGTCGGCAGTAACAGTGAACGCGAACAACTGGGCATGATCACCGGCAGTACGGCAACCTCGGCTACTCAGCTGCTACTTGGGCCGGTTGCGCGTGGTACCAAACCCGTTGTTGCCCAGCAGGTGCAGTCGGGAGGTCAGCGATGAGGTTTCGCGGGCCATTGATCGGGCTCTCGGTGTTCATGGTGATCGCGCTGGCGATGACATGGCTGGTGTACGCCACCCTGCGCCGCGAGGTCGCGGGTTCGACCTATGACTACGCCGCGATGTTCACCGATGTCACCGGGTTGCGTGACGGGGATGACGTGCGGGTCGCGGGTGTGCGCGTCGGTCGCGTCGAATCGGTCGCGATCGACGGTGATCTGGCCAAGGTGGAATTCCAGGTACAAACCGAGCAACCCCTGTACGGCAACACCATTGCGTCGATCACGTACCAGAACATCGTCGGACAGCGTTACCTCGGCTTGTCGCTGGGTAAGACCGGCAGCACCGATCGGCTCAAGCCGGGGAGTGTGATTCCGGTGGAGCAGACAGAGCCGTCCTTCGACATCGGCATGCTGCTGCACGGCTTCGAACCGCTCTTCAGCGTGCTCGATCCCACGGAGGTCGACAACCTCACCGACGGCGTCGTTAAGTCTCTACAAGGAGATACCGGCTCGATCGTCGGGCTGGTTGACCAAACATCACAACTGACCGAGACGTTCGCGGGCCGGGATCAGGTTCTCGATGACGTGATTACCAATCTCAACGGTCTGACGAAAACGCTCGCGGGCCAGAATAAGAACCTGGACACCGTGCTGACACACACGCGTGAGATGGTGGCGATTCTGGACAACCGGCGCGCGGCATTGGTGGACTCGATCGGTTCGACGGGCTTCGCAGTGCGCCGCTTGTCGAAGATCACAGACACGGTGTACCCGCAGTTGAACGAAATCCTGCATCGAGAACCGGGATTCGTCAGTCACTTGAACAGCATCGAACCGCAGCTTGCCTTCACCGGCGCCAATCTGCCCTTGCTTCTCAAGGGCCTCGTCAGAACCACCCAAGAGGGTGCCTTCATCAACGGCTATGTCTGCGATCTCAACATCACCGGATTCTTCCCAGGCCTCAATGACGTCGTTCCGATCATCGTGAACGCCGCAACACCAGGCAACAAGGCCAAATACACCCCGAAGTGCAGGAACCTTGCAGATGGATAAACCCAGTGTGTGGCAGCGTATTTCGCAACGCCCCGTCGAGACGTACAACAAGACGTGGTTGGGCGCAATCGCGCTTGCGGTGATCGGTTCCCTGGTAGGGGCGATGCTGCTGGTCAAGGCGATCGGCATCGGCTACACCCACTACACCGCGGAGTTCTTGCAGGCGGCGTCGCTGCAACCGGGCGCCAACGTGTCGTATGCCGGGGTGCCGGTGGGCAACGTCACCAGCGTCGAACTCGTTGACGACCGCATCGAGGTCGGTATGCGGGTGCGCAACGACATCACATTGCGCAAGGACGCCAAGGCGTCCATCAAGATCACCACGATTCTGGGAAATCAGTACGTAGAACTGCGCAACGGTGGCGACGGGAAGCTGGCCAATCGGCGTATTGATCTGGCGCACACCGACGTTCCATACGACCTACAGGCCACCTTGCAGGACGCAACCTCTACCTTCGAGCAGGTAGACGCGGACAAGATCGCGGAGTCGACGGCGATACTCGGTAAGCAACTCGAAGGCTTGCCTGCGGTGCTGCCCAAGGCGATGGAGAACATCCAGACGCTGTCGTCGGTCATATCGCATCGCCGCGATCAGTTGGGAACACTGCTGGCAAGCACCGAGATGGTGACGGGCACGCTGTACCGGCAGCAGGGCGATATCGGGAAGCTGATCGTGCAGGGTCGCGATCTGCTCGGTGAATTCGTCTCGCGGCGAGCGAGTTTCCACTCGATGATGCAAGCCGTGACCGAGCTCGTGAATGTCCTGAGCAAGATTGTGGTCAAGGACAGGCGCGCGGTCGACGCACTGATCGCCGACGTGAAGACATTCAGTAATTTGGTCGGCGGCCACGACGATTTGTTCCGGAGCCTTCTCCAGGTAACCGCGGTCGCGGCGCGAAATGTCACGAACCTGACGGGCTATGGCAACGCACTCGAGCTGAACGCGCCGGGCGGCCTGGCGGTGGATTCGTGGATGTGTGCGATCAGCGGACGGGCCAAGCAGTTCAACATGATCGAATACTTCAAGGACTGCCAATGAGCACACCGATAAGCACACGGACGCGGCGGATCATCTGGGTCGCAGGGGCGCTGGCGGTAGTGGTCGCGGTGGTGGTGGCTGCGGTCGGATGGACCTACCTGCGCGAGCGGAGCAATCGCCTCACCATCACGGCACAATTCGAATCGGTCTCGGGTCTGTACCCCGATAACAAGGTGTCTGTGCTCGGCATGCCGATCGGCAAGGTCACGAAGATCACCTCGCGTGGCACCTATATGGAGGTCGAATTCACGGTCGACTCAAAGGTCAAGGTTCCGGCGGACGCCAAGGCCGTCACGGTGTCGACCTCGATTCTCACCGACCGCCACATCGAACTGACACCGGTGTATCGCGGCGGACCCACGCTCAAGAACGGCGACATCATCGGCTTGGACCGCACCAAGACGCCGGTGGAGTTCGACAGGGTGCTGGCCATGGTCGACAGGCTCTCCAAGGCGATGAAGGGTGACGGTAAGGGTGCCGGGCCTTTGGCGGACGTCGTCAACAACAGCGCCAACGCGCTGTCCGGGAACGGCGAATTGATGCGGGCATCTCTGGACGAGTTGTCCAAGGCGCTCCGCCTGAGCGCGGACGGCGGTGCGATGACTCGCGATCAGCTGACCAAGATCATCACCCGCCTCAGTTCGCTTTTCGAGGCCGCGTCACGTAACGACCAGAACATCCGCGAGTTCTCGTCCACGGTCCGGCAGCTGTCGCAGGTGCTCGACGACGAGCAGCTGGGTTCGGGTAACACAGGAAAGCAACTGAACAACATTCTGCTGCAAGCAGGTTCACTGCTCGAGCAGAACCGCGATGCCATCAAGCAATCGGTGGGTAACTCGAACCAAATTGCCCAGGCCGTGTACGACAACCGGCGTGAGCTGTCGGAAGGGTTCGACCTGCTTCCGCTGATGGCGGACAACGTCTACAACGTGGTCGACCCGGTCAACAACGTGGTGCGCGCCCACGTTCCCGTGGACAGGCTCATCTTTGACACGCAGGCCGCCAAGGAAATCTGCAATCTCCTGGGGCTGCGCCAATTGGGCTGCAGCACCGGCACACTGCAGGACTACGGGCCAGACTTCGGATTGACCTACGTTCTCGATGGTCTTGCGGCGATGGGACAGAAATGATCGGGTTACGAAGATTGGCGGGGCCCGTCGTCGCAATCGCTGTACTGCTGACCAGCGGATGCAGCACCAACGGTCTTGCCAGCCTGCCCCTTCCGGCACCAGGTATGTCGGGTGGCTCCTACGGTTTGAAAGCGATCTTCACCAATATCTTGAACCTGCCGTCGCGCGCCAAGGTGAAGCTGGGTGGCGCCGACATCGGTGAAGTCGATTCGATGAGCACCACCAACTACACCGCAGTGGTCACGATGCGAATCCGTTCGGACGTGGAGATTCCCAAGGGGACCACGGTGGAGTTGCGCACCGCGACACCGCTGGGTGACGTGTTCGTCGCGCTGAAGCCGCCGCGCCCCGCCGACCCCAACGCGCCTCTGTTGCGTGACGGAGACACCTTTGGCCTCGAATCGACCACGGCCGCCGCGACAGTGGAGGCGGTGCTGAGTTCTGCCGCGATCATCGTCAACGGTGGTGCGGTGCGCAATCTCACCGGGACCGTCAACGGACTCGGTCGTGCCACCGGTCCCAACGGCGCTGCGTTCGGAGATTTGATCGGCAAGTCGAATCGGCTGCTCGGCACACTCAATGCTCGTTCTAGCCAACTGGATTCCGCGCTGCGAGATACCGCTGAGCTGGCCGCCGAGCTCGATACCCGGCATCAGACGATCGCCGAACTGTTGACGGCGGCGGCCCCCGCCACCGATGCGTTGTCCGTCAATGCGACGCACATCGCCGATCTGGCCGATCAGGTTGGCGCGGTCACTAAACAACTCTCCAAGTTCCCCTCGATCGCCGGTACCGATACCAGCGGCCGCAGCGTCATCGCGGATTTCAATACCTTGTCGCGTTCCTTCAACGACATCGCGGTCAGTCCGGACACCAGCCTGGCCGCGCTCAACCGGCTCATGCCCCCGATCGTCAAGATCATGGCGGGCTCGGGCTTCGCCGCCCGGGCATCGATAGACAAGATTGCGCTGGGTTCCATTCCTGATATCGGTTACAAGGGCGACCCCGGGTTGCATGGGCCGAAACGTTATGACTGGGCCAAACTCGTCGGCTCCTTCAAGTACACCCTGTGGCGCCTGCAGGAGCGCGTGGTGGGGCAGGGGCCGGACGTCCCGACGGTTCCGTTACGCCCCAGCCCCACCGAGCCCGGTGTTATCGAGCCCGTACCGGGTGCGGTACCTGTGACGCAGGAGCCGCCACGATGATCAGGTCAGTGGCCAACGCCGTAGTGGACGCCGTGAAGATGGGGCATCGCAACCGCTTCTGGCTCTCAGGATTCGCGCTGCTGGCCACCCTGGTGGTGGCGTGCACCTATCTGGCGGTGGGCGCATTGCGGGCGCGGGCATTCGCATCGACCTATCAGGTCTCCATCGAGCTACCCGAATCCGGAGGGCTGATCCCCAACCAAGATGTGGCACTGCGCGGTATGCGGATTGGACGGGTGGACTCGGTGACGCCCTCCCCGCGCGGACCGGTCGCGGTGATTCATATCGAATCCGACGTGAAGATCCCGGTGGGCAGCCCCGTGCGTGTATCCGGTCTCTCGCCGGCCGGCGAGCAGTACGTGGACTTCGCACCGGTGACGACAGCCGGCCCCTATCTGGGCAATGGCAGTGTGATCACGCGCGGCCAAGCGACGGTTCCGGTGTCACTTTCGAAGCTACTTGCCGACGCCGATGGTGCTCTCGCTCAGGCGGATACGAAGAAGCTGGAGATCATCAAGAAGGAACTCCACCTTTCACGCGAGGCGCCCCGCAAGATGACCGACATCATCGACGGCGGCGTATTCCTTTTGTCCACACTGGATTCCGTGCTTCCTGAGACAGTCAGCGTCCTCAAGAAGAGCCGGGTGACGTTGTCCACACTCGCAGAGATGAACAATGGCCTGGCCAGCACCACTCCGGGCTTGAATCGGTCGCTGAGCGGGGTGGCCCGGATGGACGGCGGTTTCCGCACGCTGATCGACAGGGTTCCCGGACCACTGGCCACCACCGATGCTGTTTTCGCCGACAACTCCGACACCATGGCGCAGCTGCTGGGGAACCTCACTACGGTGGCACAGCTGTCGTACGTGCGCGTGCCGGCGCTCAATGCACTGTTCCCCACCTATCGCGGATCGGTGATCGAGGCGCTCAGTAACACCTTCTACGATCACGGAGTCTGGGCTGTCGGCGATATCTACCCGCGCTACACCTGCGACTACGGGACGCCACGCCCACCGGTGTCGGCCGCCGACTATCCGGAGCCGTTCCTGTACGCGGGCTATTGCCGCGATACCGATCCAGCGGTTCTGATTCGTGGCGCCAAGAACGCTCCGCGGCCGGCCGGCGACGATACCGCCGGTCCACCGGTTGGTGCTGACCTCGGCAAGCGGGCAGATCCAACTCCCAAGGGCCGTTTCACTATTCCCACACCGTACGGTGGCCCAACGCTCCCCATCGAACCGCCGCAGTAACCCGTCTAGCTGAATCCCAGCCAGCTGGGCAGCGCCCGGCCGACTCCGCCCGCGGCATCGCACAGGGTGTAGGTGGTATCGCAATTACCTTTGGGTGAGCCATATCCGGCCCACATGCCACCGGCATCGCGGCGCAGCACGATGGCCGATGAGCCGCCGCCGTCGAGTGCGATGGCTTTGTCGACACCCAGCCCGCGGTAGAGATCCTGGAGGTTGTCGGGGGTGTAACTGCCGCCCTGGAAGACCATCAGCTCATCGGTCGCGGATTTGTAGCCGAGCGCGGTGCGGGCGGCCGCTGGGCCCGGGTCGTTCAGCTGCTCGGTGAATCCTGGAAGCAACAGCTTCAAGCCGCTTACCGCGACGAACTGAACTCCCTTGTCCATCAGGCCTTCTAGGGGTGCGGTGGCATACCCATAGTCCTTCGGTCCCGCGGAGGCGATGACCTCGGGCGCCGAACCTGGAGAAAAGACCATGGTGGCCAGCGCCGTCCAGATCTCGTCACCGCCGGAGAGTGCCTGCTTCCCCGCGTACACGCGGGTTCCGGTGACCTGCTTGTTGTAGTTGGCGCTGCCGTTGGCGGTATCGACATAGGCGCCCAGGGGGGAGGTGCATCCGGTGCTCTTCCAGGTGCCGCCCTGTTGGCCGCGGACGTCAAAGAAGTTGGCGTTGATGATGAAGGTGGGCTTGCCCATGAGCGTCCAGGCGGCCATCGGCTTGTATGTCTCGGATGCCTGCCACAGACCTTCGGAGGTACGCGCGCGTGCATCGCGTTCACATCGGGATTGATACCCAGAATGGGTGTCCACCAACAGATTTGCGCGCAGCCGTGACGAGGCGCTCTTGATGACCATCAGGTGGCCGCCGTTGTCCAGTGTGTACTCACTACCCGCGGCGTTGCGAAACGGCGCCGGGTTGCCGCCTCCGAAGTTGTAGACCAGGAAGGTGCCCTTGGTGTTGGCGATGGCCGCGAGCACCGCATCGTGAGCCGCCTCGGCGCGAGCGGTGTTGTGGGTGGCCGGAACGGGCAGCGCGGCTATCAGCATCATGCCGGCGGTTGCGGTCATCAGGCGACGTCCGGAAGTGGGCCGCCGAAGGCGAGAAAAGGGTGAAATGCCCACGGCCGCCCCTTCTGTGAAGTTCCTGAACAGTCAACGATAATCACAGCAGCAACACAGTCAACTTTGGTAACAAGTGGGGATCGATCCCACATCGGCAGCGTCGCGATTGGCGCGCTAGCCGCCCAGACGGGTGTGCATCTCCCAGACGAGGATTTCCGCGTCGATGGTCGCGGTGACTCGGGCGGCCCCGGTGTCGGTCAGCCGCACGGCATCCCCCTCGGTCAGCTCACCCGCGCCCTCGAGGGCTACGGCGCCGCGCGCGACGTAAAGATGCACGAAGGGTGCGGCGGGAAGCTCGACGCTGTTGCCGGCACGGATACGGGCCGCGTGCAGCGCCGCGTTCTTCTGGGCGATGGTGATCGCGGTCTGATCCCGGTGCCGCGGCATTCCGGAGGCCACGGTCACCAGCCCGCCGGCGAGCAGCTCTGCGTCGATCTCTCGTTGTTGGTAACCGGGATCAATCCCGGAGTCATCCGGGGTCACCCACATCTGGACGAATCGCACCGGATCGCTATGCCGCTCTCCGGACAACCGCCAGGAGTCGTTCTTCTCCGAATGCAGGATGCCGGTACCTGCCGACATCCGTTGTGCCAGACCGGGGTAGATCACCCCGGCGTTACCCTCAGAATCCTGGTGGACCAGGGATCCCTGGAGGACCCAGGTGACGATTTCCATGTCGCGATGGGGATGCGTCTCGAATCCTGCACCCGGCAGCACGATGTCGTCGTTGTTGACCAGGAGCAGCCCGTGATGGGTGTTGTGCGGGTCGTAGTGCTCGCCGAAGGAAAACGAGTGCTTGGAATCCAGCCACGAGATTGTGGTCGCGAGCCGCTCACTCGCGCGCCTAATGTCGATGGCCATATACCGACAGTAACGCCACGCAGAGAATCCGGGGAATCGTCTGCGTGGCGTTACTGCCGGTGAAAGATTCGGCTTACCAGTCGGCTTCGGTGTACTTGATGACGCCGCGGATGTTCTTGCCGTCGAGCATGTCCTGGTAGCCCTCGTTGATCTGCTCCAGGCTGTAGGTGGTGGTGACCATCTCGTCGATCTTCAATAGGCCCTGCTTGTACAGGCCGACCAGGCGGGGGGTCTCGGTGTGTGTGGTTCCGCCACCAAAGATGTTGCCCTTCAGCGTTTTCTGCAACATGGTGAACAGGAACAGGTTGAACTTGACGTCCACGTCGACCATGGCGCCCATGCCGGTAACCACACAGGTGCCGGTCTTGGCGGTGAGGATCATGGCCTCTTCGATGTATTCGCCCTTCATCTCGCCGACCGTGATGATGGTCTTCTGCGCCATGATGCCCCAGGTCAGGTCCATAACCGGCATGATGGCCTCGGCCATCGAGGCGTAGACGTGGGTGGCGCCGAACTTGAGGGCCTGCTCACGCTTCCACGGCACCGGGTCGATCGCGATGACGTACCGGGCTCCGGAGACGACAGCGCCCTGCAGGGCGCTCATGCCGATTCCGCCGACGCCGACGATGATGACGTCTTCGCCGGCCTTGACCTCGGCGATGTTGGTGGCAGAGCCGAAGCCGGTGGGCACGGCGCAGCCGAGCAGTGCGGCCGACTCGAAGGGCACGCTGTCATCGATCTTGACGACGGAATCCTCGTGGACCACGGCGTACGGCGAGAAGGTACCGAGCAGGTTCATTGCCGAGACGGGGGTGTCGCCGGCATGGATGCGATTGGTGCCATCCGAAATAGCCTTCCCGCCCAGCAGGATTGCGCCTCGATCGCACAGCGACCGGAAGCCGCGCATACACGGCGGACACTTACCGCAGGCCGGGATGAAGGCGAAGATGACGTGGTCACCCTCCTGGACGGAGGTGACGCCCTTGCCCACCTTGGTGACGACACCCGCGCCCTCGTGTCCGGGCAGCACCGGCAGTTCCATCGGGGTGGCGCCGGTCAGCACGTGGTAGTCGGAATGGCACATGCCAGCGGCGTGCAACTGGACCTGAACTTCGCCTTCAGCGGGATCGCCGAGCGTGATGTCGTCGACGACGATCGGCTTGTTGAGCTCGCGAATCAGCGCGCCTTTTGTCTTCATTGACTGGCTAGTCCTTCCAGATACACGTGAACCAGATCACTCTCGTGGACGAGGATAGCGGCTTTAGGCGAAAAGTGAAACGCGTTCTAAAAGCCCGTGGTCAGCGGGCCAAGAGTGGCTCTGACGACTATCTATGCATGATTATGAGGTCTTGTGCGGAACGCCTGCGATGAGGCCGCCGTCAATGAGGAACTCCGCTGCCGTCGAGTAGGAGGACTCGTCGCTGGCCAGGTAAAGAACCAGCGCCGAGACCTCGGCGGGGTCGGCCGCCCGGCCCAGCGGGATTTGTAGAAAGTCCTCCGGGATACCTGCCGTCATATCGGTCCGGATGAGTCCGGGATGGACGGAGTTCACCCGGACACCGTGCGGCGCCAGCTCAAGCGCGACTGATTTGGTCAGCCCGCGCACCGCGAATTTCGTCGCCGTGTAGCCGTGCAGGCCAGGACTGCCGCGGTAGCCCTCAACCGACGAGATGTTGATGATCGACCCGGCCTTGTTGTCGATCATCGTCTGCGCTACCGCCTGACAACCCAGGAATGTGCCCGTCAGGTTGATATCGAGGATGCGTTGCCACTCGGTGAGCTCGAAGTCCGTGAGCAGGTTGCCGTTGGCGATACCCGCATTGTTGATGAGCACATTCACCGGTCCGAACGCCGAATTAGTGGCCGCGACGGCGTCGATCCATTGCTGCTTGTCAGTGACATCCAGGTGCACGTAGCGAGCACTCGGGCCCAGGTCGGCGGCTAGAGCTTCACCGGCTTCGTCAAGAAGATCACCGATCATCACATTGGCGCCCTCGTCGACGAGAGCGCGTGCATGGGCGGCACCCATCCCACGTGCTCCCCCACTGATCAAAGCAATTTTCCCGGTGACGCGTCCCATGCGATTTCTCCCTATCGATCGACGTGGGCGTCACCGTACACCAGTTGTCTTAGGAGACTCCGGCGTCTCGTTTCTCCCAATATTTCTGGCGGAGAACTCGTTTGAGAATCTTTCCTGCTCCCGACAGGGGAAGTTCGTCGACGAACTCGAAGCTGCGGGGAACCTTGTAGTTGGCGATGTGCGCGCGGCAATGCTCCTGTAAGTCGCTATCGCAGCACGCGGCTTCCGTCTGTTTGACGATTACGGCGTGCACGCGTTCACCCCACTGCTCGTCGGGAATGCCAATGACTGCGCATGCCGCCACCGCCGGATGCTTGGCCAGCGCATTCTCCACCTCGGCCGAGTAGACGTTCTCGCCGCCGGTCACCACCATGTCCTTGATGCGGTCGACGATGTATACGTAGCCCCGGTCGTCCATCCGGCCGGCATCGCCGGTGTGCATCCACCCACCGCGGATGGCCTTTGCCGACTCATCGGGCAGTTCCCAGTAGCCAAGCATGACGTTGTCGCCCTTGACGATTACCTCGCCTATTTCGCCGCGTGGCACCTCGTTGTCGTCCGGGTCGACGATCTTGACCTCGCAGTGCGGCGCCGCGCGTCCCGCCGAGCGCAGCAGCGCGGGGTTGTCATGATCATCGGGTAACAGCAGCGTCGCCACGGGAGAGACCTCGGTCATTCCGTAGGCCTGGGTGAATCGCGCGTTGGGGAACACCTGCTTGGCGCGCTGCAACACCGCCTCGGAGATGACCGAGGCACCGTAGGTGATTCCGCGGATACCTCTGAGGTCGAGCTCGGCGGCTGCCGGATGATCCACCAGCATCTGAATCATGGTGGGCACCAAGAGCATGTCCTGAACGTCATGTTTGACGATGGCATCCAGCACGCCCTGCGGCGTGAACGACGGGATGATCACGTGCGTAGAACCGGATAGGTTCCCCGCCATCACGGCGCTGAAGTCGGCCATGTGGAACATCGGTGCCGAATGCAGCAGGCGGCCGCCCCGGGTGAGGAAGTTGCCGGTGGACAGCGACCCCATCGCCGACGTCAGCACATTGTCGTGAGACAGCATGACGCCCTTCGGGTTTCCGGTGGTTCCTCCGGTGTAGAAGACGCCCAGCAGGCTGGTGCCGCCGGTGCGGGTGTCGTCGATAGGTTCGTGCGCGGCCAGGAGGTCCTCATACCCGATCATGTCCTCGGGTGTCGGACCGTCACCGCAGTAGATGACGGTGTCCAGGCAAGCGCACGCGGTGCGCAAGGGTGCGGCAGCAGCCGTGAACACGTCGTCGACCAGTAGCACGCGAGTGCCGGACTCACGCAGGGAGTATCCGATCTCGGCAAGGCTCCAGCGGATGTTAACGGCGTTCAGTGCGGCGCCCAACCACGGCACCGCGGTGAGGTATTCGACGTAACGGTCGGAATTCAGCGACAGCATGCCCACGCGGTCGCCCGGTTGGACGCCGAGTGATGCAAGCCCCGCGGCCAACCGGGCGACGCGGTCGGCGAACTGCTCCACGGTGCGTTCCCGGCCCTTGTCGATGGTGATGGGGCGGTTCGGATCCTGCTGTAGGGCACGGTGCAGCCACTGAGTGAATTGCATACCCCGATCTTGCCGCCCTGGGCTGTCTCGAGTGTGGAATTCGTCGAGCTAACAGGTATTGCTCGCTGTCCCGGTACGATGTGTGCAGGGGCAACGGGTAGCGAGGGGGGAACGTGTCTGAGGGCCTGCTGATGGCGACGGGTATCGCTCTCTTCGTGCTGGTCTTTGCGGGGGTGTGGTTCCTCTCGTCCCGGATGCGCCAGAAGAGAATCGCCACCCTGAGCGCCTGGGCCCAGGCGAACGGTTGGACGTACAGCGCTGAGGACCAGAGCCTGCTGGGGTTGTCCCATGATGAGCCCTTTGGGCAGGGGCATAGCCGCAGGTTTCACGACGTCTTCAACGGCAGCATTGGCCGTCATGAATTCGTGTCATTCCAGTACACCTACAAGGTCACCACCGGCAGTGGCGACCAGCGGAGCACCGAGACTTACTACTTCATGGTGACCTGCATCGTCACGCCGCCGTCGCCGTATCGGCTGGAGATCAAGCCCGAGGGTCTATTGGCGGGACTCGCTCGTGCCGTGGGGTTTACGGATCTGGAGTTCGAATCCGACGAGTTCAACAAGCGGTTCAACGTCAAGGCCGCTCCGGAGCGGTTTGCCTACGACGTACTCAACCCGCGGACCATGGAGCGGATGTTGGCAGACCAAAGGTATTCGCAACCCTTGCGATTCGAGAACGGGAGACTGCTGACCTGGTGTCGCGGCAAGCTCGATGAGCAGCGGATCGCCAGCGAGGTGCAATACCTGATAGATACCGTCGAACCAATCCCGGCGTATGCGTGGGAACAACACTAAGAGAAGGAAATGACTCCACTTCTGATCGCCATCGTCGTCGCGGTGTTTTTCGCGCTGACGATTGGACTTTGGCTCATGACCACGTACAACGGGTTCGTCAGAATCCGCAATCTGGTCCAGGAGGCGTGGAAGCAGATCGATGTCGAACTGCAGCGACGCCATGACCTCATTCCCAATCTGATCGAAACAGCCAGTGCGGCAGCGCAGTTTGAGCGGGATACGTTGCAGCAGGTGACCGCCGCACGCAACCTTGCCCGCGACGCGGCCGCCACACATCAGGGCGTGACGGCTCAGGCTCAGGCCGAGCAGCAGCTCTCTGGAGCCTTGGGGCGTTTCTTCGCCATCGCCGAGAGTTACCCACAGCTGCAGTCGATTCAGAACTTCGTCGCACTTCAGAACGAACTCGCCAATACCGAAGATCGCATCGCGGCGGGCCGGCGCTTCTACAACGGCAATGTGCGTGCGCTCAACACGAAGGTTCAGACGGTCCCCTCGAACATTGTGGCGAAATGGTTCGGGTTCACCGCAGCCGACTACTTCGAGCTTGACGATCCAGAGGCTCGAAAGGTGCCCAACATTCGCGGAGCTTTCGACCGACTGAATCCACCTCCGCAGCAGTAGGTGAGTGCGCTGTTCGGCGTGCTGGTCCTCTGCGCGCTGGCCGTAGGCTTCGGCGGGCTTGTGCTGCTGGGCGTGTGGATGTTCAAGGCAGCTCAGCGGAACCGTCAACGGCGCTCGGCGTGGTTGTGGTCCTTCGCGTCTGGCCGGGGATGGAGCTTCGCCGAGAATGAACCCGGTCTCGTCAGGCTTTCGGCCCATGCGCCATTTGGTTTGGGACACAGTAGATCCGCGACGGACGTGATTCGCGGCGTCATTGATGGGGTGCCCTTCGTGTCGTTCACCTACACGTATAGGACGGGTGACTCATCGGAGAACTCCGAGATCATCTACACCGCCATGGTGACGTGTGTAAGGACGCCGCCGTCGCCGAACATGCTGGTGGTAACTCCCGAAGGGGCGCTGTCCGGCCTGAAGGATGCGATGGGGCTCGGGGATCTCAAGTTGGAGTCGGAGGACTTCAATCGGCGCTTTCGCATCCGCACCAACAACAACCGATTCGCCTACGACGTATTGAATCCCAGCACCATGCACCGCATGCTGACCGACCGGCGGTTTCAACTGCCGATGAGGTTCGATAACTCCAACCTGTTTACCTGGAGGTGGGAGGCGCTGAGGCCAGAATGGGTTGAGCCGCACGTGCGGTACCTGATCGATATTCTGCGCGCCGTTCCCGAGTACGCATGGGAGCGGCGATGAGTTTCCGGACCCCGGGTAGTCGGTACTGATGAACGGTGGAAACGCCGCCGTCTACGCACTGAGGAGACCCGATGTCCCGCATGCTGTTCGTCAACCTTCCCATCGCCAACGCCGCGGCCAGCCGTAAGTTCTTCGATCACCTCGGCTTCTCATTCAACGACCAGTTCTGCGACGAGAACACCCTCTGCATGGTCATTAACGAACAGAGCTGGGTGATGATGCTGGAGGAAGACCGATTCCGCGGTTTCATCGCCGACGACATCGCCGATACCTCCAAGAATCGTGAAGTGCTGCTCTGTGTTTCGGCCGACAGCCGAGAGGGTGTCGACGAACTGACGGATGCGGCGCTTGCCGCCGGTGGGGTGGATTGGATGCCGGCGCAGGAACTTGGCTTTATGTACGGACGGTCGTTCCGTGACCTGGACGGACACGTGTGGGAGGTCAGCTGGATGGATCCGGCACACCTGCAGTAGCTACCCGCGATCCGTGCTGCCTTACGTAGAGTCGTTCAACAGGGTCACAGGGGCCCGCTCTACGTAAGGCTCACATGATTCTCAAGACTCTCGGGATCCCGGCTGTTCTGGCGGCGCTCGTGATCGGTGGTGGCGTGGCCCCCGCGCAGGCAACCGATGTCTTCACCCCGGGATCACCCAACGGGATCGACAGCTACTTCCCGCAGGATGGCAACGGCGGCTACCGCGTCACCCAGTACGACCTGATGCTGCGCTTCGACCCAGAGACCACCGATGTGAACGGCACGATGGTGATTCGCGCGGCCGCCACCCAGAACCTGTCGAGCTTCAACCTGGACTTCTCGGATCTGGGAACGGTGACGGCGTCCGTGGACGGCCGGCCGGCCGGCACCGAATTCAGCGGCGAGCACGAGATGACTGTTACTCCGGACAAGGGCATCCGCACCGGAAGTTCCTTCACGACCACGGTCACGTATGCCTTCAACGAGCAACAGGAGGCGACGGAACGCGGTCTCGGCGCGCTGTCGGGTTGGGTACGCAGCACCAGCGGCGGATATGCCAAGGGCGGTGAACCCGATGGTGCCGAGAACTGGTACCCGTCGAACAACACCCCGGTGAACAAAGCGCCGTTCAAACTGACCGCGACGGTGCCCTCCTCGTGGGTGGCCGTGGGCGGTGGCAGGGAAGGGAAGGCCACCGAGTCCGGTGGCTGGACCACCACCACCTGGAACGAGCCTAATCCCGTTGCCATGTACCTGGTTCCGTTCGCCGTGGATCATTTCTCCGTGTTCCGGTCCACCTTGCCCAGCGGTACTCCGGTGGTGAGCGCGTTTGCGCCCGACGCCGGTTCCGGTAACGCCGAGGCACGATTGCCCGAGGTGCTCAGCTTCCTGGAATCCAAGCTCGGCAAGTACCCGCATGTAGCGGCGGGCGGCATCTTCGCCGACCCGATCCGCGAGGACATTTCATTCAGCGCCCTGGAAACTCAGACCCGCCCGTACTACACGTTCAGCCGCGATACCGAGGAAGAAAAGCGGCTGTCGGTGGTAGTGCACGAGAACACTCACGAGTGGTACGGCGACGTGGTGTCGGTCGAGCAGTGGCGCGATATCTGCCTCAACGAGTGCTTCGCCTCGTACCTGCCGTGGATGTGGTCGGAGGAAAAGGAAGGCAAGTCCATCGACAAGCACTACCGCGAGACCGTCGAGAAGATCTGGGATGAGGACAAGGTGTGGGGGAACCTGCTCTACGACATGTGCCCGGACGGTGCGGAATGCAGTGCGGACGAGGTCTTCAACCCGCTCGGTGTGTACGGCAAGGGCCCGCTGGCACTTCATGCGTTGCGCCGCACCATCGGGGACGGGCCGTTCCTGCAGATTCTGCGGTCATGGCCGTCGGCGCACAAATGGGGCAATGCGACCTGGCCGCAGTTCGAGGCCTACGTGCAGAAGGCCACCGGTAAGGACCTCTCCGGATTCTTCACCGCGTGGTTCCACAGCACGACCCGGCCCGCGGACCAGTATCTGTTCCCGGGGAGCCTCGCTCAGCGGTAAGCGGCAACGCCGAGACCGAGGTTGTGGCGGGAAAAGGCGAGACGAATCCGCCACAACCTAGGTTTCGGCGGTGAACTAGTCGGTGAGTTCGGTTGGGAGACCGAACTTCTCGAACAGTGAGATGTCGAAGAAGCACACCACATGGGCCACGCCGTCGGGGGTGACGTCCAGTACATGCATCTGGAACGGGCGGTGCACGCCGTCGCCCTCGCGCATGTAGAGGCCGATGGCAGGCTGCCCGTTGGCTGACGTCTCGAGCAGGCGCATATCGCCGGCGTGCTCGGCGGGGCACTGCTCCTTGATGAGCGTGGCGATGCTCTGCCCGCCCTGATACCAACCGGTGAACGGTGGCATCTCCCAAATCGCTTCGGTGGTAAACATTTTCGCGATCGCATCGACGTCATAGCGCTCGAATGCGTCGATGTACTGGCGGAGCTGCTCGCGCAGCATCGGGTCCTCGGGTTCCAGCAGGGTTTCTTCCCGTGGCGATACTTCCTGGAGCTGCGCCCGGGCGCGCTGCAGCAGACTGTTCACCGCGGCGGTGGTGGAACCGATCGCCTCGGCGACCTCCTGGGCTTTCCACTGCAGCACCTCGCGCAGCACCAGTACCGCGCGCTGCTTGGCGGGCAGATGCTGCAGTGCGGCGACAAACGCCAGACGGACCGACTCCCGTGAACCCACGATGCTGGCCGGATCGGTCGCGTCATCGGGCAGCGGTTCCAGCCACGGGATCTCGGTGCGCTCGTCCAACTCGGCGAGCGGGTCGGCGCTGGGGGCTCCCAGTCCGGTGGGCAACGGACGGCGCTGCTTGCCCTCCAGCGCCGTCAGACAGGTATTGGTGGCGATCCGATACAGCCAGGTGCGCACCGACGACTTGCCCTCGAACCGTTCATAGGCCTTCCAGCCGCGCAGGTAGGTCTCCTGCACCAGGTCCTCGGCATCGTGGATGGAGCCCGTCATCCGGTAGCAGTGGGCCAGAATTTCGCGCCGATATTGTTCGGTGTGCGAAAGAAATTCATCCTCGATGGCTTGTGCCGTCACGGGGGCGACAATAGTCGTGTCCACCGACACGTGTCAGCCGGTTACCGGGTGTTGACGTGCACCGGCAGCTCGTCATCCCAGGGCTGGCGGTTGACCATGTCGGCCACCCGAACGTAGCCGCTTTCGAACTCACCGGTGGCCGCGTCCACGAGTCGATATTGCTGGGTTTGACGATGGATGGGCTGGGCATCGAGTAAGACGATGCGCACCTCGCCCGGCTCGAACTGGCACCGCTCCTGCATCGCGGCGATCAGCTGCTCGTTGTGCATGTGCCCGTCGCCGAAGTTCCAGCCGATCGCCGTGCTGCAGATCCGTTCGCCGTCGGTGATGACGTAATCATCTTCGCGGTCGCGACCGCTCGGGCCCGCCATGGCCCGGTGCGCGAGCGTGAACATGGCCCGCCCATGCGTATTCATGGCTCGGAACGCATAGCCGATATACATGAGCAGTGGTGCCTGGTCGGTGCCGTAGTAGCGCTCCATCTGGGCTTGCGGCATGCTCGCGATCGCCACGATGCCCTTGTCGATTTTCGCGCTGGCGGACGGTTTGATGCACCACAGTGTGGTGTCCCAGTTACCGGCGTAGTACCGCATGCCGGGCAGGAAGGAAACCTTGCGGGGCAACAGGTTTCCCGCGACAACCACCCCGGCGCTCAGGGCGAATAGGGCAAACACGGGCACGGGATGTTCCATATCGCGCAGACCGATGTTCGCGTGCGCGAAGAACAGCGACAGCACGCCGAAGATCATGAACACATTCCACTCCAGCGGCACACCCATCGGGATGGCGGTGAGGATGCCCAAGTGGAAGCACACCATCACGATGGCGGCGACCGTGGTGACCCAGCCGCCGTGACTGAAGAACAGTGCGATGGGTACCAGCATCTCGATTGCGGTGCTCAGATGTGCGACGACGCGGGAGAGCCGTCCGGGGCGCAGGTCGTCGGGGAACTTCTCGAAGAACGCCCGCTTGAGACGTTTGGCGCGGATGAGCGGGTTGTTGGACATCATCGTCGAGATGACAAAGGGGAAGTGGTGGTTGAGTTTTGACGTCGCCGCACCCATCCAGATGACGACGAAGATCAGTTTGGCGGCGACGATCATGTCGGCCCCGGTGAAGAGGAACGTCACAGTGAGGGCGCCGTACACCTCGCCGCGTGCCGCCAGGAAGATCACCTTGTCGCGCAGGCCGGCGATGGCCAGCAATCCGAGGATGGCGACGACCGGCCAGAGGGGCAGCAGCCCCGTCGGTGCGGGCTGGGAGAACAACGCGACCAGGAGCATCGCCAGCAAGGCGGCGTACAGCACCACGTCCACGGGGGTTCGCGCGCTGCCTCGGGTGAGGGGGATACGCGGCCAGGGCGGCAGGCGAATGGTGCTGGGACGCAACCAGTACAGGATTGAACCCAGGGGAGGGAAGAACCTGTTGTTGAGTGGGCCGAAGCCGCAGCCGAGGCCGATGACCTCGAACAGCATGGTGTAGAGCACCACCTTCTGGAAGACGATGGGTGCGGACCAGTCCGCCGGCCCGACTCCGTCGGTCGAGACCATGGCGAACAGCCAGCCGCCAAGGATGTACAGGCCGATCTTCAGGACGTAGAAGAGATGCAAGGCCACCGGTGTCCCGAAGCCCACCTCGGCCCAGTGCCGGGCCATCGGACGTATCTTCTCGGCGCGGGTGCCCTTGCTCCATTCGGCGATATCGACGACGGGCAGCGTGGGCTTGAGGAATCCCATGGCCCCACACTAGAACGTGTTCTAGTTGAGGATGGCCGGTTCGGCGGTTCCGTAGAGTTTTCGAGGTGAGTGGATCTCGGGTGCAGCGCGCCTTCGACGGCGCCGACAACGTGCGGATTGTTTATGACACCTGGACGCCGGAGGGGCCGCCGCGTGCCGTCGTCGTGCTCTCGCACGGTTTCGGCGAGCACGCGCGGCGGTACGACCACGTCGCCCAGCGGTTCAATGACGCCGGGTACCTGGTGTACGCCCTGGACCACCGTGGTCACGGTCGTTCCGGGGGTAAGCGCGTGTATCTGCGGGACATCTCCGAGTACACCGACGACTTCGGCACCCTGGTGGACATCGCGGCACGCGAGTACCCCGACCTCAAGCGAATTGTGCTCGGGCACAGCATGGGCGGTGGTATCGTCTTCGCCTACGGTGTCGACCACCAGGACCGTTACGACCTGATGGTGCTCTCGGGGCCCGCGATTGCCGCACAGGTCGGATTGCCGTACGTGCTGACCCTGGTGGCTCCGGTGGTGGGGCGGCTGGCGCCCGGGCTGCCGGTGCAGAAGCTCGATGTCAACGCGATCTCCCATGACCCGGCGATCATCGCCGCATACAACGCCGATCCGCTGGTGCATCACGGTCGGGTGCCCGCGGGCATCGGCCGGGCCTTGCTGGGGGTGGGGAAGACGATGCGGCAGCGCGCCGCCGGTCTGCGGCGCCCGGTGCTGACGATGCACGGCGGGGACGACCGGCTGACCGCGCCCGAAGGCAGCGTGTGGCTGTCCGAGTCGGCGCCCGATGCGACGCTGAAGATCTGGAAGGGCCTGTACCACGAGATCTTCAACGAGTTCGAGAAGGAACTCGTGCTCGACGAGGTGCTGTCCTGGATCGACGCCCGGCTTTGACGCGCGGCCGCCGCTACCGCCGCATGGCGGACAGGTCTTGGAAGTCGTGGGTGTGGGCGCCGGACTGCCAGTCGATCCAGTGCTCCCAGCGCCGCATCTTGCCCCGCTGCCAGCGCTGGTCTACCGCCGGGACGGCATGGCGCGCCAGCTCGATCGCGGCGACAAACGGGGCACGGGCGACGAGTGCCGCGGTGCCCAGCCAGCCATTGGGAATCCGATAGAGCCGGCGGTTCCACGGCAGCATGAACAGCCGTGTGAAACCTGCCTGCAGTTGCAGATGGAACAGGCCCCGGAGCCGATTGGCCGGTGATGAGCCGGGACTCGGCGTGAACGACGGGACGAAGGACTCCACGAGTTCACGTGAGGCGTCGCCGCCGTCGTAGGCGCGGGTGGCGTCGAAGTGGTACAGGATCCGTACCGCATCGGCGACTGTCTCGGGATAGATGTCATCACAGCGCACCCCGAGCAGGTATCCCAGGTATCGGCAAAAATGCAGGGCCGCAATCATTTCCGATCGTGTGGTGAGATAGCCGACCGCCCACAGGCCGAGCCCGGGCGCCACGCTGCCGGCGATAAGTGTCAGCAGCATCTCCGATTGGCTGATGGGCTCGCCCCATTGCTCGCGGCGCCACTCGGGATGCTTGCGCACTCCGCGGCGTACCGAGACATGCATGACGCGGATCTTCATGGTGATCTGCCGGGCAACCGAGTATCGGTCCAGGGCGGCGCCGGGTCGTGCGCATTCCAGCCACCACCGGCTGGTCTCGAGATGCCGGTGCATCGCGCCCTGGCCCGCATAACCACCGGCCAGCGAGAGGGGGGTCGCCAGCCAGCCCTCGGTGTAGGTGTCCATGGTGCCGGCGTTGGCGATGGAGCCCATGTCGTAGCCCCACCGCCGCCACACGGCGGCACCGGCCTCGATGAGCTGCGGATCGGCCCACGGTGGCAGCGTGTCGAATTCGGCGAACAACGCCCGCATCGACTCCGGGGCGTCCTCGACGGCGTCGATTCCCTCGCTGAGCGCGCGCTCCAATAACGCGCGGCCGCGCTCCGGGCCGATCTGCCCGTAGTAGACCTCCTCAACGAAACTCTCGGCGACCGGATCGGTTATCCACAGGCCGGCCCCGTATTGGCGGACTACCTCTTCGGATGGGGTGAGATCGAATCCCGTCCAACGGCGCAGGGTGTTGCGCAGCCCTGTGTGTGCGGGTGCGGGATGTGCGAGATTCTCCGCGTAAGCCGCAGGCAGTACTGCATTTTCCTGAATGGTCACGCGGCCTCCGGTATCTCCGTATGTCTCATGTGCGGCTATCGAAACACAACTCGAACGACTTGACAACAAAGGTTGTCAGAAGTGGGGGGTGATGCTTGCTTTGGTCGCATGTCCCCGCGCTCGCCTAATCTGGCCTTCGTGACAGAGGACAAGCAGCTCTCGCGGATCGCCGCACTGCTCCGCCAGGCCGAGGGCACGGACAACGCCCATGAAGCCGAGGCCTTCATGGCGGCGGCGCAGCGCCTTGCCACCGCGACCTCGATCGACCTGGCGGTCGCCCGTGCGCACTCGGCCAAACGAGACGCCCAGGCGCGGCCCACCCAGCGCACCATCACTATCGGTGAGGCGGGCACCCGTGGCCTACGGACCTACGTCAACCTGTTCGCGTTGATCGCCGGCGCCAATGACGTCACGTGTGATGTCGCATCCAACTCGACCTACGTATATGCCTACGGCTTCGCCGAGGACATCGACGCCGTCCACGCGCTCTACGCCAGCCTGGTGGTCCAGATGGTCAGGGCCTCGGATACGTACATCGGTTCGGGTGCGCACCGGCCCACACCAACCATCACGGCCCGCCTGAACTTCCAGCTGGCCTTCGGTACACGGGTGGGGCAGCGGCTGGCCGACGCACGACAAGAGGCGCGCGCCGAGGCGGTCAAGACCGAGAAACGGGGCACGGGAACCGAACTGGTATTGCGTGACAAAGACATCGAGCTGCGAGACTTCTACAAGGGTGCCTCGACGGCCCGCGGTCAGTGGCGTGCGGTGAGCGCACAGGCCGGTTATTCCTCACACGCCCGGCGTGCGGGTGATCGTGCGGGCCGCCGGGCCAGGCTTGGGAACAGTCCCGAACTGGCAGGTGCGCGTGGCGCATTGGAGCAGAACTGAGCAATCAGTCACGGCCTCAGTCGGATGCCGTCGCGCGAGCGGCTCATCCACGTGATTCCCAGCGCGCCAAGGTATACGCGGCCGAAGAGTTTGTGCGCACCATGTTCGAGCGGGCGGCCAGTCACAGCCAACGGGATATCGATTTCTTCGGCACCAGGCTGACCCTGCCGCCCGAGGCACGGTTCGCGTCGGTCGAATCGGTGCAGCGCTATGTCGATGAGGTGCTGGCCCTCGTCGCGACCAGATGGTCTGCCGGACCCGTCACCGTGCGTGCCCGGCGGGGAGCGACGGCCGCTCATTACGAGCGTGACGGAGACCGGGCGGCCATCGCCGTTCCCGACGATCGCAACGGAAGCGCCTGGGCCATGCGCGAACTGGTGATCCTGCATGAGCTGGCGCATCACCTGTGCCCGCACGACGCTCCGGCGCACGGCCACGATTTCGTGGCCCTTTATCCGGAGCTGGCGGGGCTGGCCATGGGGCCGGAGGTGGAGTTCGTTCTGCGCACCGTCTATGCCCGCGAGGGAGCGCGCTAACGCACGACGGCGATCGCCAGCCCGTCCCAGCCCTTGACGCCCACCGTCTGCAGCGCGGTCGCATCAAGGCCTGGGTTGGACCCCAGTAGTTCCAGCGCGTCCCGCGTCCCCTCGGCGTTGGGTCCGTCTTCGGAGATCCAGCGAATCACGTTGTCTACCACGATGACCGACCCTGCAGTGGTCAGTCGTAATGCCCAGCCCAGGTAGTTGGGATTGTTGGCCTTGTCGGCGTCGATGAAGACCAGATCGAACGGCCCCTGGACCGACGGAAGATTGTCGAGGGCGCTACCCACCAAGATCTCGACCTGTTCGGCCAGCCCGGCGCGCTCCAGGCTCGCCTGAGCCACGGCGGCGTGCTTGGGCTCGTACTCGAGCGTCACGACGGCGCCCTCGGGTCCGACCGCCTTGGCCAGCCATGCGGTGCTGTACCCGCCAAGCGTGCCTATCTCGAGCACCCGGCTGGCCTTGGCAATCGTCGCCAACAGGTACAGGAATTTGCCTTGTGTTGCTGACACCGCGATATCCGGCAGGCCACCGTCGTCCTGCGCCTGCCGAATATGCTCCAGCTCTGCGGCGTCGGTAGCGACGGTGCGCTCCAGGTACTGGTCGACTTCTACCCAGCGGTTCTCTGCGTTGCCCATGACTCGACATTACGCCGCACCGAGATGGTGCCGGGCAACGTGATTCGCGTCAGCCGCGTAGCGCGGAGATGAAGATCCGAGGCACTTTCAGCAGGCTGGGCTTACCGGCGAAGTCGACCAGCAGTTCGCCAGTGCCCGCCGCTGTGGCATTGCTCACGAACCACGGTGGCTTCGGGGACAGGGCCCATTCGCCATGTGCAAAGGACCGCGGGAACGGCCGGAAGGGGCCGCGGACCACGGTACGTTCCGGCTTCTCGACCAGGAAGCCGTTGTGCACCACGCCGATCCCGCTTTGTACGTCATTGAGCACGTGGCCGGGGAATGCGCCCCACGTCGCGGAGGGGGTCAGATATCCCACCCCGGTCCAGGCGTTGATCGCGACGGTGCCGTACCGCAGGTCTTCGACCAAGGTGTCGAAATGCGATCCCAGCGCCTCGATGGTGTCGGGGTGCGCGAGCACGTTCACGCCGAGCGTTCCGACGAACTCGTCATTGGCCACCCGTGCGGCCTCCTGCAGGAAGAGGGCTCCGTCCGGGTCATTGGCGACATCGAGTTCGATGACGCCCAGGACGGGCCCGAAGTACTCGGTACGCAGCAGAGCCGTGCGGTCCTCCGGATCGACTACGAGCACGCGCGCGCCGTTCTGTCCGAGGCGCTCGGCGTCGGGGTAAGACTGTTGCGCACCGGCCACCCGGTCATCCGAACCGGGGTAGTAGGCAGGACGGGACGGCGCCTCGTCGACGGCCTTGCGCAGCGCGGCGAGGAACTCTTGGCGCTGCGGCCATGCCTTCGAGAGCACCACGACCTGCGAGGCGATGCAGTTGTAGCCGTTGTTGTGTAACCGCTGGGTGGCGATGTGCCGGGTCTGGAACTCGATATCGGAGGAGCTCCACTGGCCGGGCACCACGATGGTCGGCGAAACCCCGCCGAGTTCGCTGGTGATGGCCTTGTCCAGGACCGGCTGGTTGGCGGCCTTGCGCTGTGCGCCTTCCTCCCCGGTGCCGAACACGATCGCGTCGTGGGTGACCGAGCTGCCGGTCATATGGACGTGATCGACCAGCTGATGGTGCACCAGGTAGGTACCTACATCGGCGCCGCCGGTCAGGATCCGTACCGCGCCGATCGCGATGAAGGGCTGCAGCACCTGGGTGAACACCGGCAGCAGTGGATCGGTGATGGGGTTGAGCTTGAGGGCCACCACGCGGTTGTTGGCGAAAAGCTCGTACAGGGTGTCCAGGGGCGCGATCGAGGTGATGTTGCCTGCGCCGAGCACCGCGCCGACACCCTGGGTGCGGCTGGGGTCACGCTGCGCCAGGCCGGCCGTGCGCAACGCCTCGGCCTTATCCACACCGGGCTGCAACCACAGCTCAGCGCTGAACCCGGACAGCAGCAGCTTGTCGAAGATGTTGAGCGGCAACACCGAAACCGTTGTACGACCGCCGGGAGTGACACCGAACTCGGCGTCTTGAAGCGGGCTTTGTCCGGCTTGGAGCTGCTCCAGGCTGGCGATCAGGGAGGCGATGGCCCCCGCCACGGCGTACGGGCCCGAGATCCATTCCTCGCCGACCAGGGGAGATTCCGGGTCGAGCTTCTTGATCTGGAATGCCGCCGCCTGCACCCACTGGTGCGCATTGTCGATCACGCGCTGGCGGGTATCCGCCAACAAACGCAAACGATCTGCCAACGAGGTTTTGGCCCAGGCCTTTTCGCCTTCGGTCAAGTCCTGCAGGGCTTGGTCGACGGGGGATTCGATCTGTACGTCGGTCATGGATGTCAGCTCGCGCTCTAATCGAAGTCGGGTGGTGATGTGTTCGGTGGGTCACATGGTACGTGACGTACCACCCCATTGCTAGAGTGAGCTTCGTGCAGCCCGACAGCCAAGAACTCCCAGCTGGCAGGTGGGATGGCCAGCGCGAACGGCGCCGGGCCGAGTTCGTCGAGGCCGCCCTTGCTGCCATTGCCGAGCACGGTCCGCAGACGTCCACGGAGCAGATCGCGGTCTATGTGGGGGTCACCCGAACAAAGCTCTACCGGCACTTCGACGGCGCCGCGGACTTACAGCGCGCCGTGGCTCGGCGGGCCGGCGACATGATCATCGCTGAGCTTGCACCCGTATGGCAGCCGCTCGGCTCGATGGCACAGATCATCGAGGCGGGTATCGGTGCGTACGTTCGTTTCCTGGTTGGGCACCGCAACCTGTATCGGTATCTTGCGCGATGCTCACTTTCTGAGGGCTCGGATGCGCCCGATGCCATTGCCGATATCAAAATGTCTGCAGGACTGCATCTTTCGCGGGTGTTTGCGGTGTACCTCGAAGCGTTCGGGGTTGACACCGATGCCGAGCTGCTGGCAATGGGCATTGTCGGGATGGCCGAGACCTCGGTGAGTTACTGGTTGGACCAGCCAGGGCAGACCTCACAAGAACGATTGATCGAGAGCCTGGTTCGGCGCATCTGGCTCATCGTGGAGGACAGCCTGCGTGCGGGCGGTGTCTACCTCGATAGCGAGGAGCCACTGCCGGAACCGGGGGAAATCGCCCGGAACGTGCAGCGTTACCGAGATCCCGCACGCCTCCCGTAGCGCCGAAGATTTCTGATGTCGCCGCATCGCCAGCGACATAGGCTCAGTAGGTGCTTCCCTCCCCGCGCGCTGACGCCGCCGCCTTGATCACCGGAGCCTCATCGGGCATTGGCGAAGAACTCGCACGAGAATTCGCACGGCGTGGTTACCCCGTGGTGTTGGTGGCGCGGCGTGCCGATCGGCTACGCGGGCTGGCCGAGAGCCTGGGACGAACTGCTCACTTACTGCCCGTTGATCTTTCGAGTGCCCAGGAGCGCGCTCAATTGCCTCAGCGCGTGGCGCAGCTTGGGCTCGCGGTTGACGTGCTGGTCAACAATGCCGGGCTGAGTACGGCGGGGCCCGTCGCCGCATCCGACCCCGCCGCCGAGCTCAACCTGGTGGAGGTGGACGTCAGTGCGGTGGTGGATCTCTGCTCGCGCTTTGTGCCGCAGATGGTGGCACGCGGCAGAGGGGTCGTGCTCAACCTCGGCTCGGTCGGCGCCTTCGGCCCGCTGCCCGGGCAAGCCGCCTATGGGGCCGCGAAGGCATTCGTGGTCTCGTACACCCACGCGCTGAACGAGGAGCTGCGCGGCACCGGCGTCCGCGCCGCGACACTGTGCCCGGGTCCGGTGAAGACGGGATTCGGTGCGGCGGTGGGAATCTCCGATGAGGACGCCGAAGCCGCGATGCCCAAGGTCATGTGGGTGGACGCGGCGAACGTGGCCAGGACGGCGGTCGATGGATTGGCGGCGGGCAAGACCGTGATCGTGCCCGGGCTGGCCAACCGCATCGGTGCGGCCGCCAACCATCTGCTTCCGCGCGGATTACTCACCCGCATGGTGGCGCGGAGCCATCCCGCGCTCAAGAGAGGCCGGAAGGCTTAGCCGCAGACCGCTCCGACAGCGGCCGACTGCACCAGCTTGGTGTACTTGGCCAGCACCCCGGTCTTGTACCGCGGCGGCAACGGTTCGAATCCCTCACGGCGCGCGGCAAGTTCTGACTCATCGACCAGGAGGTCCAGCTTTCCGTTGGCGACGTCGAGGCGGATACGGTCACCGTCCCTGACGAATGCGATGGGGCCACCGTCGACGGCCTCGGGCGCGATATGCCCGACGCACAGACCGGTGGTACCGCCGGAGAATCGGCCGTCCGTCATCAGCAGCACGTCCTTGCCGAGGCCGGCGCCCTTGATCGCACCGGTGATGGCCAGCATTTCGCGCATACCGGGTCCGCCCTTGGGGCCCTCGTAGCGGATGACGACGACGTCGCCGTGCGTGATGGTGCCATCTTCCAGGGCGTCGAGTGCTGCCCGCTCCCGTTCGAAAACCCTTGCCGTGCCTTCGAAAACATCGGACTCAAAGCCCGCGGACTTGACCACGGCGCCCTCCGGGGCCAGTGTGCCGTGCAGGATGGTGATGCCACCCGTCGGGTGGATCGGATTGTTCATGGCGCGCAGCACCTTGCCATCCGGGTCCGGCGGCGCGATGTGTGCGAGGTTCTCGGCCATGGTCTTGCCGGTGACCGTGAGGCAATCGCCGTGCAACAGGCCCGCATCCAGAAGCGCGCGCATCACCACTGGCACGCCGCCGATTTCGTCGACATCCTTCATCACGTGGCGGCCGAAGGGCTTCACGTCGGCAAGGTGCGGAACCTTGTGGCCGATGCGGGTGAAGTCATCCAGGGACAGCGGCACCTCTGCCTCACGGGCGATGGCCAGCAGGTGCAACACCGCATTGGTGGACCCGCCGAACGCCATCACCACGGCGATGGCGTTCTCGAAGGCCTCCTTGGTGAGGATGTCGCGCGCGGTGATCCCGCGGCGCAGCATCTCGACGACGGCCTCCCCGGACTTGCGTGCGTACTCCTCGCGACGCTTGTCGATGGCGACGGGAGAAGCACTGCCCGGCAACGACATGCCGAGTGCCTCGGCGGCGCTGGCCATGGTGTTGGCGGTGTACATACCGCCACAGGCGCCTTCGCCCGGACAGATGGCGCGCTCAATGATGTCGACGTCCTCACGCGACATCAGACCGCGTGCGCACGCACCGACGGCCTCGAAGGCGTCGATGATGGTGACTTCCTTTTCGGTACCGTCGGTCAGCTTGGCCTTGCCGGGCATGATCGAACCGTTGTAGAAGAACACCGAAGCCAGGTCCAGACGTGCCGCGGCCATGAGCATCCCGGGGATGGACTTGTCGCATCCGGCCAATAGCACCGACCCGTCCAGTCGCTCCGCCTGCATCACGGTCTCGACGCTGTCGGCGATGACCTCGCGGGACACCAGCGAGAAGTGCATGCCCTCGTGGCCCATCGAGATGCCGTCGGACACCGAGATGGTGCCGAACTCCAGCGGATAACCTCCGGCCGAGTGCACACCCTCCTTGACCGACTGGGCCAGGCGCTGCAGCGACATGTTGCACGGGGTGATCTCGTTCCACGACGAACCGACGCCAATCTGCGGCTTCACCCAGTCGTCGTCACCCATGCCTACGGCGCGCAGCATCCCGCGGGCGGCAGTCTTCTCCAGACCATCGGTGACGTCGCGACTACGCGGCTTGATATCAGGTGCGTCGTGGGCTGACATGCGCCTAAGTATCCCCGGCGGCTACTTAGCCGGTCAAAGGGGATTCGCTCTTCGCGCCAGCAGCTCATCGCTGCGGATTCCGCCTCCGGAAGCCGAGCAAAGTGGCAGCATGACCGCCATGCCATTCATGCCGGTCAGCGACTCGATGTTTCTCATCGGGGAGACGCGGGAACATCCCTTCCACGTCGGCGGCCTACAGCTGTTCAAACCGCCCGTCGATGCGGGCCCGGATTATGCCGAGGTGTTCTACGAACAACTGATGTCGACCACCGAGGTGTCGTCGGACTTCCGCAAACGACCTGGGCAGCCGCTGGCGGTGATGGGCAACCTCACCTGGATCATCGACGACGAGATCGACTGGGAGTACCACGTGCGCCGTTCGGCGCTGCCGCGCCCGGCCCGGGTGCGTGAGCTGCTGACCGTCACCTCACGGTGGCACAGCTCCCCGCTGGATCGGCACCGACCGTTATGGGAAATGCATGTGGTGGAAGGGCTTTCGGACGGGCGCCTGGCTGTGTACACGAAGATGCACCACGCGGTCATCGACGGTGTCGGTGCTTTGCGCATGATGATGCGCTCGCTCTCCGATGATCCCGATGCGCGCGACTGCCAGGCCGTGTGGGCCCCTGCCAAGCGGCGTGCGAAGAGCAGCATCGTGAGCACCACCAACACGTCGGCGCTGGACCTCGTCAAGGGAGCCGCCGGCGCGGTGCGGCAGGTCGTGTCGATTCCGCCAGGTCTGCTCAAGTACGGACGCCACGCGCTCTCGGACCCACAGCTCGTCAGGCCGTTGTCGGCTCCACACACCATGCTGAATGTCTCGATAGGAGGTGCGCGACGCTTCGCGGCGCAAACCTGGTCGATGACGCGGATCAAGGAGGCGGGCAAAGCCCTGGGGGGAACCGTCAACGATGTGGTGCTGGCCATGTGCGCCGGTGCGTTGCGCACATATCTGGAGGAGCAGAACGCACTACCCGATAAGCCGCTCATCGCGATGTGTCCGGTGTCGATCCGGGCCGAGGGGGACCAGAACGCGGGGAACTCGATCACCGCGCTGCTGGCCAACCTGGCGA
The DNA here is from genome assembly GCF_001632805.1 of Mycobacteroides chelonae CCUG 47445. Classification (NCBI taxonomy): domain Bacteria; kingdom Bacillati; phylum Actinomycetota; class Actinomycetes; order Mycobacteriales; family Mycobacteriaceae; genus Mycobacteroides; species Mycobacteroides chelonae. The sequence continues at coordinate 4,662,079 of NZ_CP007220.1, read as the reverse complement.
CCGACAAGCCCGATCCGCTCGAGCGGTTCAGTGCGATCCGCGACTCGGTGCAGGCCGCCAAGTCGGTGCTCTCGGAGATGACGCCCATGCAGCGGATGCTGGTCGGCGCGCTCAATGGAGCTCCGGCGTTGTCCGGTGCCGTCCCGGGTTTGGTGGACAGGGCGGCTCCCGCATTCAACGTGATCATTTCTAATGTCCCGGGCCCGCGCACCGATATGTTCTGGAACGGGTTCGAGATGGACGGGTGCTACCCGGCGTCGATTCCGATCGACGGAGTGGCGTTGAACATCACGTGCACCAGCAGCGGTTCGGCGATGCACTTCGGATTGACCGGGTGCCGTACGAGCGTGCCGCATCTGCAGCGGATTCTGACCCATCTGGAGGAGGCGCTGACCCAGCTGGAGGAGTCCGTCGTTTAGCGCGTTGTACCCGCGAGGGGTATGCCCTCTCGCGATCTCGTACCCTATGGGGGTATCTGAGCTACGATAGTGGCATGCGAAACCGAACTCGGACTGCGATCCTTGCCGGCGCTGCTGCTGCGGTGCTGATTCTGTCAGCGTGTAGCTCGGACAAAAAGGGTGATGAGACGAAGTCCGAGCATTCAGGTCATTCCGGTATGCCGGGGATGACGACGACGCTCGATACCAACCCCGCGACGGCTCCGTCCGATCACAACGATGCAGATGTGACGTTCGCTCAGCAGATGATCATGCATCACCAGCAGGCCGTCGAGATGTCCAAGTTGACCGAGGGGCGTACCGCCAACCCGGCGGTACTGGAGCTCGCGAACAACATTCAGACGGCGCAGCAGCCCGAGATCGACACCTTCACCGAGTGGCTCACGAGCTGGGGCCAGCCGCTCATGCCGGAGGGGCATGACCCCGCCGGGCACATGCCTGGCATGGTGGACACGCCGGTATTGGACCGGATGAAGACCCTCAACGGCGAGGTTTTCGACCAGCTGTGGTTGCAGTCGATGATTGCTCACCATCAGGGCGCCGTCGCCATGTCGAATGCGGAACTCTCCGGAGGCCAGTACCCTTCGGCAAAGCAGTTGGCGCAAAAGATCATCGATAATCAGCAGCCTGAGATCGACACGATGCAAGGCCTTCTCAAGGGATAATGGACATGAGCACCAAGACTTCGACTCCACACGGTTACTCGCTGAAAAAGGATGACTACGCCAAGCGGCTCCTGCGCATCGAGGGGCAGGTGCGTGGCATCGCCAAGATGATCGACGAGGACAAGTACTGCATCGACGTACTGACCCAGATCAGCGCCGCGCAGAGCGCGCTGCGGTCGGTTGCGCTCGGGCTCCTCGACGAGCATCTCGGTCATTGCGTCTCCAATGCCGTTGCCTCCGGGGGCGCCGACGCCGACGAGAAACTGGCCGAGGCGTCCGCGGCAATTGCCCGGCTGGTTCGCAGCTAGGAGCCGAGCGCGGCAACCACCATCTGCCGCAGCACCGCGCGCGTCTGAGTGGGCGCTGATCGACCGGCGCTGTAGGGCGTGGAGTTCATCAGGCCGAACGCGGCATGCGCCTTGATGCGCGCATCCGACTCATCGAGTTCGCCATCGATCTGGCACAGCACCTGCACCCAGGCCTCCACGTACCGGCGCTGATATTGGCGCACCTGACGTCGTGCGTTCTCCGGTAGCGAGTCAAGATCGCGGTCCTGCACCCGGATCAGGTCGCTCTCGTTGAGTGCGAAGTCGAGGTGGAAATCGATGAGACCAGAGAGCGCTTCTGACGCTCCGGCTGCCGTCTCGACGACATCGGTACCACCGGCAAGAAGCCTGCGGCTCACGTCGGTGAGCAGGTCAACCAGTAGGGCTTCCTTGTTGGGGAAGTGCCGGTATATCGCCGGGCCGCTAATTCCCACGGCCGAGCCGAGATCTTCCAGTCGCACCCGCGCATACCCGCGCATGGCCACCAGCCGGGCCGCGGCCTGCAGCAGCTGATCCCGACGATCGGCTTTGGCACGTTCGCGTTTGTTCGGAGTTTCCGACTCGGGTACCAGGTTGGTCATCACACCTCCTCGGCGGCGCGCTCTAGACAAATCAGTTAATGGAGATTATCTTAATTCAAGTTAATCCTCATTAACTGAAACTTCAGATTTCGGAGCTGGGTATGACTCTGGTTGGTGAGCAGAACAGGGCCGAGCATGCTCGACTGGTTGCCGAGCTGCGGGAGCGGCTCGCACGCGCCGCGCTCGGCGGCAATGAGCAGTCCCGACAACGGCATGTGGACCGCGGCAAGCTCCTCCCGCGCGACCGTGTCGAGGCGCTACTTGACCCGGGCAGCCCGTTTCTGGAGTTGTCACCGCTGGCGGCGAACGGCATGTACGACGACGACGCGCCCGGGGCCAGCATGATCGCCGGTATCGGCCGTGTCTCGGGGCGCGAATGCGTGATTGCCGCCAACGATGCGACGGTCAAGGGCGGCACGTACTACCCGATGACGGTCAAGAAGCACCTGCGCGCCCAGGAAATCGCGCTACAGAACCGGCTGCCCTGTATCTACCTGGTGGACTCCGGTGGCGCCTTCCTGCCCAAGCAAGACGCGGTGTTCCCGGATCGCGAGCACTTCGGCAGGATCTTCTACAACCAGGCCACCATGAGCGCCAAGGGAGTTCCGCAGATCGCCGCGGTGCTGGGCAGTTGCACCGCCGGTGGCGCGTATGTGCCGGCGATGAGCGACGAAGCCGTCATCGTGCGCAAACAGGGCACGATCTTCTTGGGTGGTCCGCCGCTGGTGAAGGCCGCCACGGGTGAGGTGGTGACCGCCGAGGAGCTCGGCGGCGGCGACCTGCATTCGCGTACCTCGGGTGTGACCGATCACCTGGCGGCCGATGACAAGGACGCGTTGCGGATCGTGCGCCGCATCGTGTCGACGCTGGCGCCCAAGGTTGAGGCGCCCTGGCCGGTTACCGAAACAATTGCCCCAGAGCGCGATCCGGGCACCCTGTACGACGTGGTGCCCACCGATCCGCGCATCCCCTACGACGTCCACGAGGTGATCGTGCGGCTCGTGGACGGCGGCACCTTCACCGAGTTCAAAGCCGAGTACGGAAAATCGCTCGTCACGGGAACCGCGCGGCTGCACGGGCACCCGGTCGGAATCATCGCGAACAACGGGGTGCTGTTCGCTGAAAGTGCCATGAAGGCTGCACATTTCATCGAACTGTGCGATCAGCGGCGCATTCCGCTGGTGTTTCTGCAGAACATCTCCGGATTCATGGTGGGTCGCGATTACGAAGCCGCCGGTATCGCCAAGCACGGGGCGAAGATGGTCACCGCCGTGGCGTGCGCACGTGTGCCCAAGCTGACGGTGGTCATCGGTGGCTCTTACGGGGCTGGCAACTACTCGATGTGCGGACGCGCGTACTCGCCGCGATTCCTGTGGATGTGGCCGAACGCACGCATCTCGGTGATGGGCGGTGAGCAGGCCGCCTCGGTGCTTGCGACGGTGCGCGCCGATCAAAGCGCGGCGTCGGGCAAGGAGTTCACCGAGGATGAGCAGGAAGCGTTCAAGGCGCCCATACGTGAACAGTATGAACGGCAAGGTAATCCGTACTACTCGACGGCGCGGCTTTGGGACGACGGAGTGATCGACCCCGCCGATACGCGTACGGTGCTCGGGCTGGCGCTCGGAATCTGCGCCAACGCACCACTTGAACCCATTTCCTATGGCGTCTTCCGGATGTAGTGATGAGTGTCTACACGAAAAACAGAAGGTGCGGCCAGTGATTCGTTCAGTGCTTATCGCCAACCGCGGCGAGATCGCGGTACGCATCGCATCCACGTTGCGAGCCATGGGGATTCGATCGATCGCCGTCTACACCGACGGGGACACCGATCATCTCGATGCCTGCGATACCGCGGTGTACCTCGGTGCGGAATCCGCGGGCTACCTCGACATCGACGCGATCATCAGCGCCGCCAAACAGGCGGGTGCCGACGCTGTGCACCCCGGATACGGATTCGTCTCGGAGAATGCCGATTTCGTTCGTGCGTGTGAGTCGGCGGGCATCGTCTTCGTCGGGCCGCCCGCCGAAGCGATGGACGCGATGGGCGACAAGATCAGGGCCAAGGACACCGTCGCCGCGGCCGGCGAGCCGGTTGTGCCGGGCAGCGTCGGTGCACTCTCGGATGAAGAGCTGGTGGTCACCGCCGAGAAGATCGGGACCCCGCTGATCATCAAGCCGTCCGCGGGCGGCGGTGGCAAGGGCATGCGGGTGGTGCACGATCTGAGGCAGATGCCCGATGCGCTGATCGCAGCCCGGCGCGAGGCCACCGCGATCTTCGGTGACGACACCTTGCTTGTCGAGCGTTATCTGGCCCGCCCCAGGCATATTGAGGTTCAGGTCTTCGGTGATACCCACGGTAACGTGGTGCACCTGGGCGAGCGTGAGTGCAGTCTGCAGCGGCGGCACCAGAAGGTGATCGAAGAAGCACCTTCGCCACTGCTGACTGCGCAGCTGCGGGCCGCGATGGGCGAGACCGCGTGCCAGATCGCCCGCAGTGTTGGATATTTCGGCGCCGGAACCGTCGAATTCATTCTGGACAGCGATGCTCCCGAGTCCTACTACTTCATGGAGATGAACACGCGGCTTCAGGTGGAACATCCGGTTACCGAGATGGTGACCGGGATCGACCTGGTGCAGTGGCAGATTCTCGTCGCGGCCGGTGAACGGCTCCCGTTGACACAAGAACAGATCTCGCTGAGCGGCCATGCGATCGAAGCGCGGGTGTACGCCGAAGACCCGGCGCGTGAGTTCCTTCCGACCGGAGGAACGGTTGCGCTGGCCCGTTTTTCGAGTAGCGCGCGCACGGACACGGCATTGTCGACTGGTTCGGTGGTGGGTTCACGATTCGACCCGATGCTGGCCAAGGTCATTGTGCACGCGGCCGACCGTGCCACCGCACTGGCCGACACCGACCAGGCGCTCGCCGACACCCGGATACTCGGCGTGGGCACCAATACCGATTTCTTGCGCGCGCTGGTGACGAATCCCGTCGTGATTTCGGGCGACATCGACACGGCGCTGCTCGACAAGATCGCGTCCGAATACCATCCGCCGGTCGTTCCGCATTGGGTGTGGGTGGCTGCGGCGGCCCTGCTGGACGGCGAATCGGAATCCGGAACATTGTGGAACAGCAAGTCCGGGTGGCGTATTGGCGAACACGCGCCGCGTTCGTACCGGCTGCGCATCGGAGAGGCCATCGAACTGGTCCAGCTCTGGGGTGACCCGGTGGCCGAGGTCAGCATCGGGGACGGCGAGCGCACTTCTGCCAGGGCGCATCGCGCCACGGGACAGGTGAGCGTCGAATTCGCCGGCCAGCTGTACCGAGCGAACGCGGCACAGACCGGCAGCGCGGCGTGGATCGCCACCGACGAAGGAACCTGGCACGCCGATATCGCGCCGGAACCCCGGTTGCGGCATCACGATGGTGAAGACGAGGACGGCGAAATCCGGAGCTCGATGCCCGGGGTCGTACGGGTGGTGTCGGTGAACACGGGTGCCGTTGTCGAGCGCGACGCCCCGGTGGTGGTGGTCGAGGCCATGAAGATGGAACACACGCTGCGCGCACCGATCGCCGGCACCGTGACTGTCGCGGTGGCCGTCGGCGACCAAGTGGCCGTCGACCAACTCCTGGCCACCATCCATCCCGTTATCAACCCCGAGGAGGGGAAGGCATGACATTTAGCACCGCGGAACTGCCCGACGAGTACGAATCGCTACGTAAAACCGTTGAAGAATTTGCCAATTCGGTGGTGGCGCCGGTGGCCGCCCATCATGACGCCACCAAGACCTTCCCGTACGCGGTGGTGGCGCAGATGGGTGACATGGGGCTGTTCGGTCTGCCCTTCCCCGAGGAGTACGGCGGAATGGGTGGTGACTACTTCGCGCTGTGTCTGACGCTGGAAGAACTGGCCCGGGTGGACCAGAGTGTGGCCATCACCCTCGAGGCAGCCGTGTCGCTAGGGGCCATGCCGATCTATCGATTTGGGAACGAGGAGCAGAAGCAGCGCTGGCTTCCGGCGCTCGCCTCCGGAAAATCCCTGGCCGCCTTCGGTTTGACTGAGCCCGGTGGCGGCACCGACATCCCTGGCTCGATTCGTACCCGGGCAGTCGAGGATGACGGCAGCTGGGTCATCAACGGCTCCAAGGCATTCATCACCAATTCCGGAACCGATATCACCGCGGTGGTGGGTGTTGCGGCAGTGACCGGACGTTCGACGGACGGATCGCCGGAGATCTCGGTCATTCACGTACCTTCAGGCGCGCCGGGATTCACCGTCGAACCCGGGTACGACAAGGTCGGTTGGAATGCCTCGGACACGCATCCGCTGAGCTTCGACGATGTGCGGGTGCCCTACGAGAATCTGTTGGGTGAGCGTGGTCGTGGTTACGCGGGATTTCTGCGGATCCTCGATGAGGGGCGAATCGCCATCGCGGCATTGGCAACCGGGGCAGCACAGGGATGCGTCGACGAAAGCCTGCGGTACGCCAGCAGCCGCCCGGCCTTCGGTAGCGCGATCATCGACTATCAGTCGGTGTCGTTCAAGATCGCCCGGATGCAGGCGCGCGCGCACACGGCCCGGTTGGCTTACTACCACGCTGCCGCGCTGCTGCTGGCCGGAAAGCCGTTCAAGACCGAGGCTTCGATTGCCAAGCTGGTGGCCAGCGAGGCGGCGATGGACAACGCGCGGGATGCCACCCAGATCTTCGGGGGCGCCGGATTCATGAACGAGTCTCCGGTCGCCCGCCAGTATCGCGACAGCAAAATCCTCGAGATCGGCGAGGGCACGAGCGAGGTGCAGCTGATGCTCATCGCCCGTGCGTTGAGCCGGTAGCCTGTCGGAGTACTTAGCTGGCTGGGTGAGCTGGGCGTCCGCGACGGTCGCCCAGCGCGCTGAGTCACATCAGGTACCCCCACGGGGTTATGAATGTGACCTTTTCTAATCAACGGCGATAAGGCCTGGTCAAGACGTATTTTCTTGAACCAGTGAAACATCGTGTTGCCTGGTGGCGACGAACCCTATGACACACTGGATGTGTCGCGTCTACAGGAGTGAGCATGCTTGTCTTAACTCGTTGGTCCCGGCGCGCCCTCATCAGCGGTATCTGTGTTGCAGGACTGCTGGGTGCTGGCGTGATTCCTGCCCTCGCAGAGCCGGGTGACCCCGGCGATCCGGGTATTCAGGAACCGGCACCCCCACCGCCGCCGTTCGAGCTACCGCCGCCCCCGCCGCTGCCGTGGGAGCTGCCGCCGCCACCCGCGCCTGACGCGCCGCCTCCCGGCGAGGTTCCGCCGGCTCCGGCGCCGACCACGCCGCCTCCCGGGGCGCCTCCGACGGGCGATGTGCCGCCGCTACCGGTGGGCCTGTTGAAGAACTCGCCCAACAATGGCGATGTCGTTGGTGTGGCTCAGCCGGTGACGATCGTCTTCGCGGCTCCGGTGACAGACAAGAAGGCCGCCGAGGCCGCCGTGAAGATCACTACGTCGAAGCCCGCACCGGGATACTTCTACTGGTACACCGATCAGCAGCTGCGCTGGAAGCCCACCCAGTTCTGGCCCGCGAACACCGATGTGAACGTGAACGCCGGCGGGACCAAGTGGAGTTTCAAGGTCGGTGACGCATTCGTGTCCACGATCGATGACGCAACGTTCACGATGACGGTGACCCGCAACGGGGTGGTGGAACGCACCATGCCGATGTCGATGGGTAAGCACGACAAGAAGCACGAGACGAAGAACGGCACGTATTACGTCAGCGAGAAGTTCCAGAAGATGGTGATGGACTCGTCAACGTATGGAGTGCCGGTCAATTCGGCCGAGGGCTACAAGCTTGACGTCTACTGGGCCACCCGGTTGTCCAACTCCGGCATCTTCGTCCACGCCGCACCGTGGTCGGTCGGCCAGCAGGGCAAGAGTGATACCAGCCATGGCTGCATCAACCTGAGCACCGAGAACGCGACCTGGTACTTCAACCAGTCCCACCCTGGTGATCCGGTGATCGTGAAGAACTCGCCCGGTGGCCCGTACAAGGACTACGACGGCTACGACGATTGGCAGCGCTTCTAGATCTCCCTAGCGCACGAGAAAGCCCCCGGCCACTGGCCGGGGGCTTTCTCGTTGTGGGAGCTCAGCTCCAGATGCGTACGCGCTGATCGGCATCCAGGAACAGCTCGTCCTCGGCGCTCAGCTCGAAGGCTTCGTAGAACGCGTCGATGTTGCGGACCACGCCATTGCAGCGGAATTCAGGCGGGGAGTGCGGGTCTACCGACAGCCGCCGAATGGCCTCAGCCTCGCGGGCCTTTGTGCGCCACACCTGCGCCCAGCCGAAGAAGACCCGCTGTGCTCCGGTGAGTCCATCGATGACGGGGGCGGGGATGCCGCGCAGCGAGATCTCGTAGGCCAGTAGTGCGATCGAGAGACCGCCCAGATCGCCGATGTTCTCACCGACGGTAAACGCACCGTTGACGTGTTGATCGGAGAGCTCGCGGGGGACGAACTCGTCGTACTGTTTGATCAACGCCGTTGTACGCACTCCGAATTCGTCCCGGTCGGTATCGGTCCACCAGTTGACCAGGTTGCCCTCGCCGTCGTACTTGGAACCCTGATCGTCGAATCCATGACCTATCTCGTGGCCGATGACGGCACCGATGCCGCCGTAGTTGGCGGCGTCATCGGCGTCTGCATCGAAGAAGGGCGGCTGCAGAATCGCTGCGGGAAAGACGATTTCGTTCATTCCTGGGTTGTAGTAGGCGTTCACCGTCTGCGGGGTCATGAACCACTCGTCGCGATCGACGGGTCCGGCCAACTTGGCCAGTCCGCGGTCGCACTCGGCGGCTGTCGCACGCCGGACATTCCCCAGCAGGTCATCGCGCCGGATGGCGATAGTCGAGTAATCACGCCATGTGGCGGGGTAGCCGATCTTGGGGGTGAACTTGTCGAGCTTCTGCAGGGCACGTTCACGGGTCTCCGGCGTCATCCACTCCAGGTCGGTGATGCTGACCCGGTAGGCCTCACGCAGGTTGTCGACGAGAACCTCCATGCGCGCCTTGGCGTTCGGCGGGAAGTGGCGCGAGACATAGAGCTGGCCCACGGCCTCGCCGAGTAGTGACTCGACCACCGCGACACCGCGCTTCCAGCGGTCGCGGATCTGCTCGGTACCGGACAACGTGCGTCCGTAGAAGTCAAAGTTCTCTGCCACCAGCGGTTCGGTGAGGTACGCCGCGCGGGCGCAGATGAGTCGCCAGCTTGCCCAGAGCTTCCAATCACTCAACGGCTCCGTGGCCCAGAGGCTCGCGAAGGCGGTCAGGTAGTCGGGCTGTCGCACCACCAGTTCGGTGACTTGGCCGGTGGTGGCGCCCAGCCCGGAGATCCATCCGTCCCAATCGAATCCGGGGGCGGTGTGCTCCAGGTCCGCGAACCGCACCAGGTTGTAGCTCAGCTCGGCATCGCGCCGCTTCACGACGTCCCAGTGTCCTGCGGCGATCTTGGTCTCCAGCGCGAGGATTCGGTCGGCGGTATCGGCGTGGTCACCCTCGCCGTACACGAGCGTGAACATGGCGGCGATATGGGTGCGATACGCCTCGCGCGTCGCCGCGTGCTGCTCTTCCCGGTAGTAGGACTCATCAGGCAGGCCCAGGCCGGACTGGCTGATGTGCAGGAGGTAGCGGGAGGAATCCTTGGCATCGGTGTCCACGTAGCAGCCCACCCCGCTGCCGGCGCCGGCCCGCTGCAACGTACCCATGACAGCGGCCAGTGCGGTGACATCGGCAGCCGAGGTGACCCCCTCCAGCTCCTGATGAAGCGGTGCCAGGCCGACAGCTGCCACGGTCTCGATGTCCATGAAACTCGTGAACAGGTCGCCGATCTTCTGCGCCTCGGTACCTTCGGGTGCACCCGAGTCGGCGGCCTCCGTGATGATGCCGCGCACCTGCTCCTCGGCGCGGTCGAACAGAGTTCGGAACGCTCCGTCGACGGCACGGTCGGCTGGAATGGAGTACTCGGCGAGCCAGCGCCCATTGACGTGGCCGAACAGGTCATCCTGCGGGCGGATGGATTCGTCGCGGTAGCTCAGGTCGATACCGGATTTTGGCAGCACGGATTCTGTCGTCACCCGTCCATGGTGGCATGGGTCGCTAGGGTGAGGCCCGTGAGCAAAGAGGCCCCGGCGACCAGCCAAGGCAGTGCAGACGGACCCGTCGTCTCCCGGTACGGCGTGCTGTCGGCCGTTCTTGGCGCGATCACGGTTGTCGCTCTGGTGCTTTCGGTCTTCATCGTCGCCGGCCATCGCAGCCAAGCGGCCCGCGACCGCTACGACTCCCGCGTGCTTGATACCGCGGTGACCTGGGTCAACACCTTGATCAACATGAAGAAGGGCAATGTCGACTCCAGTGTGCAGATGCTGCAGGACGGTACTGCTGGGCAGCTGAGTGATCATCTGGGGGAGATGCTCGCGGGCGTCGTGAAGCTCGCGCGAACGGTCGATGCCGACGCGGCGGGAGAGATCGATGCGGTGGCCATGGACAGGGTCGGCGCGAGAATTCCCGATGAGGACATCGGCCTGCCTTCCGTGGAGCGGGTGGATCGCGTCATGGTGGTGGCCACGTCCGTGACGCGCGATGCCAATGCCGCCCCGAAGATCAATCAATGGCACCTCCGGCTTGCGGTGTCCAAGGTTGGGGACCAGTTGCTGGTCACTGGTCTGGAGCTGCTGCGATGAGCCGTAATGTACTGCGGGTCATCATCTTTGACCTATTGGTGCCGTTCGTGACGATGCTGGCGATTGTCGAGCTTGGCGTGATACTGCGCTGGCCCACCTGGTGGGTGGTGGTGTGCACGGCATCATGTCTGCTTATCGCTCAAGGGTTGGCCGTGAACGCCTATCTGGCCCGACGTGATTCGGTGACCGTCGGCACCGACGATGACGGACCGGCCCTGCGTACCGGGATCGTCGCACTGGCCACGATTTCGGTGCTGTCGGTTGCGGTCGTGGGATACCGGCATTGGACGATTCCCGACCGCGAGGGGAACGCGGACCGCGCGTCCGTGACCGGCGTCGTCGCGGCGGTGGCCGAGGCGGTGGTGAATTTCGCCCCGGGTAGTCCGGATTCGTACGTGCGCAAGGCCACCGAGCATATGACGGAAGGACAGGGGCAATCCTTCACGCGTGACTTCGACAGGGCTACTGCCGAGCTCAAGGCCAAGGGAATCTCGCAGCAGGGTGAGATCATCTCGGTGGGTATCGAAGCCCTCGGACCCGAAGACGCCGTGACCGCCGCCCTGGTGCGACGCACGAGCGTTGCCGCAAAAACGCAACCCGAAGAGTCGGTGCTGGCGCTGCGGATGACCCTTGCCAAACGTGATGGCCGCTGGCTCGTGGACAACATCGCACCGATCGACCGGATCGGCGCGCGGCCGCCCAGGGGCTAACGCGAACTGATACGAGCGAATTCGATTTCGGTACAGCGGTCCATGACAACCTGCAACCCAGCATCGGTGGCCTTGTTCGCGGCGTCGATATCGACGAGATCGAGCTGGAACCAGAGTGTGCGTGCACCGATGTCGATGGCCTCTTGGGTGATGCCCGCCAATTCCTCGCGGCGGCGGAACACATCGACGAGGTCGGGTGTCTCCGGCAGCGCCGCAAGACTCGGGTAGACCCTCTGACCGTCGAGCTCGGAGATCGTCGGATTCACCAAGAAGATTCGGTAAGGACTGTGTGTGGCCAGATAGCGGTAGACGCCGTGACTCGGCCGGTCGGGATTGGCCGAAACTCCAACGATGGCAATGGTCTTTGTTGCCAGCAGTATCTCGGCGATTGCCGTGTCATCGGGGGCAGTCCACACCGCGGTTCCTTTCCTCCTGACCCGTAGCACGCCGAAAACTCAAGTGACAGGTCCTGGCATGGCACGGTAGACATGGGTATGTGTCTGAGCTGACCCTACGCACCATTCAAGACGAGGACGACTACCAGTCGTACGTGAGCTTCGCGTACTCCGTGTTCCTGCAGGATCCCCAGCAGGATGAGATAGAGGCTAGCCGCAAGTTCACCGAGCTGGACCGGATGATCGGATTCCACAACGGACGCAAGTGGGTGGCGACGGCGGGTGCATACAGCCGTCACGTGGTGCTACCGGGCGGAACGGTCGCACCGGTTGCCGCCATCACCGCGGTCACCGTGGCGCCAACGCATCGGCGCCGCGGGCTGTTGACCACGATGATGCGCCGGCAACTGGAGGACGTCCGCTCGCGCGGTGAGGCCATCGCCATGCTGTTCGCCTCGGAAGCGTTGATCTACGGCCGATTTGGCTATGGAGTCGCGACGGAAGCCGCGGAATTGTCTGGCCGGGTCAAGGAGCTGGCTTTCCGGCCGGATGTGGATCTAGGCGACGGCACCCTGGAGGAGGTAGACGCCGCCACCTTCCTGGCATCGGCGCCGGCTGTGTATGACGACGCCATCGCCGAACTACCCGGCCAAATGTCCCGTACGCCCGAGTGGTGGGCGATTTGGACGCTGGATAACGAGGAACGCCAGAAGGAGTCCGGCAAGATCCGCTTCGTCCTGCATTACGAATCCGATGGAACAGTCAGCGGATTCGCTATCTATCGGCCGAAGCCGGGGTGGGGCGACGCGGGCCCCGACGCGGAGCTGCATGTGCACGAGGTGCTGGGTGCCAACCCGCGCGCGTACGCCCGGACGTGGCGTTACCTGCTGGATATGGATCTGGTGCGCAAGATCAAATACCACGGCGCATCGGTGCATGAGGAGCTGCGTTACCTGGTGGCCAACCACTCGGCCCTGGAATGCACTGTGAGCGATGCGATCCACGTGCGACTGGTTGATGTTGCGAAGGCGCTGTCGCAACGGCGCTACGCCACCGAGGTGGACGTGGTGCTGGAGGTCACCGATGAATTCCTGCCAGAGAATTCGGAACGCTACCGTCTGCGCGGCAGTCTGACTGGTGCGAGCTGCGAAATCACCACGGCGGACGCCGATATCGCGTTGACCGTGCGCGATCTCGGGTCCGCCTACATGGGTGGGGTGAGCCTGCAGGCGTTGGCCAGGGCAGGTTTGGTCAGAGAACTTCGAGCAGGCGCGGTGCAACGGGCCGCCATTGCATTCGGCTGGCCCGTTGCACCTAGTGCACCCGATGACTTCTAACTAGTTGTCGCGACCGGGACGGCCCATCGGGCCTGGGCCGTTCCATCCGTCGTCATCCCAGGTGCGATGCCAGCCGCCGTGGTGCCCCCAACCGCCACCGCCGCCACCATGCGTGTGCCACCAAATGGCGCATGCGATACGGAAGGCGATGAACAGGAACAGCAGTACCAGGCCGGTCAGCAAGGCGATCTTGCCGAGGAGCTTGGCGCGGTCCGAGGATTCCTGCGCGCGGTCGTACTGGCCAGTGAGCCAGTACTGGGTGACGTTCAATGCATTGGTAAATGCGCTGAACGCCAACGGCCAGAAGAAGACAATGGAGGCCACTGCCCAGCCGACATTGGTGGGGGGAGGCTTCGGAGCTCCCGCATGAGCCGTCGGTGCGGGCGGGGGCGCGGCCGTCGAAATGGCGCCGGTAGGTTCGTCGGTTTTCGTCTCGTCGGTCATGGCACGAGGTTAGGCCGATTTCAGGCGGGCTGCCATAACGATCGGACAGCTCTCAGGGAACTGACATTGGTTACGCAGGTACCCGGATGTAACGCGATGTGCCTGGCGGCTATCCGCGGGGACGGGTGCGCCCGAACCGCCGGGCGACCCGGCGCATCCGCACCAGCATCGCGACCGAGGGGCTGGTTGTGCCCGCCAGGTACGAGGAGAGTTCGCCACTTGAAACACCTATGCGGGAAGCAAACTCGGCCTGGCGCAGACCGGATGCCTCGAACAGCAGGTTGATCTCGTTGGCTGCTTCTCGTTGTTCGGCTTCGGCAAGGTTGTCGCGCGCCCGGGTGAGGACTTCTTGCAGCACGGTCGAAATGCCGTAGAGCTCATCGGCGCCCACGACTTCCTCTACCTGGCGTGCGGTTCGTCCGAACGGATCGCGCTTGAGCGCGTGGACGATCGCCTGCCAATCGGAAAGGTCGCCACTTTGCAGGGCATCGAGTATCTCGGAGGTGGTCCAGTGGGTGACCGGCTTGTCACTGCGCCCCGGCTGCTCGGTGTGAGCGGAATTGGAGCCGATGTCACCGGAACCCGAAGGCTCGTCGGGCACTTCGGGTGAGACGGCTGGAGCGTCGCTCGTGACCGTCACCTCGCATCCTCCAACATCGCCACCGCCACGGACAGGCACTGCCTGCGCACCGTGGGGCATTCCATTGAGCCGTCACCGGGCTTCGGGTCAGCGAGCCGTCGCACCAGCTGACTGGAAACCCACCTCTGATTGGACTGTACACAGTAATGCTGATCGAGACCGGCGAGGACCTTTGCCGCGGTCTGCGGTTCCATCAGCGAAGCGAGCCGGGCGAACTCGGTGTAATCGCGTTCGGCGTTGCGGCGCATCAACAACAGTCCTTGCATGCGCAGTGCTTCAGCGTCGGTGGGCACCACACACTTTTGCCCTGTCGGCAGCTTTACCTGGGTGATTTCGACCGGTGTCACCCGTGAGAGGGGGCCTGGCATGGCGACGGTGTCGGCATCGGTTCCGTTTTTGCCGGCCTGCAGTGCCTCCAGCGCCACAGTCAAGTTGTCACGCCAGCGGTCCACGAGCACCGACTGGGCGTCGGGTGCGGTGACGGTGCCGCCATCGGCGAGTCGCTTGAGCCGGGCCGCCGAGACAGCGATGGCGTGGTAATCAATACGCGGTTCCTCGAGCCCGGATCCCTGAAGTCGCAGCGCGCTCTCGGTATGCGGGCCCGGAAGCTCGTCGACACACGGGGTTTCGAAATCCACAGTGGGCAGTACCCGATCCAGCCAACCCGGAAGCCACCAGTTGCGCTGGTTGAACATCGCCATCAGCGCCGGTACCAGCACCAAGCGCACTACCGTCGCATCGACGGCGATGGCCACCGCACACGCGACGCCCAGCTGTGCGACCAACGGCATTCCGGCGAACGCAAATCCGATGAACACCGCGATCATGATCAGCGCCGCGCTGGTGATGGTGCGCGCGCTTGTCCGTACGCCGAACGAGACCGCGTCGGCGCAATCACCGGTGCGCAGATAGCGCTCGCGCACGCGTGCCAGCAGGAAGATCTCGTAGTCCATGGTGAGACCGAAGGTCAGTGCGAGCGCTAACGGCGGGATGCTGCTGTCGATGTTGGCCTTGTGGAAGCCCAGGAATTCCAGCCATCCCCATTGGAAGACGATCACCAGGCTGCCGTAGGCGGCGGCGACCGAGAGCACCGTCATCACCACACCCTTGAGCGCCAGCACCGGTGAACGCAGCGTGGCCAGCAGCATGACGAATGCGAGGACACAGACGAAAGCGAACACTCCCAACAGTG
Organism: Mycobacteroides chelonae CCUG 47445; assembly: GCF_001632805.1. Taxonomy (NCBI): domain Bacteria; kingdom Bacillati; phylum Actinomycetota; class Actinomycetes; order Mycobacteriales; family Mycobacteriaceae; genus Mycobacteroides; species Mycobacteroides chelonae. Next base: position 4,646,617 of record NZ_CP007220.1, on the reverse strand, counting down.
CGTGTTCCACCCTGTTGTCGTAGTCGAACAGCAACGCGGTAGGCCCGCCGACGCTGATATCGGCACCCGAATTCTTGAGTGCGTCGGGCACATTCGTGCGTAGCCAGCTGACGGTGTCGCGGGCGGCGTTTGCCTCGGGGTCTACCGACAGCACTGCCGAGATCAGCGCGTCATGCCCACCCGTGGAAAAGATCGGATCGGTGACCCGCGCGATGTTGGGGGCCTGCGCGATTGTCTCCTTCGCGTTCTCAAGGGCTTGCGCATGCTGAGGATCTTGCGCGTTGCCGTCGAAGGTGAGCAGTATCTGCACCGGTCCGAGCGCACCTGGTCCCATCGCGACGGCCGCAGCGTCGATGCCCCGGCGGATCTCATGCGACGAATCGAATTGGCGCAACATGCTATTGGAGACTTGCATATGCAGGCTCGGTGCGGCCAGTGCGAGCAGGAAAATCGAAGCGCCCAGCGCGGATAGCCAGGGCCTGCGCATGACCTCTTGGGTCCACTTGCGCCAGAATGGAATTGAATGCTTGCGCAGCGGTGAGGCACGCAGGAGTCGGGACTGGTTGGCCGCGGCCTTACCGAAGATGGCGAGCAGCGCGGGCATCAGAGTGGTGGAGCTGAGAACGGCGATCGCGACGACGATGATGGCGCCGGAGGCCATCGATGCCAACGCGGGGGTTCCGATCAAGTAGATGCCCGTAAGTGCGGCGATCACCGTCAGGCCGGAGAATGTGACGGTGAGCCCGGAGGTGGCCATGGCCGCGGCGATCGCCTCCTGCCGGTTCTTCCCCGAGTTCAGCTCCTCGCGGTATCGCATGAGGATGAAAAGGGAGTAGTCCACCGCGACGGCGAGGCCGATCATGGTCACCGTCGGCAGGGCGAATACCGAGATAGTGGTGATGTTCGACAGCGCGAGGACGATCGCGACACTCAATGCGACCGTGCACAGGCCCAGGAGCAGGGGCAGCGAGGCCGCGGCCAGGGAGCCGAATGCGGCGATCAGCACGATCAGGATGACCGGGATGTTCCACTTCTCGGCCTGCTTGATGTCCCCGGCGATCTGTTCGGTCATCGCGGCGCCCAGCGCACCTTGGCCGATGACATAGAGGGATACCCGGCCCCCGGCGATCTGCCCGGGCTCGCCGCCGTGCACACCTATCTTCTTGCGAAGGTCCTTGGCGATGTCGGTCGCGCCGGTGTTATCGAAGCCGATCCGCAGGGTCACGACGAACGGACGATCCGGCTGCGGGGTCAGCTGTGGGGGGATGGGCTCGACCGAAACCTGAGGGATCTGCGCCGCCACCTGCTTGAGGTAGTCGACGGCGGCGGTCATATCGGCGACGGTCGCATCGGGCCGGGGCGCGGCGACCAGCGCCAGCGGGGAGGCGCCGTGATCACGGAACCCGGTCTCCATCGCGTCGTGCACCTTCAGCGACTGTGAACCGGCGACCTCGAAACCACCACCGGTGAGCTTTTCTCCATGACTGGCCACCAGGCCCACCGCGGAGGCAATAAGAATCAGCCAGACAGCGACCGTCAACCACCGATACCTGCGAAGGTAGTCGCTGGTGCGCATCATGACTGACTGCACGATGGTTCCTGTCGTTCGGTGTGACGCACGCAGTCTCCTGTGGCGTGGTCGTGATGCTACAGCAACGCGACCAACCTCGCCCCCTGTCTGTATATATCCCGGCAACCTGCGATGACACGTTTACTAACAACCTGCCTTGGCGAAAAACCAGTGGTGGCTGGACATGCTTTTCGCGCTCCCTGGCAACGTTGTGCTGATCCAAAAATAGGATCTTGAAATTCAGAATCTGGCCGACGATAAAGAGTGGGTAACGCTCTGGTCACTACGCGCGTGCGTGTTTCGAAATGGCGCCGAATTTCGATACGTTGGCTGTAATCCCCCAACCAAGTAGGAGGAATGTCATGTCAGCCACAACCTCGCGGCGCACGGCCTACGGCTTGCTGAGCGCAGGTGTTCTCGCTGGCGGGCTCGCGATGAGCGCCCTGGCACCGATTGCCGCGGCCGAACCAATCCCCCCGGTCCCCGCCCCGGCTCCGGCGGCTCCCGTCGCACCGGCACCCGCCCCGAACGCCGCCGCACCCGCTGCGGCGACGGTGACTCCGGCCACACCCACGCCGGACGGATGCCAGGCCAGCAAGATGACCAAGACCGTCGGCAACGTGGTGCAGAACGCTGCGGGCTACCTGGAGCAGCATCCGGATGTGGACGCGGCCTTCACCGAGATCAAGGCCGCCCCGCAGGACCAGATCGCCGCGAAGACGCAGAGTTATCTGGTGTCGCGGCCTGATGTGGCCGGTTCGCTCGGCGGCATCGCCGCACCGCTCAATGACCTGCGCACCAAGTGCGGTCTGCCCCTGGACCTGGCCCAGGTGGTCAACGGTGGCGGACTGAACCCGGCCGCGATGGGCGTCAACCCCGCGCTGCTGACCGCGCTGTCGCAGAACCCGGCAGCACAGCAGGTGGCGCAGAACCCGGCCGCACAGGCTCTCGTGCAGAACCCGGCAGTGCAGTCCGCGATTCAGAACCAGGCACCGGCTGCCAGCTTCCCGCAGGGCCCCGGTCCCGCGCCCGGACCGGCTCCTGCCGCCACCGCTCCGGCTCCGGCCGGCCCGGTGGGCACAGGTCCCGCCCCCGGTCCGCGCGTCTAAGGGCACATACGTCATTCGAGTGCGAGTCTGGCGCGGATTTCCCTGGAGATATCCGCGCGAGGCTCGCACTCGGTGTTTGGGGGGTTAGTGGGTCAGGGCTTCCGGGCCCGCCGCGGGGGAGATGTCATCGTGGCGGTTGAGATACCGCACCGACAGCAGCACTACGGCATAACCGGCGAGGGGCACCAGCACGGCGGCGAGACCTTCCATACAGCCAGCTTGCGGGGGCGCCGGCCGTGTATCCAAGCGCGTTGACGAGATCCTGACGGCGGCTCGCTATTTATTGATCAGCTGCGGGCTGTTCCGACAAGCCGGTTCGCGATGACGCGCCATCCCAGCAGAAATAGGGCAGTCACCAGCGAGGCGACGATGACAAAGCTGAACGCCACGCCCTGGTTGCTCAGGCGGCGCAAGATCATCCCGAACAGCACCGTGCAGACCCACACCGCGATGCCGGTGTGGGCGACGGATGTCGGACGCGACCAACCACGGCTCAGCAGCCAACCGACTCCGGCGCCCGACAAGAATGGCCACGCCGTCTCCCACACACCCACCAGCGTGATGCCTTCGGCGTGGCTGCGCCGGCCGATGGTGCAGAAGACCAAGACGCCGATGACATCCAGTACCAGGGAGAGCAGTACGGATGTCACCGGCGCTTGGGGCGACGAATTCTCTTGCGCGCTGGGCATTCCCCGACCGTAGCGGGTGCCGTGCGGCGGTCAGTTGGAGGGTGCCTCCGGGTGCCCGGCTTCGATGTTGAAGGTCAGTGTGACCTTCTCGCCAACCAGTCCGGCACCGCCGGTGACGCCGAAGTCGCCGCGGTTGATCTCGGCGCCGGCTTCGAAGCCGGCGACAGCGCCACCCTGTGCTCCGTGGCCGACGCCCTCCAGCGACAGGTTCAGCGAGACCGGCTGGGTGACGCCGTGCAGGGTCAGTTCGCCGTCGACGATGTAGTCGTCACCGTCGGCGCGCACCGAGGTGGACCGGTAGGTGGCGGTGGGGTGGTTGTCGGTGTCGAAGAAGTCGGCCGAACGCAGGTGGCCGTCGCGCTGGTCGTTGCGGGTGTCGACAGAGGCCACGTTGATGGTGGCCGATACCGAGGGAGTGCCGTCCTCGGCGACGGTGATGTCACCGCTGAAGTCGGTAAACGAGCCGCGAACCTTCGAAACGCCCAGGTGGCGTACGGAGAAGCTGATGTCTGAGTGAACCGGGTCGATGGTCCAGGTTCCGGGGGCGAGAACTGGCGTGGTGGTGGTCATGAATGCTCCTCAAAGTTGGGGTAGGACATTCATGCCAACCGGACCACAGTCCGCTTTATTTCGGAGGATCGGAAGAATTTTTTGGAGGGTCGGCGGGACGGGCGTCAGGCCCGGGCTCGGGCTCCTTGGATGGGCTCGGCGTGGCGTCGGGGTCGATCTGGCTCTCGTTGCGGAAGAGGAAGAAGAAGATGACCCAGCCGATCGCGGAGATGAAGATCCAGCTGACCGCTCGGTAGATGAGCATGGCGGAGATCGCGTCGGGCAGGGTCATCCCGGAGGACACCAGACCGGGAACCAGGAAGGCCTCCACCACCAGTAGGCCACCGGGCATGAGTGGGAGCGAACCTGCGGCCCGCGCCGCGGCATAGGCGACCATGACACCGACCAGGGAGGGGCGGCTGCCCACGGCGTAGGCCGCGAAGGCCAGGCACGCCACATCGGCGATCCAGTTGAACAGCGACCAGCCGAACGCCTCGCCGAGGGCTCGCCGGGTCAGCGTCACCGCTTCCATCTGCTTGAGGATCTCGCGCCAGCGCGCCACCCCCATCATCGGCGGCTTACCGCGGACATCGTTGACCCAGCGAAGGACTCGCACGCCGATGCCGTCGAGCATCTCCGGTCGCGATGCGACCGCCTGCGCCAAGAGCAAGATGGCCAACAGTCCGCCGATGCTGAAGATCAGCGAGAACGGGTTGGTTTTGGCACCCAACAGGAACGCCCCGCCCAATCCCAGGATCGCCAAACCCACCGCCTGCAGCACCCCGGACATCACTAACTGCCAGGAGGCCACGACCGGGGTCGCCCCCCAGAGCCGCTGCTGCCGATAGATAAAGGTGGCCGAGAGCACGGGTCCGCCGGGCAACGTGGTGCTCAACGCGTTGCCGGCGTAGAAAGCGGCCTCAGAGCGCCATTGACGTATCTTCACGCCCGCCGAACGCAGCAGCGTGCGCTGGATCTGCGCGAAGCTGTGCATCGAGGCCATCGCCGCGAACGCTGCCGCCAGCACCCACCACGGGTTGGCCGTCTTGAGGCTGCGCCAGGCCGATGCCAGCTGATCAGAGACGAATCCGATTTCCACCGCGAGCACGATGGCGAGGACCACGAGGACCGCCCAGCGGATCCACCAGTACTTTCCCCGCTGCTTGATGACGGGTTGGGGCGCGGTATCCGCTTCGGGATCGTCCGGGCACTGGGCCGGACCGCTTCCTTCGGGCGGCGTACAGCCGCCGTCGAGTGGGTCACGGTCATCGGGCACGGGCACCACAGTAACGGCGCGGACTGGCCACTTCTTTCAGGTTCCCGCAGGCCACGCTAGGTGTGTCGCCCTGGTGCGGCCCCGGAGCAGCACAGAGTCGCCATGATCCCAGTGTTTTTGTTCATCGGGGTCGGCGAAATAGAGCGCATTTGTGGAGGCGAGCAGGCGGCTGGGCCGGTGTTTGGCGAGCTCGGTGAGTCGCGAAGCCTCATTCACCGGGTCGCCGATCACCGAGTACTCATAGCGTTCGGGTGCGCCGACGTTCCCGGCGACCGCCAGTCCGGCCGAGACCCCGATGGCGAATTCGAAGGGATGGGGGAAATCCTCGTTGAGCCGGTCGCGCAGTTCTCGGGCCGCCGCGAGGCAGGCGGTAGTGGCATCCGGGCGGTGCAATGGGGCGCCGAAGACCGATAGTGCTTCGTCGCCGACGAATTTGTTGACGAAGCCGCCGCGGCTGTCGACCACTTCCACCACGATGCGGAAGAAGTCGTTGAGGATGGTGAGTACTTCTTCGGGGTCGCGGTCGGAAGCCATCGACGTCGAACCGATCATGTCGACGAAGAACACTGCGACATAACGGTTCTCGCCGCCGAGGTTGGTACCCAGCTGCAGGGCCTGGCTCGCCACGTCGGCACCCACGTGCTTACCGAATAGTTCGCGCAGCTGACGACGTTCCTCACCCACCTGCATCATCCGGTTGAATCCGGCCTGCAAGACGCCCAGCTCGCTGCCGTCGTAGACGTCGACGCGCGCCTCGAAGTCACCCTGCGCCACATCGCTGATGGCGGTGCGCAGCTGGCGCACCGGGTCGGCCAACTGTCCGGCGGTAAGCAGGGCGAGCCCGTAACTGCCGACCAGGGTGGTCGAGACGATAAGCAGGACGGTAAGGGCAAGGTCGCGCGTGGAGGTCAAGTCCTCCGGCTTCCAGAGGGCCATGCCGCACAACGCGATGATCCCGATGGCCGGCGCCAGTGTGCCGATCCACCAGCTCAGGCGGACTCGGACGAATACAGAGGGGGCGAATCGTCCGTGAAACTCGCTGGCGCTCAACGCTTTGGCTGCGATGGGGCGCAGGATGCGCTCACCGAGTAAGTAGGTGAGGCCGAAGCTGGCCGTCGCCGATTGCACACACCCGATGATGGTGGCCAGAGTCCACTTGGAGTCGTGCATGGCGCCCACCGCGATGAACACTCCCGCGCCGATGGCCCAACCACCGAGGTGCAGTAGCGACTGCTGAAGGGGTGCGGTCAACGCGGTGCGTAACTCCAACGCGGTGGGCGGCCCGCCTCGGCAGTACCAGCGGGCAAGCCGGTGTTCCATGTGCAGTGCCCAGCCCACGCTGGTGACGATCATGACTCCGAACAGAAGCCAGAACAGCGGGGGACCGTTCTCGAAGACCCAGTCGTCGGCCGGCCGTTTGAACGGCATCCAATGGCGCAGAAAGTAGAACAGCAACAGCAGGGTGGCGGCATTGATGCCGACCATCGATGCCACGAACACCGTCCAGCGGGGGCCCAGCACATGCATGGCCCGAAACCATTCGCGCAGCCGTTCCATCACCCAGGTATTCCGATCGGTCTACTTCACTTGTACTCTTATCCGTCCGCTATGACGAAGCATGCCAGTTCTTGCAGGTCTTACGGATGCGTATGCAGAGGCCGCGCTCGCGCCACGGAACCTACTGCGCGGTAGGGTTCGGTTCATGACGCAGCGCAGCATGCCCGTCCTCGAGGGCGTGACCCACGAATATGTGCAAGCCGGGGACGTGAAGATCCACGTCGCCGTAGCCGGACCGCAGGATGGACGACCGGTCGTGTTGTTGCATGGCTGGCCCGAGAACTGGTGGATGTGGCACAAGGTGATTCCCGCCCTGGCCGATGCCGGATACCGGGTGCACGCCATCGATCTTCGTGGCGCCGGGTGGAGCGAGGTCGCTCCGGCGGGCTATGAGAAGGAGCAGTTCGCCTCCGATGTGCTGGCCGCGGCCGATGCACTGGGGCTCGAATCCTTCGATCTGGTCGGACACGACTGGGGTGGCTGGACGGCGCAGCTGGTGGCCCTGAAGGCGCCGTCGCGGATCAAGCGGCTGGCCATCCTCAACATTCCGCCGGTGTGGCAGGAGCCGGGACGCGTCGCCAGGCATGCCCACAAGCTGGCCTATCAGCTCGTGGTGGGAGCTCCCGTCGTCGGACCGCTGTCGCACCTGTCGCCGACCCTGTGGTGGTTCATCCGCCGTAGCGGCATGCCCAAGGAATCGGTGGACTTCTTCCGAGGCTGTTTCCGTGACCGCGACCGCCGGGTGGCCGGATCCAAGATCTACCGGTCGATGGTCGGCAAGGAATTCGCCCGGTTGGCACGCGGCCCATACGACGATCAGAAACTCGCGATGCCGGTCCGGGTGCTGTTCGGGCTCGACGATGTCGCCGTGCACCCGTCGCTGCTTGACGGCTTCAAAGACCACGCCGACGATCTGAACATCACCGAGGTGCCCAACTGTGGTCACTTCATCGTCGACGAGCAGCCCGAGCTCGTCGTGAAGTGGCTGACCGAGGTACTCGCCGAGCCTGCGCCGAAGGGATAGTTGCTGAATTGTTCAGCTCTTCGCGCAAGCGGCTCATCGCGGCTACGCTCGGCGCATGACGCACGCTGACGCAGCCGAGTCGGTTCATCCGTATGTGCGCAAGGGGGCGGCATGGGCTTGGCGCCTGCTGGTGCTGCTTGCCTTCGGGCTCACCTCATTGTGGTTGTTCTGGCATCTCAAGACGATCACCATCCCGTTGCTGCTCGCCCTGATGGGTTCGGCGCTGCTGGTTCCCACGGTCAACTACCTTGAGCGGCATAAGGTTCCGCGTTCGCTGGCGGTCGTCGTGGTCATGCTGACCGGTACGGCGGCGGTCGGCGGGATCCTGACTTTTGTGGTGGACCAGTTCATCAAGGGTTTGCCGGACCTGTCGACACAGCTGACCAACAGCATCGAGTCACTGAAGAACTGGGCGATCCATAGTCGGTTCCACGTCAGTGAGGATCAGATCGGCAAGGCCGGCGATGCTCTGGTCAACGCCATCAAGGACAACCAAGGGAGGGTCACCAGCGGGGCGCTGGCGACGGCGACCACGGTCACCGAGATCATTACCGGTGCGGTGTTGACCTTGTTCACCACCATCTTCTTCCTGTACGGCGGCAAGGAGATCTGGGAGTTCGTCACCCGAATCTTCCCGGCGGCGGTGCGGCCGCGGGTGCGTCGTGCCGGTGTCCTCGGCTTCGGTTCGCTGATCGGCTATGTGCGCGCCACGGTCGCGGTGGCCCTGGTCGATGCCATCGGTATCGGCGTGGGCCTCGCGGCTTTCAGTGTGCCGCTCGCGCTTCCACTGGCCTCGCTGGTTTTCCTGGGTGCATTCATCCCGATCATCGGTGCGGCGATATCCGGGTTTGTGGCGGTATTCATCGCACTCATCACCAAGGGAGCCTTTACCGCGTTGATGATCTTGGTCATCGTGATCGTGGTAATGCAGGTGGAAGGCCATGTGCTGCAACCGCTCATCATGGGCCATGCGGTGCAGATCCACGCGCTGGCGGTGGTGTTGTCGATCGCTGCGGGCGGCGTACTGGGCGGGATCATCGGCGCACTTCTGGCGGTCCCGACCGTTGCGGTGCTCAACACCGCGATCCGGGCCCTCATCGAACCCGAGGATTCCGCCGATCCGTATCTGGTTGAAGGAGAAGAGGAAGCGGAAATCCTCGACCCAGAGATGGTGCCGGACGGGGGCCCGCCCGCGGTCGGCGCCGGTCCAGGCAACGGTGTGCCGGAATTGGGCCCGGCTCCGCCCAAGGACTGACGGACCGTTATGGCATCCGGACACGGAACCGTCCCACGTTGGGTGAGCGGTAACGATCCGACGGCATCGCTGTGGCGTGCCGCGCAGGTGTTCCGACTGGCGAGTTTCGGGTATGCGCTGTTGGCTTCACAGCTGACCTCCTACACCCATTACGACCGGCAAGCACTGAGCTGGGCACTGTACGCAGGCATGGCGATATGGACTGGATTCGCGGCAGTTGCTCTGTCGCGCAACTGGTTCCGTCGCTGGCAGCTGGTGCTCTGTGATCAGGTGGTAGTCATCGCGCTGATGCTTGCCGGGCGGCTGGTAGTCGATGTGCAGTGGTACAGCGGACATCAGACGCTGCCGACCACGCTGTGGGTGGCCAATGCGGTGGTGTCCATGGCGCTGCTGCGCGGGCAGCTCGCCGGCGTCATATCGGGGTTCGTTCTGGCCGCCATCAGCATCGCCGCGCGTGGGCTATCCGTCAGTGCGCTGTGGCTCGATTCCACCATGCCGGCCTTGGTGGTGGTGGGGCTTGCACTTGGCGCCGCATCGACCACTGCGAAGCGCACCTTCCATGAGCTGCGACGCGCGGAGCGTGCGGCCGCAGCGGCCATCGAACGCGAACGGCTCGCACGGCAGGTACACGACGGGGTGCTCCAGGTGCTGTCCTACGTGAAACGGCGAGGCACAGAGATCGGCGGTCCGACAGCGGAACTGGCCACCATCGCAGGCGAGCAGGAAGTGGCGCTCCGGGAGCTGATCTCGGGCGCCACTCAGACGATGTCGGCCGACGACGAACTGGTCGATCTGCGTCCACTGCTGCGTACACAGGCCAGTACCGCGGTCTCGGTCTCGGCGCCGGGCTCTCCGGTGCTCATCGGTCAGCACATGGCCAGCGAGCTGGCGGCCGTGGTGCGTAGCGCGCTGTCCAATGTGGCCTTGCATGCCGGGCCGCAGGCACATGCCTACGTGCTTGTCGAAGATCTCGAGGATTCGGTGGTCGTGACGGTGCGCGACGACGGCAGTGGTATCGCCGACGGCAGGCTGGATCAGGCAGAACGTGAGGGGCGGATGGGGGTATCCCGATCGATTCTGGGTCGGGTAGCTGATCTGGGCGGGGCTGTCCTGCTGGAGACAGCGCCGGGCGCAGGCACCGAATGGGAGATCACGGTGCCCAAGTCGCAGGAGGCGGGGTTGTGACCGAACATCCGGAAAACATTGACAGCGAGCAGATTTCGGTGATGGTTGTCGATGACCATCCCATGTGGCGCGATGGGGTGTCTCGCGACTTGCAGGCTGCGGGGCTGCGGGTTGTGGCCACTGCCGACGGGGTTGCCTCCTCTGGACGGATTGCCGCGACAGTGAGACCCGATGTGGTGCTGATGGATATGCAGCTGACAGACGGTGACGGAGCACAGGCAACCGCCGCAGTACTCGCGGCCTCTCCGGGGAGCCACATCTTGGTGCTGTCGGCTTCGGCTGAACGCGAGGACGTGCTGGAAGCGGTCAAAGCCGGAGCCACGGGGTATCTGGTCAAGAGCGCGTCTGCCACCGAGCTCATCGATGCCGTGAAGGCGACGGCCAAGGGGCAGGCGGTATTCACTCCGGGGCTGGCCGGGCTGGTGCTCGGAGAGTTTCGGCGGATGTCGAGCGCTCCGGCGACCGAGAGCGACGACACGCCGCGGCTCTCCGAACGGGAAACCGAGGTACTGCGTCTGGTGGCGAAGGGCTTGAGCGCCAAGCAGATTGCCACGCGGTTGTCGCTGAGCCACCGAACCGTCGAGAACCATGTGCAGTCAACCCTGCGCAAGCTGCAGTTGGGCAACCGTGTGGAACTCACGCGGTACGCCATCGAACACGGACTGGACGAATAGGGCTCTCCGGCGTTCGTGCTTCCACCGGTTAGTGTCGGCGCGCGCTACTTCAGCAAACATTGACAGATCAGCGCGACTGTGACCTGCGGCTCCCGGACCCGCGTTTATGGCTCAGAACGCAATGATCGAGACCGCACTCCGCGGACGGCCAGCCAAGGATGGCGCGTCCGTTGAGTAGGCCTGTGAGCGGGCACACGTTATGCCAAAAGGGCTTTTCACCAATGTAATTCGGCGCGTTGAACGCGCGCTTCGGGACGGTCCCGGCCGCACATGACCATTACCTGTGACCCACGACACAGTACACCGATCGGTGTGATTTAGGATATTACCAACTGTTAAATTAACGCTTCATCATCTAGCGTCAACGCACATTGGCGCCGCAGCCCTTGGCGCCCAGCGAATATCGGGTCGACGAGGAGTCTGGAATGCGTGGTGCGACGATTCATGCGTCTGGTCCCACTGGACTAGGGGTGGCGCTGCGCCAGTGTCGGCCGTGAGCGGGTCGGAAACCGGAGTCGCTGCGGGAGACGGCGTCGCGGCAATCGAGGACTGGGCGACCGGGTACGTCAGGCGTCACCCGCTGGAATCCTTGAGCACGGTCGGTGAGCAGTTCATGCTGGGCGTGCGCACCATTCAATGGTTCTTTGTCGACCTGTTCACCGGGCAATTCCAATGGCAGGAGTTCGTTCGGCAGGGTGCATTCCAGGCCGCGACGGCCGTAACGCCGGTCATCCTGGTGACACTGCCGATCGGTGTCACGCTGTCGATCCAATTCGCGCTACTTGCAGGCCAAGTGGGTGCGACTTCGTTGGCGGGCGCCGCCAGTGGCATCGCGATCATCCGCCAAGCGGCCTCGCTGGTCGCCGCGGTGCTGATGGCCTCGGCCGTGGGTTCGGCCATTACCGCAGACCTGGGCTCGCGCACCATGCGTGAGGAGACCGACGCCATGGAGGTCATGGGTGTATCGGTGATCCGGCGGCTGGTGGTGCCCCGCTTCGCGGCCGCCATCATGATCGCCGTCGCGCTCACGGCAATCGTCTGCTTCGTCGGGTTTCTCGGCGCGTACCTGTTCAACGTCTACTGGCAGAACGGTGCGCCGGGCAGCTTCGTGTCCACGTTCGCCTCGTTCGCGACGCCCGGCGACATGATTCTGGCGGTTCTGAAGGCGATCATCTACGGCGCCATCGTGGCGGTGGTGGCGTGCCAGAAGGGTTTGTCCACCAAGGGTGGACCCATCGGTGTTGCCAACTCCGTCAACGCAGCGGTCGTGGAATCGATCCTGCTGCTGATGATCGTGAATGTCGCCATCAGCCAGCTGTACATCATGCTCTTCCCGCGGACGGGGCTGTGACATGACGGTATCCAGTTATCTGTCACCACGGTTCCGCCCATTCGTCCTTGTTTACAACAAGATTCGCGCATCTATGGCCCGATTCGGCCACATGGTTGCCTTCTTCTTCAGGGCTTTCGCCGGTGTTCCGGTGGTGCTGCGGCAGTATCGCAAGGAGTTCCTGCGGCACCTGTCCGATATCGCCTGGGGCAATGGCTCGTTAGTGGTGGGTGGAGGAACGGCCGGGGTGGCATTGGTCCTCGGGATCACGGCGGGCGCACTGGTGGCAATCGAGTCATACAACTTCCTGGACCTGCTGGGTCTGGGACCGGCAACCGGCATCATCAGCTCGCTGGCCAGCACACGAGAGCTGGCGCCGATCATGGCGTCGTTGGCGTTCGCGATGCAGGCGGGCTGTCGGTTCACCGCGCAGCTCGGCTCGATGCGGATCGCGGAGGAGATCGACGCGATGGATTCGGTTGCCATTAGACCGATTCCGTTCCTGGTGACCACCCGCCTCATGGCATCGATCATCGCCGTGATCCCGCTGTACGTCGCGTGCCTGGCCGTCAGCTATCTGTCCTGCCAGGTTATGGTGCAGATTCTCAGCGGGAGCTCGGTGGGCTCGTACCTGCACTACTTCGGCATCGGTGTCAGCGGTATCGACGTCGTGTACTCCGTCATCAAGACCGTCGTGTTCGTGTGGTTGGCCTCAACTATCCAGTGCTACTACGGCTTCTACGCAAGCGGCGGCCCTGAGGGCGTCGGTATCGCCGCCGGGCACGCCATGCGTGCAGCCATCACCATCGTGATCGTCGTCAACATGCTGCTCACCATGGCGCTCTGGAGTGTTGACGCCGGCGCGAGGCTGGGTGGCTAGATGCCAAACTCCTTCGAAGTGGACGGCCGGGGGCCATCCGAGAGGCAGCTGCTCACCATGGCCGCTGTCACGCTCATCGCAATTGTGACCCTCACCGCGACCATGCTGCTCAAGTCTGCCGGCCGCCTCGACGATTACCTGCGCGTGGTCGCCGACCTGACGAATGTCGGGGATGGGCTGCCGCAGAAGTCGGACGTGAAGTACCACGGCGTACTGGTCGGCGAGGTAGACGACGTCACCCCGGCCACCGGTAACAAGCCGAACTTCGTACACATCAACCTCAAACCGCAGTACGCCAAGGCAATCCCGGCGACCGCAACCGCCCGCGTGGTGCCAAGCAATGTGTTCGCGGTGTCTTCGGTGCAGCTTGTTGACCGTGGGCCGGGTGCGCCCATCCGTGCTGGAGCTCATATCGCCGAAGACCAAGAGTTGCCCACGGTGCTGTTCCAGACCACCGTGAGCAAGTTGCGTGATGTCCTCAATGCGACCGGCCGTGGTCGCGAGGACAATTCAGTGGGCATCCTCGCGGCGGTGGCCGCCGCTACCGACAGCCGCCGCGTCAAACTACTCACCGGCGGTGCCCAGCTCAACCGGCTGATTACCCAATTGAACGAGGTCGTGGCGACGGACTCGGGCCCTTCGACAATCTCGGCACTTCTCGATGCCACCGAAGGCCTCAAGCAGACTGCGCCCGATCTGTTGGATTCGCTACATCAGGCAGTGAGGCCGATGCAGACGCTCGCCGAAAATCGTGAGCAGCTCACAAGTCTGGTACATGCGGGGCTGACCACGGTGGGCACCACCAAGCAGGCTTTCGATAACCATACCGACCAGTTGATCGGTATCACCACACACATGACGCCCCCGATCGGTGTCTTCGCCACTAATGCCGACAAGTTCGTTCCGATCTTCCGGAACATGAACAAGCTGTCCCGCAACTGGTTTGAGCAGATGTGGGTGGCAGATCGGGACCTGCCGCATATGCCAATCGCGGTGACACTGGCTCCGAGCTACACCTACACGCGTGCGGACTGCCCGCGGTACGGGGACGTGAAGGGGCCAAGCTGTTTCACCGCTCCGGAACAGGTGGTGCGACCGGATCTGCCCGAGACGTTGCTTCCGCAGAACTACAAGGTGCCACCGAATCTGCAACCGCCTCGTGGAACGGTGGTAGGCCCCAACGGAAATCTGGTTGCGGTGGGCCCGCCGTATGTGGTGCCGCCGGGAGGCCCGAATCTGGTGGACCCCAACCCGCCGCTGCCGCCCTGGCACCCCTTTCCGGAGCCGCGCGTTCCGGGCACCCACGATCCCGATGATCTCGAGCCGCCTCCGCCGCCCCAGGCGCCACCGATTCCGCCCGCGCCGGTAGCTCCCGGCGCACACGACAGCGGAGGCGCGCCCATCGTCCCCGCATCGTTCGGCGGGAACGTCGGTCCTGTTGGTAGTCAGCAGGAACGGGATCAGCTCGGCGTGATCACCGGCGGCCTGCGAACTCCTGCCACACAACTGTTGCTTGGCCCCGTGGCCCGCGGGACCGCGGTGTCGTTCGTGAAGGAAGGACCGCAATGAAATTCCGTGGCCCGTTGATCGGGCTGGCGGTCTTCATGACCGTGGCGCTGACACTTGGCTGGCTGGTGTACGCCACGCTGCGCCGCGATGTGGCGGGAAGCACCACGGCGTATTCGGCGGTGTTCACCGATGTCTACGGACTGCGTGACGGTGATGACGTGCGCATGGCGGGGGTCCGAGTAGGCCGCGTGCAGAAGATCGAACTGGTCAACAACGACCAGGCGAGGGTCGACTTCGTGGTCCAGAACGACCAGAAGCTGTACGGCAACACAGTGGCCTCGGTGACCTACCAGAACATCGTGGGTCAGCGTTATCTCGGTTTGGCGCTGGGTAAGTCGGGCGACACCAATGTGCTGCCGGGTGGGTCGACCATCCCGGTGGAGCGCACGGACCCGTCCTTTGATGTGACCACGCTGCTCAACGGTTACGAGCCGCTGTTCAGCACGCTATCGCCCGAGCAAGCCGACAATCTGACCAAGGGCGTCATTCAGTCACTGCAAGGCGATAATGCCTCGATTGTCACGCTGGTTAGCCAAACATCAACTCTGACAAAGACGTTTGCAGGACGTGACCAGGCGCTGGGTAATGCCATCACCAGCCTGAACACCGTCACAGGCAATCTTGCGCAGCAGAACGACAACCTTGACAAGATGCTGACCCAGACAAGGCAGACGGTGTCGGATCTGGATCGCAAGCGGCCCGAGCTGGTGTCCTCGGTGGGCTCGATGGCGCAGTCCATGAGGCGCCTGTCGAAGATCACCGACGAGGTGTACCCCTCGCTTGACGAACTCATTACCCGCCAGCCGGGATTCGGACAGCACGTGGTGAGTATTGAACCGCAATACGCGTTCCTGGGAGCCAACCTGCCGCTCACCCTGAAGGGGCTGTCTCGCTTCTACTCCGAGGGAGCATTCATCAACGTCTACATGTGCGATTTGAACCTCACCGGCTTCTTCCCAGGTCTCAACGACGTGATACCGATCATCGTCAACGCCGCCACGCCCGGAAACGTCGCCCAGCACACCCCACGATGCCGGAACATGGCCAATGGCTGAGCAATCCAGATGGCAGAGGATCAAGAACCGGCCGGTCGAGACGTACAACAAGACCTGGCTCGGATTCATCGCTATCGCGGCAATCGCGGCGTTGGTGGGTGGCATGCTGCTGGTCAAGGCCATGGGCTTGGGCTACACCACCTACACGGCGGAATTCGCGCAGGCCGCCTCGTTGCGTGCGGGTCAGCCGATCACGGTGGCGGGTATCCCCGTCGGGAACGTCACGGCCATGAAACTGGTCGGTGATCATGTTGAAGCCGGGCTCAGCGTCCGAGACGACATCACGTTGGGCAAGGACACCAAAGCTTCGATCCGAGTCACCACCATCCTGGGATCTCGGTACTTGGATCTGCAGCCCAAGGGTGCGGGGGCATTGCCTGGCAAGACAATTGACCTCGCGCATACCGAGGTTCCTTACGACCTGCAGGCCGCGCTGGCCGGGGCGACGAACACCTTTGACCAAGTCGATTTCGACAAGGTGGCTCAGTCACTGAGCATCCTCGGCAAGCAGCTGCAGGGGCTGCCCAACGTGGTACCCGAGGCCATGCAGAACATCCAGTCGCTGTCCTCGGTGATCGCCGAGCGGCGCGATCAATTGGGGACGCTGCTCAAGAGCACCGAAAAGGTGACTAACACCCTGCGTCGCCAGCAGTCCGGCATCGGCGTGCTGATCAACCAGGGACAAGATCTGCTCGGTGAACTCGTGGCCCGCCGCGCCACCTTTCACGCAATGCTGCAGTCATTTACAAACCTCGTTGAGCAGCTCAGCAAGGTCCTGATCAAGGACCGCCCGCAGCTCGACGAGATGCTCAAGACGGCGCGTGGGCTTTCCGACATGTTGGGTAAGCACGACGATCTGCTGCGCAGTCTGTACCCGATTGCGCCGGTCTTGATACGCGGTATCGCCAACTCGACGGGTACCGGCAACGCTATCGACATCAACTTGTCGAATGGCCTGTTGGTCGATTCGTGGATGTGTGCGATCAGTGGGCGCGCCAAGCAATTCGGAATGATCCCGTACTTCAAGGACTGCAAATGATGACAATGGGGGCTAAGCGGAATCGGCTGATCGCGATTGTTGGCACGGTAGTCGTGCTGGCCGCGGCCGTCATCGGCGCGGGTGCGTACTTCGTGAAATCGCAGCTGGATCACATCACGCTGACCGCGCAGTTCGACAACGCCTCAGGCTTGTATGAGTCGAATGTTGTCGCGGTGCTTGGTATGCCGGTGGGACAGATTACGAAGATCACGCCACAATCCGGCTATGTCGAGGTGCAGTTCACGGTGGACAAAGATGTGAAGGTGCCTGCCGATGTTCAGGCAGTCACACTGTCCACCTCGATCCTGACTGACCGTCAAATGGAGCTGTCTCCGCCCTACCGCGGCGGGCCGACTCTCAACGACGGGGACACCATCGGATTGGACCACACCAAGACCCCGGTGGAGTTCGACAAGGTGCTGGGCATGCTGGACCGGCTTTCGTTGTCCCTCAAGGGTGATGGTAAGGGTCAGGGACCGGTGGCCGACATCGTCAACTCGGCCGTCGGTATCGCTGATAACAACGGGGAGAAGATCAAGTCCGGGCTCGGCGAGTTATCCAAGGCGCTGCGCTTGAGTTCCGAAGGTGGAGTGACCACGCGCGAACAGTTGGCCACCATCATCAAGAACGTCAGCTCGCTGTTCGACGCCGCGGCAGCCAACGACGGCAAGTTGCGTGAATTCGCCTCCACTGTCCACCAACTGAGCAAAATGCTCGATGACGAGGCTCTGGGGACCGGGTCCACTGGGCACAAGTTCAACGATCTGGTCAAGCAAGCTGGAGACATTGTCGAGGCCAACCGCGACAACCTCAAACAAACCATCCTCAACTCCAATACTGCGCTCAAAGCGGTGGTGGACAACCAGCGTGAGATCTCTGAGTGGATCGACGTCCAACCGTTGGCATGGGACAACATGTACAACGTCGTGGACCAGGACAACAAGCGGCTGCGTATCCGGTTCATGACCGACCGGCTGCTATTCGAGAGTCAGATGGACAAGGAAATCTGCAACATGATGGGCCTACGTCAATTGGGCTGTGGCACAGGGACGTTACAGGACTATGGCCCCGATTTTGGGCTGACCTACATGCTGGACGGACTCGCGGCGATGGGGCAGAAATGATGGTGGCGCGTAAGGTACTGGCGGCCTCGGCGGTCGCGGCCGTTGCTGTGCTGAGTGGTTGTGCCACTAATGGTCTCGGTGACCTGCCGCTGCCCGCGCCGGGTATCGGCAGTGGCGGATACCGCCTCACGGCGCTGTTCGCCAACGTCCTCAATCTGCCGGACAGTGCGAAGGTCAAACTCGCCGGTGCCGACGTGGGACAGGTCGACGAGATGCACGTGAGCAATTACACGGCGATCACCACGCTGCGCATCTCGGACGGGGTTCGGCTGCCCAAGGGCAGCACCGCCGAATTGCGTTCGGCCACACCACTCGGCGATGTTTTTGTTTCGATCCGGCCCCCAGCGGGGGCACCGTCGGACGGTCCGCTCCTCAAAGACGGTGACACCATCGGTCTGGACTCGACGACCGCCGCCGCTACGGTGGAATCGGTGCTCAGCTCGGCCGCGCTGGCCTCCAACGGGGGCGCCGTGCGCAACCTGACCAATATCGTCAATGGTTTCGGAAAAGCGACCGGTGATCAGGGCCAGGCATTCGGCGATCTGATCAACGACTCCAATCAGCTTCTGGGAAAGTTGAATTCACGCTCAACGGAGATCTCCGACGCCCTCACGGAGACCTCGCAGCTGGCTGACCGGATCGATGCCAAGAACCAGGCTATTACCGATATCGTGACGGCGGCGGGGCCGGCCACGGAGACACTGGCCGCCAATACCGCGCAGCTGTCCGAACTCTTGGTGATGACGGGCGACACCACCAAGCAGTTGCAGAAGTTCCCGTCGATTGCCGGTACCGACACCAGCGGTCGCAGCGTTATCAAGGACGCCAATACCGTTGCGAAGGCATGGAACGACGTGGCGCTGGATCCCGATACCAGCCTCGCTGCCTTCAACCGGATCATGCCCACCGCGATCAAAGCAACCGCCGGAAACTCGCTGTCCCTGACTGCGGGAATAGACCAGTTGGTTCTCGGCTCGATACCCGACGCGGGTTCCCACGCCGACACAGGTCTGCACGGCCCCAAGCGATACAACTGGGCGCAGCTGGTGGGGTCCGTTAAGTACACGCTATGGCGCTTGCAGGAACGCGTCGTCGGCCAGGGTGCGTATGGGCAGGAGGTTCCGGTGCGCCCTAGCCCCACCGAGCCCGGTGTCATCGAGACCATCCCGCCCGTTCCGGGAGGTGGGCGATGATCAACGCGCTTGCCAATGCGCTGGTCGGCGCTGTGCGTGCAGGCCACCGCCAGAAGGCGGCGTTGTCGGGTATAGCTCTGGCGCTGACCATGGTCGTCGCGGTGGTCTATCTGTTCGTAGGCGCGTTGCGCGTCAACCCGTTTGCCTCGACGTATCGGGTGATGGTGCAGCTGCCGGAGTCCGGTGGGTTGCTGCCGAATCAGGATGTGGCGTTGCGGGGGGTCAAGATTGGGACGGTGCAGTCGCTCGAGATTACCCAACAGGGTGTGAATGCGACCGCCGAGATCCAATCCAAGTACCGGATTCCGACCGCGGCAAAAGTCCGCGTGACGGGTTTGTCGGCAGCCGGTGAGCAGTACCTGAACTTCGAGGGCGGGCCCGGTCAGCAGGGCCCGTTTCTGCAGGACGGCAGCGTGATCTCTGAGGGTGCGCAGGTGCCGGTGACGTTGGCCAAGCTGTTGGCCGATGCCGATGGTCTGCTGGCGCAGGTGGATCCCAAGAAGCTTGAGCTCATCAAGAAGGAACTGAGCCTGAGTAAGGAGGGCCCGCGCAAGCTCACCGAGATCATCGACGGCGGCACCTTCTTGTTGAGCACCCTGGATTCGGTGTTGCCCGAGACCACCAGCCTGCTCAAGACCAGCCGGGTGGTGCTCACCTTGGCCGCCGACAAGAACTCGGGCATCAAGGCCACCGCGAACGAGCTGGGCCGCACCCTGCGCGGCGTGGACAAGATGCAAAACGGCTACCGCACCCTCGTCGATCAAACCCCCAAGACCCTGGGCGCCGTCGATGGTCTCTTCGCCGACAACTCCGACACCATGGTCGCGCTCCTGGCCAATCTCGCGTCGACAGCGCAGATGCTGTACGTGCGTACCCCAGCCATTAACGCGTTCTTCCCCAATTACCGGGGCTCGGTGTTCGGTGGCATCGCTGACACCATGCGCGACGGTGGCGTGTGGGCCACGGCGGATCTGTACCCGCGGTACGCCTGTGACTACGGCACTCCCCGAGTACCGCCCTCTTCGGCCGATTTCCCGGAACCGCCTATCTATACGTACTGCGCCAACGACGATCCGGCGGTTCTGATCCGAGGGGCCAAGAACGCTCCTCGCCCCGCGGGAGACGACACCGCCGGGCCTCCTATGGGAGCCGATTTGGGGAAGACCACGGACCCCACTCCTAAGGGGAGGTTCACCATCCCTACACCTCAAGGCGGGCCGACACTACCCATCGCGCCCCCGAGCTGATCCAGGACATGCGGTTGGAGTGATACATGGATGACGAGAACAACGCAACCGCACGGAGAAAGCGTCTGCCCCGGGGCCAGGGTTGGCTGCTGCGACAGCAGATCATCGATACGGCAATGGATCTCATCCGTAGGTCTGGCGAGGCGCGGGCCCCGTCGGCTCGCGAACTGACGCGCGCACTGGGCATCACGGCGCCGTCCTTCTATCGGCATTTTTCGAGCACCGACGAGTTGGCGGACGCGCTGTGCTCCAGGTACTTCGAGCAACTCGGTGAGGCACTGCAGCGGGCAACGTCCAACATCTCGACCGCAGTCGAACGCCTACACACACTCGGCCTGGCCTATGTGCGCTTCGCCGCGCAGAACCCGTTGATGTACCGGTTCGCGACCACCCGACCACCACGGCGTGGTATCGAATCTGACGAGATACTCAACAGTTCAGCCTTTTTGCATCTTCGGGGTGTTGTTCAGGAACTTGTCGACGAGGAACTGTTCCCGCCGGGCAATACCCTGGAACCGGCCTTGCAACTGTGGGCGACCACGCATGGGGTTGCCTCGCTGCTCGTCACGAGGCCGCAACTGCCGTGGGGCGAGCAGGAGTCCTTTGCCTCCCGGACGCTGTACACCGCGTACCTGGGTCATGTGGCGGCGGATGCGCCGGACCGGATGCGTGGCGCTGAGTAGCGCTACCTAACGGCGTGAGAAACCCCTACCCATGGAGGTAGGTCTACGTGTTCACTACGGGACCCGTAGCCGCGACGCTCAGAGGCATGACAGATCCACAGCTGCAGCAGATGACCGCCGCGCTCGATGAGCTGGACGGGCGTGAGCGTGCACTGCGTGCAGAGCTCGATGCGTTGCGGGGCCGAATGGTCGAATGGACTCAGGCCGAATATCTTAAGGCGCAGCGGTATTGGGATGACTACCGACGTTCTCAGGGTGCGCCGCCGCTGGCTGCGCCGGTGCCCGCGATACACGCTGCGGTGGCTGCTCCCGTACCGCCCGTCCAGGCTCCGGTGCCCACCACGCCCCAGCCTCGGGAGCCGTTTTGGACGCGTGAAGGATTCGCCAGTAAGGCCATGGCCCTCGCGGGTGCGGTGGTGACACTCGCGGGCGTGGTGATGCTCCTGGTTCTCGCCGCCAAGAGCGGGTACTTCGGCCCGATACCGCGCCTGGCCTCCGGCGCCGTACTTGCCGCGGGTCTAGTTGCGCTGGGCATCCGGGTGCAATCCAGACCTGGCGGCCGCATCGGTGGTATCGCCACCGCAGCGACAGGATTCGCGGCGGGGTTCTTCGATGTGCTGGCACTCACGGTGATCTATCACCGGATTCCGGTGATCGCGGGACTGGCGCTCGGGCTGACCATCGCGGGCGCGGGCCTGGTGCTGGCGCGGCAGTGGAACTCTCAGCCCTTTGCGGCGGGTGTGGTCGGCGCGATCACAGTGCTGGCGCCCTTCCTCACCAACGGCTTTACCGTTGAACTTGCAGCTTTTGCGCTGGTGCTACTGATCGCGAGTCTGCCCGCCCAGATTGGCCGTAATTGGCCAGTGCTGCATGCTTTTCGGACCGTGGGCGTCAGCTTGACGCTGCTGGGCGCCATTGGTGCCGCGGCAGGCGAGGCGCACCCGCACGTCCTGCTCAGCATGGCGGTGCTGGCACTGTTGGTCACCCTGTTGGGGTCGCTGTGGCTGCTTACCGGGGATGAGGGTGATCTCACCTCGTCGGTGATGATCGCGGTTGCTTGCACACCCGGCCTCTATAGTGCCCTGTTCCTCCCGGTATGGCCGTTGGGCGTGCTGATACCGGTCGGGGTCGCCGCAGTGATGGGTGCGGTGCTGCTGCTGGTAGGTGGCCTTCCGATGCACGCGCGCATCACCATGGCTGCGATGGCGGGGCTGGCGCTGCTGCAGGCATCGGTCCAGGGCACCCGGGACGCCCTGCTGGTGGTGGTGCTGCTGATGCTTGCGCTGTCCCTGTCTGCTCTTGGATATCAACTGAGGGAACGTATCTCGCTGGTACTCGGGCAGGCGTTCGGTGTGCTGGGCGGTGCGGCCTACATCGCGTACGTGCCCCCGGAACTGCTGACCAACTCGGCTAGCGCCGTGCGCGGTGCGGGTCCGCTGTTGATCGTGGCGAGCGTGCTGAGTGCCGCCACGGTCGGCATGGTGATGGCGGCGATGCATCGGGTTGGCTGGGCGAGCCCGCAGTCCGCCCCGGCACGTGGCGTGCTGGCCGGGGTATCGATGCTGTACTCGGGGACCGCAGCGGTCGTGCTCGCCGGTACCGCGCTGCTGGGCAACAACGACGGGTTCCTGCTGGGTCATGGACTGGCGACGGTGTCCTGGATGGTCGTCTCCGTGACGCTGCTGTTGGCGGGCCTGCGGCGCTACCGTGACCAGAGCTGGGTCACCAGAACGGGATTCGTGCTTGCTGCGATGGCCGTTGCCAAGCTGTTCCTCTTCGACCTGGCCACTCTCGACGGCATCGCCCGTATTGGAGCGTTCATCGTCACCGGGCTGCTACTCCTGGGTGGCGGCACGCTGTACGCGCGCGAATACGCAACGCGCGATGAGCAATCCGTTTCGGAGATGCCCGTGAAGTAAATTCCAGCTGCCGGTGGAGGGGCGTCGCTAGATGCGGCGCCCCTCGCGGCGT
Organism: Mycobacteroides chelonae CCUG 47445; assembly: GCF_001632805.1. Lineage (NCBI taxonomy): Bacteria > Bacillati > Actinomycetota > Actinomycetes > Mycobacteriales > Mycobacteriaceae > Mycobacteroides > Mycobacteroides chelonae. The sequence continues at coordinate 4,623,638 of NZ_CP007220.1, read as the reverse complement.
AGCAGGTCCTGTGCGCTGACACTGCCGCCCCGGCTACGGCGAGTGGCCTCGTCCGCTTCCTGTTGCTGTTGCGGCGTCTGCTTCTGCTCGCGATTCTGCCCGGACGCCGGGAGTGCCTCGGTGGCGTCGGCGGCAGGAGGAGTCTGCTGCGAGGACTGCGGAGGACGCGGAGCCCGGGGCGGTCCCTGCCGCGTGGCATCCGGTGTAGCGATGGGCATCGCGGTCGTCGCATCCTCGCCGGGTGTGCCATTGGCGCGGCTCGGCGATGCCGGCTGCGGCTTGGATACCGGGATAGCGGTGGTTGCTTCACCGGATTCGGCGGCGGTGCCGGAGCCGGGCTGCTTGGGGCCACGCAACTCGCCGAGCCAGGACTCGATCTCACGGTCGGCATTACGGCGGTCCGGGCGGTGCGTTCCCGCAACGCTGCTGCGGGTGGTCGGAGCGTCCGGGCCCGTCGGATTGCCGCCGGGTACGCGCGTGGTGGGCGCGTCGGTAGGCGCAACGTTCTTGCCGGGCACCGACATCCGCGTCGTCGCAGGGGCATCCCCACTGTCATCGCCCGCGAGGTTGACCGGAGTGGTCGGGGGAGCGGGAGGCGGCGGAGTGGGCCGCGCCGGTGCGGACGGATCATGTTGGCGCGGTGTGGGTGTCGAGGGCAACCGGGTGCGCTCGGAGGCAATCTGCAGCTTGGTGGTGCGCGCATTGGACCCGACCGGGGAACTGGCAGCCGCGATGGCCTGCTCGCGTCCGGTCGGACGCTTGCGCTCGTCCGCCAGGGTGACCTCGCCCAGCCCGAGCTTCACCTGGATGCGCTTCATCCAGGCCGGTGCCCACCAGCAGTCGTCGCCGAGCAGCTTCATGACCGCAGGGATGAGCAACATGCGGACCACGGTGGCGTCCAAGATCAAGGCGGCGATGAGACCGAAGGCCAGATACTTCATCATCACCAGATCGGAGAAGGCGAAGCCGCCGGCCACCACGATCAGGATCAACGCGGCCGCGGTGATGATCCGCCCGGTATTGGCGGTACCCACGCGCACGGCCTCGGTGGTCGACAGGCCCTGATGCCGCGCCTCGATCATGCGGGACATCAGGAACACTTCGTAGTCGCTGGAGAGGCCGTAGATGACGACGATGATCAGCACGATGACCGGCGCGGTAAGCGGTGTCGGAGTGAAATTCAGCCACTTGGAGAAGTGCCCGTCGACGAATATCCAGGTCAAGATGCCCATCGTCGACCCCAGGCCGAGGGCGCTCATGACGGCTGCCTTGATGGGCAAAACCAGTGAGCCGAATGCCAGGAACATCAGGATTGTGGTGACGCTGATCAGGATCACGATCACCAGCGGAAGCTTGTCGAACACGGTGTCGATCGAGTCCTGCTCCAGTGCGGGAGTACCGCCGACGTACATCGTGACGCCCTTGGGAACGGACATCGCGCGGAGCTCTTTGACCTTGGCCCCGGCTGTATCACGGTTGATCAGGGCGTTCTGGATGACCTTGACGCTGGCGTCGCCGTCGGTCTTGACGGACTGGCGGCGCTGCCACATCTGGCTCTTGTCTCCGCCGGGTTCGACGAACCCGGGAACCTTCATGGCGTCGGCCCGGATCTGGTTGAGCTGCGAGTCCGTGGCGCCCTTGGTCACGATGGTGATGGTCTCGGTACGGAACCCGGGGAACAGCTTGTCGAAGTCCTCTTGAGCCACGCGTACCGAATTCGTTGGCGGCAAGTACTTTTCACTGAATCCGCCGAGCTTGAGGTTGCCCAGCGGGATGATCAGCAGCAGCATCACGATGACGATCGGGACGGCGAATACCAGCGGACGCTGCATCACGAAGACGACGGTGCGTCCCCAGAAGCCGTTCTCCAGCTCCTCGCGCGACTTGGTGCGGCTGAATCGCTTGATGCTCAGGGCATCGACATGGCGCCCGAGAACACCCAGGCACGCCGGCAGGACGGTGACGGCCAGAATCGCGGCGAGTAGCACCGAGGCGATACCGGCGTAGGTCAGCGACCTCAGGAACTGCTGCGGCACGATCAGCATCGGCATCAGGGCAGCCGCGATCAGCGTGGCCGAGAACATCACGGTGCGACCCGAGGTGATGACGGTGCGCCGGACCGCGGTTTCAGTGTCGTAGCCCTCGGCGATTTCCTCGCGGAAGCGGCTGACGATGAACAGCGAGTAGTCGATGGCGATACCCAGGCCGATGAGCGTGACCACCGGCTGAGCGAAGAAGTGCACCGGCGCGAACAGCGTGATCAGCCGCATGATGCCGAGTGCGCCCGCGATGGTCAGACCGCCGACCATCAGCGGCAGGCCCGCGGCGATCACACCACCGAAGACGAAGAACAGCACGACCGCCATGATCGGGAGCGACAGCACCTCCATGCGCTGCTGGTCGGTACCGATGGTTCCGGTCAGCTCGCTGGCTACGGGCTGCAGGCCGGCCAGCTGGATATCCACGCCGTCGAGCAGGAACTTGTTCTTGGCGGGGTCGTGGTCCTTGTCCGGATCGGACAGGGCTTTGTAGTTGTTGAGGATGGTGTCGTCGTCGTCGCCCTTGAGGCTGACCGAGACGAAGGTGTGTTTACGGTCGTCGGTGACCATCCGTTTGACGGTGGGATCTGTGGTGGTGGGGGCGCGTAACCAGCCGGCCCAGCCGTAGACCTCGTTGGGGTTGTCCTTCTGAAGCTGGTCGAAGTGGTCGATGACCTTCTTCTGGAAAGCGGGATCGTCGACAGTCTTACCCTCGGGGGCTGCGATGACGGCGACGACGTGGGTGGTTCGGTCGCGTCCGAGCGCGTCGTCGGCCATCACGGAGGCCTTCACCGACTCGCTGTTGTCCGCGAAGAAGCCACTCTGCGTCACGTGGTCGCCGAGCGTGATCCCGAAAAGCCCGGAACCCAGGCAGACCGTGACGAACGCGGCAACGACGATGAACCGATACCGGTACACCATTCGGCCCCACCAGGCGAACACAGAATCTCCTAACTAGCGTCTCTCACGCGCTGAGTTTTCACGTCCTCGTCGTCAGCAACGCCGACAAGGGTCGGAATGGCTGCAACCAGGCGCCTTCGTCGGGGAGCGAATCTAGACCCACCCGCGGTAAGGCTCGGGGGAAAACTCCGGGTATGTCCTCGAGATCGACGAACTCCAGAGTATCCGAGGTTAGCGCCCAACTCGCATGTTCGCGAAATCCCAGCACACTGACGGGCACCCCGTCACCGGCGATTTTCTCCATCGGTTCACGGAAAGCCTGACCATCCGCCGAGGCCACAAGCACCCCGGCCAGGCCTTCATCGGACCGCAGCTCAATGTGAGCAAGCATGTCGACGTCGACGTCGCTGTCTTCGTCGATCTTGGGTTTGGCAAATACCGCAAACCCAACATTGCGCAGCGCCTCGACCCATGGGCGCACCACGTCGGCACTTCCCGGCGCGATATTGGTAAACACTGTGGCCTCGGGTTCGACGAGGCAATCGGGGTGATCCGCCGAATAGGCGGCCGTGCGTTCGAGCAGCCAGCGGCCCAGGGCGTCGAACCGTGGCCGGTTCTCCGCAGAGGGGCGGCCGCCGATGATGGCGCCCAGGCCCATGTCGAGGTTGGGTGCGTCCCACACCAGCAGTACTCGCAGCACCCGGCGTCGGTGGGCCGTCTCGTCCACGGTGTTGGGGCGCTCCAAGTCCTCGGCGAGGCTCACAATCGCTCCCAGACGAAGTCGTTGATCGCACTGCCGACCGTGTGCGCTTTCCCCTCGAACTTAGTGGTGGGCCGGTTCACGGAGACGGGAATGCGGGGATCGTCGAGCTCGAGGCGCCGCAGCGTGGATTCGTTGTCGCCCACCTCGGCGATGTGCTGGGCGTAGTCCGCATGGTCGGTGGCCACATGCAGGGTGCCGCCCGGACGGAGACGGTCCGACAGCAGTGCCACGGTGCCCGGCTGGAGCAGCCGCCGTTTGTGATGGCGGGCCTTGGGCCAGGGGTCCGGGAAGAACACCCGCGCTGCGGTCAGCGATGCCGACGGCAGCAGGTACTCCAGCACGTCCAGGGCATCGCCGCGGATCAACCGGATGTTCTCGATGCCCTCACGATCGATCGCCGAGAGCAACTGTGCCAGGCCCTTGCGGTATACCTCCACCGCAAGCACATCGAATTGCGGTTCTTCTAGCGCCATCGCAGCGGTGGATGTGCCTGTGCCACAGCCGATTTCAAGAATCAAGGGCGCATTGCGGCCGAACCAGGCCGCGGGTTCTAGTGGCGGGCAGGTGCCGTCGGTTTCGCGGGCGACGCGACCATAGGCCGGCCAGGATTTATCCCAGGCCTTCTGCTGGCCGTCGGACAGCGATGACCCTCGTGAACGGAAGCTGGATACGCGGCGGGGGTGGTGGTCGCGGCCGTCCGTACCGGCAGTGGAATCGACACCGCCGGTCCCAGGGAGCTCGTCGGTGGCTGTTTCAGATGCCACACAGCCCCGCTCCTGGCCGTCATAACGCATCTTCCCATGGTCACTCATGGGCGGCAGATCCCATAATCCCAGCGCATATTGATACTCAACAGTTGCCTACCAGGGTGGAACCCTCCATCGGATCAGGTGACAATGTGAGCATTTCCGTAGGTGCGATGAGATTGGGTCTGCAAAGCAATGACGCGGGGGTTTGAAGTCTTCCGGGGAGCGCTCGACCGGTTCGTCACGCGTCCTGAGGTTCGCCAGGTGCACGGCGGCCAGCGGATTCACGATCTGGCGGTGAGGTCGGGAGACCCTCTTCGGGTTACCGTCCGGGGCCGGGCAGGTGTGGGCGTCACCAGCGTGATTGGCGCGTTGGGACGCACCCTGCCGGTAGCGGACGGGCCGGGGCATGCGCTCATCGAGGTGCCCATCCCGTCGGAGCCGATCACGGCCGACGTCGACGTGGTGGTCTTCGCGGAGGCGCTCAAGCCCGAGGACCGCGCCGTACTGGAGGCATCCAACGCACCCAAGGTGCTGATTCTCAACAAGGCAGATCTGACCGATCCCGGCGCCGCGCGCGGCCCCTGGACCGCTGCTGTGGAGCGTTGCGCCCAGTACCGCGTCGAGACGCGGGTGCCGACACTGCCGTTATCGGCGCACGTTCCGTTGGCCGATATCGATGAGGGCATGGTCGAGGCCCTCAAACTGATGGTCGGGGACCCCGCGGACACCAGTTCCGTCGATGCCTTCGTCACCGGCACACACCAGGTGCCGGTTCCGATGAGGCAGCGGTTGCTCCACGAGCTGGACCTGTACCCCATGGGGTGTGCGATCGGGGCGCTTCGGCAGGTTCCCACCCTGGCCGCCCCGGGGCTCGCCGCACTGCTGCGCGACCTGTCGGGTGTCGATGCGGTGGTGAACGCGATTCGCGCGGCCATCGCCCAGGGCTGGTACCGCCGAATGCGCACGGTGCTCGCCGAACTCCGCAGGATCGGCGTGACGGGTGTACTGCCGGTGCAGATCGATGCCTTCTTGACCAGTGACGACGTGGTGGTCGCGGCGATGCAGTGTGCGGTGGACGCCGCGACGGCAGCGGGCCTGACGGTGGAGCTGAGCGATCATCCAGAAGACCACCGATACCGCGCCGAACACTGGCAGCGATTCGCCGCCGGACCGGTGAACGCCACATACGCCGCAATGGGCACGGACATTGTGCGGGGATCGTTGCGCTTGTGGCGGCTGGCGGGGGGCCGGGCGTGACAACTCCTACCGACAAGCGGGTCGATGAGCTGGTGCTGGCGGTGGATCCCACACTGGGTCCGCTCGGCGTGCACGTGCACGATGCCGTGATGGTGACCGGCAGCTGGCTGGCCGGCGCGAGCACTCTGGCCACCGAGCTGTCCTCACGCATATCAGGAGTGCGCATCGTCGAGCCTGAGGAGCTGCAGCACGGGCAGGCGCCCTCGGCGGTGGTTTTCGTGTGCAGCGGAACCGCACCGTTGACCCCGTCGGACTGCGGTCTGATTCAGCTGGCCGCCGCCAACACCGATGCGCTCGTCGCGGTGGTTTCCAAGATCGATGTGCACCAGTCCTGGCGCGAGGTCATGAACCGGAATCGGGAGATCCTGGCCGAGCACGACTCGCGGTTCAGCGGTGTCACCTGGCTGGGGGTCTCGACGCGTGGCACGGCAGCGGGGCTCGATGAATTGGTGCGGGCAGTGCGCAAGGTTCGTGAGGAACCTGCGCTGGCCGAGCGCAACCGACTACGTGCCTGGGCGACTCGTCTGCAGGGAATGCTGAATGTGCCGCCGGAGGCGGGGGAGGGTGCACGCGCGGACGAGCTGCGCAATCAGCGGCAGGCGGCGGTACGGCGGACGCGTTCGGGTAAGTCCGAACGGACCTTGGCGTTGCGCAACCGCATCGCGCAGGCACGCATGACGCTGCTGTACTTCGCGCGCAAGCGAGTGGGCTCGGTGGCCGGGGAGCTGCGCGAGGACATCGCGGAACTGAAGCGCCGTGATGTGTCCGGCTTCCGTGATCGGGTGCGGCGGCGGGCGGCCGAGGTGGTGGCCGAAGTGGAACAGGGCACCGAGGAACACCTGGCCGAAATCTCGGCCGAGGTGACCCAACGCTGGGCGGCACCGCGCCCCAGTGCGAATCGTCCGGTGCCGCCCGAAGCGGCCGATCCTTCGGTGCGATCACGTCGGCTGGAGACCCGGATGATGGCGCTGTTCGGGGTGTTCTTCGGGCTGGGCGCGGCATTGACGGTGTCCCGGTTGGTGGCGTACGCGCGCCCCGGCCTGGCGCCGGCGGGATTGGCGGTGGGCCTCATCGCGGGTGCCTGCATCGCGGTGTGGCTGGTCGCGGTGCGGGGTCTCTTACATGATCGGACGGTGCTGGACCGGTGGTTGGGAGACACCACGGGAGAGCTGCGGGCGTACTTGGAGCAGTGGGTCGCTGCGCGGGTGCTTGAGGTGGAGACCAGGCTCAACGCCGATCTGGTCGAGATCGATGAACGCGAGAACGACAAGCTGGCCGCGCGGGTCGGGCAAATCGACTCCGAGCTGCGTGAGGCCGCGATGAACACCGCCCGCGCAACGGCGCTGCGCAACCGCGACCTGCCCTCCGTCCATAAAGCGTTAACGACGGTCACCGAACGGCTGGACGCGATCGCGGGGACGGCCGAGAATAGATCGATAGGCCGCGTGCGCGAGGGTTAGGCAGAGACATGATCGAAGGTTTTGACCAGGGTTTCCATGAGGGCCTTGGTGGGCTAGGTGAAGGGGTGCACGAACCCGGCCATGCGCTCAGCCCCGATCTGCACGTCGATCACCACATGTACCTGCCCACCGACGGCGGTCTGGTGGACCTCGGAACAGACCTCATCGACACCGACCATGACGGTATCGGCGACACCGTCACGCTGCATGAACCGGACGGGTTGTCGGTGGTGTCCGACATCGACGAGGACGGTATCGCCGACAAGGTGACCACGTTCGGGGCGGACGGCACGTATGAGACCTGGGCCCGCGGTGCGGGTGCGCACTGGGAGCTCATCGAGCACGGTCGCGTCGGCGGTAAGTAAATGGGCTGGGGTTGTACTGCGGGGAGTACTGGCCGAAGCCCGCTTGTTATTGATGGATACGTACCAACCCCGTTTCACGCTGAATAGCGCCAGCGCTAACCTCATATATCTAGGTTCCGACCAGCGCCGGTGCGGCAACTGCGTACCTCACCCGGCTCAACGAGGAGATGCTCTCGATGACAGCAGCGACCATTCCCGGTCTTGACAACGCTCCGACGAAACACGCCGGATTGCTCGCTTGGGTCCGCGAGGTCGCTGAGCTGACACAACCTGATCGGGTCGTGTTCGCTGATGGTTCCGATGAAGAGTTCGAGCGCGTTTCTCAGCAACTAGTGGACGCGGGCACCTTCCAGCGGCTCAACCCGGAAAAGCACCCCAACTCTTTCCTGGCGCTGTCGGACCCGTCGGACGTCGCCCGGGTGGAGTCGCGGACGTACATCTGCTCGGAGCGTGAAGAGGACGCCGGTCCCACCAACAACTGGGTGGACCCCACCGAGATGCGCGCGACCATGACCGAGCTGTTCCGGGGCAGCATGCGCGGACGCACCATGTGGGTGGTGCCGTTCTGCATGGGCCCGCTCGGTGCCGAGGACCCCAAGCTGGGTGTGGAGCTCACCGATTCGGAGTACGTCGTTGCCTCCATGCGGGTGATGACGCGCATGGGTGCCGCCGCTCTGGAGAAGCTGGGTGACGACGGGTTCTTCGTCAAGGCGCTGCACTCGATCGGTGCGCCCCTGGAGCCCGGTCAGGAAGACGTGCCGTGGCCGTGCAACGACACCAAGTACATCACCCACTTCCCCGAATCCCGTGAAATCTGGTCGTACGGTTCGGGTTACGGCGGTAACGCGCTGCTTGGCAAGAAGTGCTACTCGCTGCGTATCGCCTCGGCGATGGCCCATGACGAGGGCTGGCTCGCCGAGCACATGCTGATCCTCAAGCTCATCTCGCCGGAGAACAAGGCTTACTACGTGGCCGCGGCCTTCCCGTCGGCCTGCGGTAAGACGAACCTCGCCATGATTCAGCCGACCATCCCAGGTTGGCGCGCAGAGACCCTGGGTGACGACATTGCCTGGATGCGCTTCGGCAAGGACGGCCGCCTGTACGCCGTCAACCCGGAGTTCGGCTTCTTCGGCGTGGCGCCGGGCACCAACTGGAGCTCGAACCCCAACGCCATGAAGACCATCGAGGCCGGCAACACCGTCTTCACCAACGTCGCACGTACCGACGACAACGACGTGTGGTGGGAAGGTCTGGAGGGCGAGCCCGAGCACCTGATCGACTGGAAGGGTCAGGACTGGGTTCTGCGTGAGACCGAGACCAAAGCCGCGCATCCGAATTCGCGTTACTGCACCCCGATGTCGCAGTGCCCGATCCTGGCTCCCGAGTGGGATGACCCGCAGGGTGTGCCGATCTCGGCCATCCTGTTCGGGGGTCGTCGTAAGACGACTGTGCCGCTGGTGACCGAGGCCCGGGACTGGCAGCACGGTGTGTTCATCGGCGGCACACTGGGTTCGGAGCAGACCGCGGCCGCCGAGGGCAAGGTCGGCACCGTGCGCCGCGACCCGATGGCGATGCTGCCGTTCATGGGTTACCACGTAGGTGACTACCTGAACCACTGGATCAACGTGGGCAAGCAGGCCGATGAGTCCAAGCTGCCCAAGGTGTTCTTCGTGAACTGGTTCCGCCGCGGCGACGACGGCCGTTTCCTGTGGCCCGGATTCGGCGAGAACAGCCGGGTGCTCAAGTGGATCGTCGACCGGATCGAGCACCGTGCCAACGGTGTATCCACCCCGATCGGAACCGTCCCGGGCGTCGAGGACCTGGACCTGGCCGGGCTGGACGTCGAGGAGGCCGATGTGGCCGAGGCGCTCGCGGTGAACAACGACGAATGGCTCGCGGAGCTGCCGCTCATTGAAGAGTGGTTCGAGTTCATCGGCGACAAGCTGCCTTCCGGCGTCAAGGATGAGTTCGACGCACTCAAGCAGCGGCTGGGATAGTTCGTATCTGGTCGACACTCCAGGTGAATCCTGCATAGGGTTGTGCAATGCGCTTCGCATTCAAGACATCTCCGCAGAACACCACTTGGGACGACATGCTGGCCATCTGGAAGGTGGCCGACGAGATCGACGTCTTCGAGTCCGGCTGGACCTTTGATCACTTTTATCCGATCTTCTCGGATTCCACCGGGCCGTGCCTGGAGGGCTGGATAACCCTCACCGCGCTCGCACAGGCCACCCGGCGGCTGCGCGTCGGGGTGCTAGTGACCGGTATCCACTATCGGCATCCGGCCGTGCTGGCCAATATGGCCTCGGCGTTGGACATCGTGTCCGGTGGTCGCCTCGAACTCGGTATCGGCGCTGGCTGGAACGAGGAAGAATCCGGCGCCTACGGCATTGAACTGGGCAGCATCAAGGAGCGATTCGACCGGTTCGAAGAGGCCTGCGAGGTGCTCACCGGCCTGCTGAGCCAGGAGACGACGAGCTTTGATGGCACGTTCTATCAGCTCAAAGACGCTCGCAACGAGCCCAAGGGGCCGCAAAAACCACACCCGCCGATCTGCATAGGCGGCAGTGGCGAGAAGCGCACGTTGCGGATCACCGCCAAGTACGCCCAGCACTGGAATTTCGTGGGCGGACCGCCCGAGGAGTTCGCGCGCAAGCGCGATGTGCTGGCCGCGCATTGCGCCGACATCGGCCGGGATCCGGCCGAGATCACGCTTTCGGCCCACATCCGGCTCGGCGAGGATCGCGATTACGCGCGGGTTGTCGATGAGGCAGCCGCGCTAGGGGCCGAGGGGCTCGACGTGGCGATCATCTACCTGCCTCCGCCGTACGACACCGCGGTGCTGGAGCCGTTGGCGGAGGCGTTGCGAGGCTGACGACGAGAAGGCATCTACGCGGCGGCTGGCGTTCGTAGATGCCTTCTCGGTCAACGCTTTAACCGGTCTTGCTCTCCAAAGCCGCCAGCGCGGCAGCGACGGCGATGTACTTGTTGGTGCCCAGCTCGCGCACGGTCGAGATGTTCAGGGCTTCCTTGAGTGCGGCGTCGTGCTTCTCGGTGAGACCAGCGAGAGCAGACGGGGGAGCGTCGAGGACGTCCTTGAGGTCCTTGTTCTCGTAGGCCTTGTCGAGTGCCTTCTCGAGATTGACGGATACAGCCATCGTTCCTCCTCTGGTTTGCCCCGCCCGTGGCGCACCCTAGCTACCAAAGCTGTGAACCAACGCCGTTTGGCTAGCGGCGATCCGAACTGCCGATGAACGGCTGGTTCGACACCCGGATGGCCAGTTCATTCAAATATGCGCATAATGCAATCAATGAACGACGTGAGGTGGCTCAGCGGGCTGACCACAATCCCCGCCGAACCGCCGACAGTCTGGTCGCTGTTCGCCTGGAACCCACCCGCCATTCCGGTGCTTCCCGTTGTCGCGGCGCTGCTGGCCGGGTGGTACCTGTTGAGTGTGCTCCGGCTGCGCCGGATGGGCCGCAGCTGGCCGTGGTGGTCAACCGTGTGCTTCCTGTCCGGGTGCCTGATTCTGGGCGCGGTCATGGGATTGTCGATAGACCGCTACGGATTTCGGTTGTTCAGCGCGTTCATGTTTCAGCAGCTGACGCTGTCGATCCTGGTGCCGCCGTTGTTGGTGCTGGGCTCACCGGGGCGGCTGCTGTTGCGCTCGACGCCGCACCATGGGCCCGGCAGATGGGTACTGGTGGCTGCGCTGGCCGGGTTGCGCAGCCGCGCGGCCGCGATGCTGTTGCATCCCGCCGTCACCATTCCGCTTTTCCTGTTCAGCTACTACGGCTTGTATCTATCCCAGCTGTTCGACACCATTGCCGTTACCTGGTTGGGGCATAACGGGTTAGAGATCTTCTTCTTGGCCAGCGGCCTGCTCTTCGTCATCCCCATCCTGTCCACCGACCCACTGCCGATCCGGCAGACCAACCTCGGCAGGATGTTCGACATCTTCGTGGAAATGCCGTTGCACGTGTTCATCGGCGTCATCCTCATGATGGCGCCCAGGCCGCTGATCGGCATCTTCGCCAATCCGCCCGCCGTCTGGGCCGTCGACCCGGTGAAGGACCAGGCGGTGGCCGGCGCGCTGGCCTGGTCGTACGGTGAGCCGATCGCGCTCGCGACTACCTTGATCTTCGCCATCCGCTGGCGGCGTGAGGAACAGGTCGAAACCGAGGCGCGTGAGGCTGACGACGCCCGGCAAGAAGACGAATTAGCTTCGTACAACCGGTTTTTACAGCAATTACATGAAGAGCGGCCGGGTCACGGCTCGTAACCGCGCGCCGACCCGTCGGGCGTCGCGTACTTGACGATCAGCGAGCAGTCCTTGCCGCCCAGGCCCTCGTCGATGAGCTGCTGGAACTGCTCGGTCACCATGGTCGCGGCGGGTAGCTTCACACCGGTGGCCTCACCGGCGGCCAGCGCCAGGCGTGCATCCTTGTGCGCCAGGTCGACCGTGAAGGTGGCATCGAAGTTCCGGTTTGCGGCGGCGGATTCGATGATGTCCGGCACCGGGTACCAGGTCTGCTGCGCCCAGGAGCGCGCCGAGGACACCGAGCAGATCTCCCAGAAAACCTTGGGATCCAGGCCGAGTCGCTCGGCCAGCTGTGAACCTTCGGAATTGGCCATCATGTCGATGAACAGCATCATGTTGTTGCAGATCTTCGCGGCAACGCCGGCGCCACCGTCACCGGCGTGGATCACCCGACCGGCCATCGGTTTGATGTAATCGGTTGCCGCACCAGAATTTTCCAAATCCCCACCCAGCATGAAGCACAGCGTGCCGGCCTGCGCGCCGCTGATCCCGCCGGACACCGGGGCGTCGACGAATCGGAACCCCCGGCGCTCCGATTCGGCGTGACAGTACCGCGAGGTTTCGATGTCGACGGTTGAACTGTCCACCAGAAGCGTTGATGGCGACGCGTTTTCCCAGATGCCGTAGGGCCCCTCGAACACCGAGCGGACATGTTCACCCTTGGGCAGCATGGTGAACACCACCTCGGCGCCCGCCAGCACCTCGGCGATCTCTTCCACCGCGGTCACACCGTTGGCCGCTGCGGCAGCCAGTGCGTCACCCGAGAGATCGAAACCGCGCACCGTGTGCCCGGCCGCCACCAGATTCGCGGCCATCGGGCCGCCCATGTTCCCCAAACCGATCCAGCCATAGGTCGCCATGGGTCCAACCTAGCGTCAGGCGCGTGCTCTGTCGGCGGCATCCAGTGCATGCAGCGAGCTGCCCTTGGTCTCTGGCAGTGCCCAGACGGCAATGAGCGTGATGGGGGCAACGGCGGCGAGGTATATAGCCACCGGTACCCAGCTGTGGTACTTGCTCAGTAGTGCGGTGCCGATGACCGGGGCCAGTGATCCGGCGAAGATCGAGGTCACCTGGTAGCCCACCGACACCCCCGAATAGCGCATACGAGTGGGGAACATCTCCGCCATGATGGCCGGCTGCCCCGCGAACATCAGCGAGTGCACCAGTAGACCGATCACGATGGCCGCCAGGATCACCCATTCGTCTCGGGTGTCGAACATCGGGAACGCCATGAAGCCCCACCCCGCCGCCAGCAGGGCCCCCAATGCATACGGCGCACGTCGCCCCACGACATCGGTGTACCGGCCCACGATCGGCAGGGTGACCGCTTGAACCGCATGAGCAATTAAGAGCAGCAATAAGATTCGCCTGGTATCCATGTGCAGCTCGATCTTGAGATAGGTGATCGAGAAGGTGACCACCATGTAGTAGAGGATGTTCTCGGCCACCCGCAGCCCCATGGCGGTGAACACCCCGCGCGGATACCGCCGGAACACTTCGACGACGCCGTACGAGCTGGCCTTGTTCTCCTCGATCTCCTTGCGTGCCTCCTGAAAGATCGGCGCATCGGAAATCCGGGTGCGGATGTAGTACCCGATGGCCACGATGATGACCGACAGCCAGAATCCGACACGCCAGCCCCAGGCCAGGAAGGCGGCATCGGAGAGGGTCCACGACAACGTGAGCAGTACCAGAGTGGCCAGCAGATTGCCGAGCGGTACCGCCGCCTGCGGCCAGCTCGACCAGAAGCCGCGTTGCGAGTCGGGGGAGTGCTCGGCCACCAGCAGCACGGCGCCGCCCCATTCCCCGCCGACCGCGAAACCCTGCAGGAATCGCAGCACCACCAGCAGGATCGGGGCCCCGTAGCCGATCTGCGCAAAGGTCGGCAGGCAGCCCATGAGGAAGGTGGACACGCCGACCAGCACGATCGCGATCTGCAAGAGGTGTTTGCGTCCGTAGCGATCCCCGAAGTGCCCGAACACGATTCCGCCGATGGGTCGGGCGACGAACCCTACCGCGTAGGTGAGGAAAGCCTTGATGATGTTGTCGAGGTCATTGCCTCCGGCCTGAACCGCGGGAAAGAAGACCTTGTTGAAGACGAGGGTGGCGGCCGTGGCGTAGAGGAAGAATTCGTACCACTCGACGACGGTGCCGGCCATTGATGCGGCGACCACCTTGCGCAGACCCGTTGGAGCAGCGTCGGCCTCGGCGGTGGTGGACACCGTCGAACCCTAGCGTCGAGCGCGAACCTCACGCGGTTTTCGGGCAAGATTTCCGCGTGAGGCTCGCACGCGATGGCTAGATCGATTCCAGGGTGTACCCCATCGGCAGCAGCACGCTCTTGAGCTCGCAGTACTCCTCGATGCCCTCGGGCCCGTTCTCCCGGCCGATGCCGGACTGCTTGTAGCCGCCGAACGGGCAGCTGGGGTCGAAGGCATACCAGTTGATGCCATAGGTGCCGGTGCGGATCTGCGCGGCGACCTCCAGACCCTTGGGCACGTCGGTGGTCCACACGCTGCCGGCCAGACCGTAGTTGGAGTCGTTGGCGATCTTGATGGCCTCGTCCACCGAATCGTAGGCGATGATCGACAGCACGGGGCCGAAGATTTCCTCCTGCGCGATGGTCATCGAGTTGTCGACATCGGCGAAAATCGTTGGCTGGACGAAGTATCCGCCGTCCAGACCTTCAGGGCGCTTGCCGCCGTAAGCAAGCCGTGCGCCCTCCTCGATGCCCTTGGCGATGTAGCCCTCGACACGGGCGCGCTGCTTCTCGGTGATCAGCGGGCCCACCTGCGTGGCGGGATCGTCGGGCAGGCCGACGCCCATCAGCGAGACCATCCCCACAATGCCGTCGACAACCTCGTCATACCGTGACCGCGGTGCCAGCACCCGGGTTTGGTTGACGCAGCCTTGGCCCGCGTTCATCAGGCCCGCGAACACCAGCATCGGCAAGGCCGACGCCAGGTCGGCATCCTCCAGCACGATGGCCGCCGACTTGCCGCCCAGCTCGAGGGTGACCTTCTTGAGGTTCCTGGCGGCGATCTCGGCGATCTCCTTACCGACGACGGTGCTGCCGGTGAAACTGAACACGTCGACGTCGGGGTTGTTGGTCAGCGCCCGACCGGTTTCGGCCCCACCGGGTACCACCGACAGCACGCCCTCGGGCACGCCCGCGTCGGCGAACACCTCAGCCAGGATGAAGCTTGACAGCGGAGTCTCGGCAGCGGGCTTGAGCACCACCGTGCACCCCGCGAGGAACGCCGGGCCGATCTTGTTGAGCGCCAGGAACAGCGGCACATTCCAGGCCGCGATGGCGGCCACCACGCCGGCGGGCTCCCGGGTTACCACCGTTTGGCCGTAGGCGCCGTTGCGCAGTTCCTTCCACTTCACCGCGTCCGCCGCATTGGCGTAGTACTGGATGGCACCGAAGCCACCCAACCACTGCAATGTTTCGATAACCATAGGAGGAGCGCCGGTCTCGTCGGCGATGGCCTTGCAGATTTCGTCCTTACGGGCCTCCAGCCCGGCAACTGCCTTCTGCAATATCGCCTGGCGCTCGTGCGGAGTCAGCTTGGGCCACGGTCCGTCGTCAAAGGCGCGGCGGGCAGCGCTTACCGCGGCTTCGACGTCGGCGGGCGACGCCAGCGGACACTGGCCCACCTTCTGTCCGGTAGCGGGCGAGATGACCTCGATCACCTGGTCAGTGGCCGGCTCGGTCCATACGCCGCCGATGAAGAGTTTGTCGTAATTCGTCATGAATCGCTGTCTCTTTCCTGATGTGTATCAACGAACCCGGTGAAGCCGGAGGGTTTATGTGGGCCTATGGGCCCGAATTCGAACAGTCCACTGCCGTGGGTCTGGACGCCGTTCTCGACCAGGTGGAACGTCGCGAGATTGTCGACGGGGCAGAGCAGTTTGAGTGTGGCGTCCAGCTCCGCGGTCTTGTACCGCTTGCCCTGCACGACGAGGTCGCCCTGCCACATGCCGTGGCGCCAGTCCGGATCCAGGCCGTATCCGGTACCGAAGCCGAAATAGTGCGGCAGCACTATCTCGGCGGTGATGGTGATGTCACCCAACGTGATTACCGCAGAACTCGCCTCGCGAGTGCCGGGAACCAAGGTGATGTCGTGCGTGATGGGGCCGAGTTCCTCGATCCCCTTCGCCGGATCGCGCCATACCCGGCGTGCACCGCTGACCACCTTGGTTCCGTGCTCGTCCTCCTGGTTGATGAACACAATCGAGTATTCGGGGAACGAGATCACGTTGTAGAGCCAGAAGAAGCCGCCCGCCAGGGTGGCACGCCGCCCGGCGGGCTCACCCTCGCCGACGGGCCGGATGCCCCAGGAGCGGTCCCGGTTGCCCGACCAGTTGACGCCATCGAGTTCGTGGGTGGTGCCATCGACCGTCAATTGGCCTGCCCAGGTACCGGTTTGGGCAAATCGCGAGGTATCGAACATGACACGGCCGAGCTGGCGCTGGTAATGACCCGGCTCCAGGGAGGCCGGTATCTCGCCGGTGTAAGTGATATCGAAGGCGAGGTCGTAGTCGTCTCCGGGTTCCAGGATCACCCGCACCTTCTTCAGGCCTTCGACAACCTCGATGCGATACGGCCCGACCTTAAGATCGGCGCGGTCGTCTCCCAGCGCACGCGACGCGCGGAACACCACGACGTCCTCGCCATTGCGTACGGATGCGAATGCATCGGTGACACCCAGGTTCGGGTAGACGCCCAGCCCGGTGATCAGGTACGGCAGGTCGGCGCGGCCGCCGTGACAGCCGAAGTAGTAGCGGTCGTAGAAGTTTCGGTCCGAGGTGCCGACATGACGGACCACATCGGCGATCTGATGGATCGGGTAATCGTCGAAGGGAGACAGGCTCACGCGGAGACCTCGCTCCAGTATTTTCCGTCCAGCATTTTCTCCAGGGTGACCCTGTGCAGGATCAGGTCATCGGGGTCATTCGGCATCTCTGCCATGCCAAAGGCCATGGCACGCATTTGAATTCGAACCATGATCACGGCATGTTGCAACGCTGCATAGGTGGTGTAGAAGTCCAGGTCACTCGCGTGGTGCCCGGTGAGGGCGGCGTACTCGGCGGCGATGTCTTCGCGCCGGCAGAAGCCGGGCAGCCCGGGGAGGCCCGCGATCTCGGCCAGGTCCTGGAAGAACCTGTGCAGGAAGATGATCCATCCCAGGTCGAGCTCGCGCGGTCCGATGGTGGCCATCTCCCAGTCAAGTAGGGCCACCGGCTCGAAGTCTTGATAGATGACGTTTCCCGGGCGCGAATCTCCCCAGCTGACCGTGTCTGCCGCGCGCAGAGATTCGGTCGGCCAATTCGCCCGCAGCCACTCGAATCCGCGGTCGATAAGCGGGATCGCGGGGCCGTCGCCGCGCACCCACTCATAGAGGTCCCGGGTCCGGCGTACGTGGGCATCCAGGCCTGTCTCGCCCTCGCGGGCGTCGTCGAGGAACGCGAACTCCTCAACGGGGGCGGAGTGAACCCGGGCGATCTGGTCGATGGTGAGCCGCTGCATTTTGCGGCGGTCGGCGTCGGAGGCCTCGGTCACCCAGGATCCGAACGTGTAAGGCATACGGTCGGGCGGGACCTCCCCGTCGACGCGCTTCATGACGAAGAACTCTCCGCCGAGCACGGAGGGGTCGTCGCAGTACCAGAGCACCGGAGGCACCACGGCGCTGGTGTATTGGCCGAGCTTGTCCATCACATCGAACTGGCGGCGCATGTCATAGGTGGGGAACACGGGGCTCGAATCGGGCTGCGGTGCCGTCCTGATCACCAGGCGGTGGGCGGCCCGTTCACCGTTTTCGGTCCACTGTGCATCGGCCAGGATCGTCTCGCTGGACATGCCGTTGGCGCTGGGCAGCTCCGCGTGATCCACACTCAGTGCGGCATCGGATGGCAATTGGACCGCAATCCAATCGGCCAGTGCGCCGCGCAAGGTCTCCGGGTCCCGCTGTGATTCCGCGGGGCGTGCAACGTCCTCATGCGTCGCTGTCTGCTCAGTCAAGGTGTCGTGACTTCCGTTTCATGTCCGCCTCGTTGCGTGACGTACGCAACACTACCGGGCAGTCAGGGGAAGTGGAACCTGTTGCAATTCCTGATTCAGTGGGGGCGCAGCACAAGTACCAAATTGCTCACCAGAACCTCCCGCACAGCGGGAACTTTGGTGATCCACCATGCCCATTTTGGGTGGTAGCGGGGAAATGCGGCGACCAGTGTGCCCGTCTCATGGGCCCATTCGAGACCATCGCGCACCGATACCGCAAAAAGTGACGACCCGTAGTTGTTCTTGGGCGGATGGCCGTGCTTGCGGGTGTACCGCCGGGCGGCGCGGGCGCCGCCGAAGTAATGCGTCAGGCCCATTTCGTGGCCACCGAACGGACCGAGCCAGACGGTGTAGGACAAGACGGCCAGCCCGCCCGGCCGGGTGACTCGCAGCATTTCCGCGCCGAGCCGCCAGGGCTCCGGTACATGTTCGGCGACGTTCGAGGACAGGCAGATGTCGACGCTGTCGTCGGCTATCGGCAGGGCCATTCCGGACGCGCGCAGATAGGCCGCTCGTGGGTCGTGGATGCCCGGGGTTCCCTCGGGGGCCGCATGCATCTCACGGGGGTCAGGCTCGACGCCGACGTACCGCGCTCCGGCGTCGGCGAAGGCCGAGGCGAAGTAGCCCGGTCCACCCCCGACATCCAGCACCGTGCGGCCCCGCAGCCCGGCGTTCGTCTCTTGTCGCCACAAGTCGGTGACCAGGTGAACTGTGTCCTGCGCCACCGTGCCGTAAAACTTCTCTGGCGCACTCTGCTCGAACCGGAAAGAGGATAACAAGCTGGCAGAACGCCGTAGGGTGGCCCTTTGGGCAAACAGGTCAGTGATTTCCGGCACGGGTTCTCGTTCTGCTTGGTCTCCTTATTAGGGGAGACGGAATTTCTGGAGGCCCACCCTAACGGCCTAGGGTGCATAGCGGTGTTGAGCGAAGTGTCAGATCAGCAGGGCCTCCCGCGGGAGGTCCTCATGTTGTGTTGGCGCGATACCGCCCATCCGCAGGGTGGCGGCAGCGAAACCTACCTGCAGCGCATCGGTGCCGAACTGGCCGCATCCGGCGTGAAGGTGACGCTGCGATGCGCCGCCTACCCGGGCGCCCCCCGCCGCGAGGTGGTCAACGGAGTGCACATCTCGCGCGGCGGCGGGCGTTTCACGGTGTATCCGCGGGCGCTGCTGTCGCTGCTGGCCGGCCGCTTAGGCCTGGGGGCACTGCGTGATGTGCGGCCCGATGTCGTCATCGACACCCAGAATGGCATCCCTTTTTTCGCAAGCACCGTGGTCAGTGCGCCCGTTGTTGTACTCGTGCATCACTGCCACCGCGAGCAGTGGCCCGTCGCCGGGCAGCTCATCGGCAGGCTGGGCTGGTGGCTGGAATCGCGGTTGTCTCCGCGGATGCATCGGCGCAACCAATATTTGACGGTCTCGCAACCGTCCGCATCGGACCTGGTGTCGCTGGGTGTAGCGCCCGGGCGGATTGCGGTGGTACGCAACGGTATCGACGAGATTCCGGGTTTGCCGGCAGTCGGTGCGCTGGACGGTGTGCGCAGTGAAACACCACGGGTCGTGGTGCTCTCGCGCCTGGTGCCGCATAAGCAGATCGAACACGCGCTGACCACTCTTGCGCTGCTGCGCGATCACGTCTCAGATGTGCACCTCGATGTGGTCGGGGATGGCTGGTGGATGGATCCGCTGGTGGAACATGCCGCGCGGCTTGGTATTTCCGACTCGGTGACATTTCACGGCTACCTCGGCGAGGAGGCCAAGCACCGGGTACTGCAACGCGCTTGGGTGCACCTGATGCCGTCGCGCAAGGAGGGCTGGGGCCTGGCGGTCACCGAGGCCGCGCAGCACGGCGTTCCCACGATCGGCTACCGCTCCTCCGGTGGGCTCACCGATTCGGTCACCGACGGCATCACCGGCCTGCTGGCCCGCGATCAGGACGAGTTTGTCCGGCACACCGCGACTCTGTTGGCGGATAACAAGCTTCGCTACCGAATGGGCGAGGCGGCGCGAGCTCGCTGTGCCGATCTGTCGTGGCAGCGCAGCGCATCCGGTGTGTGGACCGTGCTCAAGGCGGCAGTTCTCGGCGTCCCGATATCCGGGATTATCGGTGAGGAACCGGTGGCGGCTCCGCAGGTCGAAATCCCCGCCTGATCACGGCGCGCGCCGTCGACCACGCAACCAACTGATCGCGGGGGCGGTGCCCGCGGCCAGCAGTGTTACCCACACCAGGTGCGCCGCGATGACGGTGACGCGCCGACTCGACGATGCTCCGATGGGTGACCACGGCCCGGGTACGCGATAGAGCGCGATGTCACCGTCGCGGTAGACGGGCTCGAGCTGTGTCAGTGTTGCTGACGAAACACCTTGCTCACCAGGAGTTTTCGCCTGCACCACCACCCAGCCGACGCCCTGTGCCGCGAGCTCGCGCGGTGCGGCCCCGGTGCGCAGCAGTTCGGCGACGTGGCGTCCCCGGGCGCCGTCCCCGCGTACGTCGCGCCCATCGACGCGTAGATCTCCACTGCTCACCGTGTCACCGCGGATCCAGCGCGGAAACGGATCCAGTACCGGGATCGCGGACGGGGTCCAGGGAAATTGCCGCACGGTTTCCGCGGGCAGCACCGCCACCGGATGCGGATCGGCGTTGATGCCGGCCGCGACTGCGGCCCACCCGGCCGGATAGGTCACCGATTCGACGCGGCCACCTACCCCCCACGCCAGGTCGGGAAGTGTGAATATCAGTGCGGTGCAAGCTAGCCCGGAAGCCACAAGTTGCGAGGAACGTTCACGCAGCACGGTGACGGCCGCCGCGCCGGCCACCGCGTACCCCGGCACCGCCAATGCCACCCATTTCTGGCCATCACGCAGAATGCCCAGCCCCGGCACTTCGGTGATGAGCCAGGTGGTCAGCGTCAGCCCCGGGCCCGTTGCCAGCAGTGCCGGGATGACCACGGCCGCACCGGCTATGCCGAGTAGCCCGAGCGCTGTCCGGGTGCGCCACAGCACCACTACGCCCACGGCCACCACGAACAGGAGTACTGCCGAGAAGGCCAACGCGAACAGAGTCGTGCGTGAGGCCGGCACCGCGGCCGCGTTCCACATACCGCCCAGCGAGGCCAGGCTTCCGAGCGTGCCCAACCCAGGCTCGGCGCGCGCCGCGAAGGCGTGGACCCCCGCCTCGTCCCCGGCAGGTATGGCGGTTCCGAGCCCCGAAGCCACCAGCCACGGCATCGAGGCCAGCAGCGAGATCGTCGGTACGCCCAGCCGTGACCGCAGGCCCGGCGCTGCCGCAAGCCCGACGATCAGCGCGAGCACTGTTCCGGTGGGTGTCAATCCGGCCAAGGCGATCCAGAATGCCAGCGTGCACCAGGCGCCGACACCGGATCCCGATCGCAGCCGGATTGTCGTCAGTGCAACCCACGGCAGGCACCCGTAGCCGACCAGCAGACTCCAATGTCCTTGCAGAAGTCGTTCGGCCACATAGGGATTCCAGACCGCGATGGTGGCCGCTACCAGCTCTCCGGGGATTCCGGCAGTGGGAACCAGGTGGGCGGACAGACGTGCCGCCCCCCAGCCGGCAAGCCATAAACCCACTGCGAGAAGCATTTTGACAAGGAATCCGCCGTCGACAAGCGTTGTCGCGAGAGCGATGAAGAAGTCCTGTGGAACGGCGCGCGGAGCCGCTTCACCGACCCCCAGGGCCGCATCGGTCAGGTACGAGCGCGGTGTCGAGACGGCGTCGCGGATCAGCAGATAGCCGGGTGCGGCAAGTGGTGCGGTAATCGCCGCTGCCAAGCCCAGTGCGTACAGCGGCGCAATAAGGCCTGTGCGGCGCAAGGCGTCCCGGCTAGAGGTGGTTTCGAGGCGACGGGAACTTGTCGGTGTCGGCCTCGCTGGCGGAGGGTTTCTCCGGGCTCCGGCGGCCGAAGAAGCCGTGATCCACCGTATCCAGACCGGGATCGATCAGCGCGGACTCGGCCCGCAGGCTGAACGAGCCCAGCAGGCCGCCGCCGACGAGCGCCACGACGCCTAGGGCCGCAAAGGTGATGGGCAGGATGTTCGACCAGATGGAAAGGCTGTCGCGGGTATCGCGGGCGGCCTTCACCTGCTTCTCGACGGTTTCGTCGTTCGACTGCACGGTGTAGTCGACCATCGGAACCTCGGGCTTGAGCGCGTCACGCGAGTAGTAGTGCAGCGCATGCTCTTTGCTCTTGACGATGATGCCGCTGACCGGGTCGACCCAGAACTCGCGCTGTGCCGCGTAGTAACGGGTCATGGTGATCTCTTCGTCCTCGCGCTCGGCCTCCACACCCCACTGCACGGCGCGCGCGGTCACCTTGGAGTCCTCGTCCTTGTCGTACAGCGAGGGGTAAGAGACAGGCTCCACCAGCTTGCCGTTGGCGTCGTAGCCGACGTTCTGGGTGAAGTGGTAGGCGGTGAGTCCGTTGACATCTTCTTCGCCGGTGTAGTTGGCGTCGAAGGCGCGCTGGGCGACCACGTCGAAGTACTGGTAGGTCTTCTTCTCGGTATCGAAGGGGAACCGGTAGCTCAACCCTTCGTGCTTGAGCGCGATCGTCGTCGGGGGCGTCTCGTCCTCGATGGCGCGCGGCTTCTGCACGCTGCCGCCGGGGTTGTCATCGCTGGAGATGGCCTCGGCGGAGTGACGATCGACGGTGACGGTGTCGACGGTGGCCAGAATCAATCCGGCGTCGCCCTGCTTGTCGGTCCGTCGCAGGGTGATGCCCGCCTGCAGGCCGACCTTGGTGGCATCGGCGGGGCTGACCGTGCTGATCTGCTCCTGCAGTGCCAGCGGCTTATCCGGGTCGGCGATGAACTTCTGTCCGGACAGCGACGCCGGGTCCAGGGCGCGGCCCTTGCCCTCACTCACCAAAGTGGCGTCCCAGTCGAGCGGAATCTTCGCAAGCCGGTTGCTGGTGTACGTGCTGAGCAACAGCGCGGCGATGATAAGAGCCGAGCCGAGCCCCAGCAGTCCGCACGCTGCGATACGCATCATGACCCCGCGGTTCACAGTCGCCGAACCCTCCTTAACGTGCGGTAACCCTGGTCCCGGCGGTGGCCGGATGACACTGCATGCCCAGGGCAAATCTGTCTGACCCTAACAGCCGCTGCCATCAGGTGGTCATTCGGCGATGTTACGGATTCACCGGTCTCGTTCTGGTCAAACGCCGCCGGATCGACTTAGAACCGTACCCTCGGCGGGGTGACAGCAGCGCACGTATCGGCTCCGGCCGTCCATGCCCGGGGCTTCGTCCCGGCATTGGAGGGCATGCGCGCCTGTGCCGCGATGGGGGTCGTCGTCACACACACCGCATTCCAAACCGGCCACAATGGCGGCGTTGATGGCCGCATCCTGGGCCGCTTTGACCTGGCAGTGGCAGTCTTCTTCGCGCTATCGGGATTTCTGCTGTGGCGGCCACACGCGTTGGCGGCGCACGATGGGCCCGCACCCCAGTCGACCGGGCGGTACTTCGCGTCGCGGTTCGTCCGCATCGTCCCGGCCTACCTGGCCGCCGTCTTCGTCATCCTGTTGCTGCTGCCGGACGCTGCGGGGGCCAACTGGGTGGTCTGGGCCGCCAACCTGACGCTCACTCAGCTGTACGTTCCGCTAACACTCACGGCGGGTCTGACACAGATGTGGAGCCTGGCGGTGGAGGTCGCGTTCTACATCGCGCTGCCTGCCATCGCGCTCATCATGCGGCGGGCACCGCTGCGCTGGCGTGCCCCGGTACTGGTGATGGCCGGAGCCGCCAGCCTCGGGTGGGCGTTCATCCCCTTCCACACCACCGTCGGCATCAATCCGTTGACATGGCCACCGGCCTTCTTCTCATGGTTCGTGGCGGGCATGCTGCTGGCCGAGTGGAGCGCCGCACCGCCCGCCTGGACGCAGCGCCTGGCGCGCCGACGGCTGCTGCTCGCCGTGGTGGCCCTCGTCGCATTCGCAGTGGCCGCGTCCCCATTGGCCGGCCCGGAGGGCCTGACGCAGGCACCACCGCATCAGTACGCCGTCAAGATCGCGATGGGTGCGACGCTGGCTTGGGCGCTGCTGTTGCCGTTGACGCTGGATACCCCGGGCACGCCGCACCGGATACTGGGCAGCCCCCTGATGGTGACACTCGGGCGATGGTCCTATGGCCTGTTCATCTGGCATCTGGCGGCGCTGAACATGGTCTTCACCGTGATCGGTCGCTTTCCGTTCAGCGGTCACTTCCCACTGGTGCTGATTCTGACGTTGATCTTTGGCTTCGCGATGGCCGCTGTCAGTTACGCGCTGGTGGAATCCCCGTCACGCGAGGCATTACGGCGCTTCCAGAAACGGCGCGCTGGCTTTCGGGAAGGGAGCCGCACCGCGGCGAAGGCCACTGTGGCCACGGAGATCAGCGCCAACAGCTGAATCCACCATGAGTGGCCGGTGTAGCCGCCCACCGATCGCCACGGATGTCGTGAGAGAGCCGCCCCGGCCAGCAGAAGCGAGCCGCCCGATATATATGCGCCCGCTGCCGTGAGTACGCGTAGCGGGCAGCGTGTTCCTACCTTGAACGCCAGGGCGGCCAGTCCCACCACGGCTCCGGTGATGCCGCTGATGGCCGTGAGGGCGGCCAGCACCGCGACACCCGCGGCCGGGCCGGAGCCCCAGGGGATCACCTGAGGCAGTGCGGTTTTTCGCCGTACCGGGATCAGGGCCAGCAGCGCCAGAACGGGAAGCAGCGCCAGCCCACCGAAGAGTCCCGCGCGGTACCAGGTGTCGAGGCCGAAGGTCAGCGTGATCGGGCCGCGGACGCCGGCCGGAAGCACCCAGCCCTGCTGCCATCCGTTCACCCGTATTGGGTCGAGCGTGTGTCCTTGTCCGTCGCGGGCCGCCCACCCGGGGTTGATGCTTTCGGGGACTACGAGCACCCGGTCCCGCGGTGACGGATCCGTGGAGACCTCACGCCGTGCCGCATCCCATCTGCCCTTGACTGCCGCTGTTGCGGTGGCGGTGGTCGGTGCCGGGCCCGGTGCGGTGAGCTGGACACCGTCGACGATGAACTGCTGGCGAGGGTTGACGGTGACGTCCTGAGGCCCCGCGCCCGTTTCGATAGGTGTCGTATCGCACGGAGTGGCCTGGATGGCACTGCCGTCCAATAGCTTCCGCACCGTGGTGGTGATGGACATGGGGATGAAACGCCCGGCAAGCGCCAGCACCGGCCCATCCGCGCAACCGATTTTGATCACGCGATTGTCGTTGGTGTTTGCGTCGGCGGGAGCGATCGGCCGACCGCTGGTGTCCAGTGCGACAAGTTCGGCAATACCGGGCGGTTTGTTCTGATCGGTTCCGAGCGCGGTCCGGTCGATGATGTCGGTCCAGTTCATCACCGTGACGGTGATGGTGTCGGTCACGCGCGGATGCAGAGACAGCGTGGAGGTGTCGGCCTTGGGATCGATGGAACGCACCTGCGGACCATCCCCGAGATCGATCGCTACCTGCTTGGGGTGTGCGGGGACCTCGGTGCTACTGGGGCGCAATCGAATACCGCCGACGGCGACAGGCTCGGGAAGTTTGATCACAAGAGAGGGGAGATGCTCGCGAAGTACCGAGTTCTGTGGTGCCGTCCAGGCGGTGCCCGGATCACCGTCGGTCGCCGCATAGGACGAGCCCCGCAGGTCGATCAGGTCGGCACTGCCGGAGGCCGTGGTAGTTCCGGGCTGCGTGATCAAATCGCGCAGCTGCGGCCCGGAGCGGGCCCGTACCCAGAGCGAAGGCGTAAGCGAAACAGGCTGGGGCACAGTCAGTGTACGGATGAAGGTGCCCGGCTCCTCGGGAGAGAGCGAGAGCGTCCCTGCGCAGCGCAGTCTTTCCGGTGACGGCATGCAGCCGGGTCGCCCCTCCAGCGGTGATCCCAGGTCCCAGCCAAGCACCGCGGCTCCCGCGGGCGGCGCGGGAATGATTGCGCTGTGGCGTAAATCGACGGAATGGGCGTATCCGGCGGCATCGTATTGAGTGAGGGACAGCTCGGTGATCCCGAACTGCACACCCGAGGTGCCGTCTTCGGTACCGGTGGCTGTCACCTTGATCCAGTTGGTTTCCCCCGGCCGCAGCGCGATGTCCAGGGGTTTACCCGGCTCGTCGAACCGCACCGACGTGGTGCCGTTGTCGGTCTCGACCTCCAGCCGCCGCACCTGCGCTCCCAATGCGGTGGCGCTCGGTGTCACGGTGAGAATCGCGTTGGTGATAGGCCGATCCAGATCTACTCGGATCCATTGTCCAAGAGCAGCTTCCAGTGAGCTGCTGACCCAGCTTGTCGCGTTGTCACGGTCGATGACGGCCGCCGTGCTGGTGCCGGGTGCCACATTGGGCAGCGCCGTGGAATCCGAGGCGGAACTGGACGCGGTGATGGTTCCGCCGGTCCAGCTTCCGTTGACGAGGGGAACCCCGGTGGCGGGGTAGTCGGGCACCCGGTTGAAGGTGCGGCGTTTGTCCCCGGGTGCGCGGATGGCCGAGGAATGGTCGTCCACGCGCCCGTAGTCGGTCTCGCGAGCCAGCGGAGTGTCGGTGACCATCGCGGGCCCGGGGCGCAGACCCGCCCGCGCGGCGTCGGTGGCCAACAGGGATGGGCCCAGCGGTGGCTGGTTCAGCTGGCGGCGCCGCTCGCCCAGACGCTGCAGGGCCTCGGGCCCGCCCGCTACCCGGGGCATGCTGTCGATGTCCGTGAAATACGGATCTCCGTAGGCCTTTTGCCGGCCCACCGCATAGATCTCGACCGCCGGATATTTTGGGCGTAGGTCGCTATCAGCGACAAAGCCCTCCACGGTCCCGGCCCCGACGGGGTCGCCGAACTGGGCGACCTTGGTCAGTCCGGGGGACCCTTCAATGGCGTGGTGCACCAGGATCGGGCGGGCGGAACGGGACGTATCGGGATCGAGGTCGTTGCGCACCACCAGGTACGAGATGCCCTGCTGCTCCAACGTGTCGGCCAGCCCGTCCGAGGGACGGCCGGCGGCGAACAGCTGCTGCACGGAGTCGATGGCACGAATGGTTTCCGGTGGTGTCAACGGGATAGAATCGCGTACACCCCAAGGGGTTTGGCCCAGAGCCTGCAGGGGTTCGTCGCGGGTGAGGCCCCAGGTCTGGATTGCGAACGGGGCTCCCGGCACCACGAGTGCCCGCCCGCCGTCATCATGATCGGCCAGCCAATGCGCTGTGTCCTGCCAGTACCCGGGGATGGCATCGAAACCGCCGCGGGGCACCAGCCGGCCCGTCCAGGCCAGCGAAGTGCTCGCGGCGAGTGCCACGAACAGCGCGATCGCCAAGGCAACTGCCCGATTGCGCTCCGGGCGTGCCAGCGCGGCGAGCCACTCGCGTACGGGCACGCTCGCCGGCAGCGGTATCCGCGATAACGCATGCGCCAGGCCAAGAATCAGTGGTAGACGAATCAGTGGCTCGAGCTTGTGCACATTGCGCAGCGGTGTGCCGCCATCGTCCAAGAAGAATTGAATCTGCTGGCCCACAGGTGATCCGAGTGCTCCGGTGTATCCGGCCGTCAGCAGCACCAGGCCCACCAGAAGTATCGCGACCAGCCGTCCGCGAGCCGGCATGCCGCGCATGGCCAACCCCGCCATGCCGACGGCGGCGATCATCGCGGTGGCTATGACCATGGCCGACTGGGTGACCAGTGAGGACCCCGCCGTCGCGGTCGGGGCCACGAACGGGGTCCAGCTGTCGGTTCCGCGCAGCACCTCGGTGAGCGAGGTCCACTGCGTGGTGACACCGGAGGATTCGATGAAGTCCAGGAACCGCGGGCTGATCTTGCCGAAGATGAGCAGGGCGGCGATCCACCACGTGGTGGCCAGCGCCAGGCAGGGAATCCACCATGCCGTGAATCGCCACCACGTGCGGTTCGGCCTGTGGGCAAGCCACCAGATGAAGGCCACCCCGCAGGCCAGAGCGGTGGCGACGGCGTTGACCGCACCCATCAGTGCGACCGCGACGGCCGACAATGCCGCGGCCCGGCGTGGAGGCATCCGCCCCTGGAACACCAGAATGACCGGTAACAGCACCCACGGGGCCAGCATCATGGGCAGCGTCTCCGACGAGATGGCGCCCAGGGTCGTCAGTACCCGGGGAGACAGCGCAAAGGCGGTCGCCGCGATGAGCCGGGAGCCGCGGGTACCGATACCCAGCGCCTCGGCGACCCGGATGACACCCCAGAACCCGGCCACGATGAGCAGTGCCCACCAGAGCCGCTGCGTCACCCAGGCCGGCACCCCGAGCAGGTGACCCACCGAGAAGAAGGCGCCGTGGGGGAAGAGGTAGCCGTACGCCTGGTTCTGTGCCTGCCCGAACGGCAGATCGCTGCTCCACAGGTTCAGGGCCCGCGCGGCGAACCGCAGCGGATTGATCGCCAGATCCAGCTTGGTATCCGGAGATATCTGTCCGGGTGATTGAGCGAAGGTCAGCAGTAAAGCGAGTCCCGATGCGACCGCGAGCCACCGCCGGCTCAGCGGGGAAGAATCAAGGCGGTGCGTCACGGTTCAGGAAATGCGGCGCGGCGCTGCCGGGAGCCGCGCGATGTCAGCTCCGGTTGCCGTAATCGGGACGGTTGAGGATTGCCGTCGACGGATCGATGCCGGTCACGACGGGCTTCTTGTCCTGTTCAACCGACAGCGTCAGACCGAACACGGCCGCAGCGCCCAGCAGCAGCCCGATCAGCACGCTCGCGGCGGCTGGCACCACAAATCTGGTCATCGGAGCTCCTCTGGGTCATGCAGATACCAGCGGCCAAAGTAGCACGTCCGAAGATGGTGACGATTCTCCGGCGGACCACGCGGCGGGCCTGCGGATACTCGATCGGGGCGAGTAAGGAACATGGATAACCGTGAATAGACCGGCATGGCGGGCGGCTACCTGTGGACCCCGACGCCCACTCGTGCGGAATAATGGCCGCCCATGACCGGTCCATACAACTACGGACCGGCGCCGGACTACGACGCGGAGTTCGCCGCCGCGCACAACCCGGCGCTACCGCAGGATCAACTGCTGCGGCTGTGGCATACGCGCCCCGATCTGCGCGAGGCCTTGGCGCAGCTGCCCGCGTGCCCACCAGCCCTGGCCGCGCAGGTGCAGTTCTCCGATCCGTGGCGTGATCCCAATGCGCGATCGCATCGCGGGATCATCATGGCCTTCGCGATGCTCGCGGGTCTGCTTGTGATCGTCGGCCTCGGCTACGTCGGATACATGGCGGTGCGTGGGGATGGAACCACCCAGCAGCCGACGCACGGAATGCTGCCGCCGAATGACCCGAAGGTGACGAGCAGCGCTGCGGCGCCGGTCTCCACGGCGCCACCTGCTGCGCCCTCGAGTGCCCTTAAGCCGGTGGATGTGTCCACCAACTGCGTCCAGGCCGAGGACGGCACCGACAGCAACGGGGTGAAATACGTCTACGACCCCGCCAAGGCGTTCGATAACGACCCACTCACCGCGTGGCGGTGCCAGTGGAAGGAACAAGACGGGCAGTCGATCACGGCCAAGTTCGATCATCCGACGCTCATCACCTCGGTGGGTTTGATCCCCGGATACGCCAAGACCGATATCGACGGGTCCGACCGCTTCGCCCAGAACCGCAAGATCACCCGGGTGCGTTGGGAATTCAGCGATGGCAGCTCGGTCAAGCAGCAGGTTCCGGTGAGTCGTGCGCTGGCGAGTATCAAGGTGAATGTGGTGACTGATTCGGTGACCATGGTCATCGAGGCCACCGAACCCGGGGTGTCGATCGTGAACAAGAGCGGCCAGCGGCAGGACGCCTTCAACGGTCTGGTGTCGGTGAGCGAGATCGAGATCATGGGTACCCAGCCCCCGGCGGCCCCCGCCCCGGCACCTGCTCCGGCACCGGCGCCCCTTGCGCCACCGCGTAGCTCGAATGCCGTTCCCGGCGTCCCCGCGACTACGGCTCCGGCGGGCCCGCCGCCGTCGGCGCCGGCCGCTCCCGCGCAGCCGTAGCGCGTCGTACCCAAAACTGGCAGGGTTCTTCACCGTTCATTGCCAGGAATTGCGGTTACGTTGGATCCATGGCCGAGCTCAACCGCAGAACAGTGCTTACCACCGGGGCAGTCGCGGCGGGTGCCGCCGCCGTGGGCTTCGGGGGGTATGAACTGCTCCGCAAGCCGGGGCGTACTGATTCGCCGGCGGCAAGCGGGAACAAGCCGAACATCTTGGTGATCATCGTGGACCAGATGAGGGCCCCGCAGTGGTTCCCCGATATCCAGAAACTCACCAACCTCTTGCCGAGTCTTAGCCGATTGCAAAGGGAAAGCGTTACTTTCGCCTCGCACTACACCGCGTCGAACATGTGCACCCCATCGCGAGGAGCCATGACGACGGGGCTGTATTCGCACCAGACCGGCTGCCTGTTCACCGGCGAAGGGCCCAGTGAATCGAGCCTGGCTCCGCAGTTCCCCACCTGGGGCACCATGCTGCGACAGCAGGGGTACCGCACCTGGTGGTGGGGGAAGTGGCACCTCGGAGACTGGAGCGATACCAATCCCGAAGGTCTTGACGCACACGGTTTCTCGGGTGGAACATTCCCCTCGCCCAATGGGGCTCCCAACCAGGGTTTGCAGAAGGACCCAGGGATCGTCGACCAGTTCGCCGGGTGGTTCGACGCGGAAGCGGGCAAGGGGCCCTGGTGCACCACGGTGTCGCTGGTCAATCCGCACGACATCTGCTGGTGGCCGAGAAAACCTCTTCCAGAAGATGTTCCGCACTGGTTCAATAATGTCCCCGCCAATTTTCAGACGCCCGATGAGCTGCGTCAGCATCGCAAGCCGCAGCTGCAGATCGATTACGCCAATTTCATGTCGCCGATCATGACCGGCGCCGTGCCTTATTCAGGCCCAGACATGGCCCGCCAATGGGCCCGCTGCCTGGACATGTACCTGTGGCTGCAACAGCAGGTGGACGCTCAGATCGGGCGGGTTCTCGACAAGCTGGCATCGCGTCCGGACGTCGACCGCAACACGGTGGTCGTCTTCACCTCCGATCACGGCGAGTACGGGGGCTCACACGGGTTGCGCGGCAAGGGGGCTACCGCCTACGAGGAGTCAATTAGGGTTCCCCTGTACATCCGCGATCCACACGGGGTGCTCACCCCAAAGCCGGGGGACACGCGCACGCAGCTGACCTCCAGCGTCGACCTGGCTCCACTGCTGCTGACCATCGGCTCCGGTGGCAACGGGTGGCGTACCGATCCGCGTTTCTCGTACCTGGCTGCCCGCGCTGATATCGCCAGTATCGCCAAAAACAATGTGGCAGGACGCAAGTGGATTGCACACGTCACCGATGACATGTCGGTAGAAGAGATGACCACGCTGATGAAATCTCCACACACACAGAAGTTGATGGGCGAGATCGCGGCACCCAGTGAGATTCCCACCTCGGCGCCCAGCCACATCGTGGCGGTCCGCACCGCGGAAGCCAAGCTGGCCAACTACTCGTATTGGAAGCCAGGCGGCATGCAGGTCGATAGTACGCGGCCGTCGGATCGCGAATTCTATGATTATTCAACGCTTTCCGGGGAGCAAGAAATCGAGAACCAAGCAGGCCGCGGCGGTAAAGAGGCCGGGCTGCAAGGCATCATCGACAACGAGGTGCTGCCCGAGGTGCAGGCCCCGTTGCCGACCTTCCTGGGGCAGGCACAGGAGCAGGGCCTGGCGGATATGCAGAAGCTGATGGTGCTGCGCGGCGGATAGCAGCCGCCGCGCGTTATTTGGGCGGCAGCGAGCCGGCGTAGACCAGGGCGCGCTTGACCCACGGCTCCAGCTGCCGCCGGGTGCGCACACCCTCTGCCTCGATGCTCAGCCAGCCGGCCATCTCGCGCCCGCCCATCACCATCCGGCTGACGTGAGTCCTGGTCACCAGAGCCTCGGTCTCCGTGGGATCGCAGCGCGCCAAGAGGCCACCTTCGCGTTTCGCGGCTACGGTCATATGTCCGTCCACCAGAAACGCCAGGCCGCCGAACATCCGTTTCTCGGTGACACCCTTGGTCGTGGCGATCACTTCACGGATGCGCTCCACCAGGTCCTCGTCGTAGGCCATGGGCCCATTGTGGCGCGCTGTCGATTTCCGCGCGGTCCGTTCGTTTGTATCAACTTCTCCCAAAAGGGTTCTGATTGAAGCGTTCGTAATGGGCGTCCTCGTCATCAAGTGAGGGACGATGCTGTGGGTGTTGTTGTGCCGGCTGGACAGGGGGTGGCTTCGTCGGCATGTCAAGGCCTGGTGCACGAGATTGCGGCGCTGATGGCTGCCGGGTGAACATTTCGCGGGTTTGGGGGTTAATTGCCTCCGCTGCCTGCTGAAGCTCAACACGTGTCGCGATAAGGCCCTCGAAGAACTGATGGGCGGCATCAGACGCCCTGTACGCGGCCGCCTGGGCGGTCTCGGCGATCAGCGCCCCGAGTCGTCCACGATCCATGCGTGCTGTCGCTTGGTGAAGCTGGATGCCAAGGACCATCCCGCTTGCGTTCACTCGGACGCGGACCATGCGGTCCATGGATTCGGCCTCGGCCTCTATCGCGTCGACTCTGCTTATCTGCGATTCCAGCTCCGCAACTTGGGCGCGCACACGCTCTGCGATTTCTTTGAGGTGATCGGGCCCGTCAGTCATTGGGTAGTCGTTCCATGGCGCGTCGGGCTGCCTTTCGAACCAAAGAATCCGGGTCGTGCACGAGGGGCTCGATGAGATGGCGAACGCCTGGCGCCTTCGCCTGAACGAGTGCTTTGATTGCGAATCCGCGTGCCGGCCCGTTCAGGTATCTGATGAGCAATTGATGGGAGTCGTGCGTTTTCACTTTTCCTAGATATTGAATGACCGGAATGATTGGTGTACCCGCTGGCAGGTCGGGAATGAGCGCAACGATCTTTGAGAATTCTTTTGGTCCGCAGATTAATTTGAGACCTCCGAGAGCCCAATCGATCTGCCGCAATGGTAGGGGCGGCTGATGTTGGACCTGGCTGATAAGAAGGTCAATTGCTTGCTGATTTCCGCGTGCTGCAGGGTCGATTAGGTTGCGAATTAACCCAGATCGGATAATCGAGCGGTGTCCATGGTCTAGTTCCGGCCCGGGTATACGTTCTTCCAAATGAGATAGCCAGTCTATGAAGACAGGAATGGCCTCGGGAATCGTTGCGGGACCGTTCGCGAGCGCATCTAGCGTGTAAGCGCGCACGCCAACCTCTGCAAGGTCGTGCATGATGCGTTTATCAAACCCACGCTCTCCGTGAACATACTGGGGGGGAATATTGTCCATCCAGTCGTCGCCCTGCGGAATGCCGATGTAATTAGAAGTATGCATCATCAAGTTCCTTCCTGACGACTTGAATCTGCCCGTTGTTCACCATCTCTTGGATCTTCGGGTCATTGATCGCGGTGCGATGGTCAACGACAAGGGTCATCGTGTAGCCGTTCTGTCGCGCCCACTCGGCTTCCGCGAGAATCTGTACGCGATCAGGCCTGATCTCGTTGGTGTTCTTAACCTCTATGACCTGCCGGTTTACGTCATCAATCCGATCAGGTACGACCTCGCGTGCCACGGGCCCGGAGCCCGTGTCGACGATGACTCGCACCTCTCGCTTGCGGCCTCTGGGATCGATTCCTGCTCGCCGCTCCCCTTCATCACCAGCGGCCTCGTTCTCTTCCTTCGTGCGATTACGAATGGGGTCCGTTTGCCTGGGAATTCTGTCCAGGAGATTTGACAGAAACTTGGCGTCCGTTGTCGCCAGATTGTTGATGCCCTCGTTAGATTCGGCTGCTTGGTCTACCTTTTGGTTGATTGACTCCATGAGTTTGTCATTGGCTTTAGCGTATTCCCTTTTGTTGAATTCAATTAGTCGGTCAATACCTTTTCGTATTCGATCGCCAAAAGGAAGTCTTCGCGCCAGTACCTTGTCCACTTCATAAGATAGGATAATGTAATGCAGTATCGTAAGGGATTGCTGACCTAATTTCTTCATCTCGGCGGCTTTTGAACCTACGGCTTCGCAGGCTACGCCCAGGTCGGAAGCGACCTCCCCTTTGAGTGCGCCACATACGTTGGCGATTTCAGTGACCATTTCATTGATCTCTGGATAGCCTTTTTGTCGATCATCAGTGAAGATCGTCGTGCAGGCATTCCAAAGGTCGGTTGCTTGCTTCTGGCTGTCGGTGCCGAAGGAACTAAAGGCAGACCCCGCCGCACGAATTCGACTCTCGTCGCAATCAGCCCATTCCTTTTTTACATAGTCGGCAATGAGAGACCAATGGTCTGGTTTGGAGTTGTTTCCGCCGACGGACAGCTGGCTGGGGTGCATGGCGTGGTTGATCTTGCTCCCCGAGGGCGGCGGCGGAGTACGTTCTTGAGGGCCCGTTGGACTCGACTCGTTCTCCGCTCTGGCCTCGTTGAGCCCCGCTTCATGTACCAACTTCGCGAGGACCGTCGCTGCCATCACCCCAAGGGAGCCGACTTCGAACACGTCAGACGCGGATTGGTCATAGCTGGAGCTCCAGCGGGGTCCACCGGTTGCGTAGCCGCCCGCTGATCGAGAGACATTCAGCTTTTGGTCAAGTGCGGTGAAGCGAGCTTCGAAGGAAGTGGCCGCCTCTGAAAGTTTGGCGGCGACGGAGTAGAACCATTCTGGATCGGCCTTTGTCATGGTTACGCCCCCGGGAACATTTCGCGGTTCTTCGTCCTCGCATCGAGGTAGTTGCCGTGCGTGATCTTGATTCTGTCGCGCAGTGCCCCAAGTGATTCAAGATGCTGTGCGAATTTGGTTCGCCACTCAGCGCTTGCTTCCATGAACTTTTCTGCGCCTTGTCCCTCGTACTGAGACAGGACGCCCTCCGCCGTACGCTCGACATTTTTCGCCTGATCGGTGAGCGATTCTATTTGCTTGGTCAGGAAATCGATGTGTTCTTGCATCGCGTCTAAGTCATACGAACGTTCAGCCATATCAACCTCGCTAGCTATCCGTTGAGGCGATGGCCTGCGTGGTCAGCTGTTCCTGATCAGAGTGCAGCTTCGCGGTTTTCAACAACAACTCAGCATGCTCCGACAGCTTGTCCAGGTGGGATGTGAATGTCTTGCGAAGATCGTCCCATGCCGTTGCCGCATCGTTTGCAGCCGAGCCAGTCCATACGCCCTGAAGTGTTTGAGCCCGCCGATGGATTTCGGCAACAGCCGTCTCGATCGTGCGATGATGCTGGCGCAGCTCGCGTGACCCTTGTTCGAGCGCGGTTGTCGACACACGCAGTCGTTGGTCTGCCATGAATCCCCTCCCTGCCCAACCCGCCAACAGCTCAAAGGATGTCCAATGGAATGGAGATCGACAGCATCGCCGCAAGCACAAGACGATGTGGACAAGCTGTTTGGCGATGCTATCAAGTTCGTCGCGGTAGAGCTTGCGCATGCCGATGACTTCGCACCGTTCATGATGGTCATTGGACTGGCTGGTGATGTATCGGTACGACGGTCGGCGATAGCTGCAATGCCGCAGGATGAGACGGGGATCATTGATGGCCTGGAACTGCCCAGCGACAGGCAGCAGCTGCGAGCGCGGGCGGCTGTGCTAGACGTGACTGCCTCGGTTCCTGTGGCAGGAGATGCCATCAAGATCAAACTTGAGCATTCCGAGGGAATCGCTATCGACATGCTTGTGCCTTATCGAATCGATTCGGAGGGTGCGACGATTGACGTGCAAGCTGCGAATGCGGCGCGCGCCGAACTGTTGTTGTGGGCCCCGGATGTTCGTGGGGACGGCTAGCGCACAAGTCATCTATGGGCTGATCTGGAAACCCTGGAACATGACGTCAATGTCGGCGCTGAATAAAGGTACATCGCTAAGCTTCATCTGATTGCGCAGCTGTACGGGGTAATAGTTATCGCCGAAGTGATAGGTCACGTTGAGGTAGTCATACTGTTGACCTCGTTCTTCAACGGTGCCGATCAGCCGGGTGGCCTTTGTGCCGCAGATCTCGAGGGTCTCATCGTGAGTGATCTTTACCGGCCCGACGATATTGGTAAAGCTATTCAGCTGCTCCTGTGCCTGCTCGTAGCTAGAGGCAGGGTCCAGGGACATCAGCATGGTGAGGCTCCTGCTGATTCCGATCGTTTTAACCACCGCAAGCTTGTTATCTGTGCGTGCTGTCGCGGCCGGTTCCCAACCGGGCAGCTTGGGGATGGAAACGGTGAACGGCGCCTTGGGCGTACTTGTCCGCGTATAGGTCTCGCCCGTCACCGCCTGTGCTTGGCATGAATAGGACGTCGGATGTTCCGCGGTGGGTGTGCCGGACTCTGGCTGCGAACACCCGGCGAGTATGAGCGCACCAGAAGTCATGGCACGGAGGATGTTCCGACGGACGTCGTTGTGCATGCGCCGACTCTACGGTCCGATCTGCAGGTTTCGGAAAATCACCTCGACATCGGTCCCGAATAGAGGAACATCGTCTGCGCCCATCTGATTGCGGAGTTGGATTGGATAGAAGACCCCGTTGGCCGGGTACGTGAGGTTCAGATAGTCGAACCGCAGGCCTCGATTTTCGGCAGTGCCGGCGAGTCGTGATGCTTCTAAGCTACAAACATTCACCGTTTCTTCTTGAACGATCGACACTGACGGGTCGAACATAGTCAACTTGCTCAGTTGCGCGGAAGCTTTGTCGCGATCCGGCTCCGGCCGCAGAATTGACAGCGCAACATAACTCTGGGTTGTCCCGATCGTTTTCGTAAGGGCGAGTTGGTTTTCCCTCAATGCAGTCGGAGCTGACCGCCAGCCTGGGAGTTCGGGGATAGAGACGGATAACGGCTGACCATTTGGGCGGAATTGGGTGTAGGCCCGTCCTGTTACGGATCGTGCCTGGCAGGAATACGTGGCGGTGGCTGCTGAGGTTGGTGTGCCTGCAACCTGATCCGTGCATGCCGCGAGCACGAGTGAACCAGCGACGCTCGCATACGTCGCGTATAGCCGCATACTGCCTCTCACAAATCGACTGTACGGGCGCGCGCTGTCGATTTCCGCGGGGTCCGTTCGTGGTGTCTGTAGGACCCACGACACCGGAGAGGCACCATTGACCCGTGGCGCACGACGAGATCGGCCGCATCTTCCGCGAGGAGTACGGCCGCACCGTGGCAACCCTGATCCGCTACTTCGGCAGCATCGATATCGCCGAGGACGCCGTACAGGAAGCGTTCGAGGTGGCCATCGCGAAATGGCCACGGGACGGTATTCCTCCCAATCCGGGTGCGTGGATCACCACCACGGCCCGGAACCGCGGCGTCGACAAATTACGGCGCGACCAGCGGCGCGACGAGTTATCCAGAGAGGCAAGCGTTCTCGAGGAGGAGCAGCCGGAACCGCAGGAGGTGGGTCCGGTGCAGGATGATCGCCTGCGGCTCATCTTCACGTGCTGTCATCCGGCGCTGTCCCCGGAGGCGCAGGTCGCGCTTACCCTGCGGCTGCTCGGCGGACTCACCACTCCCGAAATCGCCCACGCGTATCTGGTGTCCGAATCGACCATGGCCGCGCGCATCACGCGTGCCAAGAAGAAGATCGCGTCGGCGGGTATCCCGTACCGGGTGCCGGGGGACCACGATCTACCGGATCGGCTGTCGTCGGTGCTGGCTGCGCTCTATCTCGTCTACAACGAGGGTTATGCGGCTTCTTCGGGCGCCACGCTCACCCGCACGGACCTCTCCGCCGAGGCGATCAGACTGGCGCGGGTGCTGGCAGATCTCATGCCCGATGAGCCCGAGGTGCTGGGACTGCTGGCCTTGGTGTTGCTTACCGAGGCGCGCCGTCCTGCCCGTACGGATGCCGGCGGGGCGCTGGTATTGCTCGCTGATCAGGACCGCGCTCGGTGGAATCGCGGGATGATCGACGAAGGGCATCAGCTGGTGCGACGTTGCCTCAGACGTAACGCTCCCGGGCCATATCAGATTCAGGCCGCGATCAATGCCGTCCATGACGATGCGCGCTCGGCGGCGCATACCGACTGGGGGCAGATTGTTGCGCTGTATGACCAGCTGACGGTGTTCACCCCCACCAGCGTGGTCGCTCTTAATCGCGCGGTGGCCATTGGTGAGTGCGACGGCCCTCGGGCCGGGCTGGATGCCATCGACCCGTTACGGGAGGACCTGGACGGTTACTACCCACTGCATGCCGCGCGGGCCGATCTGCTCGCCCGGCTCGGCCGGAATCAGGAAGCCGCTGCGGCCTACCGAAAAGCATTGGTATCCACGGACAATGAGGTGTTCCGCGGGTACCTCGGCGACCGGCTGGCCCGGCTGGACACCGGCGCATGACACGATGGCCTCATGAGAATGCGTGCAGGGACAGTACTGACCGGTCTCGTTGTGGTGGCGCTGTCCGCCTGCGGCGGCAACACCTCGGAGCCGTCCAAGGAACCCTCGCCGTCGTCCTCGGGGAAGGCCCCAGTCACCGCAGCGCCCGCCGCTGACCTGGCCTGCCTGAGCACCCGTGACAGGTTGGCGCAGCTGCTCATGGTGGGCGTCAAGGACGCCGACGATGCCCGTGCGCTGGTGCGCGACCACCACGTCGGCGGCATCTTCGTCGGCAGCTGGACCAAGAAGGAGATGCTGACCGACGGCTCCCTGCACGACGTCGTCACCGCCGGACCGATCCCGGCGGCGGTGAGCGTCGATGAGGAGGGCGGGCGGGTGTCTCGCCTCAAAGACCTCATCGGTCCGTCCCCGTCCGCGCGGGAACTGGCCGCCACGCAGACGCCAGAGCAGGTGCAGGCCCTCAGCCAGGAGCGCGGTCAGAAGATGAAGGACCTCGGTATCACCATCGACTTCGCGCCCGATGCAGACGTGACCGACGGCGATCCGGACGGCGCCATCGGCGATCGCTCGTACAGCGGCGACCCGCAGAAGGTCGCCGAATATGCCGAGGCAGCGGTGCGGGGATATCAGGCCAGTGGCGTGCGTGCGGTGGTGAAGCACTTCCCGGGCCATGGCCACGCATCGGGTGACTCGCACACCAATGGCGTGGTAACCCCACCGCTGGAGCAGCTGAAGGACAACGATTTGGTGCCGTATCGCTCGCTGGTAACCAGCGGTGCCGCCGTGATGATCGGCCACATGCAGGTCCCCGGACTGACTGGCGACGACCCATCCAGCCTGAGCCC
This sequence comes from Mycobacteroides chelonae CCUG 47445, assembly GCF_001632805.1. Classification (NCBI taxonomy): domain Bacteria; kingdom Bacillati; phylum Actinomycetota; class Actinomycetes; order Mycobacteriales; family Mycobacteriaceae; genus Mycobacteroides; species Mycobacteroides chelonae. Next base: position 4,584,553 of record NZ_CP007220.1, on the reverse strand, counting down.
CGCCGCAGTCGACTTGTTGCGCAAGGGAACCGGCTACGGGGCACCCGCCTATGACGGAGTGATCTTCACCGATGACCTGTCATCGATGGCCGCGATCACCGACCGTTTCCCGATCGAGGAGGCGGTGCTCAAGTCGATCAAGGCCGGAGTCGACTGGGCGCTGTGGGTGAGCACCGAGAAGGTTGGCTCAGTCCTGGACCGCCTCGAATCGGCGTACAACGCAGGCGAACTGAACGGTGACGCGATCAACGCCTCGGTGCGTCGGGTGCTGGCCTTCAAGGGCGTCCCCGCTTGCGGCTAACGTCCCAGCGTCACGGGTAGACGGCGCAGTCCGTGAATACCCATACCGTCGAAGTACTCCGGCTCACCGGCCAGCGCGAGCTCTGGAAAGCGTTCGAAGAGCGATTGCAGCGCGATATGCAGCTCGACCCGTGCCAGCACCTGGCCCAGGCACACGTGAATCCCGGTGCCCAGCGTGATGTTTTCGCGCGCGTTGGGCCGGGTGATGTCGAAGACGTCCGGGTTCTCGAACACGGCAGGGTCGCGATTAGCTCCGCCGAGAAGTAGCAGCGCCGACTGGCCTGCCTCGATGGTGTGTCCCTCGATCTCGACCGTCTCGGTGGCGACGCGGGCCGACCACTGGTTCGAGGTGTCGTAGCGCATGAGTTCTTCGACGGCGTTGGGCCACAGGGTCGGGTCGGCACGTAGCGCCGCCAGCTGGTCGGGGTGGCGCAGCAGCACGAGGATCGCCTTGCCCATCAGATGCGTGGTGGTGACGAATCCCGCGCCCAGGAACACCGCGAAGAACATCTTGAGCTCGAAATGGCTCAGGTCGCTGTTGAGAAGTCCTGTGGCCAGCTCACTTTCGGTGCCTTCGCGGCGTAGACGGGCGACGTGCTTCTCGAGGTATTCGTCGATCTCCCGTAAAGCCGCTGTGCCGTCTTGATATTGGCGCCAGGACGGGGCGGTGGTCGCGATCAGCTGGATCGCACGATTCATCGCGGTGTAGAGCAGCGAGTAATCCTGCGGCGGCACGGCGATCATCTCGCCGATCACGGCGATGGGGATCTTCGCGGTGAAATCGGGGATCAGGTCCGGGTGCGGACGCTGTTTCAGCGCGTCCAGATGACCGTTCGTCACCTCCTGGATACGTCCGCGCAGGGCCTCGATGGCGCGCGGGGTAAACGGGGCAGCGACGAGACGCCGCAGCCGCCCGTGGTCGGGTGGGTCGGTGATCAGAATGGATGGCGGTTCGGCGGGATTGAGCAGCTGCGGGTCGCTCCAGGCCGCCAACCGCTGAATGATCGGTGAGGAGGACCGGTGTTCGGGTTTGAAGGTGACGAACCGGTTGTCGCGGAAGATCGTTCGGACGATCCGCGCGTCCGCGGTGATCCAGCCATCGCCTGCCTGCGACATCCTGCCGCGGCCACGGATCTTGTCGATGATTCCGTAGATGCCCGCAGCCTGGGCGGTGTCGATTCCCAGCTGTGCGACGGGTTCACCGCGGCGGGCAAGCACTTTGAGGTACGCACGGGCCATTCCGTGCGTCACCGCCCAATGGGTGCGCTGTTTGATCCGGTCGTGCATCCGTCCGATCCCCGTGTCGGCTCGCTCGATGCCGAACGGACATCGCGCAGCTTCGAGATTAACTGCTGGCTCGCACCCGGGCACGGCCGAGGTTCACTGGCAGGCTTCCGAAGCCATGCAGATTGACATGCTTGCCGGGGGTGGGATCGGCTGCTAGCGCGAGCTCGGGGAAGCGTTCGAACAACGACTGCAGCGCCACCACACCCTCCATCCGTGCCAGGCTCGCGCCCAGGCAGACATGGACACCACTGCCGAATGCGACGTGTTCGCGTGCGTTGGCGCGGCTCACGTCGAAGACGTCGGGTTCATCGAAAACAGCGGGGTCGCGGTTGGCTCCGCCGAGAAGTAGCACCGCCATCGAGCCGGCAGGCAGTGTGTGGCCGTCGAATTCGACGGTTTCGGTGGCCACCCGGCCAGTGACCTGCACGGGGGAGTCGTAACGCAGGATCTCCTCGACGGCGTTCGGCCAGCCTTCCGGATTCTCCTGCAGGTAGGCCAGCTGTTCGGAGTGACGCAGCAGGGCCACGATGCCATTCCCGATGAGGTTGACCGTCGTTTCGAATCCGGCACCGAGCAGCAGTGCCATGGTGGCCTTGAGTTCGCGGTCGTCCAGATCGCCGTCACGCACGATGCTCGCCAGGATGCCGTCGAGGGTGGGGTCCTGCGCAAGCTCGCGGCGCAGCCGGACCAGGTGAGCGTCGAAGTAGCGGTCGATCTCGATGAGCGCCTGGGTGGCATCGCGATACGCAGACCAAGTCATGCCGATGTCCAGCAGCGCCGCGCCGTGATTGCCCCATTCCAGGAGGAACGGAGCGTCTTCGCGTGGAACACCGAGCATCTCGGCGATGATCGCCACCGGTAATTGCGAGGCATAGTCGTCGAGCAGGTCGGCTCGCTCCTTGCGTTCCAGGTTGTCGAGCAGCTCCAGCGTCACTTCACGGACGCGGTCCTCCAGCCTGCTCACCGCGCGTGGTGTGAAGGCCCTCGACACCAGCTTGCGGAACCGGGTGTGTTCGGGTGGGTCGACGGCCAGCATGGCGGGCGGCTCTACCGGGTTGGGCAGACCGGGCTCGGTCCTGTTGAAGATCCAACGGCTGAGCCCCTGGGGGAGCACCGGGGAGGGAATGTTGTTGGGCGCCATGGTGATGAATCGGTGGTCCCGCAGGATCTCGCGTGTCTGCGCCAGACCGGTGAAGACGAGGCCGGTGGCCCGGGCCGGAGCGATGGGGCCGACGGACCGGATCTGTTCGATGTACCGGTAATGGTTGTCGGCTCGATCCGGGCTGAGGAACAACGCCGCCAAGGGCATTTTGCGCACCTGGGTGAGTAGTCCGACGCGGCTGATGCCGTGCATGGTCACCCACCGCGACCAGTACTTGACCAGATCCCTGGATCGCATGCTTGCCTCCGACGCTGGATGCTATTTGTCACGAGTCTAATAGTGACCGGGCGGGAAGGGAATGCCCGAAAAGGCCGCATTCCGCGCGAAGAGGCGACGGGCAACAGCGCAGGTTCGACCCGGCGCGGTCGCACCCGTCACATCGCTACGCCGGGGTGTCAAAGCACACAGTGAACAATGTGCTTTCAGGCCTTTTTAGACGCGGCGTCCTATTGGGACTTCGAGTACCGTTTGCCACTGGTACGTCACGTACCATCTACGTTCGGTCGGGACCGTAGCAAAGCGTGATGGCTATTCGTTGCTGCTTGTTGTTGTCCGGCTGTCGTAGTTACGGCTACGCGGAGGTTGCGATGAGTGCGCTGGTGTCAGGGTTGCGTGTTGAGGAGTACCTGGACGAGACGGGCGCAATCTCCTTACCGGATGGCTATACCGTCAACCATTATTTGGAGTGTGCCGTCGATGGCGAGCACGACACATTTGCCTACCGCTACGTCGATTTCAGCAGTGACCCGGACGGCGCTCCGTCCGACCTGAACTGGCCCCAACTGCGGGCGCGTTCGCGTGCGGTCGCGGCGAGGCTTCAGCAGGTGACCAAGCCCGGGGATCGGGTCGCGATCTTGGCGCCGCAGGGCCTCGATTACGTCATCGGCTTCTTCGCCGCCATCGAGGCCGGGACCATCGCGGTGCCCCTTTTCGCCCCGGAACTGCCGGGTCACGCCGAGCGGCTCGATGCGGTGCTCACCGATGCCCAACCGACGGTGGTGCTCACCAATGAGGCGGCCGCCGAATCCGTCAGCGGTTTCGTCCGGCGACTGCCGCGCGATCGTCGGCCCCGAGTCTTGGCCGTCGACGGCGTGCCCGACTCGGTGGGCGCGACATATATGAGGGTGACGCCGGATACCGATGACATCGCCTATCTGCAGTACACATCGGGTTCGACGCGAGTGCCCGCCGGCGTCGAGATCACCCATCGCGCGGTGATGACCAACGTGCTGCAGATGGTCATTTCCGTTGGCCTGGATGTGGATGTCCGAGGAGCGAGCTGGCTGCCGCTGTACCACGATATGGGCCTGCTCATGCTCATGTTCCCGCTGTGCGGGGGGCGGATGACGCTCATGTCGCCGATGTCTTTCGTGCGCCGGCCCGGCCGCTGGATCAAGGAACTCGCGGCCGCGTCTCACGTGGGCCGCACCTTTGGCGCCGCCCCCAACTTCGCCTTCGAGCTGGCCGCCGAGCGCGGACTGCCGAAGGATGGCGAAGCCCTGGATCTGAGCAAGGTGGCGGGTCTGATCAACGGTTCCGAGCCGGTCAGCATCGCGTCGATCCGTAAGTTCAATGAGGCCTTCGGTCCCCATGGATTACCGGCCAACGCCATCAAGCCGTCTTATGGTATGGCCGAGGCGACGCTCTTCGTCTCCTCGATCGCCCCCGAAGCCGAGCCATCCGTCATCTATGTGGATCGCGAACAGCTGGGTGCCGGATACGCGGTGCGGGTGGATGCCGCCCATGAGAAGGCGGTGCCACAGGTGTCCTGTGGTCAGATCGCCCGCAGTCAATGGGCGGTGATTGCCGACCCGGCTGCCGGGGCGGAGCTGCCGGACGGACAGGTGGGCGAGATCTGGTTGCACGGCAACAACATTGGTCGCGGATACTGGGGCCGGCCGGAGGAGACGGATTTCTCTTTCCGCAACACGCTGCGGGCGCGCCTGGGAGAGGGCAGCCATGCCACCGGAGCCGAACCGGCCGCTGCCTGGTTCCGTACGGGCGATCTCGGCGTCTACCTCGATGGTGAGCTGTACATCACCGGTCGGGTCAAGGATCTGGTGATCGTCGACGGCCGTAACCACTACCCGCACGACATCGAGGCCACCGTCGAGGATGCCTCTCCGGTGGTGCGGCGCGGATTCGTGGCGGCCTTCTCGGTGCCCACCAACGAACTGCCCGTGGGCGTCGAGGCGGGTGACGGTGCCGGAGAGAGGTTGGTCATCGTCGCCGAACGCGCCGCGGGAGCCGGCCGGGCAGAACCGGGCCCCATTGTTGAGGCGATCCGGGCCGCTGTCTCTCGTCGGCACGCCCTGCCCATCGCCGATGTCCAGCTGGTTCAGGCCGGTGCGATCCCGCGCACCAGCAGTGGAAAGATCGCGCGCCGAGCCTGCCGCCAGGAGTACCTGGACAACAAGCTCGGGACGCACGGCTCGTAGTTCGGCTGCCCGCAGCGAGATCCTCCGCAATTTCTTTTCGACTTATGCGATGAGGTGTCGATTTCGGGCAGGTCTATTCGTAGTGAGGTTGAAGGGAAGCCGACCGGGCGTCCCCATCGCCAGAAGCGGATAGAAAGGACGACCATGAAGCAGTACTTACTCTCGGTCCACAGCTACGCGGAGAACGCGGCCGACTGGAGTGATGAGGATGTGCAGCGGCTGTACGCCCAGACCGGCGCGCTCAACGAGAGAATGAAAGAGGCTGGCGTCTGGGTGTTCGCGAACGGTCTGACCGAACCATCGGATGCGACCGTGGTCCGCAGTGTGGACGGAAAGGTCACCACCACGGACGGCCCCTACCTGGAGACCAAGGAACACCTCGGTGGTTTCTGGATCATCAACGCGCCCGACCTCGACGCGGCGCTGAAGTGGGCTGCGGAGGGGTCGGCGGCATGCGAGGAGCCCGTCGAGGTGCGCCCCTTCCAGGACGAGGAGGCCTGACATGAGCCGCTATCTACTCTCGATTGTTTACCCACCTGATGCGGTGCAGCCCGACGATGCCGCCTTGGAAACCATCGGCGCCGATGTACAGGCCGTCACCCGCCGCATGCAGGAGGCAGGGGTGTGGCTCTTCGCCGCCGGTCTGCAGCCCGCCGCTACCGCGACCATGGTGAGTGCCAACGCCTCTGGGCATACCACCACCGACGGGCCGTACACCGAGACCAAGGAACAGCTCGGCGGCTTCAGCATCATCGAGGTGCCGACCCTGGCCGATGCCCAGCAGTGGGCAGCCGAGGTATCCCGTGCGGTGTGGTGCCCGATCGAGGTTCGTGGCCTGGAGCGGGGTTGCGGCGAGATCGACTGAGACTAGGCCGATGAGGCCGGGCGGTTGCGCTCCAGCACGGCCTCGGCCTCGTCGGCCTGTTGCAGCAGGATCGGGTCGACGGTGTCATCGAGGGCCCGCGCCAATAGTCGCGATGCCAGTGTGACGGTCAATTGTTTTGCCTTCGAAGCATTTTCGGCGATCTTGCCCCAGTCCTCGGACGCATAACCGGACTCGACGAAGGGTTGCCAGACATCGGCCACGTAGGCGCCCAGTAACAGCTGCGCGATCTGGTGTTGCAGCCGGTCGACCTCGCGCAGGGTCTCGGCGATGCGGGACATGGACATGCCCGCGGCGATCAGCAGTTCGATTGCGTCCAGGGTTTCGCAGTCGCGGACCGAGATGGTTTTCGCGTCGACGTCAGACACCAGTCCCAGCTCGGCCAGTGCCAGATCCGCACCGGTGCCGACGCGTGTGATGAGCTCGGCGCGCGGCATCACCACCGGCTCTCCCGTGGCGAATGGGCTGAGGGCTTCGATCACCATCTTGCGCACGCTGTCCTCGGAGCCGCCGCCGGAGTCGATGACCCGGCGAATGACATCGAGCGGAAACCCCTGGGATTTCAAGTTCTTGACGTGATTGATGATCGCGACATGGTCATCGGAGTAGATGCCGACGCGTCCTCGCTTCTCGGGCGGGGGTACCAGCCCGAGTGTCTGCCACTCGCGGATGTTGCGTGCCGTCATGGCCACGCGCTGCGCCAGCTGATCGATAGTCAGGTCCATCAGGGGTAAAGATTACCCCATTGTCCGTTACGGAGATTTCCGTTACGTTTATGTACGGAACGTCAACGGAGAGGATCCCCATGACCGTCACTGCCCAGACGAGCTACCCGAAGACCAGGCGTATCGCCTTTCGCTTCGACGAGTCCGATTCTGGACAACGGTATTTCGCGAACGACGACATTGTCTTCAGTCATGCCGTGGCCTTCCTGTCCGCGGTATTTCCGCCAGGGGAGGACATCTTCGTGCGGTCGGTGCGCCGGTACCGCGAGAAGATCACCGATCCGGACCTGAAGAAACGCGTCGCGGGTTTCATCGGCCAGGAGATGACTCATGGTCTGCATCACCGTGAGCTCAACGAGCAGCTTTCCGAGATGGGATACCCCACGGCGTGGTTCGATTTCCTCCTGGACAGCACCGAACGGACCGAGGACTTCCTCGATGCGCAGTTCCCGGATCCAGACCGGCTCCGCCTCGTGCGCCATCTGCTGCTGGCTTTCACCGCGGGAGCCGAACACTTCACCGCCGTGTTGGCCGAGCACGTACTGAGCCGCCCCGAGCTGCAGGCCATGATGTCGGATCAGGAGATCAAGAACCTGCTGAACTGGCATGCCATCGAGGAACTCGAACACAAATCGGTGGCGTTCGATGTGTATCAGGCCGTCGGTGGCTCTGAGCGCATGCGTATCGGCATGATGCACCTGCTATCCAATATCGCGTTGCCCTTCATCGTGCTGAGCAGCTGGGTATCCATTGCGACGACCGATAGGACCGCCCGCAGGCAGCCAGTGCGGGTGCTACGCGAGACGGTGAGACTGGTGCGGGGACCACTCTTCCGTGGCTTCTACTCCGCCATGAAACCCTACAAGCGCAAGGGATTCCATCCGGACGACATCGACACCAATGCCCTCTTGGTCGAATGGCAAGAAAGGCTCTTCGGCACCGAGGGTGAACTTGTCGGGCACCTGAAATGACCCTGAAGCACGACGCACGTCTTGTCTACACCACCACCAAACCCGTTGTTCGATCACTGATCACCAACGCCGCCACCGAAATGCGGGCCAAGGTTTCCGGTCGCCGGTTTCCGGGCGTGCAGGAGACTGTTTTCGATCCGATGGACCCGGAGACCGCCGCCAATCCATACCCTGGATATCGCATGCTATTGGCGGGTGGCAGGGTGCATTACAACCGAAAACGCAATGCCTTCATCCTATGTCGCTACGAGGACGTGCGTGCGGCGGCTCGCAACGACGCACTGTTGTCCAACCGCGACGGCGTCGTGCGGGCACGGTTCGAAGTTCCGGTGCTGCTGAACATGGACCGGCCCCGGCACACCGAACTACGGCGGAAGGCGCTGCCCGGGTTCACCCGTGGAGCCCTGGAGGGGTGGGCGCCGACGGTAGACCGGATGGCGGCCGAATTGGTGACGGGGCTCCTGAGTGACCCGGGCGCGGATGTCGTTGAGCACCTGGCGGTTCCGTTACCCATGAGGATGATCGCGCACATTCTCGGCATTCCGCCCGAAGATGAGGCGTTCTTCCGGCATTGGTCCAACGAATCGGTGCGAGTGGCCAATGTCGAGTTCAGCCCAAAGGGCTTGCGGCAGGTTCCGGGAACTCTCAACGGTGTTCGGCACCTGCATGACTACTTCATGACTCAGCTCGGCAAGGGGAACCTGCTGGGTTCGGACACCGTGTTGGGCAAGCTCGTCGCGGATGCCGGCGAGGGACAGATCAGCCATGACGAGCTGTTCTATTTCGCGCTGTTGCTCTTGCTGGCAGGCAATGAGACCACCACCAACCTGCTGAGCACCATGTTCTTAACCATGTCGGAGAACCCGGACCAGTTCGAGGTCATCAGGTCCGATCCGCGGCTGCTTGCCGGCGCGGTCGAGGAGCAGCTGCGCTATTCCTCTCCGATTCAGAACTTCTATCGCACTGCGGCGCAGGATTACCCCGTTGAGGACGCGGTGATCCCGGCAGGTGCCCGGGTGGCGTTGTTGTGGGGTGCGGCCAACCGCGATCCGCGCGAGTTCGATGACCCAGATCGCTTTCTCGCGACTCGCCCGGTGGCCCAGCACGTGGCGTTCGGTTCGGGTGTGCATCTGTGTCTGGGGGCAGGGCTGGCCCGCATGGAAGGGCAAGCGGTACTGCGCGAACTGATCAATCGAGTGCGACGCGTAGAGATCGAGGGCACGCCGAGGTGGACCACCAACAGCTCATTGCGTGGCCTGGAGGAGCTGCGGGTTCGGCTCGTGGCGCGTTAGCCGAGTCCGGCCGGGGTATCGCCGCCCTCGCCCGCCACGGGCTTTCGGGATAGTCCGACAGAACCTGCGTCCGGACTCGTCGAGGTAGCCGCGGCGATCGCCACGGACTCGTCGACGTCGGGATAGCTGGGACGCAGGGCAACAGGCCGCTGAGTCGTGTTGTCCTGCTTGGCCTTACGTGCGGCGGCCATCAAGTTGAGGGCCTCGACCAGGATGGCGAACGCCATCGGACCGTAGATCATCGCCTTGTCGATCTTGATGCCGAATCCGTCGGCGATGAGGAACACCCCGATGAGCAGCAGGAAGGACAGCGCGAGCATCTTGACGGTGGGATGGCGGTTGACGAAGGCGAAGACGAACCGCGATGCGAAGAGCATGATCGCGAAGGAGAGCACCACCACGGTGACGATGATGATCATGTTGCTGGTCATGCCCACCGCAGTGATCACCGAGTCGAGTGAGAACACCAGGTCCAGGAGTAGGATCTGCACTAGTACGGACTTGAATGTTGCTGCACCCGTGGATGTTCCGCTCTCTTCGCCGGTTCCTTCGAGTTTGAGATGTATTTCGTGCACGGCCTTGTAGACCAGGAATAGCCCGCCGGCGATCAGGATGAAGTCCTTGATCGAGAATCCCTGGCCGAACAGTTCGAGAACGTCCTCTTTGAGCGTGATGATCCAGCCCGCCAAGAACACCAACCCCACCCGCATCACCATTGCCAGGGTCAGCCCCAGGTTGCGGGCCCGGGCCTGCTGACCGCTGGGCAGCTTGCTGGCCAGGATGGAGATGAAGATGACGTTGTCGATGCCCAGGACCACCTCCAGCACGAACAGGGTCAGAAAGACGGCCACCAGGTCGGGGGTCAGCGCAAGGGTGAAGTCCACGCCGCGCATGGTACGGGGTGGGGGTATCAGCTGGGTGACGTTTGCGCGCCGCCCCCGAGTCGGGCAGATAAACTCTCTTTGGACCCGCAGTTCTGGGGTGTGTGCAATAGTCGAACCACTCAGTAGCTTACTCTGGAGTAAGTTCGCGTTGACGTCCCAACCTCGGAGGCATCCATGGCCGGTGGTACCAAGCGGCTGCCCCGTGCGGTTCGGGAGCAGCAGATGCTGGACGCCGCTGTGCAGGAGTTCGCCCTCAACGGCTTCCGGGACACCTCGATGGACGCCATCGCCGCGGCTGCCAAGATTTCCAAGCCGATGCTCTATCTGTATTACGGCTCCAAAGAAGACCTCTTTGTCGCCTGCTTACGCCGCGAACTCGGCAGGTTCGTCGAGGCGGTGCGTGGAGATATCGACCTCACGAAATCGCCACGAGACGTGTTGAGCACCACCGTCGTATCGTTTCTCAACTACGTCGACACCCACCGGGCTTCGTGGATCGTGATCTACGGACAGGCCACCAGTACGCAGCTGTTCGCCAAGCAAGTACGCGAGGGGCGCGACCGCATCATCGAACTGGTGGCGCGGCTGATCAAGGCCGCTTCACCGGAGATCGACCCCGACACCGATTACGACGCGATGGCCGTGGCCCTCGTCGGCGGTGGGGAGGCTGTCGCCTCCCGGGTGGCGACCGGCGATATCAAGGTCGAAAGCGCCAAGGACACGCTGCTCAACCTCGGTTGGCGCGGTCTGCGTGGTCGTCCGCGCGATGAGCCGGTGGCCAAGCGCGCCTAAGTTCTCACACCAGGTAGTAGAGCTTTTCCTGGTGTGCCGCCGGGTCCGAAGGCGTTTCAGCCAACCGTGTCTGCGCGTACCGCACAGCCTTCAGCGTCGCCGAGAATTCGCGGTCTTCCTCAGGGAACACCTGCTCTGCGGGGAGCCAATCGGTGAAGCCGACGTTCTGCAGCAGCGCGAGCGAATCCGGTCGCACTCCGGCGAGCAGGACGGTGACGCCCAGCTCTTGCTGCTCTCGGATGAAGTGCTCCAAGCGCTCGATGCAGACCACGTCGGGATGACGTACCCGCTTCAACCTCAGGATCACGACCTTCAGATTCTCGTCGCGGATCCGGGCGTGCAGCGCCTCGAGATAGCGGTCGAGTTCGGGTGCCGCGCCGAAGAACAGCTCGCCCTCCAGGTCGTAGATGACGGGGGACGAGGCGCGAACCGAGCTGGCGGCGTCGGCGGGGTTGTCCTGGGGGGTCCGCTCACGGATCACACCCTCGTCCGTGACGATGAGCTCGGCAGCCTTGAGTTTGGCCGCGCGCGGCACGAACAGCAGGATCGAGAGCACCACACCAACCAGCACCGCGGTGTCCAGGTTCACGGCCACGCCGACCACCGCCGTGATGATGACCAGCCCGGCGTCGTACCGCGAGGCCTTCAGCGCATAGGAAAGGCGCCGGAAGTCGACCAGCCGCACCGCGGTGACCAACAACAGGCCGGCCAGTGCCGCCTGCGGGATGTACCGGAGCAGGGGAGCGAACAGTAGTAGCGCGATGGTTACCGTTGCGGCACTGACTATTCCGGAGAACCTGGTCGCCGCACCGGATTGGTAGTTGATGGCCGATCGGGACAACGAACCCGACCCGGGCAGGCTCTGGAAGAAGCCGCCGGCGAGGTTGGCCAGACCCTCGGCGAGGATCTGACGGTTGTAATCGATCTGCTGTCCGGTGTGGTGTGCGATGGCCTTGGCAATCGACAACGCCTCGATCAGACCGATGAATGCAATGGCCAATGCGCCATGCGAAAGCTCGCCGAGGGTACTCACCTGAACCTCGGGGATGTGGAATTCGGGAAGGCTGGCGGGGATCTTGCCGGAGATCTTCACGTCGGTATGTCCGGTGCCGTCCGGCACCGACCAGCCATAGGCGTACGCGATGACCGCCGTCACGATGAGCACCAGCAGCATGTCGATCTGCGGCAGACCATAGCGTTGAACGAGGCGGCGCAGGAGTATCGCCAACACCACCGCCGAGACGCTCAGGACCAACGCGCGGTAGTTCACGGCATCGCCGTGGAACAAGGTGAGCCAGGCGCGCTGCAGCACCTGCATGTGCCCATCTCCCTTGTCCCGCACACCAATAGCATTGGCCAGCTGGCCGATGGCCAGCAGTAGGGCCGCACTTGCCATGAATCCGATGACGACGGACTCGGAGATGTATCGAGTGAGGTCGCCGAGTTTGAAGACGGCGATGAGGATCTGGATGGCACCGACCAGCACGCCCAGCAGGAACAGGGCTTCGAACAGTCCGGTGCGGTTCTCCGGATCCAGGAATGCCAGCGAGCTGAATACCAGCAGTGAGATGGCGCTTGTGGGTCCGTTGATCAGATGCGACGAGGACCCGAAGATCGATGCGATGGCCGTGACGACGATCGCGGAGTAGACACCGTACTTCGGGTCGACCCCGGCGATGAGCGCATAGGCCATGGCTTGGGGCAGGGATATCGCCGCTACCGTCAGGCCGGCGACGATGTCGCGACGGGCCTTGAGCGCGTCGTAGTTCTCGAATACTCCCAGTGCCGAGGGCATCTAGCGTCCTTGTCTGTCGGAGGCGAAGGTGGTGGTGCCCCGGTCGGTGGTGCGCGGGATGGTCTCGTAGATCCCGTTGTCCGAGAAGAACTTCTGTCGTGCGTCATCCCAGCTGGTCGCGATTGCCGTGATGGGGAACAGATTTATCGCGGGCAGCGTATTGCTGTGGCGAGCAAGGATTTCGGGTTTGATCGGACGGTAACCGCGCTGGGCGGCGACCTCCTGTGCCTCATCGGTGAACAGGTACTCCAGATACGCCTTGGCGATCGCGGCACGCTTGGTGTCGTGCAGATTGGCGTCCACCCAGGCGACCGCAGGCTCTGCGCGGATGCTCACCGGCGGATAGACGATCTCGAGTTCGCCCTTGTTGGCGTTCACCTCGTTGATCGCCTCGTTCTCCCACGTCAGGTGCACGTCGCCGAGCCGTTGAACCGAGAATGTGTTGGTGGCACCGCGCGCTCCGCTGTCGAGCGCGGCCACGTTGCGGAACAGCGCCGTGAGGTAGGAACGTGCGTCCGCTTCGGTGCCTCCGCGCGTCACCACAGAGCCCCATGCCGCGAGCACGGAGAGCTGCCCGTTGCCGGAGGTGCGGGGGTTCGGCGTGATGACTGCGACGTTTTCCTTGGCGAGGTCGGGCCAGTCGTGGATATCGCGCGGGTTGCCCTTGCGCACGACGAACACAATGGTCGAGGTGTAGGGGACGGAGTTGTTGGGCAGCCGCTGACGCCAGTTGGGCGCGATCAGTCCGCGCAGGCTCAGTGTGTCCACATCACTGACGGATGCCAGCGACACCACGTCGGCGCGCTGACTGCCATCCAGGACACTGCGGGCCTGCCGTCCCGATCCGCCGTTGGTGCGCTTGATCTCGATCGTCTTGCCGGTCTTGTCCTTGTACTGCTTGGTGAAGGTGCCGTCGAGGACGTTGTAGAGCTCACGCGTCGGGTCGTAGGACACGTTGAGTAGCTGGTCGGTGCTGTGGTCGGGCAGATTCTTGACCACCACCAGGGTGGCCGCCACGAGGACGGCCACCACGCCGAGGATGTTCAACAAAGGGAGCTGTCGCAGCACTGCGCGCCAGTCGACGGATGGCGTTTCTTGCTGATCCTCGTCCGCTGGCACGACGTACTCCTCGAATTTGCTGCAGGAAATGACGAGCGATCGTAACGAGCGGTTCGACGAAGTGCAGCTGTCGAGATCAGCGTGAGTATTACCCGAGGGGGGCCTGGCAACACTTCTTCGCCGAGTGTCGAGTTGTCGGGTCGCCTTCTCGCGATTTCGCGCGGAAAGTCGAGACTCGGCGAACGCAGAAGGCCCGCGACGCTGTACCGGTCGCGGGCCTTCGACGAGGTGCTATCAGAGCGGGGTGATGGTTCCGTTCAGGTGCGGATCACCCTTTTTGGGATTACGAACGGCGATGTCCCAGCCCTTGCCGTCCTTCTCGATCCACACGCCCACCGAGGCGGGCAGCAGAATCGGCTTGCCGAACTTGACGTCGTAACGCACAGCATCGGGGATCTCGCCCTGGATGTTCCCCAGAACTGCTGCGGCGGTGAACATTCCGTGAGCAATTGCCTTCGGGAAGCCCAGTGCCTTCGCGCCGATCGACGAGGTGTGGATCGGGTTGTGGTCCCCACCCACCGATGCGTACCGGCGGATCTGTCCACCGCTGATCCGCAGTGTCGAGTTCGGCGGCGGCAGTTTGACGGCCTTCGGCGGTTCCGACTTAGGCCCGTCGGACAGGCTGGTGCGCTGCTGACGCAGGAACGTCATGGTCTGCTGCCACACGGTGTCGGTGCCGATCGTGATGTCGGTCAGGACGTCCACCAGCAGGCCCTTGCGATGCTCGCGCAGGTTCTCGGTGCGCACCTCGATGTCGACGGTGTCGGTCGCGGTGATGGCGCGGTGCTGGGTGATGTGGTTCTCCAGGTGCACGGTGCCGATGGCCGGGAACGGGAAATCCAATCCCGTCACCAATGCCATGACCGAGGGGAACTGCAGCGCGAACGGATACGTCACCGGCACCTTGTCGGTGAAGCTCAAGCCGGTCACCTTGGCATAGGCGGCGACGTGTGCGGGGTCGATTTGTACACCGTGGGTCCGAACGACCCTGCTGGGCAGGGTGGACGGGCGGGGGATGAACGGCAGTGCACCCACTGCCGCCATCACCATGTTCTGAATCCCGGACGGCTGAGCCATGGCTAGGCCCCCAGCCAGGACTGGCCGCAGACGCGAACCACGTTGCCGGTCACCGCGTTCGAGGCGGGGCTGGCGAAGAAGGCGATGGTCTCGGCGACATCTACCGGCTCTCCACCCTGGTTCAGGGAGTTGATGCGGCGGCCGACCTCACGGTTGGCCAGCGGGATGGCGGCGGTCATCTTGGTCTCGATGAAGCCCGGTGCGACGGCGTTGATGGTGATGCCCTTCTCGGCCAGTGACGGCGCCAGAGCCTGGGTGATGCCGATCATGCCGGCCTTGGTGGCGCCGTAGTTGGTCTGGCCGCGGTTACCGGCGATACCGGCGATGGAGGCCAGGCCGATGATGCGTCCGCCCTCTCCGATGGTGCCGTTGTCGATGAGGCCCTCGGTAAGACGCTGCGGGGCAAGCAGGTTCACGGCGATGACGGAGTCCCAGCGGGCGTCGTCCATGTTGGCCAGCAGCTTGTCGCGGGTGATACCGGCGTTGTTGACCAAGATGTCGGCCTTGCCGCCGTGGTGCTCCTTGAGGTGCGCGGTGATCTGATCGATGGCGTCTTCGGCGGTGACGTCCAGAGCCAGCGAGGTGCCGCCGACCTTCTGGGCGACGGCGGTCAGGTCATCGGACGGCATGTCGATCGCGACGACGGCTGCGCCGTCACGGGCGAACACCTCGGCGATGGTCTCGCCGATACCGCGGGCGGCGCCGGTGACGATGGCGACCTTTCCGGCCAGCGGCTTGTCCCAGTCGGCAGGCGGGGTGGAGTCGTCGGCGCCCACATAGAACACCTGGCCGTCCACGTAGGTCGACTTGGCCGACAGGATGAAGCGGACGGTCGACTCCAGGCCGGTGGCGGCGGTCTTGGCATCAGGGTGCACGTAGACCAGCTGCACGGTGGCGCCGTTGCCGAACTCCTTGGCCAGCGAGCGGGTGAAGCCTTCCAGCGCGCGCTGTGCGATGCGCTCGTCGGTGGTGGCTGCCTTGTCCGGGGTGGTGCCGATGACAAGCAGACGGCCGGACTTGCCGACATTGCGCAGCAGCGGGGTGAAGAACTCGTGCAGTCCCTTGAGCTCGACCGGTGTGGTGATGCCGGTGGCGTCGAAGACCAGGGCGCCGAACTTGTCGGCCCAGCGGCCGCCGAGGTTGTTGGACACCAGGTCGTAGTCCTCGGCCAGCGCGGCGCGCAGCGGCTCGGCGAGGCGGCCCTCGCCGCCGATCAGCACGGGCCCGGCCAGTGCGGGCTGGCCCTTCTTGTAGCGGCGCAGGTTCTCGGGCTGCGGGATACCCAGGCGGCCGGCGAGCAAGTTGCCGGGCCCGGAGTTGACCAGCAGCGCGTACAGGTCGTCAGTGAGCTTGGGGGACATGTGCCGTCCTTCGTAATTGGTCTAGGGTGAATTCGACAAAGAACTTACTCCAGAGTAAGAATGCTCGGTAATCCTGCCCCCTCAACAGTGGAGAGACAAGTGGCAACTAGCTCGGCACGCAAGTCAGACGCTTCGCAAGGTCGCCGCCGCGTCGCGGTTCTCGGTGGTAACCGCATCCCCTTCGCACGTTCGGACGGCGCCTATGCGAACGCCTCCAACCAGGACATGTTGACCGCCGCCATCACCGGCGCGTCCGATCGCTTCAACCTCAAGGGCGAGCGCCTGGGCGCCGTCATCGCCGGTGCGGTGCTCAAGCTGAGCCGTGATTTCAATCTCACCCGCGAATCGGTGTTGGGCAGCCCGCTATCCCCGTACTCGCAGGCGTTCGACCTGCAGCAGGCATGTGGCACGGGTCTGCAGGCGGCCATCGTGGGTGCCGACGGCATTGCGCTGGGCCGTTACGAGTCGGTGTTGGCCGGCGGTGTGGACACCACCTCCGATGCGCCCATCAACTTCGGTGATGATCTTCGCCACACCCTGCTGGCGATCCGTCGCGCCAAGGACAACGTCACCCGGCTCAAGCTGCTGGGCAAGCTGCCCGCCGCGCTCGGCGTCGACATTCCGCAGAACGGGGAGCCGCGCACCGGGCTGTCCATGGGCGAGCACGCTGCCATCACCGCCAAGCAGATGGGCGTCAAGCGCACCGAGCAGGACGCGCTGGCCGCCGCCAGCCACCAGAACATGGCCGCTGCCTACGACCGTGGCTTCTTCGACGACCTGATCAGCCCGTTCCTGGGGCTGTACCGCGACGACAACCTGCGTCCGAACTCGAGCGTGGAGAAGCTGGCGACGTTGAAGCCGGTGTTCGGTGTGAAGCATGGCGACGCCACCATGACCGCGGGTAACTCCACCCCGTTGACCGATGGCGCTTCGGTGGCGCTGCTGTCCAGCGAGGAGTGGGCCGCCGAGCGTGGCATCCCCGTGCTGGCCTACTTCGTCGACGGCGAGACCGCGGCGGTGGATTACATCAACGGTCCCGATGGTCTGCTGATGGCGCCGACCTACGCGGTGCCGCGTCTGCTGGCCCGCAACGGCCTGACCTTGCAGGACTTCGACTTCTACGAGATCCACGAGGCGTTCGCCTCGGTGGTGCTCGCGACACTGCAGGCGTGGGAGTCGGCGGATTACTGCAAGGAGCGCCTCGGCCTCGACAAGCCGTTGGGCGCCATCGACCGATCCAAGCTCAACGTCAACGGCTCGTCGCTGGCGGCCGGGCACCCGTTCGCGGCCACCGGCGGCCGCATCGTGGCCCAGCTGGCCAAGCAGCTCGCCGAGAAGAAGGCTGAGACCGGTAAGCCGGTGCGCGGACTCATCTCGGTCTGCGCCGCGGGCGGCCAGGGCGTGACCGCAATCCTGGAAGCCTGAGCGACCTAAGCACCTCATCGAGACCCCCGGTCATCGGCACTACGCCTGTGACCGGGGGTTTTGTCATTCCCGGAATCTGGTCAAAAAAAGTTTCAAGATTTTTCGGAGAGGCTGTAACGCTCTGGAAGTAGGTGTCGATACATGGGTAGCCTCGCGCCACCGTCCGACCCCCCGACCCGACGGCGGCGCGGGGCTACCTAATTTTTTGGGCAGCCCGGCCGGTACGGCTACGAAGTCAGCAGACCGTATGCCATGCGTTTGAGGCCCACCCGCAGTTGTTGGAGATCGATCGGACTTCGGTCGGTCTGGAAGAACATCAGCGTGGTGGTGATCGCCGAGTTGATGAAGAGCCACGCGATCGTCTCCGCTTCCAGATCAGCGTGGTACTGATCGCGATACTGCTGAACATGCAGGGTCATCATCGTCTGCATCAGTACCGGCATATTCGAGCTGGCCTCGACCTCGCGTGCGAACTCGGGATTCTCGTTGAGATAGCGCAGGGTAGGGGCGTTGTCGGTGGTGAATGCGATCAACATGTCGATGGCGGAGTCCATCATCTGATGCGGTGGCGCCAGTGCGTTGGCCGCCAGCGCTGACCGGACACCCGGCAGCTGTCGGTCAGCGGCGTCCCGGATCGCGGCCATGATGATGTCGTCTTTGGTGCTGAAGTACTGATAGATCGAGCCCTTGCCGATACCCGTGATGGCGGCAATGCGGTTGGTGGTGATCGCCTCCGGGCCTTCGGTGCGCAGCAGCTGCCCGGTCGCCATCACGATTTTTGCGACCAGTTCCCGCGATCGCTGCTGCTGTGGCGCCTTGCGCAGCCGTGAACTGCGATTTTCCGATGCCATGACGGCCCCCAGACGAGACTTATATGCGACCTGGTGTTCACGTTAGCTTCTCGGGTAACGACACAAGGAGGTTTCGTTGTGACTGCACTGGTGGAGTCCCCGGCAACGCAGGGCCCGGTTTCGCGAGATTGGGCGCAGCCGGTGCCCGAGCTGTTCGATCCCCTCGGTGTGACCGCGTCCCTGGGTGGGCAATGGCTGTATCTGCCCGCTGTCGGTGCGGCGTTCATCATGCAGGGCATGCACCCGGTGATCGGGGATGTGACCGATCGGTACTCGGTGGCAGATCGAGACCCGGCGGGCCGGGCCATTCGTTCTTTCGACGCAGTGCAGCAGTGGATCTTCGGGGGTAAGGCCGCGATCGAACAGGGTTACTGGTTACGCACGATGCACAAGCCGCTGCAGATGCAGGGTGAGAGCGGCGGGAGGCAGGGTAAGCACATCAGCGCCCTGGACCCGGAGGCGTACGCCTGGGTGATCGCGACGGCATATGTGGCGGGGCGCCGGGTGACGCCGCGATTCCTGGGACGGGACCTGACCGACGAGGAAGACGAGCAGCTCTTTCAGGACAATCGTCTACTGGCCCGGATCACTCAGGTACCCGAGCGTGGGTATCCCAGAACCCGCGCAGAGTTCTGGGAGTACTACGACCGCATGGTCGGGCAGGTTCTGATCAATCATCCTGCGGTCGCAGAGAATCTGGGGAAACTGGTCGATCCTTTGAGCGGCATCGAGGATTCACTGCTGCTGCGCCGGCTCCCGCGTTGGGTTCCCTCGAGTCTCGTGGTCGCAGCGTTAAAGCCCGTGCTGGCACCGATTTCCCGCGTTTTCTTTGTCCTGACTTTCGGGGCCATGGATCAGCGGGTGCGGGACATTCTCGGCGTCGCCTGGACCCAGCGGGATGAGCGTCTGCTGCGTAGGCTTTTCACCGCCTATCGTGCCGCCGCTCGGGTGCTGCCCGAGCGTGTCACCTATTCGCCGCTTGCCTACCATGCCCGCGAACATCAGCGAGTGATCAACCGGATGCGCGGCCGTGAACTGGCCAATTTCGCAGCGCACGACAAGGGCGAACCATCTGCTGTCCGGCGTGCCCAGCGGGCCAGTGCATGACGTCCTATCGTCGTTCTCACGCCTCGGTGATACGCAGCGTGCCAGGGGAATTCGAGCCCTGCGTGGTAGAGGTGGAAGATCCGCGGCCCGGCGAGATTATGGTCCGGATGGCGGCTGTCGGTCTGTGTCATTCCGACGATCACATCGCTACCGGAGACTTCCCCGTGGAGATGCTACCGATGTGCGGGGGCCACGAGGGTGCCGGCGTTGTGGAGAAGGTGGGCGATGGCACAACGCAATTCGCCGTCGGAGACCACGTGGTGCTGACGTTTCTTCCCGCCTGCGGCCGCTGCCTGTGGTGTTCGCGCGGTATGCAGCAGCTCTGTGATGCCGGTGCCTATGCGCTCACCGGATCCAGATTCGACGACCCCACCAGTTACCGGCTGCGTCTCGACGGGCAGCCGTGTGGGCAGCAGCTGGGGCTCTCGGCGTTCAGCGAGTACACCACCGTCTCGGTCCAGTCCGCGTACAAGGTTCCCCAAGATCTTCCATTGAATCGGTTGTGTCTGTTGGGATGTGCGATGGGCACCGGATGGGGCACCGCCGTCAACGCCGCCGCGGTCAGGCCCGGGCAGACGGTGATCGTGATGGGCCTGGGTGGAGTCGGCGCCGCCGCAGTCCAGGGGGCCGCGCATTCCGGAGCGGCGAATGTTCTGCTGGTCGACCCGGTGGCGTACAAGCGTGAGGCGGCAAAAACATTCGGTGCGACTGAGGTGTTCGCGTCGATGGAGGAGGCAGCCGATCGGGCCCGCTCCTATACCAACGGTCAGGGCGCGGACGCCACCATGATCACGGTGGGCCGGATGGAGCCGGGCGATCTCACGGCCGCCGTGGACTCTATCCGTAAGGGCGGCACGGTGGCGATGACCAGCATGGGCGCCTTCCGTCCCGAGGATGTTTCACTGGATCTGAGCATGGTCACGTTGATGCAGAAGACGATCAAGGGCGTCATCTACGGGAACTGGAGCCCGTTTGAAGCAGTGCCCACCATGCTGGCGCTCTATGCCAGCGGCGAACTCAAGACGGACGAGATGGTGACTCGCACCTATGCTCTTGACGAGATCGCACAGGGCTATCGAGATATGAAGCAGGGTAAGAATATTCGTAGCATTGTGGAGTTCGGGTAGTCAGGCCGCCACCGTCACAAGCCGCTTCGGATATCCCGTCGCCCCATCGGGTACGGGGGACGCGATCTGATCGGTCTGCACCGCTCCGGTGCCGTCGGTGGCCCGTGCCGTGATGATATGTTCACCCGGTGTCGCCTGCCAACCGAACCACCATTGCCGCCAGGTGTCGATCGAGTACTCGGGGGCAAGCGTTGCGGACTGCCAGGGGCCGTCGTCGATCTGTACTTCCACCTTGGTGATGCCCCGGTGCTGGGCCCACGCCGTGCCTGCCACGATCTGAGTACCTGCGCCCAGGCGGCCGCCCGTCCGGGGCGTGTCGATGCGACAGCCTGTCTTGATGGGGCCCCGCTCCGACCAGCCGCGAACGGTCCAGTACGCCCGTGCGGTGTCGAATCGGGTGATTTCCCAGTCGACAACCCACTTGGTCGCGGACACGTAGCCGTACAGCCCGGGCACCACCTGCCGGACCGGGTATCCGTGCTCGACGGGAAGTGGTGTCCCGTTCATCGCAATGGCCAAGATGGCGTCACGGCCGTCGGTGAGTGCATCGAGTGGGGTGCCGGCCGTCCAGCCGTCGGCGCTCTTTGACAACAGCATGTCTGCATCACCGTGGACTCCAACGGATTCCAGGATTGCCTTGATGGGAAAGCCGGTCCACATCGCGTTACCGATCAAATCTCCGCCGATCTCGTTGGAGACGCAGGTCAGGGTGACGGCGCGTTCCGTTGCAGCCATGGCGTTCAGGTCTGCCCATGTCAGGATGCGCGGGCGGTCGACCATGCCGTGAATGCTGAGCTGCCACTCGGCGGTGGTCAGCTGGGGCACCCGCAGCGCCGTGTCGATGCGGTAGAAGTCCGTATTACCGGTGATGTAGGGGGCCGCACCTTTGACGTTGATGCCATCGGGCAGCGGCGGAGCGGGCGCGACGGGTGCGGGCAGTACGGCGTCGCGGCGTTCCTCGGCGACGACGGCACCCTTGCTCCAGCGGTTGCCGAGCCAGTAGGTGCCCGCTGATCCGAGGGCGAAAACCGCTGCTGCTCCGAAGAATTTGCGTCGGTCGGCCGCGTCCTGGCCATCGGCACGGCTCACCAGGGCTCGGAGCACGAGCACTCCGGCCACGGCCGCGATCACTGATGGCCAGATCCAGGTGAACGCCCCGGTCGGCCGGGTTACCGCGGCCAGTGCGCCGACGATACCCAGCGCCGCGATAAGCGCCGAGCCATAGCGGCGTTCTCGCTCCACGAGACCGGCGGTTGCCGCGAGTAGGGCGATGATCGCGGACAGGCACGCGAATAACACGGCTTTGTCGGAGGTGCCGAAGACCCCGATCACCCACTCGCGTATGGCCGCCGGGGTGTGGTCGACGACCATATTCCCGACCGCGAAGAAGGGCGCGGAATCCGGTGCGACGGCTGCGGCAGTGAGTTGTCCGGCCGCCAGTGCGGCGCCTGCGGCGATAAGGCCCGCGATGATCCGTCGTGCTGCCTGCTCCATCGTCACCTCCGTTTGGGGTCCACTCTTCTCCTGCTTTCAACGAGCCGCCACCGCATATGGTTCAGATGTGGCGCGGGTGTTGGTGACGGGCATGTCGGGAACAGGCAAGAGCACGCTGCTGGCGGAGCTGGCGCGTCGCGGATTTCGGACAGTCGACACCGATTACGACGGCTGGACGCTGTCTGACGGAGGCTGGGACGCCGTCAGGATGTCGGCGCTGCTGAGCCGGTATCCGGATGTCGTCGTGTCCGGAACTGTGGACAATCAGGTGGACTTCTACGAGAGCTTCGGCCACGTGGTGCTGCTCAGCGTGCCGCTGGAGGTTGCCATCGCGCGGGTGAGCTCTCGTACCAACAACCCGTACGGGCGGACGGAAGCCGAGAGGGCCGAGATCGCGCTGAACATCGAGGAGGTCGAACCGCTGCTGCGTGAGAGCGCCGCCGTGGAACTGGATGGGTGCCTTCCCGTGTCGGAGCTGGCCGACCGCATCGAGGCGCTGGCGCGATAGTAGAGGTGGCTCTTATGCAGGTGCTTCTGCGAGATCTGCCCTCGCGGATGGCATCTCGGTGCTGGTATCGGGTGGGGACAGCGACCACACGGTCAGGTAGGCCAGTCCGAAGAACGCCGCGACTGCCACGGCCACACCGGTGTGGGCCACAAACGCGAACGGAGAGCTGACCCATTCCAGGGTGCTCGCGGCGACGGCACCGGGACGGTGAATCAGGTCCCAGGAGTTCCAGCGCTGGAAGCGGCCGATCACCACTCCTACGGCGCACAGCCCGACCGAGACGACGACGACTATCCACCCGGTGACAATGCCGAAATCACGCTGAATTCGCCGGTGCACCAACCGCAGTGAGACCACACCGAGGATGATCCCGGTCCAGGCCGCGACGCCGTACTGCAGCACATGACGCCAGAATGCGATGCCGTCGATGAGGTGCACCAGATCGGTGACCAGATACGGTGCGTTGGGCAAGAATGCGAGCCACACCAGGCCAATCGGTATCAGCCAGATCTTGTGCCGGACGGCAGAGAATGCCAGTGCCGCGAAGACGGGCAGCCACGCCAGGAACAGATTCCAGATGAGGAACCGCGTGGGGTAGAACAGGGGAGCCGCCGGATCGGTGACACCGAGCAGGAAGGTCAACAGGCTGGTTGCGACCAGAGAGAGAACCAGCACGGCACGTCGGGCTTCGGTCATGCGTCAAGTTTGCCCGAAGATTGACCGAAGGGGTCAGCCTGCGACCGCGCGGATGAATCCGACCGCCGCCTCTTCGAGTTGCTTCAGTCCGGGATCCTCCAGCGGATAGTGCCCGGCCTGTTCTAGCGGCACCACTGTCACCGGGACCTTGGTGATGGGGTCCAACACCGGCCGACTGAATTCGTAAGGGGTCCATCGGTCTTCGTCGGGCTGGGTGAGGATGATGGGACAGACATCGAAATCGGCGGGCTCGATGGCGGGTGCATAGCTCATGTACTCGGCCAGGAACTTCACGCTGACCCAGTTGGCGGCGGACGTGCGGTCCTTCATGAAGATCTTCATCGCTGCCCGGCTGTTCGCCAGTGTGCTCATCTTCGCGGCCAGCCACATCGGGTAGCGCACTCGCCGGGCCGGTGTCTTGGCGGCGAGCCGCAGAAAAGGCACCCCGACGCGTGCGGTGAGCAGGTCGTGGGCGGTGCCGTCGGCCACCTCACGAACTCGCTGATCCAGGAACGTCATGCCGATGATTCCGCGCACCGTGTCACGCGGCGCCTTGGCCGCGACGTGGTAGGCGAGCATTCCGCCGGCGCTCAGCCCGTACAGCACGATGGGTCGCACGTCGCGACGGCGTTCGTATTCCAGATAGTCGACAACCAGGTCCACCCAGTCGCCGTATCCGGGTACCGAACCCGGCGCCACATCGGTGAGCCCATAGCCGAGGTTGTCGATCGCGATGGTCTCGAAGCCTCTGCCTGCCAACGGCGCACCGAGGATCAGGGACATCTGACGGCCGTTGGTGCCGACGCCGTGCAGTAGCACCACCTTCACCGGTGCCGCGGGATTGGGGTACCGGTCCAGATGCACCTGATTGCCGCGCCAGTCCCAGAACTCCTCATGCGGTGCCGTCGACTCGTCCAGGCGCAGCCGCTCGGGAAGGAGCATCTGGAGGTCTTTCCACGCGTGCTGGTCGCGGTAGTAACGAGGCATACGGCAACCTTAGGTGGGGTCTGATCACGGCGGTACCCCGGAATGCAGAAGGCCCCCTGTTCCCGGAGGAACAAGGGGCCTTTGCGTCAGTGAATCAGAAGGCGGCTTCGTCGAGCTCCATGATGTCGTTGTCGACGTTCTCCAGGATGGCCCGGGTCGAGGTCAGCTGCGGCAGCATGTTCTTGGCGAAGAACGAGGCAACCGCGATCTTGCCCTCGTAGAAGGACTTCTCGGCGCCGGTGGCGCCCGCGTCCAGAGCCTCGATGGCCACGGCAGCCTGACGCTGCAGCAGCCAGCCGATCAGCAGGTCGCCGACGCTCATCAGGAAGCGCACGGAGGCCGTTCCGACCTTGTAGACCTGAGTGATCTCCTGCTGGGCGGCCATCAGGTTCGCGGTCATGGTCGCCGCCATGCCCTGCACGTCCTCCAAAGCCGTTGCGAGCAGCGCACGCTCGGCCTTCAGGCGGCCGTTGCCGGTCTCGCTCTTGACGAACTCTTCGATCTGACCGGAGACGAAGGCCAGCGACTTGCCCTGGTCCTTGACAATCTTGCGGAAGAAGAAGTCCTGGGCCTGGATCGCCGTGGTGCCCTCGTAGAGCGAGTCGATCTTGGCGTCACGGATGTACTGCTCGATCGGGTAGTCCTGCAGGAAGCCGGATCCACCGAAGGTCTGGAGGCTCTCGGTGAGCTTCTCGTAGGCACGCTCGGAGCCCACACCCTTGATGATCGGCAGCAGCAGATCGTTGAGCCGTACCGCTTCCTCGGCCTCCACACCGTTGATGGCCTTGGCGGCCACGGCGTCCTGGAAGGTGGTGGCGTAGAGGTACAGCGCACGCAGACCCTCGGCGTAAGCCTTCTGGGTCATCAGCGAGCGACGCACGTCCGGGTGGTGCGTGATGGTGACGCGGGGAGCGGTCTTGTCGGTCAGCTGCGTCATGTCCGCACCCTGTACGCGGGTCTTGGCGTACTCGAGCGCGTTCAGGTAACCGGTCGACAGAGTCGCGATGGCCTTGGTGCCCACCATCATGCGGGCCTGCTCGATCACGTCGAACATCTGGGCGATGCCGTTGTGCACCTCGCCGACCAGCCAGCCCTTGGCGGGAACGCCGTGCTGGCCCAGGCTCAGCTCACAGGTGGCCGAAACCTTCAGGCCCATCTTGTGCTCGACGTTGGTGACGAAGACGCCGTTGCGCTCGCCCGGCTCGCCGGTCTCGAAGTTGGGGATGAACTTCGGCACGAAGAACAGCGACAGACCCTTGGTACCGGGGCCGGCACCTTCGGGGCGGGCCAGCACCAGATGCATGATGTTCTCGAACATGTCATCGGAGTCAGCCGAGGTGATGAAGCGCTTCACACCGTCGATGTGCCAGGAACCGTCCTCCTGCTTGACGGCCTTGGTGCGACCGGCGCCCACGTCCGAACCGGCGTCAGGCTCGGTGAGCACCATGGTGGCGCCCCAGCCGCGCTCGGCGGCGAATTCGGCCCACTTCTTCTGCTCATCGGTGGCGACGTTGTAGAAGATCTGCGCGAAACCGGCGCCGCCGCTGTACATCCAGACTGCGGGGTTGGCGCCGAGGATCATCTCCTGGATGGCCCACATCAGCGAGCGTGGAACCGGGCTGCCGCCGAGTTCTTCGATCAGGCCGAGGCGATCCCAGCCGGCGTCGGTGACTGCCTTGACGGACTTCTTGAAAGCCTCGGGGATGGCCACCGAGTGGGTCTCCGGGTCGAAGACTGGCGGGTTGCGGTCGCCCTCGGCGAACGAATCGGCCAGTGGCCCCTCGGCGAGGGTACGCATTTCGGAAAGGAACGTGCGAGCGGTCTCTTCGTCCAGCTCGGGGTACTCCTCACCACCGAATACCTGCTGAATGTTGAAGAGCTCGAAGAGGTTGAACTCCAGGTCGCGGACGTTCGACTTGTAGTGGCCCATGTGCGTCATTGCCTTTTCTCGTGGGTCTAACTGGGTCTCGTGGGGCTGTTCTGATATTCGGTTGGGTTCTTACTTCTGATTAAGTTACCCACCGGTAACAACTGAACTATACCGCTGAGTAGCGTGTGACAAAAGTCCTGGCCTTGTGGTTGTTGTCACAATTCGATATCGCAGGTCAGAAGGCATTTTTTACGGTTCTGGGGGAGTGATGTCAGACCGGTGGTGTTGGCTTGTGCGTGCCAGCTCACAGCCCCTGAGAGGAACCCCTGTATGCCTGCCATGCCTCCGCCCGTTTCCACCGAGTTGGACGGACTGATCGAGTACATCGCTGCCCAGCAAGATGCCTTTCGGATCGTCGCCTTCGGCCTGACTGACGATCAGGCGCGTCTGACTCCGACGGCAGGCACCTTGTCGGTCGGTGGGCTCATCAAGCACGTCACCAATATGCAGGCGGGCTGGACAGACAAAATTGTCGCCGCGCCGGATCCGGGAGCTGACCGCCACCGAGCCGATGACGAATTCATCTTGCGTGCGGACGAGACGCTCGCCGGTGTGCTGGCGGCGTACTCAGCCCAGTGCGACGCGACACTTGCCGCGATCAAGGACAAGGGGCTGGACACTCCGGTGCCCGTTCCGTCGGCGCCGTGGTTCCCCAAGGACGTCGACGCGTGGAGTGTGCGGTGGGTGGCCCTGCACCTCATCGAGGAGTTGGCCCGGCACGCCGGCCACGCCGACATCATTCGTGAGTCCGTCGATGGCGCAACGATGTACGAGCTGCTGGCGGCCGCCGAGGGCTGGGAACCCACGGATTGGCTCACACCCTGGTCTCCCGAGAACTAGCGGCCGTAACGCAGGATCCTCATGGCGGTCGCGAAGTTCAGGGCGGTCGCGCTCAGAGAGCCTGCCGCGTCGTTTCGGTTCGACGCACCGCTGGCCAGGATGTACACGAGCAGGCCGCGTACCACATTGAATGACACGTGCTGTCGAATGCTGTTCGCCCCGGAGGGAAACATAAAGCACGATTCCGTTGCGGTGAGCTCTTTTTGGCCATTCTGGACCGGAGCCGGCTCATCGAACTCGAACGAGCATCGCCACGTGGTGCTCGCGCCGGGGATCGTGTACGCGACCGCGTCGCACCGCTTCAATGCGTCAGAGGCGCCGTCCGGGGAGAGGGCATCGGATGCCGGGACAACCCGGATCAGGATCTCTCTCTCGGGCTTCTTGCGATCACGCAGATACAACGTCGAGGTCTCACGGCCTTGGGCGCGTAGTGCCCACACGGGATCAATCGTGTTGCAGCCCACTGGGGTTCCACCAACGATGGTGGCCGCACCGGGCGCCACGGCCGGATTGAACTCGCCCGACCTGAATGTGGGCGATGGGTTCTTCTCCCATCCGTCTGGGTAGTCGAACTGGCCGGGCAGCAAGGTGTCCAGGACGGTATTGGGTTGTCCGGCCAGCGATTCGCCCGGCTTAACCACCGCGGCGGTCGCGCCAGACGAGGGAGTGGGTTTACCTCCGCCGCCATGGCGGGGCCAGATCACTACGGCGACCACCGTCGATGCGGCCACTAGGGCGACGGCGCCGACAATCGCCACAATGCGTCTGTGCTTGACCAATGTTCGCGCGGAGTCTGTCGGTGTTGCGATGTTCTGTGCGAGAAGAGGTGTGGGCTGCGGCGTCACGGTGGATACGGGTTGGGTCACGGTCTGCCGGTGCTGATGCGGGTCGGCCAGAATCTGTTGCGCGGCCTGGGCAAACTCCCCGGCACTTTGATATCGATCGGCGGGATTCTTGGCCATCGCCTTGGCGATCAATGCGTCCATTGACTCGGGCACAGAGGCGAACTGGGAGATGCGGGGCGGCGGCGCCGAGAGGTGTGCATTGATAACCGCGGGTAGCGAGCCCCCGGAGCCAAACGGGGGTTGACCCGTGAGCATCCGAAAGAGCGTGCAGCCCAAGGCATACACATCGGCGCGGCCGTCGACGGCGGCGCCGGACAGCACCTCCGGCGCCGCGTACCCGATCGTGGCGGTCACGTTCCCCGCGGAGGTAACCGAGTTGCTGTCGTCGAGCGCGCGAGTGACACCGAAGTCGCCCAACATGATTCGACGATCGCCCTCGGACAGCAGGATGTTGGCCGGCTTCACATCGCGGTGTACCAGACCGCGGGCATGCAGATAGTCAAGCGCCTTGGCCACCTCGCTGATGATGTGAATGGCGCGGGTGAGCGACATGCGTCCATTCCTCGACTCCGAGTGTGCATCGCTGCCCTGGACGTATTGCATGGCAATCCACAGATCGCCCTCCGGCGTTTCGCCTCGGTTGTGCACCGTGACGATGTTGGGGTGATCCAGAGACGCGGCCAGCGAGGCCTCGCGCATGAATCGTGCCCGGAAATCAGGGTCGCGTGAGGCCTGGGCGTTGAGGATCTTCAGAGCCTCGGGACGTTGCAAATTCGGATTTGCGGCCAGATACACGGTGCCCATGCCGCCGCGACCGAGGACGCGCTCGATCTGGTATCCGGATATGACCGTTCCCGGCGGTAGGTCTCCAGGTTGCTGGTTATCTGGACCCGACGGCGGCATCTCCGATGACGTCATTTCCCCTGTGCGTCCCTCTCGCCCGGCCGTGTGGTCATCGTACTTGTGATATTTCCTCATGGCGGTCAAGACGGTGGTCCCTGCGAGGCCGGGCGGGGGACCATGGGGGCATGGTTGAGCTACCCGTCGTAGACCTTTCCGGCGACCCGGATCGGTTGCGTGCGGTGCTGCGTGAGGTCACCCATGAGGTTGGGTTCTTCTATCTCACCGGCCACGGTGTCTCGCAGCGGCTGGTCGACGAGGTGTTGTCGGCCGCCCACAGGCTTTTCGCGCTGCCCGCAGAGGACAAGGATGCCATTGCCATGGTGCGCAGCCCCCATTTTCGTGGGTTTACCCGGCTGGGCGGAGAGCTGACCGGCGGGCTGACCGATTGGCGTGAGCAGATCGATGTCGGGCCGGAACGTCGGGCGACTGCGCACGGAAAGGATCTCGATTACCTGTGGTTGCAGGGGCCCAACCAGTGGCCGAAGGCGGTGCCCGAACTAAGAGCAGCCCTCACGAGCTGGGATGCGGCCCTGGCTGCGGTGGGGCGAAAGCTACTGCGGGAGTGGGCCATTGCCCTTGGATCTGCAGGTGGGGTGTTCGACGAGGCTTTTGGCTCTGAACCTGCGACCCTGATCAAGGTCATCCGGTACCCGGCCCGCGGCACTACCGACCAGGGAGTTGGTGCACATCGCGATTCCGGTGTGCTCACCTTGCTGCTGGCCGAACCGGACGCCGGCGGGCTGCAGGTCGAGGTGGACGGCACCTGGGTGGAGGCACCGGGGCGTGCGGGCGCATTCATCGTGAACATCGGTGAGCTGCTCGAGCGGGCGAGCGGCGGATATCTGCGTGCGACGCGCCATCGCGTCACGCTGACGGGCAGGCCGCGGATTTCGATCGCCTACTTCTTCAATCCGAGGCTTGACGCGCGTATCCCGACGCTGGATCTCCCGCCGGAACTTCGGGCGCGGACTCGAGGTGCGGCGGCGGACCCGGATGATCCGATCCATGCGACCTACGGCGAGAACGCCTGGAAAAGCCGGCTGCGGGCGCATCCCGATGTGGCGGCCGCGCACGGGCATCTGCGCTAGCGATCTTCGGATTCCCCTCCGCGAACCTTTTGTGCTCGAAATACTCGGATTGTGGCAAACTATTGCCAGATACCGAGGAGGAGGAGCTATGCGGACGGTTTGTTCGGTAGTCGCAGGGGTTGGTGTGGCGGCGGTGCTGGTTTCGGTGTTCGCCTCACCTGTTGCTTCGGCGATGCCGGGGGAGGGCCCGGTTGCGGTTCAGTGTCAGGTCTATGCCAACAACAATTTCGGTCCACCTGGGTTTGGCCCGGGAAGCATGCCGGGTATGGGTTTCGGTATGAAGCAGTGGGCTGGCTCTGTGATCGGTCACGGAAGTAACGAGCCTGAAGCCCGGCAGGATGCGGAGCGCCAGATGTGGGGCCCGTACGGTATGGCGCCTGAGCTCCGTGACTGTGTGCCTGCCGCGTAACGAGCGAAGCAATGATCGCAGGATCAAAGGCCGCATAGGCAACCTTTTATTAGTGGGCTAGATACTGCGGGCCTTGAACTGAGGTTCGGTCTTGTCGATGCCGGCCTTGCGTGCGATGGCGAAGTTGGGTCCGCGCATGAGCCGCAGTTGCAGGCGTCGCTCCAGGCCAAACGCGCGGCGCGGGACCATGGACCATGCCTTGTCGAACAGGGTCTTGGTGGCTGCCACTGAATCGGGGGAGCGCGACAGAATCTGGTCGATGAGTTCGGCGGCGTCGGCCTCGGGGTCGGCGCTCACCTGGGTCACCAGTCCGATTTCCTTGGCGTAGAAACCGTCGAACATCTCACCGGTCATGGTGAGCCGTTTGGCGGTGTCGATTCCGACCAATTGACTCAGCGTGACGCTTCCGGACATATCGGGGATCAGGCCCCACTTGGCTTCCAGGATCGAGAACTCGGCATCGGGTGTGGTGAACCGGAAGTCGGCGGCCAGGGCCAACTGAAGCCCGCCGCCGTAGCAACGGCCGTGGATGACGGCGATCACCGGGATGCGCAACCGGCGCCAGGCCCAGCACGCCTCCTGAAAACCATTGGTACCCAGCCAAGGGAGCGGAATGAAGTTCGCGACGACGCGCGCGGGGTCCTTCCCGGCGGCCGCGAAATCCAGCCCACTAGAAAAGGCGTCCCCCTCACCGGACAACACCACCACACGGATCGAGGTATCTGAGGCAATATGGCGGGCGGCGGCAGTCAGCCCGTTGAGCATGTCGAGGGTGAGTCCGTTGAGCTTCTCGGGCCGGGACAAGGTGACGCGGGCTACCTCGCCGTCGACGCGTAGGGTCACATGTGACGTCATGAAGCAAGACTAGAGGTGACATCCAGTTATGACGAGCGATACCACTTTGGACGCGGCGACGCTGCGCGAGGCATTCGGGCATTTCCCGACCGGCGTGGTTGCCATAGCCGCCGAGATCGGTGGAACGCGAACCGGATTGGCCGCCAGCACGTTTGTGCCGGTGTCCCTGGATCCGCCGCTCGTGGCGTTCTGCGTTCAGAACTCTTCGACGACGTGGCCCAACCTGCGGGTGGCCCCACGTCTGGGTATCAGTGTGCTGGGTGAGGCGCATGACGATGCGGCCCGCACCCTTGCCGCCAAGACCGGCGATCGGTTCGCGGGCCTGGACACCTCGACCACCGAGAGCGGTGCCGTGTTCATCGGCGGCACCACGGCCTGGATCGAGACCTCCATCCAGTCCGAGGTGCCCGCCGGTGACCACGCGATCGTCATCCTCAACATCCACGGATTGACCGTGCACTCCGCGGTGGCTCCGATCGTGTTCCACCGCAGTAAGTTCCGGAAGCTGATTGGCTAGACGGGCGCCGGGTAGGGGCTGCTCCGGTTGGCTTGGGCCCAGTCACGTTCGGCCTCGGAATTCATCGGCGGCGGCACCAGTCCGTTGATCATCCAAAGCTCCTCGCTGGTCTCGTCGATGTGGAACTCCCAGTGCAGGTCCGCCCGGTCCAGATGCGGTGCCAGGACGCGGCCGAGGTGCTGGGTGATGCGCTCGCGGCCGGCCTTGTCGGGCAGGGTTCGCGCGATGTGATCCACGACGATCCGTACGGCGTTCGTGGTTGGTTCCCCGCCGACGTAGAAGTCCGACGGTGAGATCTGTTTGAACACCGTGACCACATAGAACCGCGGAAGCCCCACGGTGACGTAGACCTCCGTGATGCTCGCGGCCAGATCGGCCTTTTCCTTGTCGGAAAACATGTTTGGCGTGTGATAGATGGTCCAGAGGGGCATGTCGATCTTCTCCTGGTGGATGCGAAGTCAGTGGCTGGGACGGTAGGCGAGGTTCTCGACGGGGCCCGATAGTTGGGACTTGACCTGTGCGGTGAGCTCGTCGGTCAACACCTCGTTATCGCCCTTCTCCAGTGCATCGATGATGCGTGCAGCGATCACGCCGGGCGGTGTCTTCGGAACATCCAGGGCGGACACCATGTCGGTGTCGATGAATCCCGCGTGTACGCCCAGTACGTGCGTGTGCTGCGGTTCCAGTTCCAGGCGCAGGGTGTTGGTCACCGACCAGATGGCTGCCTTTGACGCACCGTAGGCGCCGGCTCCGCCGAGCCAGGAGAGCACCGAGTGGATGTTGACGATCGCTCCACCGCCGTTGGCCTTGAGGATTGGCGCGAACGCCCGGATAACCCGTAGCGGGCCGAATACGTTGGTCTGGAACGTCGCATCCACCCGGTCGAGGTCGCCGGTGAGTAGCGAATCAGGATGCAGCACACCGGCGTTGTTGACCACGATCTCGACGTCGGTGAGTTCACGGGCCAGCGCTTGCACCGATGACTCGGAGGCCACCTCGAGCTGTTGGGGAATCACCTGTGCGCGCGGGTCCTCGAACGGTTGGCGGGCGGTGCTGTAGACCTTGCGCGCTCCGCGGTTCAGTACCTCGTCGACGATGGCTGCGCCCAGCCCGCGGCGCCCTCCGGTGACCAGTACAACCTTGTTCTCGACCATCCCTATCTCCTAACTAACGATTCCGTTAGTTAGGAAGCTAGCGGGACTAGCTGAATAACGCAAGCGTTAGTTACAATGGCCTGGTGACCATGGAGTTCGAGCGGCTGCTGCAGGACCGCTCCCACTGGAATACCGATGCGTGTTCGATCGGGAAGGCCCTGGACTTGCTGGGCACCAAGACCGCATTCCTGATCGTCCGCGAATGCTTTTACGGCTCAACCCGGTTCGACGAGTTTTCCGAGCGCATCGGGGTATCCGCCCCGGCGGTATCGCGTGCACTCAAGCAGTTGGAGGCGGCGGGCGTCATCGAGAAGGTGCCCTATCGCGAACCCGGTCAGCGGGAGCGGGACGGGTACGTGCTGACCCGGATGGGCCAGGACCTGCTTCCGGTGCTGCTGTCCCTGCTCAAGTGGGGGGACGAGTACCTGCAAGATGGGCGTAAGCCGCTGGAATTGATCGACAAGAAAACCGGGCGGGAAATCGATGTTCAGGTGACATCTCGCCCGGGCCAGCAGCTGAGTGCCGAAGGCATCGAGGTCAGGTGGGCGGGGCGTTAGACCGCTAGGGCAGGTGTCCTTCGAGTGCGTCCAGGTGCCCGCTCCAGAAGTGCCGGTATGGGTCGATCCACTGGTCGATCTGGACCAGGCCGTCGGCGCGCAGCGCGTAGATCCGGCGTTGTGCATCCGGTCGGGCGTCGACCAGGCCGGCCTCGCGTAGCACGCGAAGATGCCGTGAGACGGTGGGCTGTGTCAGGCCGGGCAGTGTCGCGACAAGTTCTCCAGCGGTCCATTCCCCGCCTGCCAGCGCATCGAGCAGAATCCGGCGGCTGGGCTCTGCGACCGCTTCGAAAACGTCCATACTTGGAGTATTACATCTTATCTATATAGACACAATGCTATATAAAGGGTCGTCACCATCGCACCCCGGCCGCTGATACGGCCTAGGGGCGTTTGGCGAGTTCCTCTTGGTACCCGCGGATGCGATCACGGAGTTCGCGTGCGTCATCGGCGCGATCTTCGCGATCGGCGAGATCGGCGCGCAACGAAAGCTCCTTGATGGCCGTGCGGATATCCGCGACGCTCACAATGTCACCCATATTCCGATGCTGCCCGTCTTGCCCGAATTGGGCATTGGCAACCAACCACAAAGTCCCGCGCGACTACTTGGAGTTCAGCGGCGCCCGATGATCGCGCGGAGCTTACCGATCTGCCACTTGGCCACCGGACGCACGAGTGGTGCGGCCAGGCGCAACGGGAGCCAGCCCACCCATTTAGGGGTGCCGCCCACATGCCAGGTGAGTCGGGTGCCGCCGGTGCCGTTATCTGCCACCTCGAAGATCTCCGCGGCCGAATCCAGAACCAGCGGAACAGAACATGCGGTGATGGTGACACCCAGTATGCGGTTGGGTTCTTTGACGACGATCTGTTCGGCCAACACCCCGAAGGTGTTGACGAATGCGCGCTTGGTGCCCACCTCGCGCAATGCCGTGCCGGCGTAGTCCACACCCTTGGAGAACGGAACCCAGCTCATGAACCGCTCGTCGAGCAGGGCCTTGAACACGCGATCGGGAGGATAGAAGAAGTCGCGCTGGACGGAGACCGCGAAGGAGGCGTCGGAAGCCAGATACTCGTGCAGCTGATCGGCGGCCACGGGGGTGAGGTTGAACCGAGCGGCTGAGATGCCCCCCGCGGCAAGGATAGCCAGCAGTATCAAGCCCGCGACAGCACCTGCGGCCGCCAGGCAGACAACGGTGATGACGATGACGAGCCAGGTTTCCATGCGCTTCTCCTGTGCAAACCTGACTAACGGCGGAACAGCTTGTTACCCAGCCAGACAATCGGGTCGTACTTGCGATCGGCGATCCGCTCCTTCATCGGGATCAGCGCGTTATCGGTGATATGGATGCCCTCAGGACATACCTCGGTGCAGCACTTGGTGATGTTGCAGTAGCCCAAGCCCAGTTCCTCCTGCGCCACCTCGCGCCGGTCGGCGACATCGAGTGGATGCATCTCCAGCTCGGCCACCCGCATCAGATAGCGCGGTCCGGCGAAAGCCTTCTTGTTCTCCTCATGGTCGCGTACCGCATGGCAGGTGTTTTGGCAGAGGAAACATTCGATGCACTTGCGGAACTCCTGTGACCGCTCTACGTCTTCCTGCTGCATCCGGTATTCGCCGGGCTTCAGGCCCTTCGGTGGGGTGAATGATTGGACTTCTCTGGCCTTTTGGTAGTTGAACGACACGTCGGTAACCAGGTCGCGAATCACCGGGAAGGCGCGCAGTGGCGTCACGGTGATGGTCTCGGACTCGTCGAATGTCGACATCCGGGTCATGCACATGAGCCGCGGACGGCCGTTGATCTCCGCCGAGCACGAGCCACACTTGCCGGCCTTGCAGTTCCATCGGACCGCCAGGTCCGAGGCCTGAGTGGCCTGGATTCGGTGGATGATGTCGAGCACGACCTCGCCCTCGCTCACCGGAACGGTGTAGTCGATGAGCTCACCGCCGTCGTCATCGCCTCGCCAGACCTGGAGGTGCGCGTCATAGCTCACGTCAGGACTTCCTTCCTGGGTGCTCTGCCAGTTCTTCGGGCGTGAAGTACTTCTCCAGCTCGCCGATCTCGAACAGTTCCAAAAGATCTGGGCGCAAGGGGAGCTGCGGCTCGGGCGTGACGAGTACATCGGGTACCGCCGGATCTCCGCCGGTGGTGCTGCACACCAGTAGGGTCTTGCGCCAGGTGGCATCCATGTCCGGATGGTCATCGCGGGTGTGCCCGCCTCGGCTCTCGGTGCGCAGCAGCGCCGCCTTGGCCACGCACTCACTGACCAGCAGCATATTGCGCATGTCGATGGCCAGGTGCCAGCCCGGATTGAACTGCCGGTGCCCTTCCACGGCAACGTGTTTGAAGCGCTCCTTGAGCTCGTTCAGCTTGACCAGGGCCTGTTCGACTTCCTCTTCCTTGCGGATGATGCCGACCAGGTCGTTCATGGCCTGCTGCAAGTCGGTGTGCAGTGTGTACGGATTTTCGGCACCCTCGGCAGCGGGGTCTCCGAAGGGTGCCAAAGCGAGTACGGCGGCCTTGTCGACGTCGGCCTCGGAGATCTGCGGACGAGACGTGAGGCCCTTGACGTACTCGGCGGCACCCAGGCCGGCGCGCCGCCCGAACACGAGCAGGTCGGAAAGGGAGTTGCCGCCCAACCGGTTTGACCCGTGCATGCCGCCGGAGCATTCACCGGCCGCGAAGAGACCGGGCACCGTCGCGGCTCCACTGTCGGGATCGACCTCGATACCGCCCATCACGTAGTGACAGGTCGGACCGACTTCCATGTCGTCCTTGGTGATGTCGACCTCGGCGAGTTCCTTGAACTGGTGGTACATCGACGGCAGCCGCCTCTTGATCTCCTCGGTGGGGATGCGTGAAGCGATGTCCAGGTACACGCCGCCGTGCGGGGTGCCGCGACCGGCCTTGACTTCGGAGTTGATGGCCCGGGCGACCTCGTCACGGGGCAGCAGGTCGGGGGTGCGCCGTGCCGAGTCGTTGTCCTTGAGCCATTGGTCGGCTTCTTCCTCGGTCTCGGCGTATTGACCCTTGAACACCGCGGGGATGTAGTCGAACATGAATCGCTTACCCTCGGAGTTCTTGAGCACTCCGCCGTCGCCGCGCACACCTTCGGTGACCAGGATGCCCTTGACCGAGGGTGGCCAGACCATGCCGGTCGGATGGAACTGGATGAACTCCATGTTGATCAGCGTGCCGCCGGCGCGCAGCGCCAGGGCGTGCCCGTCACCGGTGTACTCCCAGGAGTTCGACGACACCTTGAACGACTTGCCAATGCCGCCCGTGGCCAAAACCACTGCGGGAGCCTCGAAGAGGATGAACCGGCCCGATTCGCGCCAGTATCCGAACCCACCGGCGATCCGGTCCCCGTCCAGGAGCAGATCCGTGATGGTGCACTCGGCGAAGATCTTGATACGTGCCTCGTAATCACCGGTTTCGGCAAAGTCTTCCTGCTGTAGCGAGACGATTTTCTGCTGCATGGTGCGGATGATCTCCAGGCCGGTGCGATCACCCACGTGCGCCAGCCGCGGATAGGTGTGGCCGCCGAAGTTGCGCTGGCTGATCCGGCCATCCTTGGTGCGATCGAACAACGCGCCATAGGTTTCCAGTTCCCAGACCCGGTCCGGGGCCTCCTTGGCGTGCAACTCGGCCATCCGCCAGTTATTCAGGAACTTGCCGCCGCGCATGGTGTCACCGAAGTGCACCTGCCAGCTGTCCTTGTCGTTGGCGTTACCCATTGAGGCGGCGCAACCGCCTTCGGCCATCACGGTGTGTGCCTTGCCGAACAGGGATTTACAGACAACCGCGACCTTAAAGCCCTGTTCACGTGCCTCGATGACGGCGCGCAGTCCGGCGCCACCGGCACCGATCACGACTACGTCGTATTGGTGCCGTTCGAGTTCAGCCATTAATTAACCCCAGTTTGTTTGCGAGTATGAATATGAATTTAATTGCTAACCAACGAATCTCAGGTCGGAAATGGTGCCGCTGGCGACCAGCATGACGTACAGGTCGGTGAGGATCAGTGTGCCCAGCGTGATCCAGGCGAACAGCATGTGCCTGGTGTTGAGCTTGCTGACCTGTGTCCAGATCCAATACCGGACAGGGTGTTTGGAGAAGTGCTTGAGCCGCCCGCCGGTGACGTGCCGGCAGGAGTGGCAGGACAGCGTGTACACCCACAGCAGAACCACGTTGGTCACCAAGATCACGTTGCCCAGGCCGAATCCGAAGCCGCCGGTCTTTTCCGAATGGAAGGCGACGATGGCGTCGTAGGTGTTGACGATCGAGATGATCGCCGCGGCGTAAAAGAAGTACCGGTGAATGTTCTGCATGATCAGTGGCAGCTTGGTCTCGCCGGAGTACTTCGCGTGCGGCTCGGCCACCGCGCAGGCGGTCGGCGACTGCCAGACCGAGCGGTAGTAGGCCTTGCGGTAGTAATAGCAGGTCAGCCGGAAGGCGAGCAGAAACGGCAGCGAGATGAAGGCCATGGGAATGAACCACGGCAGATCACCGACCCAATGCCCGAAATGGCTGGCCCCGGGGGCGCAGGCAGTGCTGACGCATGGTGAATAGAACGGCGTCAGATAGTGATACTGCGGCACCCAGTACGCGCTGCCCCAGAAAGCGCGCACAGTGGCATAGATGACGAATGTCGCCAGCCCGAGGTTGGTGAGTAATGGTGCGAGCCACCACTTGTCAGTGCGTAGCGTGCGCTGCTGAATCTGGGCACGCGAAGGCGAGAAGACCCCGGTGGCTTGGCTCATCTGTAGCCACCAACTCCTTCGTCGTCGATATCGCCCCAGAACTCCCGGTCGTATTCGGTGTCGGGGATTTGGATCTTCTCGTTGCTCGCGAGCCGGTGCTCATGAGGCGAGAGGTCCAGATCGGCGGCGTCGATATCCAGCCGCTCTACGTCGTTGACGATGCGGCGCACGGCCGGCAGGTCGCCATAACGAGACTGCAGAGAGTGGACACAGCGGCGCAGGCTGCCAAGTGCTTGGTTGAGCTCGGTGAGCTCCGTCTTCGTCGACATCGGACTCCTTGGGCTGAAGGTGTCGTGGATCACAGGCTACGACAACCATCTTGCCAGGACAGCCGAACGGAAAGTGACACAAGTCACTGATGTCGTCAGTTAATTCAAGATCACCGAGCGGTTTCGGCGATTGCTGTGCCGAGCTGCTCGGTGGTGTCGCTACCTCCGAGATCGGGCGTACGAACGCGACCCTCCTCCAGTACCTGGTCGACGGCGAGACGAATCTTGTTGGCCGCGTCAGGCTCGTTCAGATGGTCGAGAAGCATGGCGCCGGCCAGTATTTGTGCGATGGGGTTGGCGATGCCCTGGCCGGCTATGTCGGGTGCCGAACCGTGCACCGATTCGAACATGGAGATGGCGGTCCGTTCTGGGTTGATGTTTCCGGATGCCGCCAGTCCCAGGCCTCCGGTAACCGCCGCCGCCAAGTCGGAGAGGATGTCGCCGAAGAGGTTGGAGGCAACGATGACGTCCAGGCTGCCGGGATCGCTGATCATCCGGGCGGCAAGAGCGTCGACATGCATCGACACGGACGGAACCTGTGGATACTCGGCCGCCGCCATGTTGAAGATGCTGTCCCAGTAAGGCATTGAATGGATGATGCCGTTGGATTTCGTGGCCGAGCAGACGCGGAATCCGGCAGACGCGGCCAGCTCGAATGCGTACCGGATGATGCGTTCGCACCCGATGCGTGTGAAAACCGATTCCTGTAGGGCGAATTCGTTTTGGTTGCCGCGGTTGTGAATGCCGCCGATCGGCGAGTATTCACCTTCGGTGTTCTCGCGCACGATGACCATAGAGAGTGCGTCGGCAGATACTCCGGCCAGGGGCGAGGCGATACCGGGCAGCAGGCGTACGGGTCGCAGGTTCACGTACTGGTTGAAGGCGCGCCGCAGCGGGATGAGCAGTCCCCATAGCGAGACGTCATCGGGTACGCCCGGATACCCCACGGCGCCAAGCAGAATCGCGTCGAATCCGGCCAGCGTCGCGGGTGCGTCGGCGGGCATCATGGCGCCGGTGTTGGCGTATCTCTGGCAGGAGTAGTCGAATTCGGTCCATTCGATGCGGCCGCCGGTGGCGGCGTCCATCACCTTGACGGCCTCCCTGGTCA
The DNA here is from genome assembly GCF_001632805.1 of Mycobacteroides chelonae CCUG 47445. Classification (NCBI taxonomy): domain Bacteria; kingdom Bacillati; phylum Actinomycetota; class Actinomycetes; order Mycobacteriales; family Mycobacteriaceae; genus Mycobacteroides; species Mycobacteroides chelonae. Next base: position 4,545,035 of record NZ_CP007220.1, on the reverse strand, counting down.
CGTCGACGCCGATCCCGTCACCCGGAATGGTCGCCACGTTCATCCGGGCGTTCATACGGCCGCGCCGATGTACTTGGTCTCCAGGAACTCCTCGATTCCCGCGAAGCCCCCTTCACGGCCGATCCCGGATTGTTTGACGCCGCCGAAGGGAGCGGCGGGGGTGGACACCACGGGCCGGTTCAGGCCCACCATGCCGGTCTCCAATTGCTCGGAAACCCGCCATCCGCGCCGGGCATCATTGGTGTATAGGTATGCCACCAAACCGAATTCGGAGTCATTGGCACGGGCTATCACTTCCTCCTCGGTGTCGAAGCTCGCTATGGCGGCCACCGGGGCAAAGATTTCGGTTCGCATCATGTCGCTGTCATCGGGCACGTCGGTCAGCAGGGAAGGAGGGTAGAAGTATCCGGCACCGTCAGGTATCTCGCCACCCAATTGCACTGTGGCACCACGCTTCCGAGCGTCCGTGACCAGCCGGTCGGCCTTGGCCACGGCGTCTGGGTCGATCAGTGGGCCGACATCGACACCGGGTTGGGTACCGCGTCCCATATGCAGTGCGCCGAGCTTTGCGGTGAGCGCCTCGGTGAACGCTCCGGCGACACTGCGCTGCACGTAGATCCTGTTGGCAGCGGTACAGGCTTGGCCGATGTTGCGCATCTTGGCGATCAGTGCGCCGGCGGCGGCCTCTTCGGGATCGGCGTCGTCGAACACGATGAACGGTGCGTTTCCGCCCAACTCCATCGAGGTGCGTTTGACGGTAGGTGCGCACTGCGTGAGCAGGTAGCGGCCCACTTCGGTGGATCCGGTGAAGGAGAGCTTGCGCACTCGGGGGTCGGCAAGCAGGGGTGCCATGGTCGGTCCGGGGTCGGCGGTGGTGATCACCGATACCACCCCGTCGGGAACTCCGGCTTCGCGCAGGATGCCGAGTAGGGCGAGCATCGACAGTGGCGTCTGTTCGGCCGGTTTGACCAGACAGGTGCAGCCCGCGGCCAATGCGGGGCCGATCTTTCGGGTGCCCATGGCCAGCGGGAAGTTCCACGGCGTGATCAGCAGGCAGGGGCCCACCGGGCGGTGGGTCACGATCAACCGTGATCCGCCGTCGGGTGCCAGCATCACGCCTCCGTCCTGGCGTACCGCTTCGCCGGCAAACCAACGGAAGAACTCTGCCGCGTAGGTGACCTCGCCGCGTGACTCGGTGAGGGGCTTGCCCATCTCCAGGGTCATGAGCAGGGCCAGGTCTTCGGTGCTCTCGATCATCAGCGTGTAGGCACGCATCAGTATGTCGGCGCGCTGCTGCGGCGAGGTCGAGGCCCAGGAGCGTTGGACGGCAACCGCATTACTCAACGCGGTGAGTGCGGCGCGGCCGTCCATGTTGGCGACATCGGCCAGCACCTCTTCGGTCGCGGGGTCCACGACGGGGAAGGTAGGACCGTGGCGGAGCTGCTGGGAGAGCGCGGCGGCGACCACCGCGCTTTCGGTGGACAGGGGGGTAGACACTGCGCCTGGATGCATGCCACCATGCTAGGGAGATTGTCAACAATCGACAATAGTTCTGAGTATGTCAGTGGAAGGGATGCCGTGACTGCGTTATCGCCCGTGCTCAAGCAGGCCACCTCGGTGGTGGCGGTGCGAGGCCAGGGTTGCTATCTGTATGACGAAAGTGACCGTGAATACCTGGATTTCACTGCGGGTATCGGTGTCGTGAGTACGGGTCACTGCCATCCTCGTGTGGTCGAGGCCGCGCAACGGCAGGTGGCCACGCTCATTCACGGGCAGTACACCACGGTGATGCATCGACCATTGCAGAACCTGGTGCGCCGTCTTGGTGATGTGTTGCCTGCGGATCTGGATTCGTTGTTCTTCGCCAACTCCGGTAGTGAGGCCATCGAGGCCTCCGTGCGGTTGGCGCGGCAGGCCACCGGCCGCCCGAACATCGTTGTGTTCCAAGGTGGATTTCACGGACGTACCCTGGCCGCGGCCACCATGACCACCTCGGGGCCACGATTCTCATCGGGAATCGGCCCCTTGATGGCCGGCGTGTACACGGCTCCTTTCCCGACGGCGTATCGGTATGGCTGGAGCGAGACCGAGGCCACCCGGTTCGCGCTGCAAGAGCTGGACTACCTGCTCGCCACCGCGACGGCACCCAATCAGGTGGCAGCGCTGGTCATCGAACCGGTGTTGGGAGAGGGCGGTTACATCCCCGCCAACACCGAGTTCCTCAACGGCGTCGCCGAACGCGCTCACCAGCACGGCATCCTGCTGGTGGTTGACGAGGTGCAGACCGGATTCGGCCGCACCGGAGAGTATTTCGGCCACCAGCACTTTGGCGTGACGCCAGACATCCTGGTGATGGCCAAGGGAATCGCCAGCGGATTCCCCATCTCAGGTATCGCGGCCTCTGCCGAGCTGATGGGGCGTGCCTGGCCCGGTTCACAGGGCGGCACCTATGGCGCCAATGCCGTTGCCTGTGCGGCTGCGCTTGCGACCCTCGACGTGATCGACGAGGAACGGCTCGTCGAGAACGCTCGGGCGCGGGGCCGGGAGCTTCTCGACGGTGCGCGAAAGATCGCTGCCGAGAGAGGGATTGATGGCGATGTGCGTGGCCTGGGGTTGATGGTAGGTGTGGAGTTCAGTGCGGACGGCCGACCTGCGGCCCAGCTCGCCGCCCGGGCCCAGGCATTAGCGGCCGAGAAGGGGCTGCTCCTGCTGATGTGCGGTCCACATATGAATGTGGTGCGGATGATTCCACCATTGGTAGTGACGGCCGATCAGATATCCGATGCCCTGGGCATCTGGAGCACCGTGTTGGCGGAGCTGTGATGGATCGCTACATATCCATCACGCTGACCAAACGGGGCGTCACCTGCCGCGCCCGGCTGCTCGACGCTGAGGCACCGAGAACTTGTGAAACGGTGTGGAACTCACTACCGGTCGTGGGGCAGGCATACCACGCAAAATATGCGCGCAACGAGGTGTACACCCTGTTGCCGCCATTGCTGCCGGCGCCCGGCCGGGAGAACCCAACCATTACCCCGATCCCCGGGGATGTGTGCTTCTTCGGGTTCGAGCCATGGGAGATCGGTAACCCTGCCTACGGATACGAGCCGGGGTCGGAAGCGCATTCGGCGCAGGGCGCCACCGATCTGGCGATCTTCTATGGCCGGAACAATCTGCTGATCAACGGGGATGCCGGATGGGTGCCCGGGAATGTCTTCGCGACCATCGAAGAGGGTCTGGCCGACATCGCGGCCGCCTGCCAGGATCTGTGGCTCACCGGCGTTCAGGGCGAGCAGTTGGCTTTCGCGCGGGCCTAGTCAGGGACTAACCCGCCAGCACCCGCTCGGCGAAATGGCCGACCGCTAGCACCAGGTCGTCGCTGTGGCGCGGGCCGATGATCTGCATGCCGACCGGCAGCCCCGTCGAGGTTCTGCCTACCGGAATTGACAGGGCTGGCTGCTGAGTCATGTTGAACGGGTATGTGAATGGCGTCCACTGTGCCCACCAGCGCATCCCTGAGTTCGGCGGGACGTCGGCACCCAACGGGAACGCGGGGATCGGCACGGTCGGGGTAATGAGCACGTTGTGGATCTCGTGGAATGCACCCATGATGGCGCCCAGTTGTACACAGGCGTTCCGTGCTCCCAGATATTCGGTGGCGGAGGCGCCGAGGCCGATGTCCCACATCTGGGCAAGCCCCGGATCTATTCCGTCGCGTACCTCGCTGAGACTGCCATAGTTGTTGAGGCTAGCGGCCGCCCCTGCAGCCCATAGGATTTCGAAGGCATCGATGGGATCGGAGAATCCCGGATCTGCGTGGGTCACGGGCAGCCCGGCCTCGTCAAGGGCGTTCACCGCGTTTTCGACCAGCTCGGCGACCTCGGAATCGACGTCGACGTAGCCGAGCGTGGGTGAGTAGGCGATATCCAGGCCGGTCATATCCCGGTAGACCTGCGAGCGGTAGGTGGTGAGGGTGGGCGGCTGCGAGGTGGGATCGCGATGGTCCGGCAGGCTGATGATGTCCATCAGCAGCGCAGCGTCTTCCACCGTGCGAGTTATCGGGCCACCGTGTGCCAGCGGCCCGAAGGGGCTGATCGGGTACATCGGGACCCGGCCGTGCGTGGGTTTGAAACCGACTACGCCGCAGAAGCTGGCGGGTATCCGGATGCTGCCTCCACCGTCGGTGCCGATGGACATCGGGCCCATGCCGGCGGCCACCGCAGCCGCGCTGCCGCCGGAAGACCCGCCTGCCGTGCGGCGCGGGTCGGCCGGGTTATGGGTGATTCCGCGCTGACGGCTATCGGTAACCCCCTTCCAAGCCAGCTCGGGCGTGGTGGTCTTGCCGACCATGACCATGCCGTCGGCCCGGATGCGATGTACAGCGGGGCTATCTGCCTCCCACGGGCCGGCCGGATCGACCAGGCCCGAGCCCCGCAGAGTCGGCCAGTTCTGGGTCAGGAAGACGTCCTTGATGGAGATCGGGACCCCGTCGAGTAGTCCGCGGGTGTAGTGGCCGTGCCATCGCTCCTCGGATTGTGTGGCTGCTGCCAGGGCGGCTTCCTCGTCGACGAGGCAGTAAGCATTGATGGCGCTGTCGGTTTGGGCGATTTTGGACAACACCGCGGCTGTCGCCTCCACCGGAGACAGTTCACCTGAGGTGTACGCGGCCACCAGCTCCAGCGCGGTCATCTCGGTGGGATCGGTGGGTTCATGCATTGCGGCGCATCCTGTCCTTGTCGACGATATTCAGAAGTTCCTCGCCTCGCAGATAGCGGTCGAAGTTGGCGACAAACTGGTCCTGAAGACGGTCGGTCCATCCGTGTACATCGCCACTGTTATGCGGGGTGATGTACGTATTCGGCGTGCGCCACAAAGGATGTCCCACCGGCAGCGGCTCGGGATCGGTGACATCCAATGCGGCCCCGGCAATGGCTCCCTGATTCAGCGCGGATACCAGATCCCACGTGCCCACCAGTTCGCCGCGGCCCACATTGATCAGCCGGGCTGTCGTTGGCATCGCCGAGAGCACGCGCGCGTTGACAATCCCGTGCGTGCGCGCGGTAAGCGGAGCAGCGAGCACCAGATACTCGACATCGGCGACATGGGAAGACAACTCGGCGGATTCGGTTCTGCCGAGAACGGTGACTCGCATGCCCACCGCGTCCAGTAGGGCGGCGATGGCCTGGCCGATCGGTCCGGTACCGAGTACCGCTACGGGCACACCTTCGATGGATTCTGATTCGAAATGGCGCCAGCTCAGCGCGGCCTGGGCGCGTGTGGAACGGCGAATATCCTTGGCGAAGGCCAGGATCTGCGCCAGCACGTACTCGGCGATGGGGCGCTCGAACAGACCGCGAGAGTTGGTGAGTACCACGTCGCTCTCGACGAGTTCATCGAACAGCACCGGATCGGCACCCGTGGCCGCGATCTGTACCCAGCGCAATGAATCTGCGGCGGACCATGTTTCGCGCAGCGCCGAGGAACGAAAGTCGTAGACGAAGAGGATCTCGGCTCCGGGCAGCACCGTGGCGAGTTGGTCCGATTCCACCAGTCGTACCTCGGCGGACGCGGCCACGGGGTCGAGTCGGTCCGGTACCGAACTAGGTGAGTGCTGCACGGCCACCACTGGTCTTCGCGCAAGCTGCTCATCCGCGACAATCGGGCGCGCGCTCACGTTGACACGGTATGGAGATATCGTATGATTGTCAACAATCTGAGTGATCGCTCGGAGCGCGGAGCGATGCTGCGAGTGTTAGGTCTTGCCGGTGGATTTCTCGTCTCTTCCCGATTTCTCGGAGTCGGCTGATCAGCGTGGCATCGGCATCATTGCGCCTTTCGACCTTGCGCTGGAACGTGAGCTGTGGCGCTGGGTTCCGGCCGAGGTGTCACTGCATCTGGCCCGTACTCCCTATGAGCCGGTACCGGTGAGCAGGGCCATGGCCGAGTTGGTCTCCAATACCGCTCACCTGCAGGCGGCCACCCGCGACGTCCTGCACGTCGAGCCGGAAGTCGTTGCATATCTGTGTACTTCGGGCAGCTTCATTCGCGGTGTCGAACACGAGCGGTCGCTGGTTGAGGCCATCATGGCGACCGGCGCCAAGTCTGCCGTCACCACCTCGGGCGCGCTGGCGGAGGCCGTGACCGCCTTGGGTATCGGCCGGATCAGCGTCATCACTCCCTACGACGCCGAGCTGACCGAGCTGCTCGCGAAGTTCCTGGGGGAGTTGGGTGTAACGGTGGTGCGGACAGATCATCTGGGCCTGGGCGGGGGCATCTGGAAGGTCAACTACCGCACTGTCGCCGAGCGGATTCTCGCTGCCGACACCGATGATGCCGAAGCGATCTTTGTCAGCTGTACCAACCTGCGCACCTATGACGTGATCGAGCCGCTGGAACGGCTACTCGGTAAGCCGGTATTGACGGCTAACCAACTGACCATCTGGGCCTGTCTGGACCGGATGAGTCTTCCCATGATGGGGCCCGGTAAGTGGCTCCGCGATGTCTTCGGAGGAGGTTCGAGTGAGTAATACGCGTCCGACGGTGGGATTCATCTACCCCGATCACGCGGCCGAGTCGGACTACCCCCTGGTGGCGCGCCAGCTGGACATGAACTTCCCCGTCGTGCACATCTACGGCACCGATCTGCATGCGGTGCCCGAACTGCTCGATCTGGGCAGTCCGGAGAAGCTCGCCGAGGGTGCTCGACTGCTGCGCCCTCATGAACCGAGTGCTGTGGTGTGGGCGTGCACCTCGGGCAGCTTTGTCTACGGTCCGCAGGGCGCGGCGAATCAAGTGGCGCTCCTGTCCGAATCCAGTGGTACTCCGGCGTCGAGCACCTCCTTCGCCTTCGTCAACGCCGCCGTAGCGCTCGGAATCTCGAAAGTGGCGGTGGCTGCGAGCTACCCGCGCGATATCGCCGAGCTGTTCGTCGCATTTCTGGCCGCGCACGATATTCAGGTCGTGTCGATGGGTGAGGCGGGCATCGACACGGCGGCAGAGGTGGGCAGGCTTACCGCGAGCCAGGTCGACGAGCTGGCAGATGCCCACGACCATCCAGACGCCGAGGCGCTGTTGATTCCCGACACCGCCATGCACACCGTCGCGCACGTCGAGCGGCTCGAATCTCGGCTGGACAAGGTGGTATTGACCGCCAACCAGGTGACGGTGTGGGAAGGTTTGCGATTAATCACGGAGCCGCAGGGCCGGCGACATCCAGTCCCGGAGGTGCCGGTCTTCGGCCTAGGGCGGCTTTTCAGGAGACGACATGACGACGCTGGTACCTGAGGAGTTCGCGCCGCTGGAGCGCCAATCCACCGCGGAACTGATCGCCGAGCGGTTGCGCATCGCGATCATGCGCGGTGTGCTGGCGCCCGGAGCCCAGCTGGGGGAGGCGTCATTGGCCGCGCAGTTCGCGGTCTCCCGTGGACCACTACGCGAAGCCATGCAGCGCCTGGTATCGGAGGGTCTGCTGCGCAGCGAGCGCAACCGCGGCATCTTCGTCATCGAGCTGACCGATGAAGACGTCCATGATGTCTACCGGTCGCGGGCGGCCATCGAACGAGCGGCGTTGGAATGCATCATGTCCGGCGACACCGTCACCGCCTACCGGCGGCTACTCGTGCCGGTGGCGGTGATGACCGAAGCAGCCGTCCGCGGCGACATCGTCGCGGTGACCGACGCCGATCAGGACTTTCACGAGGTGCTGGTGGACTCCTCGGGAAGCCCCCGGCTGCGCCGCGCCATGCGCACCCTGCTGCTGGAGACCCGGATGCTGCTGGGAGAACTGCAGGGCGCCTACCCCGACCTGACGGAACAAGTCCGTGAGCATGAGGTCCTGTGCGCGGCGATCGGCGCCGGTGATGCACCTGCTGCGTATCGATTGATCGAGGAGCACATGCACGATGCGGTCGCGCGCCTCATGGCGCGCCGCGGCTCTGCGGGTGCATCGGTGGAGTAAATCCGCGCGGGACGGGGTTGGATGTAGGCATGACCAACACCTCCGGTGATCTCGCCGCCAAGGCCGCTCTACTGAAGTCACTTCATGTGCCGGGTGACCCGGTCTTCCTGCCGACGGTGTGGGATGCGTGGTCCGCGAAGCTCGCCGCCGATGCCGGTTTCGCGGCGTTGACGGTGGGCTCGCATCCGCTCGCCGATTCGGTGGGCAAGGCCGATGCGGAGGGCATGTCGTTTGAGGATGTGGTGGCGCGGGTCTCGCAGATCACCGCCGCGGTGGACCTGCCGGTGTCCGTGGATATCGAGTCCGGCTATGCGCAGACGCCACGGCGGCTCATTGAGGGACTGATCGAGGCGGGTGCGGTCGGTCTGAACATCGAGGACTCGGTGCATAGCGAAGGCGGCCGGATTCGTGAGCCGCAGGAACATGCCGATCTTGTTGGGGCACTGCGGGTTGCGGCCGATGAGTCGGGCGTGCCGGTGGTTATCAATGCGCGTACTGACCTTCTCCTTCGCCAAATCGGAGACGAGTCGGACCGGGTGGATCGGGCCATCGCGCGGCTCACGCTCGCCGCCGAGGCGGGTGCCGACTCGCTGTACCCGGTAGGCCGCCATGATCCGGATGTGCAGCGACGCTTGACATCTGAGCTGCCGCTTCCGGTGAACGCGATCGCGCTGCCCGATGTGGACGATCCGGCCTCGTTTGGTCCATTGGGCGTCGGGCGGATCAGTTTCGGGCCGTTTCTGCAGCGCGCACTCTCGGCCCGGGCAGAGGAAATCCTCGCCCGCTGGCGTTAGACGGCCTCGGCCAAGACCGGGTGCACGGCCGCGACAAGTTGGGTCAGCAGCTCGGCCAGCCGTCGGTAGGCGTCGTCCCGGCCGCTGATCGCGCGGTACACCAAGCCGATCCGCCGACCCGGTACCGGCGCCGCGAAGGTGGCGGTGGCCAGGCCGCCGCTGGCGGTCTCGGCCGTGACGGCGGTGCCCGGGATGAGCGTGACGCCGAGGCCTCCCTCGACACACTGCACGGCGGTGGCCAGCGAGGCCGCGCGGGTGTGTCCGAGATCGGGCCGCACGCCCGCGAGTTGGCATACCTCCAGAGCCTGATCGCGCAGGCAATGTCCCTCGTCCAGCAACAACAGCGGCATATCCGCTAGATCGGCGGGCTCGACCTTCGTGCTGCCGGCAAGCGGATGTCCGGACGGCAGGGCGAGAACGAAATCTTCCCGGTACATGGGAATCTCCGCCATACCGGGAGTTTGCGCGGGCAGCGCCATGACTGCCACATCCAGGGACCCATCGGCCAGGGATCGCAGCAGCCGTCCGGTCTGGTCCTCGGTGACCCGCAAGGACATCTCCGGGAACTCACGGGACAGTCCGCTGAGCACCATGGGCAGCACATAGGGGGCCACCGTGGGAATCAAGCCGAGTCGCAGCGTCTGCGCAAACGGATCGCGTACCCCGCTTGCAGCCGAGGTAAATTCGTCAACCGCATCCAGCGCGCTGGTGGCCTTCTCCAGTAGCGCCTCGCCCTCCGGAGTGAGCAGCACCTTGCGGGTGTTGCGCTCGACGAGCCGCACACCCAGCCCCTCTTCGAGCATGGACAGGGCCTGTGACAGCGAGGGCTGACTCACGCCGAGCTCGGCGGCGGCGCTTCCGAAGTGCCGCTTTCGTGCGATAGCCACGAAAGCACGCAGGCCGACCAGCGCCGGCTGATAACTACGATCGGACATACCTATCAATATAGTGCCAACAATCACGTTTTGTTTTTGAAAGATTTCCGGCACGATGGTGCCAGTAAGCATTCAGCGAATACGTGAAGGAGAATCGTGACTCTGCGGACCATCGGCGATGAATTCCCGGCCTACAACCTGACTGCGGTCATCGGCGGCGATCTGTCGAAGGTGAACGCCCAGCAGCCTGACGACTACTTCACCACCGTCACCAGCGACGACCACCCCGGCAAGTGGCGTGTGATCTTCTTCTGGCCGAAGGATTTCACCTTCGTGTGCCCGACCGAGATCGCTGCCTTTGGCCGTCTGAACGACGAGTTCGCCGATCGCGACACCCAGGTGCTGGGTGCGTCGGTGGACAACGAGTTCGTGCACTTCCAGTGGCGGGCACAGCATGAGGACCTCAAGACCCTGCCGTTCCCGATCCTCAGCGATCTCAAGCGTGAGCTGGCCGAGGCGTCCGGCGTACTGAACTCCGATGGTGTGGCCGACCGCGCCACCTTCATCGTCGACCCCGACAACATCATTCAGTTCGTCTCCGTCACCGCGGGTTCGGTGGGCCGCAACGTCGACGAGGTGCTCCGCGTGCTCGACGCGCTGCAGTCCGATGAGCTGTGCGCCTGCAACTGGCGCAAGGGTGACCCGACGATCGATGCGGGCGAGCTGATGAGCGCGGGCGTCTGACATGGGTGTTGACAACCTGAAAGAGGCGCTGCCCGAGTACGCCAAGGATCTCAAGCTCAACCTGGGTACGGTCGCCCGTGGCACCGTACTGTCGCCGGCCCAGCTTTGGGGCACTCTCGTCGCGACAGCGGCGGCTACCCGGAACGACCAGGTGTTCAAGGAGATTCGCGAAGAGGCTGCCACCGTGCTGTCGCCCGAGGCGCTGGATGCCGCACTCGGCGCGGCCTCGATCATGGCGATGACCAACGTGTTCTACCGCGGGCGGGGCTTCCTCGACGGCGCCTATGACGACCTGCGCCCGGGTCTGCGGATGAACATCATCGGTAATCCCGGCGTCGACAAGGCGGAGTTCGAATTGTGGTCCTTCGCGGTGTCGACCATCAACGGCTGTCACTTCTGCGTCGGCTCGCACGAGAAGGTGCTGCGTGAGGCCGGATTGACCCGCGAGCAGATTCTCGAGGCGCTCAAGATCGCGGCGATCGTCTCGGGCGTCGCCCAGGCGCTGGCCACCGTGCCCGCGCTGGTCTAGGCACAAGACATAAGGCCGCTTGCGTGTGACGCAAGCGGCCTTTGTCGTGCCGTCAGCTGTTACGAGTTATCAAGTGCCGCTATCGCTGACCGGGTGGTCAGTATTTTGGCGGTCCGCTCCGCGCACCAGGCGAGTGCCTGGTTGTGCCCCGTAGCGGTGTAGTCCGCCACGGCATCGGAGACGACGAATGCCTGAATGTCGTTCTGGACCGCGTCGGCGGATGTCACGGTGATTCCGGAGAAGGCGTAGACGCCGACGATGATCAGCTGATCGCGGTTGGTGTTACGCAGAATGTCCAGAAGTTCAGAGCGGAAGAACTCGCTGTACTTCCATTTCGTCAGCACGGTATCTGTCGTCATCGGCGCTATGGGATCGACAATCGCGCGCTCGGCGTCGTCGTCTGGCATGCCCGGCCCATAGAGCTGACCGAAGAGTCCGCGCTGCTCCGGTGTCATGCCGCCGGGCTGCGCTGAGTAGAGCACGGGCACACCGTGGGCGTGCGCGACGTCAAGCAGGCTCTTAATGTTCTTCAGCACGGTGGCGATGGGATCGGCTTGTGGCGCATATGCCTTCACGAAGTAATGCTGCATATCGTGGACCAGCAGCACGGCGCGGTCCGTTTCCAGGGTCCACGGCGCGCTTTTCGCAGGCACTTCAATGGTGCTGAACGGGTAGGCAATTGACCCGGTGGGGCGAACGTCGGCAGTGGCACTCCCGGCTGTCGAGAGGCCCAGCGCGACGGCAGGCAATGCCACGGAGCTGGAACGGAGAAAGGTGCGTCTGCGCATCGGTTCACTCCCGCTTGAAGAATCAGGGACCTTCAAGAAACACTACGTGCCGCTGAGGCCGGGCTTCGCGGCGCGGGACCGTAAGCCTCACTCCGTCCAGACGTCCTCCACGTAGCGATCGGCCTCCACCAGGCCGGTAAGCCAGTTCCGCGCCTGAGGTTCGGTGGCGCCGGTGTGCTTTCGATAGATATCCAAGAATGCCTCTCGGACGGCTGGGGCCATCTTGCCGCCGTCGCCACAGACATACACATGCGTGTGTTTGGCCGGGTCGCCGAGCAGATCCCAGACGTCGTCCGCGTCGGCGGCAATCCGGTCTTGTACATACTTGATGCCGTTCTCGGATGCGCGAGAGAACGCCGGGCGCATGTGGACCACGCCCGACTGTTCGGCGGCCGCGAACTCGTCCCGGAACAGATAGTCGACTTCCGGATGCCGGACGCCGAAGAAGCAGAGTGCCGGAGCATACGGCTCGCCGGCGCGCTGTGCGGCCAGCCGGTCACCGACAAATCCCCGGAACGGTGCGACCCCGGTACCGGCACTGACCAAGATGACATTGCGGGCGGGGTCGGCCCCGGCACGAAACGCCTGCCGGGCCTGGTCGACCCGTGCCCGGATCTGTTGTCCTGGTGCGATGTTGGCGAGATAGTTGGAGGCCACTCCTTGATAATCTCCGAACCCGGATCGGGCGGGAGCATCGAGCACGCTGACCACCAGCTCGACGATCCCCGGGCTCTGCCGGGCCGAGGACGCTATCGAGTAGTGCCGTGGCGTCATCGGCTCGAACAATTCAAGAAGTTCGGCGCGAGACAGTGTGGTGGCGGGAAACTCCATGAGACACCCCGCGATACCGAGCGAGCGCGTCTCCGGATGCTCGGCGAGCGCCTCCAGTGCGGATCGCTCAGGTGGGCAGGGGTTCGCCGCGGCCAACCGGAGTAGCTGCGTTCTGGTGGCCGGCTTACGCAATTCGAGGAAGTGGGTCAGTAGCTCGCGCACGCTTACTTCGCGGTCCAGCGCAATGGCCCGGCGGCTGTTGCGCCGGGCGTTGATGGAGATGCGCCGGTCCAAGATGAGGCCGAGTGACTCTCCGGCTTTGTCCACGACTTCAGGCTGGTTGTCGGCGAGGACGGTGAGGTGGTCCCCGGTGTGGTACTCGACGTTGGCGGGCAATGCCACACGTACCAGGCGCTTGGCCTGTCCCAGTGGGTTGTTGGCGCCGACCAATTCCCGGTTCTCCAGAACGGTCATGGGTATCACCTCGAACCGGGCATCGATCGCCGCCGTCACCGGCCCGTCGATGGCGCGGAGTTCGTAGAGGGGACCCTCGAGGGTGCCGGTGGGGGTATCCGCACCGGCAACTGTGCCCAACGAAGTCCAGAGTGCTTGCGAGAAGGACTCGACGCTGCCTGCGAAATCACCGGAAGTGTCTGCCTCGCAACGGGAAACAATTGGCGTGCCACCGAGCGTGGCGAGGCGTTCATCGATTTTTCGAGGCACCGCCTGGTACGTCTCGGCCCAGTTCCGGTCCCCGACGCCGAGTACCGCGTAGCGCAGTGTGCCGTCCGCGCGTGCTTCTGCGCCATCGAGCCAGGTGAGAAACTGCCGGGCATCGTCAGTCGGTTGACCGTTGTATGAGGAGGCGACGACGACCATGGCGCCCTCGCTGGGCAGCGCGTGTGTCGCTTCGTTCAGCGGGGCGACAGTCGTCTGGTAGCCGAGATCGGAAGCTTCCTCGGCCAGTTGGTGTGCCAGTGCTCGACAGGTACCCAGGTTTGAGCCATGAAAGACGGTCAGCGCGGATCCCGGTGCGGCGGTGACCGACGGTAGCGGCGACTCCTGCTGTGTGACGGTGGTCGCGGCTGCCGATTCATGCTGGCGGTCTTGGGAAGTGCGTCGTGCCACGCTCATCCGAAAGCCCACCGGTTTCCTGATGAGATCACTATGGGTTCGCAACTGGTAGTGCTCGGAATCGATGAAGCGGTATCTGTGTACCAGTGTCGCTAGGGCCATCGTCGCCTCGTGCAGCGCGAACTGCCGTCCGATGCAGGATCGGGCTCCGGTGCCGAAAGGTTTGAACAGGTTCACCGGTCGCTTGGCAGATCGTTCCGGCGAGAACCGGTCTGGGTCGAAAGTCTCCACGTTGTCGCCCCATTCCGGCTGACGGTGCAGCGCGGTCGTGAGGACAGTGACGACTTCACCCTTGCGCACCGGGTAGCGCCCGGCGAGCAGGGTGTCTTCTGTTGCCATTCGGTCGAATTCACGGACCGGGGGCGAAAGCCTGAGTGTCTCGTCCACGATTTGACGGATGTAGCGGAGCTTGCCGATTTCGTCGAACGTGGGGGTGTGCTCGTCTCCTGGCCCGAACAGCGCGTCCACCTCGGCCTGAGCCCGGTGAAGCACGGCAGGGTTTTTGACCAGGCTGTAGAGCGCCGTCGGCATCACTGTGGAGGTGGTGTCCTGTCCGGCGATCAAGAACGTCAGGACCTGAGAATGAACGCTGCTCAGCTCCAGTGCCGGGGTCTGCGGGGTGCCGGGCGCGAGCATGAGTCCGAGCAGGTTCTCGTGCTCGTCCGCACCGTCGTCGTGCCGGGCGATGAGCTCATCGATGAAGGTGTGCAGCTTCTGCTGTTCGGCCGCGAACAGGTCGCTGTTCTCGCCTCCGGGAGCCAGCATCTGGTGCAGTGCGACGGCGAAGCTCGCCGGAATAGCCGCAAGTCCCTCCCGCTGGTAAGAGTCGAACCTCGCCCCGAACCCGGCCAGCCCGACCGTATCCATGGCGAGCTTGCCCAGATCCTCGGCCACGTCCACAAGATGCTCGCCGGCGCTCGCGTCCCACCGGGCAAGGAGCTGACGATTGATATCGAGCATGGCCGGGTGGTAGTTGCGCAGACCGCTGAAGCTGAAGCCGGGCAACAGAACATCGTGGGCCTTCTGCCAGTTCGGCTCGCCCGGGTAGGCGGTGAACAATCCATCGCCCGCGAGTGGACGGAATCGGTCCAGCCGGTCGGTGATGCCCTTGATGAACCGGCTCTCGTCGCATAGCTCCTCGACCAGTGCCAGCGAGCAGGCATACAGCCGGCGCGAAACCCCGAAATCGGCATAGAAGAGCGGTCCGAACTCCTCGACGAGGAGATCTGCGGGCAGCGCATAGGGGCGGCCCGGCACCGGGCCGGGTGGCAGTGGTCTTCCGTCGGCGCAGGGGATGCCTTCGATCTCCGGTGGACGTGCGGGTGAGGTGTACTCGCCCGGCTCCACCACGCGAATATCGCTGCTCATGCGCTCGTCACCCTCCGCTCCTGCCGCTGTAGTCATTTGTCTACAGCATGGCCATCCACGACTGTACACATGTGGCTACAACCCACGCAATGTCGTGGTTGGGGTGGTTTGATTGTTCTGCGTCGGGCCGTCCCTGCATGCCGGAACCGGCGAAACGGGGCGCCTGCCTCCTGTTACGCGCTGGGCGCGCAAGTGGTGGAGGCGCCCGATGGCTCGCCGCCCGGGCAGCGATTCCCCAGTGCTGCGACCAGGCGCTGGACCACGGTCTCGGCCGCGCCGTCGGTGAGTTTGTCCTTCGCGTAGGTGGTGTGCGAGACGATGTCCCCGCCCTGCGGGTCGCAGAAGAAGTCACCCGGATTGCAGACGTCAATCACCTTGTGCAGCAGGTCTTCACGGATCGCAAGGTTGGCATCGACGCCGGGCGGTCGAATGTTCTTGGGATCACCGAACAGCACAATGGAGACGATGCGCTGCTCGAGCCCGGCAGGCAGGGGATTGGTGAAGGTGTAGGTGCCCGGCGGCGTGCTGCCCAGCAGCACATCTACCACCGCCGCGCCCTGTGCATAACCCCCGACGACGAATTTCATCTTCGGGCAGTCGGCGGCGGTCTTCTGGATGTGCTTGCTCAGATCGTCCGAGCCCTTGCCGGCCTGGATGAAATCGATACTTGCGGGGTAGTCCACGCCGTAGGTGGAGATGGTCATCCCCTTGGCACCCTGCAGTTGCTTCTTCACGGCATCGGTGAATGACTTGCCAACATCGCCGAGGCCCGCGGGCTCGTTGGTGCCGCGCGCAAAGGCCAGGTCAATGTCAGCGCAGCTTGAGGCGTGCGCCGTCTGCGGGGATTGCAGGCCGTACCCGCCGAGCAGAATCAAGAAGGCAGTGGCGGCCGCTGCCGCGCGGCATATCGCAGTTCGCACGGCTTTCAAAATACCGACCGGCTCGATTGCCCGCCCAGTGCGACGGAGGGCGCCTAGGAGGCCGGGACGGCCTGGGCTACGGGTGACTTGTTCCCACTGATCACGCCGTAGGCGGCGATCAGGGCCAGGATCAGCCCCTCGGAGCCGTGGACCCAGTTGCCGACGGTGTCGACGGCCATCACGCTGCACACGGTCATGCCGCCACCGATGCACACCGCCACCATTGCCCAGTAGACCAGCGCCACCGCGGCCGCATAACGGATGGCGTTAGTGCGAGTCCGGGCGCCAATCAGTAGCGCAATACCGGTGGCCAGGTGGAATAGCGCATGCCAGCCATTGACACCCACGGGGATGACGCCGAACGCATAGAACGACGCCGTGTACATCTCGTGCGTGGAGCGCAGCGGAAAGTCGTGGTTGATCATCAGCCCGATGGGCCCCTGTGGAGTGAACCAAACACCCATGAGGAAGGTGAGGAACTGAACGCGGCTTGCGCATACGTCCTGGATGTAGCGAGAAAACGCAGCTCGAGACATGTGTACTCCTCAGGCAGAGATTGTGAGACAATTTTCATATCTTTGTTTCTGAAGTATGGTCGGCATCCGGAGGAGTGACAAGGAGCGCGCGACGCAAGTGACTGAGGACACACTGCTCAATACGCTGGCCTCGGCCGATCCTGCCGCGCTGCGCCTGCCCGATGATGTCGACGAACTCACCGAGCGGGTACTGGCGGCCGCCTTCGAACAGATCGCGGTGGTGGGCTGGCGCCGATCGACGGTTGACGACGTGGCCAAGCGCGCTGGGCTGAGCCGTGCGACGGTCTACCGGCGATTTCCGAACAAGAGGGCCCTGACCGAAGCGGTGGTGTACGCGGAGTTACGTAAGTACATGAGCGGGGTGTCCGCCCGTGTTGAGGGTCGAACGATGACGCTGGCCGATCGGATGGCTGAAAGCTCTTCCTACACTGTTGAATTCATCCTCGATCACCCGCTCCTGCGGAGGTTGTTGGAAACCGAGCCGGACTCGATATTGCCCGCGCTCACCACAGAAGCCGGCCCTCTGATCGGGGCATTCCGTGAGTTTTGCGCGAGCCTTTGGAAGAGCGAGATCTATGGTGAGGCAGAGGTTTCTGGGCAGATCTTGGCTCACTTGCGTACGGTCGCCGAGTTGCACATACGTATTGCCCTGTCCTTGATTCTTACGAGGCAGACCGCCATTGGGCTCGAGACCGAGGAACAGGCGCGCCGGTTCGCACTGGATTACCTGGCCCCGATGTTGGACTCGGGCGGCGATTCCTCGGCGTGAGGGCGATGCGACACGGCCGAGTTAGTGATGTTGCTCTCATCGGGTTATGGTGCAGCGAAGCCGGTTCGAATATCGGGTCTGTAGTAAGCCGTTGCCCAGCTGTGGGGGACGAAACAGGCATGGTGACCCGTCCGGCGGTGTGGTCGGGGTGGAAGTTGCAGGCAATCAGTCGTGGCTGACATGCGCCTTAAAGCATTGCTCAGATAAGTTACCCTGTGCGTGGGCTCGGGGTTCCAACGCGAAGGACAAGGTGAAATGTCAAGAGAGTTGACCGACCTTGAGATGCTCAGCGAGTTGGAACCCGTTGCTGAAGCCAACCTTAACCGTCATTTGTCGGTGGCCACGGAGTGGCATCCGCACGACTACGTTCCCTGGGAACGCGGTCGTAATTTTGCGCAGATGGGCGGCGACGACTGGGACCCGGAGCAGTCACAGCTGAGCGAGGTTGCCAAGGCGGCGATGATCACCAACCTGCTTACCGAGGACAACCTGCCGTCCTACCACCGTCAGGCGGCCCAGTACTTCGGTCTCGATGGTGCCTGGGGAACCTGGGTGGGGCGTTGGACTGCCGAGGAGAACCGGCACGGCATCGTCATTCGCGACTACCTGGTTGTGACGCGGGGTGTAGATCCGGTGGCGTTGGAGCGGGCGCGCATGGAACACATGACCGCAGGCTTTAACCCCACCGACGAGGAAGAGTCGGTACACAAGACTGATTTCCTGCTCTCGGTCGCGTACACCACCTTGCAGGAACTGGCTACCCGCGTCAGTCACCGCAACACCGGCAAGGTGTGCGACGACCCCGTCGCGGACCGGATGCTGCAACGTGTCGCCGCCGACGAGAACTTGCACATGATCTTCTATCGCAATATGTGCAGTGCCGCACTGGATCTCGTGCCAGATCAGGCGTTGGAGGCGATTGCCGCGGTAATCGAGAACTTCCGCATGCCCGGACAGGGCATGCCGAACTTCCGCCGTAATGGTGTGCTGATGGCCAAACACGGCATTTACGACCCCCGCCAGCATCTCGAAGAGGTTGTCACGCCGAATCTACGGAAGTGGCGGATCTTCGATCGCAGTGATTTCAGTGCCAAGGGAGAGCAGCGACGCGAGCAGCTCGCCGCGTACGTGGAAGACCTTAAGCGCCAAGTCATTAAGTTCGAAGAGCAGCGCGACCGCATGCTGGCCCGTGAGGCGAAGAAAAGGGAAGCCCGCGCCGGATAGTGCGGACTTCCCTTCTCGGCCTGCCGATTACTTGGTGATCTCGATCTTCTGCGCCTCGGCGTTTGCGTAGGCGCCGGCGACCTTGACGGTCAGCACGCCGGCGTCGTAGCTCGCCGAGATCGCATCACCCGTCACATGGGTGGGCAATGTGAAGGTGCGACGGAACGTGCCGTAGCGGACCTCGCGCAGTACGCGTCCTTCCGTTTGTTCGGCGCGTGCATCGCGACGCTCACCGGATACCACCAACTTGCCGCGCTCGACCTCGACCGTGACGTCTTGGTCGACGTCGACGCCGGGTAAGTCCAGACGGACCAGTGCGTCTGCGCCGTCCTTGACCACTTCAGCTGACGGAACGAAACCAGGGGTGGGCCAGCTGGTGGCCGGGCCGAAGGACTGACGCACCAGCGCGTCGAACTCGGCGAACGGGCTGCGGCGTGTCCAAACCAGATTGCTCATAGCGTGTCTCCTTCTACGGGGCCGGAGTCTCAACCGGCCGTCACACGTACAAACTTGAGTGACTCGCGCTAAAGTTCCGATTTCCGTACGCCCAGGGTGAACAGGTCCTAGGTGGCACGCGGAATATAGGTGAGTCCGTGGGCCGCGCTAGTCACTCCGCGGGGAGGTTGGCCAGGATTGCCTGTGAGGACTGTGCGATGCTCTCCAGCTGATCGCTGGAGAGCGAATCGATAAACCATTGGCGCACATCCTGGTAATGCCTGGGAATGGCGCCGAGGATTGTCCCTTGTCCTTCTGGGGTTAGAGCGATGAGCACACCCCTGCCGTCGGAGTCGATGGCCAGTTTCTCAACGAGTCCCCGTGAAACCATGCGCGATATCTGCTTGGACAGTCGACTCTTTTGCCATCCGAGGTTGTCGCGCAGATTGCTGAAGCGAATGCGCTCTTCGGGAGCGTCGAGCAGCTCCATGAGGACCGCGAAATCAGGTTCTGATAACCCGTTTCGCCGGATGAGTTCGCGCTCGAGATGGCTGAATAGCTTGTGGTGTAACAAGACAAGGCCACGCCATGCCCGCTCTTCGTTCTCGTCCATGCCCAGAAGTGAGTTTTTCATCAATGACACCGGCTTTCTACGGCAGATTAGTCGGCGTTGGGTTGAGCACGTCGGCGGCGATCTGCACTCCTGAGATGCCGCTGGGGGCTTGGGTGCGCCCTCCGGGGGTCGGGCTGAGGGTATCTGCAGACGTCGAAACCCCGGATCTCGCAGCGGGAATCAGTGGAATGCCGATGGCGGCGGGGTAGCCGGGAGGGCCGTATTGGAGAGGTCCTATGATTGGCGGCGCTGGCGGAGCGATTGGAGGATCTGCCTGCGCGACAATAGAATTCGATATTGCGCCGAGAAGTGTCACGGCGCCGATGATCAGCTGCCGCAGTGGGCGGTGGCGGAGTGCTGGCATTGTTCTCATCTCAACTTTTCATGATCGATGGATGGCAATTTACCGCAGGACGAACGGGTCGCCGTAGACGGAGAGCTGGGTTTGTTGAATATCGGTTGCGACGGCGAGGGTCGCGTACGAGCGGATTGTTACTGGCCCACCGCAGGCATCTACTTTCAGGTGTACATCTTGCATATCAAGGCGCCCAATCTTTTTGGTGATGGGCATGCTGCCCATGGGCAGGGTGGTGATCACCCCCGGCTGCAAGTTGGTCTGCAAGAAGCCCCCGATTGAGCCGCTTCCCCCGGCTTGGATTCCAGGCTGTGCGCTGATGTTGGTGCCCAGCGAGCCGCCGAGCTGGCCGGTGCCTCCGATCTGGAGGCCCTGAGACACATCAATTTGGCAGCCGACTTGATATCCGGCCGTGAAGTTGGCCGCTGAGACTGGATTCCCACCAGTCCCTCCAATGGTCGCCTCAGCCGACAGTGTCACAAACGCTTCTCGCGAATTCTGGGCACTCGCGAGGTTGGGCACCGCATTGATCGACTCGCCAGACAGGGCAAGGGCCAGATTCCAGCCATCGACAGTGGTTCGTTGGCTGGATTGCGGCGCCATGCCGGTGATGTCGGCACGTGCGATTGCGGGTGTAGCGGCGATGAGTGCGGTCCCCAGGAGCGTGAGAGTGACCGCTCGGACTTCTATAGCAAATTTTCTAGCACCGGATTTTCGTGCGGAGTCGACCATGCGAGATGCTCCTTGTGTGTGGTGTATCGACTGTGGAGATGAAGTGTGTGGCGGGCGGGGATCGGCGGCCACAGGTCTGTTACCGATCGCCGCCCTGGTGTGCGGACCTAGCGTAACCAGAAATAAGTTTCCATGTCAACAAAATCTATTTACAGTCGTGACGTGCATGAATAATCTTGCGCACGCCGAGAAGTCGGGCCCCTTTTCGCGATGTTCGGCGCCATGTCTGATGCATACGCCTCGCCTGCCGGAGTCGGTCCGGTCATAATTGTTGACATGGAAACAACATGTGAGTATCGTGTGTGCCGTACGTTCGGGCGGGCGATCGTGTTGTGCGTTAGCCGCGTCTAGCAGCTATCTACCTAGCGGGGGTGCTGCTTGTATCCTTCTGCCGCGAAACGAGATGCGACGAGCCGATAACCCGCCGCAGGTAATGCGGTGGATTTCCCAGTTTCGCCGGGTACCCTCGCCGCGTGCCCGAGCAGCCCGCAGAGAATCAGAAGGCATCAGCGCGCGTCGTGCTCCGGCACGTCCTTGCCAGCGCCGGGCCATCCCTCGGCACCTACTACCTGCTGCGCGCGTTTGGGCAGCCCGAGATTGACGCGTTGATCGCGGCCACGGTGGTTGCCGCGATTCAGGTGTTGGTCAAGGTGATCAAGAACCGCAAGTTCGACGTTTTGTCGGGCTTCCTGATGTTCAACTTCGGGCTCAGTCTGGTCATCGCGCTCGTCACCTCCGATGCGCGTATGGCTCAGGTGTCCAACACCATTCCTGGCATCCTGCTATCGCTGTTCCTCGTCGGAAGTGCGCTCATCGGCAAGCCCCTCACCGAGCTGATGATCGCGAAGGCTCGTCCCGGACGGATCGAAGAGATTGCGGCCGAACACCATTGGACCCAGGAAAGCTTCCGTTCGTATCACCGGATGCATGTCCACGTGAGTTTGTGGTGTGGTGTCATCAGCTTGTTGCTGTCGGCAATATCGATCGTCATCATCTACAGCTTCTCGGTTGACATCGCCCAGGCGGTCAACCAAATCTTCTCCCTGGTGACCACAATGGGGCTGATCATCGGCATCATTGTGGTTATCCGGCGCTACCTCCAGCGCATGACGTACGACTCGCCCGCAGCTTGACGACCGGATACAGTCGCGCGGTGTCCCTGTCCACCGAGCAGCCCGAAACCGAGAGCGGGATCTCGCCCCGTCAGCTCTTGATCGAGGGGCTGCTCAATGTCGGACCCGCGCTATGCGCCTACTTCGGACTGCGCCTGGCAGGCTTCTCGGAGCTGCACGCGCTCATGGCCGCGACTGCGGTATCGGCCACTCAGGCGTTGGTGAAGATGGCCTGGAAGCGGACCCTGGATCCGGTCTCACTGCTGGTGGTGCCCATCTTTGGTGTCAGCCTCATCATGGCGTGGCTCACCCGCGACCCACGGTTGTCGCAGGTCACCAACGAGGTGCCGGGCATGTTGCTGGCCACCTATTTCCTGGTCAGCGCCCTCATCGGTAAACCACTGACGGAGCTGCTGGTCACCAAACTGTGGCCCGGCGGCGTGGAGAAACTGGCCGAAGAACAGGGTTGGACCGATGAGGACCAACGCTCGTACCACCGCCTGCATGTGCTTGTCAGCTTCTGGTGCGGGATCTTCAGCCTGCTGTTCTGTGCCCTGATGGTGGTGATCATCTACAGCTTCTCCGTCGACGTGGTTCAGGCGGTGAACCCGGTGGTATCGATGCTCACCACGGGGGGACTGATCGTGGGCGTTGTCGTTGCGATCCGGGTGTACCTGCGCCGTAAGGAACGCGCCGTCTCCGGCCGGTAGTCCCGCTTTCTCAGGCTCTCTTAGATTGCGTCGGTACCGTCGCTGTGGTGAGTGGGTTGGGTAAGGGTGCAGGGAAATTCACACTCGGACACGCTTTGGTCAGTGCCGCGCTCGGCCTGGGAACGTATTACGGGATGCGCCTGCTGGGTGCCTCGGAGTTGCATGCCCTCATGGCCGCGGCGGTCGTCTCGGCGTTGCGCGTTATCTATACGGCAGTACGAGACAGGCGCTTCGACATCGTCGCGGGATTCATCATGCTGATGCACGGCGCGACGCTAGTGGTCGCGCTGCTGACCAACTCACCGCAGCTGGCTCAACTCACCCACGTGGTGCCGGTGGTGTTGTTCGGCCTGTTCTATATCGGGAGCTGCTTGACCAAGCGACCGCTCACCGAAGTCATCATCGACCTGATCCGTCCGGGTTGGGTGGCTCGTCATCACTGGGGCGATGCGGACTTGCGCGCCTATCACCGGATGCATGTGCGGCTCTGTGTGATTGTCGGCTCGCTGGAGTTGGTACAGGCTGCCGCGATGGCGGGAATCATCCTGCGGTATCCGGTGGACATCGCGCAGGTGGTCAACGGCCTACTGGCGACGGCCGGCAGTGCTGCGCGGCTGGCGTTTGTGATCGCGGTGATCTGGGTGTTCCTGCGTCGCCGCGGTCATCACCAGGCGTCGCCGCCGCGCCAGTCACAGGTCAGCGAGCCGGAGGGATCAACCCCGGAACTCATCGGCAGTACGTGCACGCCCTCATCCTCGGTGGGCACAATGCCGTCTGCCGTACCAACGGGAGTGGTTCCGAGCCAGGGGACCCAGCCGCGCGCCCGATAGAACGGCGCGACCTCGTCATCGGCGCTTAACGCGCCCAGCTCGTATGCGCCACGTAAGACCTGTTCGGCCGCGTCCATAATTGCGCGCCCGAGCCCGTGGCCGCGCCAGTCGCTATCTACCGCAACGCCTTCCACGTACCCGGTGCGTAGTGCCCGGCCTTGATGCAGTAGTCGGCGCTGGATGACCGCGGCGTGGGCGATCAGTGTGCCGTGGTACCAGATGAGCGCATGCATACCGCCCATGCAGTGTTCCCAGTCTTCCTCGGTGAACTCACCCTCAAACGCTTCGATCAGTAATTCCCGTGCCGCGTAGCGTGTTTCACTATCCAGGTCAGCGGTGTGGATGAGTCGCGCGGTATGGGTCCGGATGACGGGGACTGTCGGCATCGTAGACACGGGATGCTCCTAGCTGAGGCGCGGTCTTGACCAGCGGAACCGAACGGTTTGTCCTGGCCGCACCTGGGCGGCCAGATCCACGTCCTGATCGGTGATCACTCCGATGACCGGATAGCCTCCGGTCACCGGATGGTCAGGGCCCAGGATAACGGGCTGGCCGCCGGGTGGCACCTGGATTGCACCGCGGATCACGCCCTCGCTCGGCAGCTGCCTCGCTGGGTCGCATAGCTCTAGGGGCTTACCGATGAGCCGGGTGCCTACCCGGTCGCTGCGATCGGAGACGACCCAGCTTCCGTGTGTCAGCTCGTCGGGATCGACGAACCAGTCGTCACGCGGGCCGGGCACCACCTTGAGCTCGACGATGTCATCGGACATGGTGGCCACCGGTGCTTGCTCGATCTCCGGGAAGGAAGGGGACCGTGGTCCGACCGGCAGCCTGTCCCCGGCGCGCAGCGGCTTGGGGCCGATGCCAGACAGGATGTCGAAGCTGCGCGAGCCCATCACCGGCGCCACGCTGACTCCACCGCGCACGGCTACGTAGCTGCGCAGGCCACTGAGCGGTGCGCCGAGTGACACCACATCGCCGCTTTGAACTTGGGTAATGCTGTTGGTGCCGAAGGGAATTCCATTGACGGACGGATCGGTGTCGGCACCGGTAACCGCCACCACCGCATCACCGCCGGAGACCCGAAATGACATGCCACCCAGCGTCACCTCGATGGTCGCCAGGTGGTCGGGGTTCGCCACTAACCGGTTGGCCAGCGAATGTGACTTGCGATCTGCTGCCCCGGAGCGGCCGACCCCCATGGCTGCCTTGCCGACGCGGCCGAGGTCCTGGATCAGGGCGAGGGGGCCGGTGCGCATGATCTCGAGGGTGGGTCTCATGCGGTCACCTCGTGAAACTTGACCCGAGTTCCGGGCGTGAGTAGCGCTGGTGGGTTGCGGTCGAGGTCCCAGATGACGGCGTCGGTGTGGCCGATCAGTTGCCAGCCGCCGGGGGATTCACGCGGGTATATCCCGCTGAACTCGCCGGCGAGTGCGACGGCACCGGCAGGTACTTTGGTGCGCGGGTCGGCGCGGCGCGGTATGGCCAGACGTGTGTCCCCGCCCACGAGGTACGCGAATCCCGGTGCGAATCCGCAGAATCCGACCGTCCACACCGTTCCGGTATGTGCCGCGATGACGCCATCCACACCGAGGCCCGTGTGCTCGGCAACCTCTTCAAGATCGAGACCGTCGTACCGCACCGGGATGGTTATCGGTGGCGACGCGGTGCTCTCCGCCGTACCCCACGGTGTCGTGCGTTGTGTCAGCCGGTGGCGCACTATGGCCTGGTCGGCTGGGCTGTCGAGCTTGAGAAGTACGGTGCGGGACGCGGGAACGATGTCGGTGACGCCGTCGATAGGGTCGGCATTCAGCGCCGACGTCCACGCCAGCACTTCCTGCACGGATGTGCACTCGAGCAACAACGCCCGATCCCCGTGATCCCGCACCTTCAAATCCGTTGCGGTACTCATACTTCGACGGTACTCCCGTGGGCACGCCTAGGGGCGCATTTATCCGGCCTGTGTATAAGTCGGCTCGTGCTTCTTGATGTAGGCGATCACGCGATAGGTAATCGGCAGCATCACGATCTCCACCACGGACTTGAAGATCCAGCCCAGCGCCGTGTATGTCGCCAACTGCCCGAAGGTGTGAATGCCCAGCGCGGTGGCGGCGATGGAACAGAACACCAGTGAATCGGCGAACTCACCGATAACCGTCGAGCCCACCAGCCGCGCCCACAGGTGGCGTTCCTTGGAACGTTTCTTCATGCGCACCACCACGAGTGCGTTAAGTGTTTGTCCAACAAGGTATCCCGCGAGCCCTGCCACCATGAGCGTGGTGATGCTGGTGACGATGGTGGAAAAGGCCTCTTGGTTGGGATAGAAGTCGGCGGGCGGCAGGATCTTGGCCGTCCACAACACCAGGCATGCCAGGAGCTCCATCGCGAACCCGAGCAGGATCACCCGGTTGGTGGCGCGATACCCGTAGACCTCACTGAGCACATCGCCGATCACATAGCTCAGCGGGAACAGCACAAACGCCCCGTCGGTGATCAGCGACCAATCGCCGACCACCGGGCCAAAGCCAATTGCCTTGGTGGCAGCCACGTTCGAGATGAGTACGACTCCGACAAAGACAGCCGACAGCAGCGGATAGTAGCTGCGGCCCACCTGGGCGAAGACCACAGGATCCTGGGAGCTTGTCTCGACCTCGCTTGTCGCCATTCCGCGAAGTCTAGGGTGCGTGCGTGCAGTGCGGCGCGGGTGGATTTGTCGCGCAGGGCGGAGGGCGGTTGGGCATGGTGGCGGCCGAGTAGATCAACAATGCCGCTGACGCGAGATACACGACAAAGCAGACGGTGAAGGCGCGGAGCCATTGTGCGCGGGGGAGCGCCAACGGCAAGGTGCCTGAGGCCAGCAGTCCGCAGGGCAGGGCGAGCACCATTCCGATGATCAGCCCGTAGCCGTGCGGGTCGGCGAACGGATTCGACGACAGCCGGGTCGACAACACCATGTATGCACCCAGTGCGAAGACACCAAGAGCTATGGCGCCCACGATGCCGCCGACTACGCGAATCACAACATCAGCCCAATACGGCTGGGCCGGTCGGGCGGGTGGGTAGTTCATCACCCCAGTACTCGGGCCAGCTGGGGGACCAGGTTGTCCGCCACGTAGGTCAGACTCAGCGGCGAGCTGAAGTTGATGGCGCCGGCCAACTCCTTGCTGGTGAAAATGCTGCGGTTCAGCAGCGAGGAGCCCAGCTTGGTGATCACCGGATCTGCCTGCAGTGCGGTGCTCTGCTCATCGGATTCGGTGCTCCACAGCAGCACATCGGCCTGCCCGAGCACGCTGGCAAGCTGATCCGCCGGAAGATGGGCAAGCTGGTCGGCCTTGCCGTAGCTCTCCAACTCGGTGGGAATGACCAACCCGAGAGTGCTGAGGAATCCGGTGCGCGGTCCGGATCGGTACGCGATGGCCTGTCCGTCGAGCAGTTCACCCTGCAGGTAGATGACCTTCTTATCCTTGAAGCTGGGGTGCGCGGACGTGGCCGAAGCGAATCTGCTGTCGACGGCCTGCATCACGGCGTCCATCTCCGACGGCTTGAACACGGCCTGCCCGATGGCCTTGGCCTGGTCCTTCCACGGCTCGAAGAACGCGTACTTACCCGACTGCGCGATGGTCGGTGCGATACCGGACAACTTGTTGTAGCTGTCCTGATCCAGCCCGGCGTTGGTGGCCAGGATGAGGTCGGGTTTCAGGGATGCGATCTTGTCGACCATCAGGCCGTCGGTAAGGGTGAGCACCTCGGGTGTGGCCGCGCCCAGGCGATCGGTGGCCCACGGCCAGGTGGCGAAGGGGAATCCGCCGTACCACTCGGTGACCGCGATAGGGACGATGCCCAGCGCCAGCAGGTAGTCATGCTCGGTGTACCCGGCACTGACGATGCGCTGTGGCGGAGTCTTGACTTCGGTGGTGCCGAACGCGTGCTTGATGACGGCGACGCCGTTGCGCTCGGAGGTGGGAGGAGAGTCCTTGGTGCAGGCAGCCAGCGCGGTGCCCGCGGCGAGCGTGGCACCGGCAGCGAGAAACCCGCGGCGGGTCAATATCGCGGACGGCACATATCGAGAGTAGCTGGCACATGCACTCAGGGGGTGCGGCGATGTTCGTTAACGGGCCACCAGCCGGCGTGCCGCCTCGGCGGCTGCGGTGCGGCGGTCCGCGAGCACGTCGTCGCCGAGCGGTTCGCCGACAATCCGGTCGATACCGAATCCGCTAGCCGCCATCGAGTAGGCGATATCGATCAGCATCATGAGCAGACATGTCGGGTCCCACGCCGGGTCGATGAGCCCGCACTGCTGGCCCCGGCGCACCTCGTCGAGTTTCGCCTGGAAGATGCGGCGCAGTACGTGGTTGTCGAACATTCCGTCGGGGGCTTCCAGCTCGATCCAGCGCTGCAACCGTGCGCCCTGGGGGTCGGCGACGATGTTGTCGAAGAGGCCCGCGACGTAGCCCGGCACATCGTCGGCGCGCAGCGGCACCTTGTATGGCGCATCATTGATCCATTGCGCCACAACGGCTTCAAACAGCTGCTCCTTGCTCTCAAAGTAGCTGTACAGCCGTTCCTTACTTGCGTTCGCATTGGTGGCAATTCGGTTGAGCCGCGCGCCGGCGAAGCCGTACTCGGTGAACTCGGCCTTGGCGGCCGCCATGATCCGGTCGTGGGTGGCCTGCCCGGCCGCTCGCATGGCGCTCACCAGAGCAGCACCGGTTTGATCGCGATTCCCGATCGCGCGTCCGCGACGGCTCGATCGATATCACGCGCCGGGTAGGTGCGTATCAGCGATTCGATCGGGAAGCGGCCCTGCGCGTGCATCCTC
Source organism: Mycobacteroides chelonae CCUG 47445 (assembly GCF_001632805.1). Classification (NCBI taxonomy): domain Bacteria; kingdom Bacillati; phylum Actinomycetota; class Actinomycetes; order Mycobacteriales; family Mycobacteriaceae; genus Mycobacteroides; species Mycobacteroides chelonae. The sequence continues at coordinate 4,517,020 of NZ_CP007220.1, read as the reverse complement.
AGCAGTTCCGGAATGAACTCCAGAGGATTCGCGTCGCCCTCGATGCATCCGCGGATCACCTTGCCGCCGAACATCAGATCGGTGAGATCGATTGTTCCGCGCGAGGCGCCCAGCCCGACCAGAACCAGTACGCCGCGCTGCCGCAGCAAGCCGAGCGCGGTGGCGATGACATCGGGGTTGGCCGTGGTGTCCAGGGCATGGGTGGCCCCGCGTGCGATGGTCGTCACGTCCTGGGTTGTGGGGTCGACGGTATGGGTCGCGCCCAATTCGACGGCCTTGTCTCGTCGTGAGGCGACAGGGTCCACGGCGATGATCGTCTGCACGCCGACCGCCTTGGCGGCCATCACCGCGGCGAGGCCGACACCGCCCGCGCCGAACACCACGAGGCGCGAATCTGTTTCAGGTGTAAGCACATTGAGCACCGCACCGGCACCGGTCTGCAGGCCGCAGCCCAGGGGCGCGGCGGTCGTGAGGTCCGTGGAGGGGTCCACCACGACGGTGTTGTCGGCGGTGGCGAGTGCGTATTGGGCGAAGCTTGACTGTCCGAAGAACGAGCCGAACAGTGCGTTCCCGTTCTGGGACAGTGTCGTCGTACCGTCGAGCCGGGTACCCGAGAGGTTGAGCCGGGCGGCGCGGGAGCAGTAGGCCCGCTCACCCGCATCGCACTGCCGGCACTGGCCGCAGCTGCGGTAGCTCAACACCACACGGTCTCCTGGCCGGATGCCGGTGACCTCAGGGCCTACCGCCTGGACGACCCCCGCACCCTCATGGCCCAGCACCGCCGGGATCGGTACCTGTGATGTGAAGGTCAGGTCGGTGTGGCACACGCCGGTGGCGTGAATCTTGACGAGCACCTCATCGGAGCGCGGCTCCTCGAGTTCGACGTCTTCGAGTGTGAATGAAGAATCGGCCGATCGGCTCAGGGCTGCAGTGACTTTCACTGATCGCGTTCGAGGATGAAGTAGAGGTAGTTGCCGCTGGCGCGCTGACGCTTGCCGTTCATGATGCCCATCAGTGTGTTCTCGTCGACCCACTTGAAGTGATCAAAAGTGGGCTGTCCGTCGTACACCATGGTGCCGGTGACCTCTCCGCGGAACTCGATATCCCACAGGGTTGCACCACCCAGACTCAAATCGTTGTTGGAGAACAACTTTCCGTCGTCGTCGTAACAGACGATCGGCTCTACGTCGTTGATGGATGTGAAGATCTTGCCGTACCAGCGGGCGGCGGCCAGCTGGCCGTTCATCTTGTGTCCGGTGTGGAACTCGTCGCCCTTCCAGCTGCCGAGCATGTCTTCGGGTCGGACGGTGTCGAGCGCGGCCCAAATCTCGTCGAGGTCGGCGGGACTGACGTCCCGGTGGCCTCGAAGTTCGGCGAAGCGGGTGCGGGCTTTGTCGACATCCATTGTCTCTCCCAAGTCAGTTGGTTCGGGAAGGACGCTAACACCGAACCAAATGGTTCGGCAAGGGTGATCAGGCGACCAATGAGAGGCCCAGCGCGATCATCACGACGGCGATGACGGCGTCGAGTGCACGCCAGGTTCCCGGACGCTGGAACAGCCCCGCGAGATACCGGGCGCCGAAGCCGAGCCCGACGAACCAGACGACACTTGCGATCAGGGCGCCCGCGCCGAACAGCCAGCGTGCGTCTTGGTGTGCGTTGGCGAGTGAGCCGAGCAGCACCACGGTGTCGAGATAGACGTGCGGATTCAGGAAGGTGATGGCCAGTGCGGTCATCAGCACCGCGCCGAGGCGTGCCGGATTGGATTCGGCGGGAACCAGAGTGCCGGGCCGTAATGCGCGGCGGGCGGCCAATAACCCGTAGCAGATGAGAAACGCGGCACCGCCCACCTTGGCCACGGTGAGCAGACTCGGCGTGGCCGCGATCAGGCCACCGAGGCCACCGATGCCCGCGGCGATGAGCAGAAAGTCGCCGGTGATGCACACGGCGACCACCGGCAGCACGTATTCACTGCGAATCCCTTGTCTGAGCACGAAGGCGTTCTGGGCGCCGATGGCGGCAATGAGGGACATTCCGGTCAGAAAGCCGAGGAAGAGGACGGTCACAACATCGACGCTAAGGCGAGAAAACGATGTAGTATAGCTAATGATTCTTACTCTGCATTAGAGTTCCTAATGTGAGTTTGAACTCGCAGCAGTTGGTCGCCTTCGCTGCCGTCATCGAGGAGGGCAGCTTCGATGCCGCTGCCCGGCGGCTCGTCATCACCCCCTCGGCGGTAAGTCAACGCGTCAAGGCCCTGGAGCAATCTGTGGGCCAGGTGCTGGTTCGCCGCGAGAAGCCTTGTGTGGCAACCGATGCGGGCGCATCGCTGATGCGGCTGGCAGCCCAGGTCGGTACCCTGGAGCGTGAGGCGCTGCGCGAGATGGGAGTCGATGGATCCCCGATACGGGTCGCGATCGCGGTAAACGCCGACTCATTCGAAACCTGGATGGGGTCGGTGTTGGCGCGAATCCCCGACGGTGTGCTCATCGACATCCGCGTTGAGGACCAGGACCATTCGGCAGAGCTCCTCCGGGCGGGAGTCGTGATGGCGGCGGTGACCACAGAACCGAAACCCATCGCCGGATGTCGCTCCGAACCGCTTGGCTCCATGCGGTACTTCGGTATGGCGTCACCGGGGTACGTCGCGCGTTACCTTCCCAGCGGGCTGCTCGGCTCTGGGATCGAGGCCGTGCGGCGGGCACCGATGATGCGGTGGGACAGGCGTGATGCTCTCCAGGACCAGTTCTTGCGCAAGCTCTTTCGTCGCGATGTTGCTGTCCCGGAGCACTACGTGCCCACGACGAGTGGAAACACCGAGGCGCTGCGGGTGGGGCTGGGTTGGGGGATGATGCTCGAGCAGTTGGATCACGGAGGCCTCGTCGATCTGGCGCCGGGGCGGTATCTCGATGTGCCGTTGTATTGGCAGCACTGGAAATTCGAATCCTCGACATTGCATGCGATCACCTCCGCGGTCCGCGAGTCGTCCTCGGTTCTGCGTCGCGGACCCTAGCGGCGTACGGCACGGCTGAGCCGATGCGCGTGCCGCAGCAAGAGCTGTCCGAGCACCGGCTGACGTTCGGCGTTGAACCGTGCCTCGATGCCGGTCAAGGTGAGCGCACCGATGGGGTTGTGGTTGGCGTCGAACACGGCGGCGGCCATGCCCCAGGACCCCTCGACCAACTGGCCGGGGTTGAGGGACCAGCCGGCTTGTCGGGTGGCGCCGATACGCTCCCAGACGGCATCGATGCTAAAACCGTTGCCCCACTCCGACTGTAGGTCGGCTCTGTTCAAGTAGGCGTGGATCGCGTCGTCCGGAAGGTAAGCCAGGACGGCCATTCCGGATGAGACGATTCCGAGCGGGAAACGGGCGCCCTCGTACAGCACGTGTGACCGGATCGGGAAATCGCCGTCCTCGCTGAGCAACACGACGGTGTGATCGCCGCGGCGTAGTGAGAAGAACGCGCTCTCGCCGGTTTCCCGTGCCAGTGCCGCCACGTCGGCGGCAGCCTTCTCCGTGATGTTGTACCGGGGAGCTGAAGTAGCGCCGAGCACGTAGATCTCTGGGCCCAGGAACCACTGGCCGGAGCGGGTATCGCGCTCCACCAGCCCCTCGGTGGCGAGCGATTCCAGCAGCCGGTGCGCGGTGGCCCGCGGGATGTCGGTGCGGCGAGCGAGTTCTGTGGTGCTGACGCCCGTTCCGGTATCTGCCGAGACGGCGCGCAGCAGGGCCGCGGTGCGGCGTACCACGCTGGGTGCCTCGGTCACCTGCTCACGATACGTGTCCATTGAGTGGACGTTCAAGCCCAAGTGTGTTCATCGGGTGAGAACTTTCTGCGCCATCCTTGCCGTACAACTGGGTTTTCATCCAAAGTGTCGGTGCGCCCGGTGTGCCAGCAAGTGGACGCCCGGGTTGGGCTTGGAGGTGGTTGTGGGCGACAAACAGATCGTCGAGCAGCGCGGTCTGTGGTTCGAGGAATTCGAGCCCGATGTGCTGTACGTGCACCGACCGGGGCGGACGATCACCGAGGCCGACAACGTTCTGTTCACCACGCTGACCATGAACACCCAGGCATTGCATCTCGATGCGGCGTTCTCGGAGGCACTGCCGCCGTTCAATCAGCGGCTGGTGAACTCGATGTTCACTCTCTCGACGTTGGTTGGGTTGTCGGTCGCCCAACTGACTCAGGGCACCATCGTCGGGAATCTGGGCTTCTCCGACATCGCCTTTCCCAAGCCGCTGTTCCACGGTGACACGCTGTATGCGGAGTCAGAGGTGATCGACAAGCGCGAATCCAAGAGCCGTCCGGGTGAGGGCATTGTCGCCTTCGCGCACACCGGCAGAAATCAGCACGGCGACGTGGTGGCAACGGCTTCGCGAAAGACCATGGTGCGCAAGCGGCCCGGACGGCAGCAGCCATGACATTTCTTGATGCCGGGCCGGGCTGGCTCTTCTGCCCGGCTGATCGCCCCGAACGCTTCGAAAAGGCCGCCGCAGCAGCAGATGTGGTGATTCTCGATCTTGAGGACGGGGTTGCGGCCGCCGATCGTTCTGCCGCCCGCGACGCCCTGATCAGTACCCCGCTGGATCCCGGTCGCACCGTGGTCCGTCTCAACCCGGCCAACACCGCCGATCACGGGCTGGACGTCGAGGCGCTCGCCCGGACCGAGTACACCACCGTAATGCTGGCCAAGAGTGAACACGCGGATCACGTCGCGGCGCTGGCACCGTTACGTGTGGTGGTTCTCGTCGAGACTCCACTGGGAGCCCTCAATGTCGCGGAATTGGTACGGCCCGAGAACGTTGTCGCGGCGATGTGGGGTGCCGAGGATCTCTTTGCCGCGACGTGGGGCACCAACAACCGTTGGCCCGACGGCCGCTATCGCGATGTGGCGCAGCATGTGCGCTCGCAAACCTTATTGGCGGCAAAGGCATTTGGCCGGATGGCTCTTGATTCGGTGTACCTCGACATCACGGGGCTCGAAGGTCTGCGCGCGGAAGCAGATGACGCCGTGGCCGTCGGATTCGATGCCAAGGTGGCGATCCATCCCACGCAGGTAGGCGTCATTCGCGCGGCGTACCGGCCGGCCGCCGAGCGGGTGCGTTGGGCGCACGGTGTGCTTGAGCAGGCGGACCGGGAACGCGGTGTCTTCCAGTTCGAGGGCGCCATGGTTGATGCGCCGGTTCTCCGGCGGGCGGAGCGAATCATCCAACTGAACACGGCGACTGGCCGGAGGCCCGGGTGAGAAGCGCCCGGCGACGACGCACGGAAACGCCAGGTGCAGGCTGGGATGAGTCGTTACATTCGAGTTCGGTCTATGTGGTGAAAGCGAGACGATGAAGTCCTATGACGCCGGGTCGTCGACGTCCCCGATCATCGAGGAGACGATTGGGGAGAACTTCGAACGCATCGCCGGCGCCTATCCCGATGTGGAGGCTCTCGTCGATGTCGCGGGTGGACGCAGATGGACATACCGGGAGCTCGACGCCGACATCAATCGCGTTGCACGCGGCCTGATGTCACTCGGAATCGCGGCAGGGGACCGGGTGGGGATCTGGGCGCCGAACTGTCCCGAATGGGTTCTGGTGCAGTACGCGACCGCAAAGATCGGCGCGATACTGGTCAACATCAATCCGGCCTACCGAACCCATGAGCTGGCCTATGCCCTCAATCAGTCGGGTGTTCGCACGCTGGTCTGCGCCACGGCGTTCAAGTCCTCCGATTACGTCACGATGGTGGAACAGGTGCGCCCGGAGGTGCCCTCGCTGCTGGACGTGTTGTTCATCGGCACCTCCGGCTGGGCGGATCTGATTACGGGAGCAGGGCGGGTTTCCGAGGAGGCAGTGCGAATCCGGATGTCGCAGCTGTCCAACACCGATCCCATCAACATCCAGTACACCTCGGGAACAACGGGTTATCCGAAGGGTGCGACGCTGTCGCACCGCAACGTGGTCAACAACGGATACTTCGTGACCGAGTCGATTCACCTGAAAGCCGGCGATCGGCTGTGCGTCCCGGTGCCCTTCTATCACTGCTTTGGAATGGTCATGGGCAATCTCGGATGCACGACGCACGGCGCCACCATCGTGGTCCCGTCGCCGGGATTCGATGCGGCGCGCACGCTCGAGGCGATCGAACGTGAGCGTTGTGTGGGGGTGTACGGGGTGCCCACCATGTTCATCGCCATGCTTAACCAGCCCGATGTCACGCGGCGCGACCTGTCCTCATTGCGGACGGGAGTCATGGCGGGTTCGGTGTGTCCCGTCGACGTGATGAAACGGTGCATAGACGATCTGCACATGGCAGAGGTGGCGATCGCATATGGCATGACCGAGACATCACCCGTCTCCTGCCAGACGCTCTTCGATGACGACCTCGATCGCCGCACCGCGACAGTCGGGCGTGCGCACCCGCATGTTGAGATCAAGGTTGTGGACCCAGGGACCGGGGAAACGGTGGAGCGCGGGCACTCTGGTGAGCTGTGCACACGCGGCTACTCGGTGATGCTCGGTTACTGGAACAACGACGAGTACACCCGTGAGGTGATTGACGCCGACGGATGGATGCATAGCGGGGACCTGGCAGTGATGCGAGAGGATGGCTACTGCACCATCATTGGGCGAATCAAGGACATGGTGATCCGTGGTGGCGAAAACATCTATCCGCGCGAGATCGAAGAGTTTCTGCTCACCCATCCCGACATCGAGGACGTCCAGGTCGTCGGGGTGCCCGACGAGAAGTACGGCGAAGAATTGTGCGCGTGGGTACGGATGCGGACGGACCGTACGGCCTTGGATGTCGCCGCTGTACGCGCCTTCGCCACGGGACGCCTTGCCCACTACAAGATTCCGCGCTACGTGCACGTGGTCGAGAGCTTTCCCATGACCGTGACCGGGAAAGTGCGCAAGGTTGATATGCGGGCGCAGGCGATCGAACTTCTGGGGTTGCGCGAGCCGGGCCGGGCGCATGGGGAGTGACGCATACGAGCGGTTCGTCGACCAGGTCTCGCAACGGTACGGGCTGTCACTGAAGGACTATGCCGAGGTGTGGCGCTGGTCCGTTGATTCCGTGCCACAGTTTTGGCGCGCATTGTGGGAGTTCTTCGATGTTCCGGGACGCGGGCTGCGTGACGGTGATGACGGCGTGCTGTCCGGTTCGGTGATGCCGGGGGCGCAATGGTTTCCGGGCACCGAGCTCAACTATGTGAGCCCGATGCTGCGTCACGCACATCTCGTTGGGGACGCCATCGTGGGCGTGGATGAGGCGGGCGGGCGCATCGCGATCAGCTGGGGTGAGCTGCCCGGCAGGATCGGTGCGGTGGCCGCAGAGCTGCGTCGGCTGGGGGTCGGCCGCGGTGATTGTGTGGCCGCGTACCTGCCGGATGTGCCCGATGCGATGGTCGCCTTCCTGGCCACCGCGGCGGTGGGTGCCGTATGGGCGGGATGCGGCCAGGACTACGCCCCCGAAGGGGCGGCGGCACGGCTCGGTCAGCTCAATCCCAAGGTGCTCATCTCCGGCCCCGGATACCAGTACAACGGTCGCTGGATGGACAAGGCAGCCGACACCGCCGAACTGCATCGCCTGTTGCCCGGCACCCCGGCGCTGATGGTCGAATTACCTATGGGCAGCCAAGATCCCGTGGTCGAAATGGTGCCATTCGATCATCCGATCTGGGTCTTGTTCAGCTCGGGCACCACCGGCAAGCCCAAGGGGATTGTGCACGGCCACGGAGGCATGCTGCTGGAGCATCTCAAGGGGGTGGGGCTGCACTGCGATCTGGGCCCGGGCGAGGTGTTCTTCTGGCAGACGGCGTTGTCGTGGATGATGTGGAACTTCCGGTTGAGCGGGCTGCTGGTCGGCGCCACCGTGGTCTGTTACAGCGGACATCCGCTGTATCCCAACACGGATCGGCTGTGGGAGCTGCTGGGTACCGAAGCGGTGAGCTACTTCGGGACCAGTCCCGGACACCTGCAGGCAGCCAAGAAGGCGAAACTGGAGCCGTCGGCCGAGCATGACCTCAGTGCACTGAAGACTTTGGGAAGCAGCGGATCTCCGCTCTCGCCGGACCTGTTCGATTGGGTGGGTTCGCATGTCGGGGTCACGGTGTCGTCCCTGTCGGGAGGTACCGACGTGTGCACCGCCTTCGCCGGCGGTACCCCGGGAGTGCCCGCGCATCCCGGCGAGTTGCCCGCCCGCTACCTGGGGGTGGACCTGCACAGTTGGTCACCCGATCGCCGGTCCCTCGTCGGTGAGGTAGGCGAAATGGTGATCCTGCAACCCATGCCCTGCATGCCCATCCGATTCTGGGATGATCCCGATGGATCACGTTATCGGGCTGCCTATTTCGAGCATGAATGGGCCGATGGCCCACACCCCGGGGTCTGGCGCCATGGTGACTGGGTCACCGTCACCGAGCACGGATCGCTGGTCATCCATGGACGCAGTGACGCCACCCTGAACCGCAACGGAATCCGGATGGGCTCGGCGGACATCTACGAGGTCGTGGAGTCCATGGACGAGATCGCGGAGGCATTCGTCCTCGGTGTCGACGGGCCCGGTGGCGCGTATTGGATGCCGCTGTTCGTCACGATGGCGCCGGGGCACACCTTCGATGCCGACCTGGGTGCCCGGATCGCGCGGGAGATCCGGGCCCGGTTGTCGCCGCGGCATGTCCCCGACGAGGTGATCGAGGCGCCGGGAATCCCGCACACCCGAACCGGCAAGAAGCTCGAGGTCCCCATCTGTGGTGTGCTCGCCGGACGCGTTGACGTGTCATTGGATCCGCGTTCGATCGACAATCCCCATCTGGTCGACTGGTACCGGGAGCAGGGGAGCGGTCACCGCTGGTAGCGGCACCAAAGCTTCTGCTAGCGGTCGAAGGCGATGGTCAATGTGTCCGACTGCGGCAGTGACTGGCACGCCAGCCGCACGCCGTGGCGGATCTCGTGGTCGTCGAGGATGTCGTTGACCTGCATGGTTACTTCACCCTCGCGAAGGGTGTAGGAGCAACCACCGCAGTTCCCCTCGCGGCAGACGTAGGGCGCATCGATGCCGAGGCCGAGGAGCACATCCAGAAGGATCTGTGTTTTCGGCCAGCTGATCTGGTGGGTGTCGCCCTCGATCTCGACGGTGGCGCTCACCGCATCGGGATCGGTCGGTGCGGTCGCGACAACTGGTGCCGCGGCGAAGGCATCGGTGCTCAGCGACACGAAGACCTCACGATGGATGTTCTCTCGGGCCAGTCCGGTATCGCCTAGTGCGGCCGCCGCTACATCCATGAAAGGGGCTGGGCCACAGAGATATGCGGCAGTGCCGGGGACTGGGGTGGGCAGCAGCGCGCGCAGGCCGTCCGGGGTCGGCAGACCGGCCTCCGCCTCGATCCAGTGCACGATCGCCAGGCGGCTCCCGTATTTCGACTGCAGTGCCGCCAGCTCGGCCTCGAAGATCACCGATTCGCGGTCTCGGTTGGCGTAGACAAGGACCGCATTCTGTACGGAGTGGGAGAGCACCGTCCGGATCATGGACATGATCGGCGTGATGCCGCTGCCCGCGGCCACGAACACCGGAACTGCCACGGTGTCACGCATGGTGAATGCCCCTGCAGGGCGCAGTGATTCGAGCGTCATTCCGGCGCGAGCGTTATCGCACAGCCAGTTCGAGGCATGGCCGCCGGATGTGCGTTTGACGGTGACCTTCAGATGTTCGTCGAGGCCGGGTGCGCTCGAGAGCGAGTAGCACCGAGATACGGAGTCCGTGCCGGCCGGTACGCGCAGCGTGAGGAACTGTCCGGATTTGTAGGCGAAGTCTGCCCGGGCGTCGTGCGGCGCGGCGAACACGATGGAGACCGCATCGGGAGTTTCGGCGATGACTTCGAGCACCTCCAGTGCGTATGCGCTGGGGGCGGTGGACGCGTGCGTCGTCATGCGAGTTCCTTCCGGAGTGGTGTACGCCTCATTGTCATCATGCACTGTGCCATTGACAAATGGCACAGTTGCTGTTGTTCTATTTCCTCATGGGGCTCCTTGACGTCTTCAGACGCCCGCCGATCTCTGTGAACTCAAAGGCAGTGGTCACCGGCGCGGGCAGTGGTATCGGGCGTGCTTTCGCTCTTGAACTGGCCCGCCGTGGCGGTCACGTGATCTGCGCGGACATCAACGCCGAACGGGTCGCGGAGACCGTGGCCGAGATAGACCGGCTGTCTGCGGGCTGCGCACATGCGGTGACCTGCGATGTCTCATCGCGAGATGAGGTGGAGAAGCTGGTCTTCGAGGCGCAGGAGGTGTTCGCGGGGCCGCCCACGCTGGTGATCAACAATGCGGGCGTCGGAATCGGCGGTAAGCCGGTCGGCGAGATCGGCATGGACGACTGGAAGTGGGCGCTGGGTATCAACCTGTGGGGCGTCATCTACGGCTGCGAACTGTTCACGCCATTGCTCCGTGCGGCCGGCCGCGGCGGAATCATCAACGTCGCCTCCGCTGCGGGGTTCGCGGCAGGTCCCTCGATGGCCTCGTACAACGTGTCCAAGGCCGGGGTCATGTCTCTGTCGGAAACCCTCGCTGCCGAGCTGAGCGGCACCGATATCAACGTGACCGTGCTGTGCCCCACCGTCGTCAAAACGAACATCTTCAAGGACGCTCGCCTCACCGGGGTGGAGATCGGCACCTCGGGCTTGGTCGACCGGCTCATCGAGCTCACCGGTTTTTCCCCGGAGAGGGTGGCTGTGAGCACCCTCGACGCACATGACCAGGGCCGCCTGTATGTGGTCCCGCAGTTCGACGCGAAGGTCATCTGGCACTTCAAACGGCATTTCCCCGTGCTACACGCGCGCGTCGCGGGCTTGCTTGGCCGCCTTCTTCCCACTCGCTGAACTTCGTATTTACCTGACTGAAAGGAAAAACGTTCCATGTCAATGGATCTCGACAACATGCTGCAGATGATCAAAGACAAGCAATGGTCCCTGGCCGACATTGACTGGGAAGCGCCGGGTGCCGAGCTGATCGAGCCCGAGCTACATGCCAAGCTCAAGCCGTTCATCGCGGATCTGATGTGGATCGAGAACGTCGGCGCACGCGGATTCGCGGCGCTGGCCAAGAAGGCGCCGAATCCCACTCTCAAGAGCATTTACGAGCACTTCCACGCCGAAGAGCAGAAGCACGCCAACGCCGAACTCGCGCTGATGCGCCGGTGGGGCATGCTCGAGAACGACGAAATCCCTTCCCCGAGTATCAATGTGCAATTGGTGATCAACTGGCTCGACAAGTACTCCGACGGGATGTCACTGTCGTTCCTGGGGACGGTCATCCCCATGCTTGAGGTTGCCCTGGATGGTGCACTGATCAAGTTCATCACCGACGAGGTCAAGGATCCGATCGCGCAGGAGGCGTTCAAGCGGATCAACTCCGACGAATCACGGCATCTTGCAGTGGATTTCGAGGTCATGGACATCCTCGGTCATGCCAAGATGCGCAAGATGCTCATCGAGTTCGTCGGCGGCTGGCTCAAGCCCAGCCTGCTGATCGGTGTGCTGAGCTATGTGCCGCTGCTCAACAAGATGCGCGACAACATCGTGGCGATGGGTGTCGACGAGGAGCGTCTCTACGGTGCGATGAAACGGTACAAGAGCGTGGGCGAGCGTAACGAGAATGTCCGGCGGCTGCCGAACTACCGCATCATCTCCTGGCATGCGATGAAGGTGATCAACCGCAAGTCCAAGTACCACATCACCGCCGACTTGCTCGTCAAATTGACCGGCAGAATTCCCATGCGGTTGGTGGAGAACAAGCCCACCTGGTCCCAGGAACTCACCTACGAACCCGTCGCCTGAAAGCAGCCAGCATGAACATCTCCGTAGCCATCATCGGCGCCGGCTTTGCCGGCATCGGTGCAGCGATCCGCCTGAAAGACAAGGGAATCACCGACTTCGCGATCTTCGAACGCGGAGACACGGTGGGTGGCACCTGGCGTGACAACACCTACCCCGGGGCGGCGTGCGACATCCCTTCCCGGTTGTACTCCTACAGTTTCGCTCCGAATGCCGAGTGGTCGCACACGTACTCCGGTAGCGGCGAAATCCTGGGCTACATCGATCAAATGGTCGAGTCGTCGGCACTCACACCGTATATCCGCTTCGGCCACAATGTCCTCGGGCTCACTTACGACGAGGCCGCGGGGGAGTGGACCGTCGAGATCGAGGGCCAGGACCCGGTGCGCGCCCGCACCGTCATCATGGCCTCCGGCCCGTTGGCAAATGTGAGCTTCCCGGCCATTCCGGGTCTTGAGAGCTACGAGGGCCACAAGATCCACAGCGCGCGTTGGGATCATGATTACGATTTCACCGGCAAGCGGGTGGCCGTCGTCGGCACGGGTGCCAGCGCCGTCCAGATCATCCCGGAACTGGTGAAGTCCGCCGAGATGGTGAAGGTATTCCAACGCACGCCCGGCTGGGTGCTGCCGCGGATCAACCGCGCTACCGGTAGTCGGCTCAAGCAGCTGTACCGCAACTGGCCACTGAGTCAGCGGCTGGCGCGTGCCGCGTGGTTCTGGGGGCATGAGTCGGTGGCCATGGGTGTCGTGTGGGATACACCCTTCACTCGGGTAGTCGAGGCGGTCAGCTCAGCGCACCGTCGCGTGCAGGTGAAGGATCCGTGGTTGCGCAGACAGCTGAAGCCTGATTTCTCGGCCGGGTGCAAGCGCCTCTTGATGACCAGTGACTACTACCCCGCGCTGCAGGCAGAGAACTGCAAGCTGGTCACCTGGCCCATCGCCAGGTTGGCTCCGAAGGGCATCCGCACCGTCGAGGGTATTGAGCACCAGTTCGACTGCATCGTCTTCGCAACGGGTTTCGACGTGTGCAAGGCCGGGACGCCCTTCCCGGTCACCGGGATTGACGGACGGGACCTGGCCACCGAGTGGTCAGGAGGGGCGTATGCCTTCCGCAGCGTGGCGGTGTCGGGCTATCCCAATCTGTTCCTTACCTTCGGGCCCAATTCGGGTCCGGGGCACAGTTCGGCGCTGGTGTACATGGAGGCGCAGATCAACTACATCACCGACGCGATTGCCGCGGTGGTCAACAACGGTTGGAAATCGGTGGAGCCCCGCCCCGAGATCCAGGAGAGCTACAACCAGGACATCCAGCGGCGCCTGCAATCCACCACCTGGAACTCGGGCTGCCAGAGCTGGTACCTGACGGATGACGGCTTCAACGCGACGATGTTCCCCGGATTCGCCACGCAGTACGTCAACCAACTCAAGAGATTCGACCTGCAGGACTATAAAATCACTGTCTCGAACACCAGTGATGAACTGATACTGACAGGGCCAGCTTCGAAACCATGACCGAGTACCGGATCGACGACCTCGCGCGGGCATCGGGGACGACGACCCGGAACATCCGTGGTTATCAAGAACGAGGGCTCCTGCCCCGGCCGCTGCGCCGGGGCAGGACAGCCATCTACAACGATTGGCATCTGCGCCAGTTGAGGGCGATTAACCGCCTGCTCAGCGAGGGTTTCACGCTCAAACACATCACGAAGTTCCTCAGTGGGCTGCAGCGTGGCGCTCAGCTCGCCGATGTGCTTGATCTGTCGGATCTCGAGGGTCTGCTCGAGAAGCGGTTCTCCAATGCTGCCCAGGGAAATCTCTCGTTGAGAGAGCTCGAGGAGACACTCGGCCCGATCGATTCGGCGGCCCTTGCGCGTCTGCTCGAAGCCGGGCTGATCGAGCCTGTTGACGGCTCGGATTCGTATCTCGTCACCGATCTCGACACCATTGACAACTTCGCGGCTTTGATCTCCCTCGGAATGCGAGTGACCGACCTAGCCGACATTCACGTGAGGACCAACGAGAAGCTCGACGACGCCGCACGGGTGCTCATCGGTGCCGCGCGCGATGAGGTGGCACGTCAACGTGGGCCCGGTTGGGTCCCCTCCACCGACGACGAACTCGCTTGGGCAACAGAACTTATCGGGACGATGCGCCGTGCCGCGACGCATACCTCGCACGCCGCGATGAACCGTGCGCTCGATGATGCGCTGCGCGCGGAGATGGACCTGTACCGGGAGCAGGCACAGCTGCCCACCGATCCTTCGTAGGAGCCGGAAGTCTTCGGCTACAGATAGAAGAAGCCGAGCAGGATCGCCAGGATGGATGCGACGTATCCGCCGAAGAGGAACCGCAGCACCCATGGAGCTTCGCGCAGCTCCATGAAGTAGTTCCCTACTAGCCAGATCTTGACGAAAGTGATGGCGACGATCACCGGTGAGATGTTGTAGCCGTGCCCCTTTTCGGCATCGAGCAGTAGTGAAATACATGTTGCCGCAACAAGAACGAGAAATATCAGCGTCGCCTTGCGACTGTATGTGAGATTCATGTGCCTATGCCAGATAGAGAAGTGAGAAGAGCCCGATCCACAAAAGATCGATGAGATGCCAGAAACAAGAGCCGCCCTCGAGGAGTCGGATGTCCGAACTGGCTGCGGCGCCGCGTGATGCATACGCCATTGCCCCGAGTATGGCCGTGGCAACAATGGTGTGAACCAGATGGATTCCCGTGAAGACGAAGTAAACCATGAAGAAATGGCTGGTCATCGGACTCAAGCCTTGGCTTGTAACCTCATGGTATTCAATCAATTTCACGATGATGAAGCAGACGCCGGTGCCTGCGGCCGCTAGGTAAAAGCGAGCCGCATGTGTTGATCCGTTTCGCGCCTTCTCCAGGCCGAGTACCACGAGCAGTGAGCCGCTCAGCAGCAGAACAGTATTGAGTGCCCCGAGGCCAAGGTTCAACGATGATTGCCCGGAGGTGAACGTCTCTGCTTCGGATGATCGATAGTGTGCGATGACGGCAAAGAATGCCGCGAAGACGATCATGTCGCCGAACAGAAACACCCAGAGCCCGGGCTCTCCGGGGACGTGCGGCTCTCGCCGGCCGGTCGTGGTTCGCTTGCCGGTTGTTAGATTTCCCGTCATGAGGCCGTTGGGTGGAATTGCTCTCGGTAGGTGGAAACCCCTGTCTGGGCGCGATAGTCGGATAGAAGGGCCTGCGCGAGCGCCACGAACATCCCTGCCTGGAAGATCGCGGTGGCGGCCGCCGGGATGTACAGGCCGACGAGCCCGTCGTACGCAAATGGCCCGTCCTTGAAGAAAATGATCAGGACTGATCCGGCGAACAGAAGTCCACACCAGAGGAGGAGATAGGCCGACCAGCGTGGCAACGGCTCGTTGCCGGGTTCGGCGCGCAGGATCGCTATCGCCATGAGCGTGAACAGGACGGTGAACACGGCCCAGGTGAAGAGGAAAATGAACCACCCCAGGTCGTTGAGTGCCTGGGTGATCTGCGGTTCGATTTGTTCGGGGCGGAAAGCGGCCACCGACCACGCGATGAACGGAAGAATCAGGAGAAAGAGCGCGATCGGCATGAGTACCAACGATGCGTAGGTAAACACCGGGGTGCCTCTTTCCGCTCGGTGTAGCCGGGCGAGTACCACCCCCAGTGGCAGTGCAAAGAGCGGCAGGAAGAACAGAGCCACGATGCACCCGAGCCGTATGTGATTCTTGTTCCCCACATAGAACGCCGCCAGCTGTTCGGCGCTCCAGGCCGGGCTGGGTGCGGGTAATACAAAGCGCGCCAAAAGGATCCATCCGACGACGAACGCCAGTGTGAATCCGCCGATTCCGATGGCGGTGAATACGGCCTGTGTGCGGACGTTTGATGACATGTGGGCAGACTCCTCAATACGTGAGCAGAAGGTTCCAGGGCGCAGCGATTGCCGGCGAGCGAGGATTTCCGGGTGCGGTCTCGCTGTGCTCAGGCTCGGGAACGACGAGAAGCGATCACGGATATCCGCACCGATCCGAGGTTGAACTCAAGGTCGGACGACACCAGGCGTGTTGTGTAGAGCCAACTCTGGAACCGATGGCGAGGCCGATGAAGAGCGGATGCACGGCTCAATGCGCACCTCCTTGTGCGTCTGTCGGTGCGTGCGGGTCGCTGCACCGAACGCATTTACGGTAGATGGGTAATCGTAAATTGAATAGTCGGTAATATCGGGTATCACACCCCTGTCCGGTGTGTGACGCCAGTCACATAACGGGCGGGCTTCTCGCGCCAGGGCGTCCGGGAGTGCGCATCCGGGGCGGGTATTGCGCGCCAAGGCAATCGGGATTAGTATACCGATCAGTCTACTTATGTAGTACAGTAAATGCGTTGTACGGCAACGTATTGCGGATATGACTCAATGAGGAGAATTCCATGCCTGCACAAGTGGCCAAGCGCCCGAGCCTTCTGAAGCTGTTCATTCTGGGGCGCAGTACCGTCGCATCCGGAAGCCTCTTTGCTCCGTACCTGTTTGCGCGGCTTTTCCGCATGCAGATCGCGGGTACACCCGCCGTGTTCGCGATGCGGATGTTCGGAATCCGCAACGCGGTACTGGCGCTGGGCCTGGCGCGCCTGGATGTGTTCACCGTACCCAGGACATTCCTTGGCCTCAATGTGGTGGTTGACGCTGTCGACGCGGTGGCGATTGCCGCGGCCGGGCGTCGGGGTGAAATCAGTAAGTTGACTTCGGCTCTCGGCACCACAGTGGCGTTATCGGCCGTGGTGTTGGGTGCCGCCTCGTTGGCTGCGCAGCCGGCGCAGCAGGGCTAGTTCCAGGGCGAATAGTCGGCGATCAATTCTTCCTGTTGGGGCCGTTGTGCCTCCGGGACATGGATAAGGTTGATCCGTACTCGGTACCAGACTGAGCTGGGGCCGCGCATGCCGTCGATCAGAACATCCTGCGGCTCAAGGATTTTTGCCGTTTCGGGATACCGGGATGTCCATTGTTCGAATGCCGCCTCGGCCTCCGGCTTGGTCTTCGTTCGCGCAATCTCGATGAGCGGCATGATCGACTGACGCCGACCGTCCCGGGAAGCACCTTTCGGGGCCTTTTCGGCAGGGCCCAGCTCGGCGGCCAACTCCAGCAGCTGATCTAGCGCGCCAGAGGCATCGTCCATGTCCCGCCACGGATCACCGATCTCGGAGAATCGTTCGCGCACGGTGTGCAGCGTGAACTCCGAAGGGCGACAACGCGCGACCTCGTCCCAGCGCAGCGGCGTCGACACCCGGGCATCGGGGGTGGCACGTACGGAGTACGCCGATGCCACCGTGCGGTCCTTGGCGTTCTGGTTGAAGTCGACGAACACCCCGTGGCGTTCCTCCTTCCACCACCGGCTGGTCGCCAATTCCGGGGCGCGGCGCTCCACCTCGCGGGCCACCGTCTCGGCGGCCAGGCGCAGCTCCCGGAACGTCCATCTCGGCGCGATGGGCGCGTAGATATGAAAGCCGCGCGAGCCGGAGGTCTTCGGCCATGCCGTCAGCCCATGGTCTTCGAGAACCTCGCGCACGACGAACGCGACGTCGAGGATCTGGCTCCATGGCACCCCTGGGACGGGGTCCAGGTCAATGCGCAGCTCGTCAGGATGATCGAGATCGTCTGCACGCACCGGGTGCGGATTGAGATCCACACACCCCAGGTTGACCACCCACGCCAACGACGCCGCATCGGTGACGACGGCCTCTCGGGCGGAGGTCCCGCGCGCATAGTGCAGCTCCGCGGAGGCGATCCAGTCGGGCCGCTTCTCGGGCACCCTTTTCTGGAACACCGCCTCCTGTGAGATGCCCTTGACGAACCGCTTCAGAATCATCGGCCGGTTACGCACTCCGCGCAGTGCCCCTTCGGCGACATCCAGGTAGTAATGCACCAGGTCGCCCTTGGTGATGCCCGCTGTGTTCTCACCCGGGGGAAAGACCACCTTGTCGGGGTGCGTGATGGTGACCTCGCGCCCCGCGACCTGCAGCACGATGTCTGCCATGGCGTCATCGTAGGGCTGCAGACCGACTTTCCCGGGCGTAGTTGGTGACGGGCCCCCGACCGACCGGTTGGCTGTGCCGCTGAGAGGGAGGTCACATAGGCTGTCGATCATGTCGATCATCGCCGAACGGCCGCTCTTCTCGAAACTTCAGACTCTTGCGAAGCGCGGTGGCGCTGAGCTGCATTATCTCCGCAAGGTCATCGAGGCGGGCATGCTCAAACTCGATCCGCCCAACGTGCTCGCGGCGATCGTCCGCGACTTCTACCGGTTCGGTGAGATCGGCGCGGTACCGGGCTTCGGCGCGCACCGCAGCCCGGCTCGGACCGCCATCATCGACGACGAGGGCTCGATCACCTACGCCGAGCTCAACGACGCCGTCAATGCCCTGGCGCACGGACTGAACCGTCTCGGTATCAAGGGCGGCGACGGCGTGGCCATCCTGGCGCGTAACCACCGCTGGTTCATCATCGCGAACTACGCCGCACACCGCGCCGGTGCCCGGGTGATCCTGCTCAATACCGATTTCTCTGGGCCGCAGACCAAGGAGGTCGCCGAGCGTGAAGGCGCCCGTGTCCTGATCTACGACGCCGAATATGCCGAGTTCCTGGACGGCTACAGTCCCGAGCTGGGCCGGATCATGGCCTTGCCGACCAACCCGGAGAACCCGGATCAACCCGCCTCTGACGACGAGACCATCGCCTCGGTCATCAAACGCAACAGCACCTCTGCCGCGCCGCGCCCCTCGAAGTACTCGTCGTTGGTGATCCTGACCAGTGGCACCACCGGCACGCCGAAGGGAGCGCCGCGCAAGCTGGCGCTGACCCTGGCGCCGGTCGGCGGCATGTTTTCGCATGTGCCGTTCCGATCTGGCGAGGTGACATCGGTGCCCGCCCCGATGTTCCACGCCCTGGGATACCTGCATCAGAGCCTGGCGCTCACCCTGGGCTGCACCCTGATCCTGCATCGCAAGTTCAAGCCGGAGAACGTGCTCTCCGATATCGAGAAGTATCGGGTGACCGCCGTCGTGGTCGTTCCGGTGATGCTCAACCGCATCTTGAACGCCATTGACGAGGCCGCGAGCAAGCCCGACTTGTCTTCCCTGCGTATCGTTTTCGTGTCGGGATCACAGTTGGGTGGCGAGCTGGCCTCCCGCGCGCTGGACACGCTGGGGCCGGTTATCTACAACCTGTACGGCTCCACCGAGGTCGCCTTCGCCACCATCGCGCGGCCCCAGGATCTGGCCATCAATCCATCCACAGTGGGCCCTGTTGTCAAGGGCGCCACCGTGAAAATCCTTGATGACGAAGGAAAGCCGGTCTCGCAGGGCATCGTCGGGCGGATCTTCGTAAGCAACGCAATTCCGTTCGACGGCTACACCGGCGGCGGGCACAAGCAGATCATCGACGGACTGATGTCCAGTGGTGACGTCGGCTACTTCGACGAGCATGGGCTGCTCTATGTCTCCGGACGTGATGACGAGATGATCGTCTCGGGTGGCGAGAACGTGTTCCCGGCAGAGGTCGAAGACCTCATCAGCGGACACCCAGAGGTCATCGAGGCGACCGCATTGGGAGTCGACGATCCGGACTGGGGTGCACGGTTGCGTGCGTTCGTGGTCCGCCACCCCGAATCGACGGTGGATGCCGACGGCATCCGTGCGTACGTGCGCGACAACCTGGCCCGATACAAGGTGCCACGTGACGTTGTCTTCCTGGATATCTTGCCGCGCAACCCCTCCGGCAAGATCCTCAAGCGCCAGCTGCGCGACTTGGAGGTATAGCCGATGTCCCGGGAATACGACATCGTTCTCTACGGAGCGACGGGATACGTCGGCAGACTTACCGCGCAGTACCTGGCGGGACGCGTCGAGGCCACTGGCGCACGGATCGCACTGGCGGGACGAAACACCGAAAAGCTTGCCGCCGTGCGTGATGAGTGTGGACCGGCGGTGCGAGACTGGCCGTTGATCGAGGCCGATGCCACGCGACCGGCCACGCTGGCGGCCATGGCGGCTTCTGCTCAGGTGGTTGTCACCACCGTCGGGCCGTACACGAAATATGGACTGCCGTTGGTGGCCGCGTGTGCCGAGGCGGGAACCGACTACGCGGACCTGACCGGTGAGGTCAACTTCGTGCGGGAGAGCATCGACGTCTACGGCAAGCAGGCCGCCGACACTGGCGCCAGAATCGTTCACTGCTGCGGATTCGATTCCATCCCATCGGATCTGAGCGTGTATGCGCTGTACCGGCAGGCTCAGGAAGACGGTACCGGCGAGCTGCTCGAGACAACCTATGTGCTGAGCAAGTTCCGCGGCGGTGTCAGCGGTGGCACGGCCGCATCCATGGTCGAGGTAATGGAGGCGAGTGCCGAGGATCCGGAGGTGCGCCGCAACTCTCAGGACCCCTACTCGCTGAGCCCGGACCGCCCCGCCGAACCGGAAGTGGGGCGCCAACGTGAATTCCAGACGCTCCGTGGTGAATCCGTGGCGCCGGAATTGGCGGGCAAGTGGCTGGGAGCCTTCTTTATGGGACCGGTCAACACCCGGATTGTGCGACGTAGCAACGCATTGTTGGACTGGGGTTATGGAACCCGGATACGTTATCGCGAGGTGATGAGCCTGGGAAGTTCGGTGGTCGCGCCGATCGCCGCGGCCGCCGTCACCGGATTCCTGACGGCCGGCTTCGGGCTGGGGACGCGGGTCCGCATGCCGAAATTTGTTGCGCAGCGTCTACTTCCGAAGCCAGGCTCGGGCCCCAGCGAGCGTACCCGGAACAAGGGTCACTACCGCGTCGAGACGTACACGACCACAACCCAGGGTGTGCGGTACCGCGCGGTCATCGCGCAGGAGGGCGACCCCGGATATAAGGCGACCGCCGTGCTCCTGGGTGAAAGTGGCCTGACTCTGGCGCTCGATCGCAGCGAATTGCCGGACAGACTTGGGGTTTTGACGCCTGCGGCCGCCATGGGAGATCCATTGCTGAAGCGGCTGCGGGTGGCCCAGGGCGTGACGGTCGAAGTCGAACGGCTCTAGTTCTCCGGTAAACGAAGGAGTGGGTGTATGTCGGTATCAGTGGTAGAGGCGGGGCCCCAGCAGGTGCGTCGCTCGGTCGAAGTGTCTGCTCCGGCATCGGAGTTGTTCGGTATCGTCGCCGATCCGCGACGCCACCACGAACTGGACGGGTCGGGAACTGTCGGCCAGAACATCCGCACGCCTGATCATCTCGAGGTTGGTTCGCGCTTTTCCACCGGCATGCGGATGTTCGGGCTTCCTTACCGCATCACCAGCACCGTGACGGAGCTCGAACCCGACAGGGTCATCGAATGGCGGCATCCGCTGGGCCACAAGTGGCGGTGGGAATTTGATGCCCTATCGCCAACCAGTACCCGTGTCACGGAGACGTTCGACTTCCGTAATGCCGGTGCGATACAGACCCTGCTGAACTACAAACTGCCTGGCTTCATCAAGGCAAACGCCAGCGGGATCGAGGGCACACTGACGCGACTTCAGGGCCGCTACAGCTAGCAGGCAAACGGCCTGCCGCCGGGACGCCGATTACCCGGCAGATTCCTTGGCAGCCCGGGTGGTCGGCGCGTGAGCTATCGCCTCGAGCACCGTGACGATCTCGTTGACAACCTCGCTGGCGCGCTCGTTGGGCAGCATGTGGCCCGAGCCCGGGTAGGTGCGCAGCTCGTTGGTCTCCAGCGCCGCGGCAATGATGCGGGAATCGCCTGCCGGAGTGAGGAAGTCGCGGGCACCCGCCAACACCGCGGCGGGCTTGCCACGGAAGGCGCTCAGGCCTTCGGTCAGGTCCTCGTGCAGCACCATGCTTTCGGCGGCATCCTTGTAGCTGCGCGGGGTGCCGGAGCGGATTTGGTCCCACACTCGGCTCACGTCGTACGGCCGTGGGTCACGCCCGAACACCAACGTCGAAATGATGGGGCGCATGAGATAGCCCTGCTGGAGGAACCAGCCCTGCGCCACCACACCCAGGATCACCGCCTTGACGACTTCGAACACCGGCGGGACGACCCGGAGCCGGTGCAGCAGCCGGCCCGCCGAGGTGGCGACGAAGACCGCGCCGGATATCCGCCGCGCGACCAGGTCCGGGTGATACTCACCGAGGCCCATCATGGTCATGCCGCCCATCGAGTGACCGACGATCACGATCTGTCCGCTCGGGATTTCGGCATTGATGAAGTCGGCTGCATCCGTGGCCAGTTGGGGAACGTTCACCGAGCCTTGGGGTGCCGGATCGGACTGACCGTGGCCCCGGTGATCCAGTGCGACGATGCGCAGTTCGGGATTGCGCTCGTGCAGCGGACCCGCCACATCGTCCCAGGCCTCGCGGTTCTGGGTCCAGCCGTGCAGGAACAGCACGGTGACGGGCGCCGTGCGGTTCCCGGTATCTGAGAACCCGATTCGGGTGCCGTCAGCAGCGGTGAAAAAGTCCTCATGCTGACGCCACGCGGTTTCGGTCGCGGTATTACGGGTCACGCGGTAGTCCTAACAGTCGCTCGGCAATGATGTTTAGCTGCACTTCGGAGGTGCCACCGTAGATGGTGGTGGCACGGCTAGCTAGAAGATAGTCGGCCCAGCGACCTTGTTCCTGCTCGGAATCGCCGATAGCGCCGTCCGGTCCGAAATGGTTCACCACGAACTCGGCATATCCCTGCCCGGTACGCATGCCCAGCAGCTTGGACACGGCCGCCGACGGCATCGGGTCGCCGCCGGCCAGAGTGAGGAGCGTGGAGCGCAGATTCAGCAGCTTCACCCCATGCCCTTCGGCGATGAGTTGGCCCGCCCGGTCGCGTGCGACCTCGCTGAGCTCGTGCTCGCCGATGAAGGACACCAGGTCGTCGAGGCTGGCCAGGAACGGCAGGTCGGAGCTGCCGATCGAAACCCGTTCCGCGGTCAGGGTGTTGCGGCTTACCTCCCAGCCACGGTCGACCTCGCCGACCACCAGCTCATCGGGTACGAACACATCGTCGATGAAGACCTCGTTGAACAGTGCGCCACCGGTCATCTCGCGCAGCGGCCGAACGGTGACACCCTCACTCTTCATGTCGACCAGGAAGTACGTGATGCCATTGTGTTTGGGAGCGTTGGGGTCGGTCCGGGCCAGGCAGGCACCCCAGTCGGCGAACTGGGCCACCGAGGTCCAGATCTTCTGGCCGGTGAGGCGCCAGCCGCCGTCCACCTTGACTGCCTTGGTGGACAGACCCGCGAGATCGGACCCGGCGCCGGGCTCGGAGAACAGCTGGCACCACATCATTTCGCCCCGGAACGTGGGAGGCAGGAACCGCTGCTTCTGCTCCTCGGTGCCATACGCGACGATGGACGGCACCAGCCAGGTCGCGATGCCGAGCTGGGGCCGGCGCACCTTTCCGGTGAGGAATTCCTGCGAGATGATCACCTGCTCGATGGGTGACGCGGCGCGCCCCCAAGGCGTCGGCAGGTAGGGCAGTACCCATCCGCCTTCGGCGATAGCGGTGTTGCGCTTCCCGGACGGGATTTCCTTGAGGGCGGCGACCTCGGCACGAATCTCCTGGCGCAGCGCCTCGGTTTCCGGTGCCAGGTCGATATCTACCTTGCGCAGGCCGTGCTCGACGGCGGTGCGCACCACTGTCGTGGGCGCACTGCCGGAACGCCCCAGGGCAGCAATGAGACCCAGCGCTCTGCGGTAGTAGATGTGGGCATCGTGCTCCCAGGTGTAGCCGATGCCGCCGTGTACCTGAATGCAGTCCTGCGCGCACTGCTGGGCGGCCGCCGGTGCCAGTGTCGCCGCCGCGGCGGCCGCGAACTCCACAATGCCGGCGGTCTCGTCCTCATCGTCAAGGGCGCGTGCGGCGTCCCACACCGCAGCGGTCGCACGTTCGGTGACGGCGGCCATGGTGGCGCACTTGTGTTTGATGCCCTGGAACTGCCCGATGGGGCGGCCGAATTGCTCACGCACCTTGGCGTATTCGGAGGCGATGTCGGTGGCCCAGCGGGCCACGCCGACGGCCTCGGCCGACACAATCGTGGAGATGATGCTGGTGGCCCGGGCGTCGGTGAGGTTGGTCAGCACGCGATCGGCGGGTACCTGGACCGCGGAGGCCGTCACATGGGCGACCGGTCGCAGCCGGTCCACGCTCTGCTGCGGTGCGAGGGTGACGTCATCGGCGCTCAGAACCACCCACACTCGATCGGCACCGACCGAAACCGGGGCCACCACATAGGCCGCTGATGCCGCCGTCAGTACCGAACGAGCCTGCCCATCGACGGTGAGGCCGTCGCCGGAGGCCGTACCGTTGAACGACGACGTGGAGGCGAAGGTGGCGATGGACGCGCCGGAGGCCAGGTCGCCCAGCAGCGGGTGCTCGGGATCGTGGCCGCTGATCAGCGCGCTCGCGATCACCGACGGGACGAATGGCCCGGGCACGGCGCCCCGCCCGAACTCGGCCACCACAATCGCCAGCTCCAGTGCGCCGAATCCCTGGCCGCCAACGGATTCGGCGAGGTGTACGGAGGTAAGACCCTGATCGGCAGCGGCCTTCCAGAACGGGGGAGGCCACGGCAGAGGCGTTTCGAGGGTCTCGTGCAGCAGCTCGGAGGGCACCACACGTTCGACGAACGCGTGCGCCGAATCTGCAAGTGCTACATGCTCACTGTTGATGGCGATAGGCATTGGTTGCTTCCTAACTAGTCGGCGCTGGGCTCGCTGTGGCTGGCGCGGTTCTCGTATGCGGCACGCGCCGACGTGCCATGGGCGTCGAGCATGAAGTGGTCCATCCCCAGCGATCGCGCGGCGGGACCGTACAGCGCCCGGGGCAGCATGGCCGTTGTCCGCAGCAGCGGGCCCAGTTTCTTGGGCACCATGACGGGGAACTTGCCTTTTCGTACGGCCTTGAGCACACCGGCGGCAATGTCTTCGGGCTGAACGATTCCCAGTAGCCAGTGTTCTTCGAGACCGGCCACCAGCTCGGTGTTGACGACGCCGGGCATCACGCAGACGACGGAGATGTTGTCGTCCTTGAGTTCGAGGGTCAGCGACTCACAGAGACCGACCACGGCCCATTTCGTCGCGCAATACGTGGCGAGACCGGGCACGCCCATCTTGCCCGCCGCCGACGCGATGTTGACGATCACGCCGCCACCACGCGGTTTCATCCGCGCGATGGCGAGCTGGCTGCCCCACATGACGCCGCGCACGTTGATATCCAGCTGACGTTGGATGGATTCCAGCGACTCTTCCCCGAACGGTGTGATCGGCATGATGCCCGCGTTGTTCACGATCACATCGACGGGCCCCACGGTGGCCGCGATGGTGTCTAAGAAGGCTTCGAAGCTGCCGTAATCGGTGACGTCGAGTGGCAGGCCGATGGTGCCGTTACCGATCTCCGCCGCGGTGTTCTCACACAACTTCTTGTCGATATCGCCGATCGCCACCTTCGCGCCTTCTGCGGCGAACGCCGTGGCGATGGCCCGGCCGATTCC
Source organism: Mycobacteroides chelonae CCUG 47445 (assembly GCF_001632805.1). Taxonomy (NCBI): domain Bacteria; kingdom Bacillati; phylum Actinomycetota; class Actinomycetes; order Mycobacteriales; family Mycobacteriaceae; genus Mycobacteroides; species Mycobacteroides chelonae. The sequence continues at coordinate 4,491,692 of NZ_CP007220.1, read as the reverse complement.
GCGTGCTCCGCCGGTGATGGCGACGACCTTGCCCGCGAGCTGTACAGCTGTTCCCATTCGTCCTCCCACGCCATTGTGGTTCGTTTACGAATACTCTCTAGTGTAAATCTCCGGGCGCTAGCCTAGCGCACGCGGTCAGCTAGCGGCAGTCCCTCATGTATACGCCGGCAGTTGTCTATGGCGTGCTCCAGATAGCGCGTCATGGTGTCTGCGGTGAACCATGTGACGTGTGGTGTGAGCACCACATTGGGCAGGGTCAGCAAGGGGTTGTCCGGCGAGATCGGTTCCTGTGCAAAGACATCCAGTCCCGCCGTCCCCAGGGGGCCTTGTCGCAGCGCGTCGATCAGTGCCGTCTCGTCGACGACTGCGCCGCGTGAGGTGTTCACCAGGACCGATCCGGGTTTCATCCGGGCCAGGGCCGCGGCGTCGAGGAGGCCAGCGCTGGCCTCGGTCAGCGGGAGATGCAGCGACACGATATGGCTGCTGGTCAACAGGTCATCCAGGCTGCGCCAGCCCGCGGAACCGTCGTCGCGGGTGCTGGTGTGCAAGACACGGGCGCCCATCGCCAGCAGGATCTGTTCCAGCGTCTTGGCGATGTTGCCGTATCCCACCAATCCGACTGTGCAGGAGCCGATATCGCGCACAGTGTCGCCCAGGGACTGATCGGTGGGCCACCCGCGACCAGCGCGGATGTCCCGGTCCAGTCGCGGCAGTTGCCGCAGTGCGGCGAGCATGAGCAATAGCGCGCCCTCGGCGACCGAGGGCGCGTTCGCGCCCGGCATGTTGGCGACGGCCACCCCCTGCGCGGACGCGGCATCTAGCGCGATGGTGTTCACCCCCGCACCGAACTTGTGGATCAGCCGCAACCGTGCGCCCTTCGCGACGTCATCGGCAGAGAGCGGCCGAAGCACATGCCACAGCACCTCGGCATGCGGTAGCTCGGCGTAGAAGGTGTCGTCATCGTCCTCGGCGCAGAAGCGCACGTCAAGCCAATCGGCGTGCGGTGCAAGCTGTTCGCGGACGCGTGGGCCGCCCGGAAAGTGGGCGAGGACCTTTACTCCCACCGCTTGCTTGCCCACTCTGCAATCGTATCTGCCTGCTCCTGGCGGGCTCCGGGGTTCTGGAAGTAGTGGTCGGCGTCGACGGAGGCTTGGGACTTATCGGTCGAGCCCAGTGCGTCGTAGATGTGTTGAGCATCCGACGGAAAGACCCCGGTATCGCCGTCGGCGTTGATGACCAGGGCAGGAACGGTGACATCGGCAAGATGTGGTTCGGCCCGGGTCTGCGCGTGCGACAAGCTCCACATGCCGAGCCAGTTTTTCAGTGTGGTGGCACAACCGATTCCGAAAGTAGAGCGGTTGGCCTTTACCGGCACACCTGCGTAGCAGAGGTTGGCCGGGCGTTTGGTGGGCTCCAGGGTGGGATCGACCATGCGAGGGTCTGCCCAGGTCCGGTGCACGGTGAAGGCGCGGTCGCTGAAACCGTCGGCGCGCACGCGGGCGAGTTCGTCGAGCGCCCATGCGGTGATCCGGTGGTTACGCGCCACCTGTCCTTCGCGGTACTTGGTGACGAAAGCGGGGGAGTAGGCCGGGCCGTTGTCCTCGTTGAACAGGTCCAGGGCCGGGTCGGTGGAAGTCGGGTCGCTTTCATCGATGACCGAGGCGTCCATCCAGTCGGTCAGCACGTCGGGTCGGCCCAGGTGTGCGGCGCTGGCGACGTAGCCCGATGCTGCGGGTAGCGTGTCCAGTCCCTCCGCGGGACGCATGCCCTCCAGGGGTGTCACCTTGGGAGCCACCGCTTGCGACTGATACGCCGCCATGAGCGAGCCGCCTCCGGAATTTCCCAGCAGCAGCACGGTTTCCACGCCCGCCTGCTCCTGTAGCCAGCGCACGCCCACGCCGATGTCCACCAGGGCGTGGTCGAGCAGGAAGTGGCTTTCGAACCCCCGGAATCGGGTGTTCCAGCCCAGGAAACCGTATCCGTGCCGCGCCAGGTATTCGGCGATGTAGTGCTCCGAGAAGTCGATCTGATAGTGGGTGGCGATGAAGGCGATCTTGGGCCGGGTACCCGCGGCCCGGTGGTACAGCCCCTGGCATGGATGTCCGCCGGCGCCGTTGCGCCCCGCGGTGGGCGATGGCAGCCCGACAAACTCTCGCTCGACGGTCACTTCGGTGGGCATTCAGCAGACCTCCTTGGAATAGATGGCGCGATAACAGATTCCGGCCAGGGTGTCGATGCAGGCATCGTCGTCGACGGTGGCGGCATTGCCCTGGCTGAGCTGGTTGTAGGCGAACTGGTTCATCATCGAGACAATGGCGCTGGCCATGAGGTGCGGATCATTGCCGGGGCTGTATCCGTCGCGCTGTGCGCGTTTGATGGTGGTGGTCAGGAAATCGATGGGCTCGGAACACATCTGATTCCAGAACTCGGCGAATTCGGCGTTGATCATGGCCAGCTGCGACACGCTGATCATCTCGGCGAGCTGGTGGCGCCAGGTGAGCCAGTGCGCGGTGGCGATATCTCGCGCGCGCTGCTTGTTGGAGCGCCCGTGCCCGATGACCGCAGATACCCGTTCCTGCGCCTCGGTGCGAAATCGCATGGCCCACTGCGCGACCATCGCCTCTTTGGAGTCGTAGTAGTTGTAGAACGAGGCCGTGGACCGCCCCGCCTCGGTGGCGATATCGGCAACGGTGGTGGCGAGTATTCCCTTGCGGGCTATGACAGTTCGGGCGGCCTCATCGATCGCGGCCTGGGTTTGACGGCCTCGCACGGTGGGTTGGACCACGACGTCCCTTTCTCGCCGAATGAGTATTGACCCGTTTCTGAATCTGATGTTAGATTCAGATTAGCGTAAAGCGCAAGACAGTCATGCGGTCGGATCAAGGAGGCTCCCCGTGACGATGATCAAACCGAACAACCCCAACTCCGAGTTCGAGTTCGGCGGGTTCAACCATGTGGCGCTTGTGTGTTCGGACATGGCGCGCACCGTGGATTTCTACACCAACGTGCTGGGCATGCCGCTCATCAAGTCGCTCGATCTGCCCATGGGGCAGGGGCAGCACTTCTTCTTCGATGCCGGGGGTGGCGACAGCCTGGCATTCTTCTGGTTCAAGGACGCGCCGGACGGTGTCCCGGGCATCTCGGCTCCGCCCGCCATTCCGGGAATCGGCGACATCGTGAGCGCCGTGAGCTCCATGAACCACATCTCGTTGCATGTTCCCGCCGAGAAGTTCGATGAGTACCGCGTCAAGCTCAAGTCCAAGGGCGTACGGGTGGGGCCCATTCTCAATCATGACGAGAGCGAGTTTCAGGTATCCAGGGAGCTGCACCCGGGCGTTTACGTGCGGTCGTTCTACTTCCTTGATCCCGATGGAATTACTTTGGAATTCGCGTGCTGGACAAAGGAATTTACTGCTGCGGATGTGGCTGTCGCGCCGAAGACGGCCGCCGAGCGCACTCCGAGGGAGGTCGCTACCGCCTGATCGGCTCGAGGAGCCGGGTCAGAATGGCGATGAGTTCGTCCGAGCTCAGCTTCAGCTGGCCGGATACCCAGGCCGCGAGCGTCTGGCCGACGCCACCGACGGCGAAATACGCTGCGGCACGCATCGATTCATCGTTGGGTAGCTGATACGTCTTGTTCAAGTGCTGACCGGAGAGCGTCGTAAATAGCTGCTCTGCTGCGCTACGGCGTTGTGCGATTACCGAATTGGCCGGATTGCTACCGAAGAGCAGGTGGCCGATTCGGGGATCGGCGGCGATGACGTGCACGATGTTGGCGATACCCGCCGCGGTCTTCTTACGCAGCGGTGCGGCGTCCACGGCCTTCTGGGTCGAGGTGGCGACCTCACCGATCACGCCGTCGTACACCTGCGCCGTGAGCTCGTCCAGATCGGTGAAGTTTTCGTAGAAGTACCGGGCGACCACGCCGGCCTGTTTGCACACGCCGCGGACCGTCACATTCGGTACGGGACCGGACGTCAACAGATCGAGGCCCGCCTCCAGGAGCCGGTTCCGACGCTCGGCCTGGCGATCAGGGGCTTGCACGCCCCCATAGACCCGCGATGACGTCACCAGTACATCTTGACAGGTGGCACCCCGTTGGAAGATATTTGAGAACAATCGTTCGCAGATTGAAGGGGTCAACGGTGACAATCGAGCGGGTGTCTGAAGTGGACGAATCGACCGTCGGCGACGGAGGTCCGGGTACCCGGAGTCGTCGCGACGAGCCGGTGCCACCGGCTGCGCGCCTCTCGCCGGGGTGGTCGTGGCGGCGCCAGCCCACCATGGTCGACAACATGATGGGGCTGGCTCTACTGGCAGGCCCGGCCAACATCGTCATGCAGTTGGCGCGCCCCGGTGTGGGATACGGCGTCGTCGACAGCAAGGTTGAGAGCGGGCGCGCCGATCTGCACCCCGTCAAGCGGGCGCGCACCACGTTCACCTACCTGGCGGTGGCCACCATGGGCAGCCCCGAGCAGAAGGCGGCATTTCGCAAGGCCACCAATCGATCGCATGCGCAGGTGCGATCGGCTCCCGGAGACGCCGTGCAGTACAACGCCTTCGACCCGGACTTGCAGAAGTGGGTGGCGATCTGTCTCTACAAGGGATTCGTCGATGTGTACGAAACCTTTGTGGGTCCGATGACGCACGATATGGCCGAGCGGTGCCTGCAAGAAGGCGCCGTCATGGGAACCACGCTGCAGATGCCGCTGGCGATGTGGCCGAAGTCGTGTGCGGAGTTCGACGCGTACTGGCAGCAGTCCCTGGATCAGGTTCATATCGATGATCACGTCCGGCCTTATCTGTACCGGATCGTGTCGGCGTCGATTGCGGTTCCACGGTTCATGCGAAGGCCGGTGGGTGCCTTCTCGAGACTCATCTCGACGGGATTCTTGCCGCAGCGGTTCCGGGACGAGATGAGGCTGCCCTGGAGCCCGGCACGCCAGCGAATCTTCGGCGCTGTCGTCACGCTCCTTGGCCTCGCCAATCGCCTGCTGCCCAATGCGCTGCGTCGTTTCCCCTTCAACGCCCTGATGATCGACCTCAACTGGAGAATTCGCACCGGTCGCGATCTGGTCTGATCAATCGTCGAGCTAACATGCGGATCTTGTTAGCGGCGCCTCCTGAGCCCCATCTTCTTCGTGACCATGTGGTTAAGAGTGTTACCCAAATTTATTGAATTCGACGTCTAGTTATGAGCAAAACTGTCCGCGTGCTCGGTGTGTGGGCTGGTGGGCGCGGATGCACGCTGCGCGGAGGGCTCGGGTTGTGACAGATGTGTTGCACCGCCATTGACAGAAGTGGATCTAGTCATTGCTGGATCTACAAGGGGTGCCTCACGCCGTGAGTTAACAATGTACGCAGCGAACTTTACGGCGGGTGATCAAATCCGCCGTTTACGCAGTACAAAGCCAAAAGTGCGGGATCTTGATCGTGCGTGATCTGTACGCCCCGCACATTTGCCTCATCGCCATAGTGACGCTGGCCACAATTGCGGAAGCGGGTGGCTTTGGTGTTGCCAGATGGTGCCCCAATAGTTAGATTTCCCCCGGTACGAAAACTGGTAACGGACGTTTCCTTTCTAGGGGCGCGAAATACCGGTCGTTTGCACGAGGGTTCTCATCGTCGGGTTGTGCCGAGACTTCCACGCCCGACGGCTCTTGAAACGAGCACTTTTGTATTTGCTGTTGGGGCTGTTCTGAGAGGACACGCGCGTGGTCGCGGTGAACGAGGGCTCGTCTGCAACGACCCGGCTGAGGGGCCGGATCGGCAGCGTGCGGCGCCCCCGTCGGTCCCCATCGGCAGTCGGTCAGACCTCCGCGGGGCACCGCGCAGCGAGGTGGGGCGAGCAGTACAGCCGGTGGCTGCTGATCTCCGATACCGCCATCGTCGCGGGTGCCGGCTGGACCTGGGTCGAACTGCGTAACGCGACGAATCCGATGACTCCCGCCGAGCTGTGGATCCGGATTGGCTTTTTCTGCTACTGGGCGCTGCTGCTCGGTGTGTACCGCAGCAGGGATCTGCACCTCATGGGCAGCGGCGGCGAGGAGTACCAGCGGGTGCTGCGCGCGACATTCCACATGTTCGGTCTCTTCGCCATTGTCAGCGTGCTGTTCAAGTTCAACGTCTCGCGTTTCGCGCTGGGGATGGCGCTCATCGTGGGGATCGTGTTCCTGCTGCTCAATCGGAAGATCAGCCGGACCTGGCTCAACCGGCAGCGTGCACGCGGTAAGCAGATCTTCAGGGTGGTGGTACTCGGCGGGGATGCCGCGGCGCTCAACCTTGCCGAGGCCTTCGGGCGTGACACCGCGCTCGGATACCGCGTGGTGGGTGTGTGCGTCCCCGGATATCTGGGTGCGCCGGGCCAGAACATCGAGGTCATCGACCGGGTCATCCCCATCCTGGGTTCGGAGAACCGGATCGTCGCGGCAGTGCTGGAGGCCGGTGCGGACACGGTGGCGGTGACGGCCACCGAACAGCTTGGCCCGGAGAAGATGCGGGAGCTCGCCTGGCGTCTCAGCGAGATCGGCGTCAATCTGCTGGTAGCGCCGGGTGTGTTCGATGTCGACCAGCCTCGGGTCCGGGTGCGGCCCGCCGGGTCGGTGCCGCTGATTCATCTCGCCGAGCCGCAGTACGAGGGTGCGTCCCGGCTGCACAAGGTCCTCTTCGACCGGGTCGGCGCGCTCCTGCTCATCATCGGATTCAGCCCGATCCTGCTGGCCTGCGCCCTTGCGGTGAAGTTGGAATCACGCGGACCGGTGTTCTACTCGGCCGAGCGCATCGGCGTGCGGTCCAAGCCCTTCCGCATGATCAAGTTCCGGTCCATGGTGGCGAACGCAGACCAGATGGTGGCGGCGCTGCTGGCACAAAATGACGGCGCCGGACCGCTTTTCAAGATGCGCGAAGATCCGCGGGTCACCGTGGTGGGCAGATTCTTGCGCCGTACCAGCCTCGATGAACTGCCCCAGCTGATCAATGTGCTGCGCGGAGAGATGAGCCTGGTGGGCCCCCGGCCGCCGCTGCGGCGTGAGGTCGAGGAGTACACCGACGTCATCAAGCGCAGGCTGCTGGTCAAGCCCGGGATGACCGGTCTGTGGCAGGTCAGCGGGCGCTCCGACCTGCCGTGGGATGAGGCAGTACGGCTGGATCTGTCCTATGTCGAGAACTGGTCCATGGTCTCCGACGTATCGATCCTGTGGCGCACGTTCCGCGCGGTGGCACGTAGCGACGGCGCCTACTAGCGCGCCATCCGCGCGCCCACGCATGTCAACCTAGTTGTCACAGTCGCGGAGTATTGTCGCGACCATGCGTACCGATCGTGACAATTGGGACATCAACACCAGCGTCGGCTCCACTGCGCTGTTCGTGGCAGCCAGCCGTGCGCTCGAGGCCACGAAACCCGCGCCGCTGGCAGTCGATCAGTACGCGGAGGTGTTCTGTCGCGCCGCCGGTGGGGAATGGGCCGATCTGGTCGCCGGGGGCTTACCCGAACACCCTTTGCGTTCAGAGGAATTCGGACAGTACTTCGTGAGTTTTCAAGGCGCGCGCACCCGCTACTTCGATAGTTACTTCGGCAGGGCGATCGAGGCCGGCGTCAAACAGGTGGTAATCCTGGCTGCGGGGCTGGACTCGCGCGCCTATCGACTCGACTGGGCGCCGGGTACCACCATCTTCGAGTTGGACCAGCCGCTCGTGCATCAGTTCAAGCGCGAGGTGCTCGCCGAGCATGGCGCCGAATCCAAGGCATCTCGGCAGGAGATCTCGATCGACCTGCGCGAGGACTGGGGTAAAGCACTACAGGACAAGGGCTTCGATCCATCGGTGCCGTCGGCGTGGATTGTCGAAGGGCTGTTGATCTACCTGCCGGCCGACGCGCAGGAGCGACTTTTCGAATCCATTGATCAGCTGGCCGCCCCGGGCAGCTTTGTGGGCATCGAGCAGATGACGACGTACGCCGATGTGGTCTTCGACATGCTGGTCGCCGACGCCAACGAAAGCGGCGACCAGGCGAATTCGGACTTCTTCTCGCTGATCTACAACGAGCAGCGCAGCGAAGCGTCCACCTGGTTCCATTGCCATGGTTGGGATTCCGTGCGTACCGAGCTGCTGGACTACCTGAATGTCTCGGGCCGTGCCGTGCCGGAGCCGAGCCAACCCGCGTGGTACATGTTCAACTCGATCAGCCTGGTATCGGCAGTGAAGGGTTAAATATTCAGATGCCGATCCAGGAATCCGGTCATGCGGCGCAGGTAGTCGCCCTGGTTCACGTGCAGGATGTGATTTCCGGGGAACCAGTGCAGCGCACAGCGATCCCAGTGTTCCCACAGCATCTCGGCCTGCTCCGGGGGCGCTAGGCGATCGCCGAGGCCGGTGATGATGAGGCGCTGCTCCTTGGGCACGACCGGTTGATAGGTGAGGGGTGATGAGTAGGAGAGCGCGCCGTCCAGCTGGTTCTGATCGAGATGGCCCAGCTTGGCGGCCAGCTTGATCGTCGGTTCGGCCGGAACCCAGCCGTGCAGAAGCGATTTCACATCGACCACGGGAACATTGGGGATGGTGACATCAATTCGGCGCTCCACGGTGGAGATCAATCCGGTGGTGTAGCCGCCCAGCGACAATCCCGTCAGCCCGATCCGCTCCACGCCGGTGCCGCGCAGATAGTTCACGAAAATCCGGAAGTCATGCACGGCCTGGCACATCGACTCTGAGAAGCCGGTGAACCCGTGGCTGAAGTACCCGGCTCCGCTGAACGGTGAATACTTCTCGGCGCGCCGTCCGTGAAAAGGCAAGGTGTACAACAAGATGTCGTAACCGTTGCGGAAGAACCAGGGAAGCGCGAAGAACACCCCATTGAGCAGATACGGCGACCCGAAGAACCCGTGAATCACGCACAGGGTGGGGCGTGGACCGTCGTCGTGGCGCCAGTGCTGGGCGCGCGCGATGCTGTTGTGCGGGAAGCGTTGCCAGTAGTCCCGCAGAGCAGGATTGCGTGCCACGTAAGGGCTTTCGAAGTCCAGGTTTTCGACGTTGCCCTTGGCCAGGGCCTGCGCGAGCGGCCCCGCGGGGCGCGAGAACACCACGGGTGTGGTCTCCGGTGCCGGGAAGGAAAGGTCCGCATCGCCCACCGCGGCAAGCTCGCCGTAAAAGGCCAGGTTGTCACGCTCACGCGCGACGAATTCCCTGTCGATGATGAGGCTCGGGGCCACGACTCCCATGACAGACAGGGCGCCGACGGTGCGTAGGGCCACGTCGGTGAGTGCGGAGGTTTCGACCATGGCGCGTTCGCGAAAGGTCAGGTCACCGCTGCGGGGCAGTTGAGGGCGTGCGGTGGGCGCGGCTCGCGGGGTGATCCGCGGCTGATCTATGGGTTCCGATAGCTCCGCTGTCATGGGTGTCCCTTTCGCCCCCTGTGCTAGCCACGCTGCTAGCTCATAGCGAATGCTAGGGCACCCAAGCGAAATTCGTCCGGCAACGACGGTGACGCCGCAGGCTTGGCGGGAGTCGGGAAACGGCGAGAAAGCCAAGCAAAACAGTGTGCTGCTCAGGTCTGCGGGCAGCACAAATACCGTTTACGTTTCGACTAGTTTCGACAATAAAACTTGTGCCGTCAACCCCTTGTGCTAGCTGAGGGGCGGGTTCAGAGTGAAGGTATGTCCGAAGCATGGATTGAGGGCTTGCCGGTCCAGCGGATCATGTTCCGTGACGGATTGGTAATCAGCCTGGGTGACTACAACGAGGTGGTTATCGCCGTGCCGATGTGGCTCACGCTTCCCCCTGCGGGGCGGTGGCCACGGGAAATTGTTTGCGTCGATCCGAAAGCGATCCTGGATGAGGAGCGTCCGCTCTTCAGCATCTCGGGTGCAACGTGCACCGAGGCCAGGTGGAACGACAAGGGCGATTTGCACATGGAGTTCTCCGATGACCACGCGATCGACGTGCCACACCACGACTTTGACACGGCGTGGGAGATCTATGGCAAGTACCACGGGTATGTAGCCAGTCTTCCGCGCGGCAAGGTCCGCGTGGTGCGCCACGATGTGCCGGAGGAAGCCGGGGCCTAACCGGTTTCGTCGCGATCGAACCAGACGGTGGGCATCCGGCCCATCCACATCGCCGCGCTCATGGGGCACCGGGATGTCAAGATGAACTGACCGTGTACGCGTACCTGATCAACACGGACGACAACTCGGGCAGCATGGCCGCGCTCGGCGCGCTATCCGCCCCGGCGGCGAAGCCAAGTTATGGCGCGAATGTGATCCCGCTGCACGGATAGGTCACGGCGGGGCGCCCGCTTCGCGGAGTGCATCGCACACCGCGGACACTGCGTCGCCGATAGCGACGTGCTCCCACAGGCGGATGACAGTCCATCCCGCCTCGGTCAATATTTGTGTCTGCTCAACATCTCTTTGGGCGTTCTTCGCCAGCTTTGGTAGCCAGTAGGAGTTGTTGGACTTCGGGGGCCGGCCGTGTTCGGGGCACCCGTGCCAGAAGCAGCCGTCGAGGAACACCGCCACCCGGTGCCTCGTAAACGCAACGTCGGGTCTGATGATGCGACCCTCCGCGCGAACCGCGTAGTCCTTTCGGAACCTCAGCCCGCGCGCGTGGAGCGCGCTCCGCAGGAGTAGTTCGGGCCGCGTATCCGTGCGGCGGATGGCGGCCATGTTGCGAGACCGCGCTGGTGACGGTGTTGCGGCGTTCGGTTCCGCGCGCGGTCCCGGCGCGTCATTATCGGCTCCAACCGGCACAAGCCGTACGGTACTGCTTGAGAACTTGTCCCCGTTGTCGGCCACCCCGAGTAGTATCGAACACATGTTCGATAAGCGGGATGCAAAAGCGGGGTATGGAAGGAGCAAGTCGACCAATGGGACGTCGCAAAGCCGCCGACGGCAACGACGCGATTGAGGGCGCTCGGCCGTACCGAGTCGCCAGCTTCTTCGCCGGTATCGGCGGATTCGATTTGGGTTTCGAGCACGGGGGGATCGAGACCGTCTGGCAGTGCGAAAAGAAGTCGTTCTGCCTCGACATCCTCGCCAAACATTGGCCCGACGTTCCTCGGGCTGACGACATCACAAAGGTGGTTGCTGATGACATCCCCGAAGCGGAAATCTGGGCGGGCGGCTTTCCCTGCCAAGACGTCAGCCTCGCCCGAATGGGCCCTCGCAGTGGACTTAGAGGAAAGCAATCAGGGCTCTTCTACGACTTTGCAGAGCTTATTGGCGCGCGTCGCCCCGAAATTGTCATCCTCGAAAACGTTGCGGCACTCCTCTCTTCCCACGACGGAAGAGATTTCGCAGTCATCGTTCGGACGTTGGCCGACTTCGGGTATGGCGTGGCGTGGCGAGTACTTGACAGTCGCTACTTCGGCATCCCCCAAAGTCGCTCTCGAGTCTTCATTGTCGGATCTCTTGGAAACCCGGAGACCGCCGGCTCGATACTTTTTGAGCCCGAATGCGGCGACCGGGATGATGAGGCGCGCCGACCGGATGGGACGAAACCTGTTTCCCCCTTTGCGGTCCGCGTTGGAAATCCTAAGCAAGGGTATGTAAAGAAGCTGGCTCATTGCCTTTACGCGGAGTCCGCTCGCCACACCGGGACGGACTGGTCACGCAACTACGTATCGTACCCCGAGGGTGCAGTCAGGCGACTAACGCCTCTGGAAACCGAGCGGCTGCAAGGCTTTCCGGACAACTGGACGATGCCAACTCATGAGATGCCCAACCAGGACACGCTTGAGTCTGCGCGGTACCATGCCTGCGGCAACGCAGTTTCGGTGCCTGTTGCGGAGTGGCTGGGTCACCGAATCGTCGCCGCGCTGAGTGCGCAGCGTGCGGAATCTCAGACGTCGGCTTTAAAGGTGACGCCGAGGTCAGCGTAAAGGCGCTGTAGGTAGGCGGCGCAGGGGCGGTGCTTAGGTTCTTCGGGCAGCCACTCGTCGGGAATCCGTTCTCCATCGGCACCCAGGCGGGTCATGCTCATGGGATCGACTAAGTCGGCCAAGCTGGTAAAGCGGACGTAATAGTCGTCGCCTTCCTTCGTAGGCATGAGAATTCCGGCGTCGAAGGCCCAGTGATGGAGCTTGCAAAGGGCGATGCCGTTCTGCACTACGTCTAGATCGTGCTGGCTCCATGCGAGAATGTGAGCCGCGTCGATGCCTGACCGAACGCCGTGAATTCCTCCAAACAGCGCTCCGCAGAAGGCGCATCGATTTCGGTATGCGGCGCGCACTTCGGCACTGAATTTGCGGCCGGATGCACCCCGGATTTTGGCCAGGCGGTACTGGTGCGCGGACCGTGCGCTGACTTCGGGTGCGTCCTCGCCCAGTTCATCTGGTGGCGGCAGCGTTGGGCCGACCGGGGGAGTGATGCTCGTCAATCGCTCAAGGGCAGGCAGCGGATCGCCACCGAGCGTGTAGTTGGAGCCCGGAGTGTCGGCGACTGCTTCGCAGATGTGTCTCACGGTGGTGGTGAACTGAACGCGCACGACCTCGCCGCTGGCCATGAAGTCCTGGTGACTCTTAACGAGGGTTTGCAGATTCTGCGGCAGTACAGCAGCTTTGGTGTACACAGTCGCGATCCGCGCCCATCGAGCGGCGACGCCTATTTCATCTCTATGGCCTTGGTTCTCGACCGCGACGAAAGATGGGACGAACGTCACGAGGTCGGTGACGCCAGTAAATTCGCTGTCTGCACCGAAGCCAATCTCGGTAATGCTGTAATCCTTGGCGCGGATGATCGGTTCGGTCGCTGGAGTCGTCTTGAACGTCCGGGCAGGGTCGGGCAGTAGCAGCATCGGCGCAACAATTCGGCCGATCTGGATCGGCGGAGTAAGCATCGAGCGGAGCCGGGGTTTGCCACTGTCTCCCGGATCGAGCCAGAGACCCGTATCTCGCACAATCCCGTCTGGCCATCGCATGCTGAACGTCCACGCCTCTAGGCTGCTGGCGCTATAACCCGAGTGGTTTCCGACGACTTCGTACTCGCCTCGGCCGGTGGACGCTGACGTCGCCGCCGAGTTCGACCCCGAGGTGCGGAAGCCAATGTGCAAGCCGACGATCCCTGTGCTGAGTCCCGAACAGCTACTTGTTCGCGATGAGATGCCAGTATCCCACCTCGGTGCGGCATGTCTACGGATTGCGAAAGAGCCGTGTCCCGGCAGGAGGCATACGCCGCCGGTGTACGGGACCGTCCGCGTTAAAGGAGCGGCTGCTGGGCGAGAATGCCCTGGTCAGAGTGGAGCCGATGACGGGAATCGAACCCGCGTATTCAGCTTGGGAAGCTGATGTTCTGCCATTGAACTACATCGGCGGAGAGTGATCTGTCCGGCAGAACCGGTAGTACCTCTCGGCGTGTGAGCTTACATGTGAGGCCGGTGCTTGGTCCGCGCCATCACCACCTTGGGCCGTGCGACGCGGACAGGCGATCAGGAACCGCGCTTGACCAGAGCGCCGGTGATGAGTCGGGCCAGCATGGTTTCCAGGTCGGCGTCGAAGTTCAAATGAATCTCTGCCAGTTCAGGTTCAGCCTCGATGGCCGCGATCGCGCTGGCAGACGGCCGGGCGTACATCCACAGCGCGGCACTGGTCACCACGGTAGATAGGGACACACTCTGTGCATCGTCCCCGAGTTCGGGGATAAAGCTGCGGATGGCCTCGCTGAACTGGGAGATGCTGGCGTGTGCCGATCGCCGGAAACACAGCAGCGTCGCGTCTGCGACATTGTGCTCCAGCACGCCCGGCTGTGCGGTCATCAGGTCACACAGCACGGCGTGCTGCCGCAGTGAACGGCTGAGCAGTGCGGCCAGATGGTCGGCACGTTCCTGCGCCGAGCCGGAGTGCGTGTCGCCAGAGAGCTCCGCCACAATCTCGCCGACCCAGCAGCGCAGTGAGGCATCGAGAAGTTCCAGGAGCACGGCCTCGCGTGACTCGAAGTAGCGCACCATCGCCGACTTTGCCAAACCAGTACGGCGGCTCAGTTCATTCAGGCTGATCTGGCTGACCGGCATGTTGCTGAGCATCGACGACGCCGTCTCCAAGATGGCTTGCCGACGGACCTCGCGCTGCTCCTCGTTACGGGCGCGCCGGAAGGTCATGGCCCGATTTTAGTGTCCGGCCAGCTTCCTCATAGTGAACCGGCGGTCTATTACCGTGATACGGTCCTGCCGTAATAGACCGGCGGTACGCAATGTGGCGGCGCCGGCTCTCGGTAGTTGGGTCTCATCGGCAGGAACCTGCGGTCCTGGGCAGGGCAGAAGCAGAAGGGGATATGCGCGGTGTACCGACTGTTGAAGCGGTTTTGGATTCCGCTGCTGCTGGTGATTGTCGTCGGGATCGGTGGATACGCGATTACGCAGATCCGCAGCTCGGCGACTCCGCGCCCGCCCAAGCCGGGTGAGGGGTCGGGCATCACCGCCAACTTCAACCCCAAGCACATCACCTACGAGATCGTCGGGACGGGCGGCACCGCGAATCTCAACTACCTCGATGAGAACGGGCAGCCCCATCTCATCGAAAATGCCCCACTGCCTTGGTCATTCACGATCGTGACAACCATGCCGTCCATGTCGGCCAACATCGTCGCGCAAGGCGATCGCAACGTCAGCGGTCTTGGGTGCCGCGTGACGGTCGACGGTGGCGTGCGCGACGACCGAACCAGCACAGACAAAGTCAAACCGTTCATCTACTGCTTGGTGAAATCCGTATGAGCAACGCGCACGCGAAACCACACCGGCCGTTCGTCGGCCACATGATCCGGATCTTCTCGCTGCCGATCATCTTGTTCTGGGTCGGGCTGGCGATCATCCTGGGCACGGTCACGCCCTCACTGAACGAAGTGGCAGCCACCAGATCGGTGCCGCTGAGCCCGCAAAACTCGGAGTCGTACCAGGGGATGCTGAACATCGGCAAGGTGTTTCAGCAGTACGACTCGGACTCTTCGGCGATGGTCGTCCTGGAAGGCGACGACAAACTCGGCGACTCCGCGCACAAGTACTACGACGAGATCGTCGCCAAGCTCAAGGCCGATCACGAGCACGTGCAGAACGTCCAGGACTTCTGGAGTGATCCGTTGACCGCAGCGGGCTCGCAGAGCGTGGACGGTAAAGCCGCGTACGTGCAGATCTTCCTCAACGGATCGCAGGGCACCAGCGCGAGCTATGAATCTGTCGCTGCGGTGCGCGAGATCGTCAGCTCCGTGCCCGCGCCGCAGGGCATCAAGGCTCATATCGCCGGCACCTCCGTGCTGAACGCCGACACTCAGGTTGCCGGTCACCAAAGCATGGCGACCATGGAATTGGTGTCGGTGGGCGTGATCGTCGTGATGATCTTGTTCATCTACCGCTCCATCGTCACCATGCTCATATCCATGGTCATTATTGGCCTGGAATTATTTGCGGCACAAGGTGTTACGGCAACTGCCGGATACTTGAACGTCATCGGGCTGACCCCGTACGCGGTAAGCATGGTGACAATGCTGGCGCTCGCGGCCGGCACTGACTACGTGATCTTCCTATTCGGCCGGTACCACGAGGAGCGGTCGAAAGGCCTCAGCCGCGAAGACGCGTATTACGTTGCCTATCACGGTGTCTCGCACGTCATTCTGGGCTCCGGTCTGACGATCGTCGGCGCGTGCATGTGCCTGACCATGACCACGCTGCCCTACTTCCAAAGCATGGCCCTGCCGTGCGCGATCTCGGTGCTGGTGATCGTGCTCGCGGCGCTGACATTGGCGCCCGCCGTGCTGACGGTGGCCTCGAAGTTCGGGCTGTTGGAACCCAGGGGCAAGCTCTCCACCACGGGGTGGCGCAAGGTCGGTACCGCGGTAGTGCGCTGGCCCATCCCCATCATCGTGATGACCAGCATGATTGCGATCATCGGCTTCGTCAGCCTGATGACCTACGTGCCGCAGTACAACGATCAGAAATTCACGCCCGCCGATATGCCGGCCAACCGCGCGATGGACGTGGCGGACCGGCACTTCTCGCAGGCCCGTATGAACCCGGAACTGCTGATGCTGGAGGCCGACCACGATCTGCGCACCCCGGCCGACATGCTCGTCATCGACAGGGTGGCCAAGGGCATCGTCCATATGCGCGGTATCGAACGGGTGCAGACGATCACCCGTCCGCTCGGCGCCCCCATTGAGCACAGCTCGATCCCGTTCCTCATGGGCGCGCAGAACGCGGGCACGCTGCAGACCGCAAAGTTCAACAATGACAGCTCGGCCCAGATGCTGGAGCAGGCCGACGAGTTGAGTAAGACGCTCTCCAGCATGGAGCGGATGTACAGCCTCATGCAGGAGCTCACGGGCACCATGCACAGCATGGTGGGCCGGACTCACGAGATGGTGGCAACCATCCAGCAGATGCGCGACAACCTGGCCAATTTCGATGACTTCTTCCGGCCGCTGCGCAACTACTTCTATTGGGAGAAGCATTGCTTTGACATCCCGGTCTGCCAGTCGCTGCGATCGATCTTTGATGTTTTGGACAGTGTGGACGTGCTCGCCGACCAAATGAGTGGTCTGGTCACCGATATGGATCGCATGGATCAGCTGATGCCGCAGATGCTGCCGGTCCTGAGAACGACCATCGATTCGATGAGCCGTATGCGCGATTTCATGCTCGCCATGCACAGCACCCAGGCGGGCACCCAGGCCCAGCAGCAGGAGATGGCCAAGGGCGCCACGGAAATTGGCCTGTACTTCGACCAAGCCAAGAACGACGACTTCTTCTATCTACCGCCGGACGTGTTCACCAACCCGGACTTCAAACGCGGCCTCAAAATGTTCGTCTCCCCGGACGGCAAGGCGGTTCGCTTCATCATCACCCACCAGGGCGACCCGGCGTCGGTCGAAGGCATTGAACACGTCCGTGACATCAAAGGTGTTGTCGCCGATGCGGTGAAGGGCACGCCGCTGTCCAATGCGAAGGTTTCGTTGGCCGGCACCGCATCGATGTACGCCGATATGCAGGACGGTGTAGCCGTCGATCTGGCCATCGCAATCATCGCCTCGATGATCCTGATCTTTGCGATCATGGTGCTGATCACGCGCAGCGTGGTGGCCGCCCTGGTCATCGTCGGTACTGTGGCCGCGTCCCTGGGCACCGCGTGTGGCCTGTCAGTGCTGTTGTGGCAGGACATCCTTGGGCTCGGTGTGCAGTGGATCGTCATCCCCTTATCGATGGTGATCCTGCTCGCGGTGGGTTCGGACTACAACCTGTTGGTGGTCTCGCGGCTCAAGGAGGAAATCCACGCCGGGCTGCACACGGGCATGATCCGCGGCATGGGCGCCACCGGTCGCGTCGTCACCGCCGCGGGCATGGTGTTCGCGTTCACCATGATGTCCATGATCGTCAGCGATCTGCGGGTGGTTGGCCAACTCGGTATGACCATCGGTATCGGCCTGATTGTCGACACCCTGATCGTGCGCGCATTCATGACGCCCGCCATCGCGGCGGCACTGGGCCGGTGGTTCTGGTGGCCGATCAACGTCTTTGAGATTGTCCGGCGCGGCCGCCAGCAGCACGCCTCGGAACCGGCGACGGCGCCCCTCGCGGTGGTGGATGCGGGCCAGCAACCGCCTTCTGCTCCCACCACCTCCTGAAAAGTCTTGGCTAGCATCGAGGAAATTCTCAGCCTGGCCTCAGTGGATGCAGGCACTGTGACAGTGCGAACCAGAGGCGGACAGTGCCCTGACTGCATCGTGAGGAAGAAGGACATATCGATGAACTACCAGCCTGGGCATCCGCCGTACGGAACCGAATTCCCATTGGGCCAGCACGGCTATCGCCAGGTGCACGGTCCATCCACCGACACCCGGACACGCTACGCGTATGGCGAGACGTTCCCGGACCGTGCCGAACTGGCGCCGAACCCGCTGCGCCGGAAACGTCTTCGCGCTGTCGGGCTGACCGCCGGCGCCGTTGTGGTGGCCATCGCCGCCAGCGCCACCACGGCCGTCGTCGTGGTGAACCAGTCCGGACATCCCGCCCCCGTAGCGCAGGTATCGAGCCCGGGTGTCGCCGGAAAACCTTCCCTGCCAACAGGTTCAATACTCGGACAGCCCGGTGCTGCGGCCCCGGTCGGCTCGGTTGAACAGGTGTCGGCCAAAGTGCTGCCCAGCGTGGTGCAACTGAAGATTCAAAGCGGGCAGCAGGGCGAGGAAGGCTCCGGCATCGTCCTGAGTTCTGACGGACTGATCCTGACCAACAATCACGTCGTGGCCGCCGCGGCGGCGACGTCGAGCAGCGGCGATCTGGCGCCCTCGGCCCCATCGCGCCGGGGACCGCTCACCAACCTTCCGCCCGGCATCCTTCCCGGCGAACAGCTGCCGGGCGACTATCAGGATGGTCGTGACGGGCAGGTGCCCAACGGCCACGACCGGCGCAGCACCCGGCCGTCCGCCCACTCCGGCGACGGCGTCAAGGCAACCGTGACCCTGGCCGATGGCCGTACGGTGCCGTTCACCGTCGTCGGCACCGACCCCGACGATGACCTGGCCGTGGTCCGGGCCCAGGGTGTCTCCGACCTCACCCCGATCTCCATCGGTTCCTCGAAAGATCTGAAGGTTGGCCAGAACGTCGTCGCCATCGGTTCACCCCTGGGCCTGAAAGGGACAGTGACAACCGGCATCATCAGCGCGCTCGGTCGCCCGGTCAGCACCGGTGACGACCAGAGCGGACAGCATTCGGTGATGAGTGCCATCCAAACGGATGCGGCCATCAACCCCGGCAACTCCGGTGGCGCACTCGTGGACATGAACGGTGACCTCATCGGTGTGAACTCGGCGATCGCTTCGCTGTCCGGCGGCCAAGACTCACAGGGCGGCGGACAGGCCGGCTCGATCGGCCTGGGCTTCGCCATCCCGGTGGATCAAGCCAAGCGCATCGCCGACGAGCTGGTCTCCACCGGCACCGTGCGGCATGCCTCGTTGGGTGTTCAGCTGGGCTCCGGTGACGACATGCCTGGCGCGGTCGTGGCGGGTGTGGTCAGTGGCAGCGCGGCGGCGACGGCCGGCCTGCCCAAGGGCGCCGTGATCACCAAGGTCGACAACCAGGTGATCGACGGTCCCGAGGCGCTGGTGGCCGCGGTGCGGTCCAAGGCGCCCGGCGACGCGGTCACACTCACCTACGCGGACCAGTCGGGAACATCGCGCACGGTCCAGGTCACCCTCGGGCAATCGGCAACGTGAGAGCGCCGAACCCGGGTGGCTAACGGGGCCACCCGGGTTCCGGCGACAATGAACGGATGGCTGGCCGCGACGACCTGACTGCGGTCGGGGAGCCCACCGGATCCACGGCGTGGAGTCCTGCGCCGTGGTTTCTGGCCACGCCACCGTCATCGAGCCCGGGAATGATTGCCCGTTCGGCCGTGCACCATGCTCTTGACCTGCACGTTGAGCAGTCCAGGGCCGTCGTGGTGCTTGCGCCGTCCGGCTTCGGCAAGACGGTCGCCGTAGGGCAATGGGCCGCAGCGCGGCGACAACAGCAGCCGGGTTCGGTCGGCTGGCTGACGGTGACGGAGCAGGCAGCAGACTTTCCCGAGCTGATCCGCGGCATCATGACGGCGCTGCGGCACGCCGCAGATGACGGTGACGACGCCCAGGTCCGGCGCGCCCTGGCGACCGCCTTCGAGCTGCCGTCTCCGGGACTGGTGTTCACCGCCCTGTCGACGATCCAGATGCCCGGCCCGGTCACGGTCGTGCTCGACGACTTCCAGAAGGCCATCGGCGTCACGCAGTCCGCGGAGTTCGTCGAGTTCATCGAGCACGGGCCGTCCTGGCTGCGATTGATTCTGATCACCACGGAGGCGCCGGAAGCCTTGCTCACCCGGCTGCGGGTACACGGTCAGGTGGCGGTGGTCGCGGCGGGCGAATTGGCTTTCACGGCTGAGGATGTGCATTCGGCCGCCGGTCATCTACGCAGGCAGGACCTCTCGGCCGGAGCTGCCGAACGCATCGCGCACAGCACCGGGGGCTGGCCCGCAGCCGTGCGGCTGGCGCTCCTGGATGACGAAATACCCAGTACTCCTGATGATCTGGATCTCAGCGAGTACATCCGTGCCGCCGTTCTGGGGCGGCTGCGCCCGGAGCTTGCCGACTTCGTGCTGGCCGCCACGGTATGCACGCGGGTGGATGAACGCTTGGCCGCCGCTCTCTCCGGGCGCGCCGATGCCGCGGGGCTGCTCGCCGAATGTGCGACGTCCGGACTGTTCATCGAACGATTCGGATCTGGTGAAGAGGCTATCTACCAATGGCATTCGATGTTCGCGCACGGCTGTGGCGAAGTGCTGCGGCAGTCGGACCCAGCGCGATGGAGCGCCTTGAATCTGCTGGCCGCACGCGCGCTGCGGGACCGCTATCCGTTGGATGCCGTTGAGCATGCCGTTCGCGGTGCAGACGGGCGGTTGGCCGCGGAGACGATCACCGACCACTGGCTCGAACTGCTGTTAGAGGCCAGATCTGTGGCGCTGGAGAGTGCGTGCATCCAGGTGGCCGAGGCGTTCGGCGAGACGGCCGACATTGCGATGGTGCGTTCCTGTTGCCGCGAGGTCGCCGGTGATCGCCTTGGCGCGCAGCTGCATTTCGACCGTGCGCAGGACCTGGCGCACGATCACGTCGAGTCTCGGCGCGTGCGCCTTGTCGCGAATCTGAGCCGCATCCTGATCTCCGACGACCACAGCACCATGGCGGGCGCCGTCGACGCGGTGTCCGAGGCTCTTACCGATCGGACACTGGTGCCCGACCGCGTGTATGCCTGCGCACTGTTCCTGGTGGGCTGGGCCGAAACCCGGTTGCGGCGCGACGTCGGCCACTCGATGCGACTGCTGGAGTCGGCGGCACAGGAGTGCCGTGCGCTGGGTCTGGCGACGGTCGCGGACAGGGCCACGGAGAGCCTGGCCTTCGCGTATGTCCACGCCGGACAGTTCGGCCGCGCCCAGCAGTCGCTGAGCATGGCAGAGGTTCCCTGGCTCTCTCACGAAGGCGGCGGGATATCCTGTTTCACAACGGGATTCATACAACTGTGGCAGGGCGAGCTGGTCGGCGCGCTCGAGGATTTCACCGTGGTGGATGCTGCGGTGGGGGAGGGCTATCCGAACATCGGGCGCATGATGTTGGTGTTCAGTGCCGCAGCGCTGTGGAACCAGGGGTGCGCTTTGTCCCTCCCGCAACTGGAGGCGGTGGCCACACGCATCGGCGAGGGAGACAACAGGGCCCTGCCGATTGGCAGTTTCCGTACAGCCGCGCTCGCGAGGATCGCCGAGATCCGGGGACACAACCACGAGGCCTTACGGCTGGCGGCAAGGCTCGTCGATGTGACGCCACTGCCGACCGCCTCTGCGATGGTTGCGGGTATATGCCGACGGCTTGGAGACGCCGATCTGGCACAAGCCCTGGCCGACAATGCACGTGGCGAGTCAGTGGCTCCCTACACGCGTGCCTACGCGGCTCTGGTGGGCGCCTTACTGGCGTGGGATCGCAGCGACAACAACGAGGCCCACCAGCTGCTGGAGGAGTCGCTTGCGCTGGCGGCCTCCGAATCCGTGCGTTACCCGTTCCTGGACAACGCCGATCAGTCGTGCCGTGAGCTGTTGGGGGCACACAGCTCGCGGACCGCGTATCCGGACTTTCTTGCCGATTGTCTGTTGGCCTGCGAGACAGGCACATCGGAGAACCCCGCCGCAGCACTTACCTCACGGGAGCGAGAAGTGTTGGCGTACCTGCGGACTCCGATGACCGCGGCGGAGATCGCCGCGAAGCTCTCGGTGTCCGTCAACACCCTCAAGACACATCAGCGATCCATTTACCAGAAACTGCAGGTATCGAACCGCCGCGAAGCCATCGGCATCGCGCCGCACTGACGCTGCGGTGCAACACCTGATCACAGGGCCGGCAGCACCTGCTGGGGGAGGCTGCGGTCATTGTCACCGGGCGCCGCGTCGACGACTCCCGCACCCGTGAGGCGGTTGACCGCCGTGACCACCGCGTTGGTGACCGCGGTGAGTCCCTGGTTGAAAGCCCCCAATGCCCAACTCGTGGCGCTGGCCAGTGGCGAGAACACGGGCACTCCGGAGGAGCCCACCGCGTCAAGCTGCCGTCGTACCCCATTGACACCATCGACGATTCCGTCGAGCAGCGGGCCGGCGGGCAGGCTGATCACCGAACGGATTCCGAGCCGCAGCCGGGTGAGCAGGTCCGGATAGTGGTTGGCGTTGACCATGTCGCTGATCGCCGTCTTGCGGTTAGTCGGGGTACTGGCGTGGTCGGCGAGCGACCGCAGGTCGGTGCCGTCGGAGTCGGGAAGCGACGGCACTCCCAGTAGCCCCAGGGCGGTCGGGGTGATGTCGTCGATCCCGAACGCCGGATTGATCTGGCCGGGTTTGAAGCCAGGGCCGCGGGCGATCACAAAGGTGGATGTCTCGTTGGGAGACTGGAATCCATGCCCTACACCCAATTCTGGACGGTGTCCGTGATCGGTCACCACCAGCACCGTCCACTTCTCGCCGGTCGCTGCTTCCCGGGCCCGGACCGCGTCCATGATGGTGCCGACGTTGGCGTCTGTGCGTTCGAGTGCGTCGATGTACTGCTGAGATCCGCCGCCGTAGAGGTGGCCGGCGTGGTCCACCTGGTCTAGATGGGTGAAGAGAAAGTCGGGGCCGTCCTTCTGGATTGACTTGGCGACACTGGCAGAGGTTTGCGCATCGAGTTGGCTTTCGGAATCGTCACCGGCGATAGCGGGTGTGCGGACAACCTGGTCGGCGCCGATACCACCCTGCGCAATCTTCTCC
Organism: Mycobacteroides chelonae CCUG 47445; assembly: GCF_001632805.1. Lineage (NCBI taxonomy): Bacteria > Bacillati > Actinomycetota > Actinomycetes > Mycobacteriales > Mycobacteriaceae > Mycobacteroides > Mycobacteroides chelonae. The sequence continues at coordinate 4,468,909 of NZ_CP007220.1, read as the reverse complement.
AGCACGTTCCAGTCTGCTATCGATGCGGTTTTGAGTTCCGGTTTGGCCCTTTCGATCTGGGTGTACACCGAGGGGAATCGGGTGAAGTCGTTGGTGATGCCGTTGTTGGTCACGCCATGTTTGCTGTCCCATACGCCGGTCAGGATCGTCGTCCATGAGTCCGCGGAGATGGTGGTATGCCCGGCGATACTTGACACGCCAGTGGTTCCCTCTTGCATCAACTCGTGGAAGTTGGGTGTCTGCGCGTCAAGAATCTTGCTCATGTTGGTGCCGTCAACACCGATCACCAGCACCTTGTTCACGGGTTCCTGAGTCACGGTGTCGCCGGCGCTTTCACCGCGCTTACGGGTGTTGACAGAGGTCGACGTGACGGAGCTGGTACCACCGGTGGGTGCCGGTGGATTGACTGGCACCGGAACGGGCGCGGGCGCCGGGGGTGCCAGCGGGGCGACCGGCGCGGGGAGGGCAGGTGCCACCGCCGTCGAGACGGGAGCCCGTGGCGTTAAAGCTATTGGCGCCAGTGCTACTTCGGGTGCGGCTGACTGGCGTCGTGGCAACTCCACTGTTGCCAGGTGCTGTGGTGCGACCGTATCGGTGAGGGTTGCTGTCGGCGCGCTTCGGGGGATGCTGACCGTAGCAGTGGTCTTGTTGATCAGCTCGCTATCCGCTGCGGTGTGAAGTGGCGTAGTGACGGCAGGATCAGTGCTTCGGGCGGAAGTTCTTTTGCCCGCCGGTGGTGTCTGTGTGTTAGGGGCGCCAGCGGCGGAGAGAAGTGATTCCGGTGCGGCGGTCTTGGTTCGAGGAAGTTGCGCCTCAAGTGCTTTCGGGTCGCTGGTCGCCGTGTCGTGACCTGACAGAGTCTGCGTGGGCGCCTTGGGTCCGTCGACTGGTTTGGTCCCGGTGGTTGCGTCGTGAGTCGGTTCGGACGCCGTCGTATGACCGGCATCTGTGTGCGGTTCGCGGGCGACGCTAGTTGCGCCCGCGGTACTCGGTTTCGCGCTGGTGAGAGTGTTGGCCCGCGGCGCCTGTGCGACATCGGGTTTATCGCTTGTGGCTGCGGCATTCCCAGACGACGGGGCACTGGGGGATTTCTGCTGCGCAGCGGCAGAGCTGCCAGGGCTGCCTGCACTGGATGAATCTGCCGCCTCGCGCGGATTGCGAGGGGTGACCGAGCGTTGTGAGTCCTTGGAGGACTTGGTGTTGACGGAATCTGTGGCTGTGGAACCAGCACCGGCGCGAGCAGTGGATTCACCCGAAGACGTCGCGCCCGAACCAGATTTCGCTCCGCTGGCCGACTCTGCCCCATGAACTCCGGCGCCGTCGCCGGAAGGCGCGGCCTGCGCAGCACTCGCGCCCACCAGGCATCCCGCCGCAATCAGCAGCGCTCCTGCGCTTGTCCGCAATAGCAATGTGCCCAAGTCGATCACCGGATACTCCAAACCACTCGGAAATCAAGAAGCTGTGCAATCGGATCACGGAAGTAGATAGCGACGATCGAACAAATGAGGGGAGTGGGTTTGGCCGCTAAGCGAAGTCGCGGTGAAGATTTGGCTGTATGCGCAACGGAATGCCGATGGGCGTAGTCGCGCAGCATGAATTCGTTGTGAGTTTAAGCAGCCTGTACTTTGGCGCTGTCATGCATACGGGTTGGTGACCAACAGCTCGCGTAGACGCGTGTACGTGGGTGAGGCCAGCAGATCAGTCCACACGCCGAATAGCGGCGTGGGCAGTCCTGCTTCTAGTGCACACCAACGCTGTTCAACGAATTTGTCAGGTTCCCTGCAGATCGGTTCGCCGGATTCCCAACGCGAAACGACCCACACCGTCAGAGAACACAAACCTTCAGGATGGACAGTTGTCGTGGCGCCGACGGCATGAGGATCGGCGATCCTCATGCCGGTTTCCTCCCAGACCTCGCGAATGGCTGCCGATTCCGGGCTCTCGCCCCGCTCGATCCAGCCACCTGGCACGGACCACGTGCCCGCACCGTGTGCGCCCCGTCGCCGACCCATCAGAAACCGGCCGTCTTTGACGACGAAGCAGCCCACACCGGGGTGCGGCCGGTCGCATATCTCAGGGATACGAGTCATCTGTCCCCCTCTCGGTGTACTGATATTGGTTTTCGCACACCGATTATCGGGGAATGGCGCCACCGGGCTCGGACTGGCCAGCTTCCCGATGGCCGGCCCGAGCCCGGCGGCATTTCACCCCGCGTACGAGCTCAGTCCCGCGCCCACGCTGCCTGTGCTTCCTTCTCCAGGTCGATGAAGGTCTCCTCGCTGACGTCGATCGCGACACCCTTGATGGTGCCCCCCGTGAAGGTCCCGGGGTGGGCGTACAGCTGCGAGACGTTGTCTCCGCTGTCGAAGCCGACACACAAGCCGTCGCCCGCCAGGGTGAACTTGCCCACCTGGGCCCGCATCGGGCCGTTGGCAACCGGCTTACCGTCGATGAACAGCGTTGTCGTTCCCAGGGATTCGCCGTACTGGCCCTTGTCCTTGCGGACGAATTCCATGCCCAGGGTGCGTTTCCCGGGAGACACAGGCGGTGAGACGAACACCTGCTCCGGCTTGAGCCCCAGGAAGTTGTAGACGTAGTGGAGCTTCCCGTCCTTGAGGAAAAGGGCATGTCCACCGAACCGCGAGCCGTGCGCGAAGATCACACCCTGTGAATCCTTGGTGGTCTCCACGTCGGCGATGATCTTGTAAGACCGGCCGCGGATACTGACCGCCACGCCCTCGGGCACGGGTGCGGTGTCGGGGTAGTAGATGTAGCGGTTGCGCTTGGGTTCGGTCGACGGCCGTTCGATGGTGAGCAGTTCGGTGGCCGATCGGTCATCGAGGGGCAGTACGAAGTTCTTGTCTGCTTCGTCGAACCACGCCGCGATCAACCCCTTGAGCTTGTCGGGGTACTTATCGGCCAGATTCGTTGACTCGGAGCGGTCTTCGTCGACGTGGTACAGCTCCCACTTGTCCTGGTCGAAGTGGCCCTTACCGCTGATCGGTGCATGCAGGGCCGCGGCCTTCCAGCCGTCCTCCCAGATTCCGCGGGTACCCAGCATGGCGTAGTACTGGCGCTTCTTGGTGGTGGGGGCATCGGCCTTCTCGAAGCTGTACCGCATCGAGACACCATTCACCGGATACTGCGTGACGCCGCGGTAGGTCTCCGGCATCTGCAGGCCCGTCACGTCGAGAATGGTGGGCACGATATCGGTGACGTGGTGGTACTGGTGGCGTACCTGGCCCTTGTCCTTGATGCCCTTGGGCCAGTGGATCACCAGCGGATCGCACGTGCCGCCCGAGAACTGCGAGTAGCGCTTGAACATCTGGAACGGCGTGGAGAAGGCCACCGCCCACCCGGTGGGGTAGTGGTTATAGGTGTCGGGGCTGCCCAACTTGTCCAGGTACTGCATGTTCTCGGACAGCTCATCGGGATAGCCGTTGAAGAATTTGTTCTCGTTCACCGAGCCGTTGGGGGAGCCCTCGCCGGAGGCGCCGTTGTCCGCGCAGTAGAACACGATGGTGTTGTCCAGCTGGCCGGTCTGTTCCAGGTAGTCGACGATCCGGCCGACCTGGGCATCGGTGTACTCGGAGAACCCGGCATACACCTCGGCCATCCGGGAGAAGAGGCGCTTCTCGTCGGCATTCAGGGTGTTCCACGGCCGCACGGAGTCTGCCTCGTTGGCGACCTCTGCGGGCATCGGGTTGAGCGGGGTGAGCTTGGTGTCCTTCGGGATGACACCCTTCTCGATCATGCGGGCCAGCACCCATTCGCGGTAGGCCTCGTAGCCGTCATCGAACTTGCCCTTGTACTTCTCGGTGTACTCGGCGGGGCTGTGATGGGGAGCGTGGTTGGCGCCGGGGCAGAACCACAGGTACCAGGGCTTGGACGGGTTGGTGGCCCGCTGATCCCGCAGCATCCGAAGGGCCTGATCGGCAAGGTCTTTGGACAGGTGATAGCCCTCTTCAGGGGTGTACGGCGGCTCGATGAACCGGTTGTCCTCGACCAGGTCGGGATACCAGTTGTTGGTCTCGCCGCCCAGGAACCCGTAGTAGCGGTCGAAGCCCTTCTGCAGGGGCCACTCGGACCGGCTACCGCCACCGGCGACGTCTTCTTCGGGCACATTGTGGTTCTTGCCCACCCAGAATGTGCTGTACCCGTTGTCCTGCAGCACCTGCCCGATGGTGGCGCACTCGGCGGGCAGCCGGCCCGCGGCGCCGGGAAATCCGTTGGAGGCCTCGGTGATCGACGCCGAACGGTTCACGTGATGATTGCGGCCGGTCAGCAGGCAGGACCGCGTCGGCGAACACAGCGCCGTGGTGTGCCATTGCGAGTACCGCAGCCCGTTATCGGCGAGGCGCTGCATCACCGGCATGTTGATACGTCCGCCGAATGGCGACCAGGCCGCCAGCCCGGTGTCGTCGTACAACACCACCAGGATGTTGGGCGCACCCTCCGGTGCGCGCTTCAATTCGTACGGAGTCCAGTCGGGTGTGGAGTCGCGCACGTCGAGGGCGATCTTCCCGTGGAAGTCCTCATTGGTCGGCCCGGTTCCCGGTGTACCGGCACCCGTCGCATGATCGGAGCCCTCAAACCCCTTGATCGCGGCGGTCGCCGCGGCGGCACCGACACCGGCGGCCGCGATACCACCCAGAATCGAACGCCGCGAGAGGCCTCCGCGTTTGTTGTTCTCGGTGGATTCGGCGCTGTCCCCGTTATTGGGTTCCATGTGTAGTCCTCTCGAGGCGAAGAATCTGGGTCTGCAGTGGCGTCACCGCGGCGCTATTCATCAACGTGATTCATTGTGTCTCGCCAAGATCCGGAAACGGAGGGTGATCGCGAAGATGGGCGTGAATATATGAATAGACATGCTTGCATCGACGCTAATGACAGGGGCGGAGGTGAGCATCACCCTTTTCGGGTGATTCTTCGGGGCAGTGCCGTGAAGGAACTCATCGCAGCGGAGGGAATCCGTGGGTACTGTCGAAGATGGCGTTGACGACAACTGCCGGAAGTCGATGTGATGAACCTTCCGCCCGCTCCTGCAGCGGCCGGAATACAGAAAGGTTTGAAACACATGGGAATTGCTGACGACGCAAAGAACACGGCCGAGGACCTCAAGGGCCGTGCCAAGGAAGCCGTTGGAGCTGCCACCGGCGATGAGGACCTGAAGGCCGAGGGCCAGCTTGATCAGGGGATAGCCGCGGTCAAGGAAAAGCTGACTGAAGCCGCGGACAAGCTCAAGGAAGGCGTGGACGCCGTCAAGGACAAGTTGACCGGGAACTCCTAGCCGTCGTCAGCTCATCTCCCTGTGGTCATCGCAGGGAGATGAGCTGATCGACAGGATCCTGAGGTAACTCACCGTCGACCACCGCGGACACGAACGTTCCATTCAGCACGATCTGCCCCCCGTGGTTGTCGAGGAACGCCGTGTCGGCGGCGTCGCGTCCGGTGGTGATACGCACCATCGTTTGTCGCGGCGCCAGGCAGGTAGCGTCCACCACACGCCAGCGATTGTCGACGACGGCCTCGGCTACGGCGTGGAAGTCCATCGGATCACAGCCGGGTGCGTACACCGCGACCAGCCGGGCGGGCACCTTGACGGCCCGAAGCAATGCCACCACCAGGTGCGCGTAGTCGCGGCAGACGCCGGCGGCCGCTAGCAGGGTATCGACGGCACCGTCGATGGGATCGCTGGATCCCGGTGAATACGTCAACCGTGAGCCGACCCAGGACGAGACCTTCTCCAGCAGAACCGTGGGTTCGGTGTGTTCACCGAATTCGGTTGCCGCGAAACCGTAAAACTTGTCGGCTTCGGCGTAGCGGCTCGGGCGCAAGTACGTCGACAGATCTGCGGCTTCGACCGGAACTTCGTCCGCCTGTCCGAGAATGGTTGCCTCATAGGTGACTTGGAGGTTGCCCTGCCCGACGTAGAGCCGATGGATACGGTTGCCGTGCTCGCCCGCGACCTCCTGGGCCTCGACCGGTTGTCCATTCAGCTCCAGCGACATGGTTTCCGTCACCTGCGCGCCGGGAAGCGGCGACACAGCGATCTGGAACTCCAAGGTTGACGGCGCCAAGATGTCTACGTCGAGTTGGGCTCGAACGTCACGTTTCATACAGATCCTCCGACAAGTCAATACCGCCACGTGCGTTGCCGTGGCGCGGAATCAGTCTGACATCGGAACCATGTATGTGCTTGCCGTCCCCATCACGGGCGCGCCGGTGGGTGTCACGACCGGGTGAGAGTTATGACCGGCTCTTCACGCAGCGGAATCCGATATGGGTGGTCGCGCTGTCCTGTGACTGGGGGGAGCGCGCTGCCGGGCGATAGCGGTGGCAGTACTCGGGCGCGCAGAGATGCGAGCCGCCCTTGAGAGCCTGTATCACCGCCGGGTCGGGATTTTCGGAGGGACTGCAGCATGATGGGGGCGCTTCGGCGCCCGGTTCGAAGCGCGTGGACGTCCATTCCCACACATTGCCGATCATGTCCAGAAGACCAAAGTCATTGGGCGGGAAGGTGCCGACGGGGGAGGTGCCGTGCCAGCCCAGCGCGCCGTCGCTACGGTACGGGAATCTGCCCTGCCACGTATTGGCCATCAGTTGGCCCCCGGGTGACACCTCGTCGCCCCAGGTATAGATCGTCGTGCTGCCACCGCGCGCGGCGTACTCCCATTCGGCCTCAGTGGGCAGCCGCCTGCCCGCCCAGCGGGCATAAGCCGCTGCATCGGTGTAGGCGACCTGCACAACGGGATGATCTGGGGCGCCGTCGATATCGCTGTCCGGCCCGAATGGCTGCCGCCAGCAAGCGCCGGGAACCCAGTCCCACCACTGTTGCCAGTCGTGCAGGTTCACCGGTCCGCCGGTGGCCCGGAACACCATCGCGCCGGGGACCAGGTCGTCGGGAGAGGCGCCCGGGTACAGCGCCGGGTCGGGTGCTTTCTCGGCCACCGTGACGTAGCCGGTCTCGGCGACGAAATCGGCGAACTGGGCATTGGTGACCGGGTGGCGCTCGATGGCGAAAGCATCGACCGACGCGGTGCGCTCCGGCCGCTCCTCCGGGTAGAAGTTGTTGCAGCCCATGAAAAATGGCCCGCCCGGCAATTCCACCAACTCAGTCAGCGGCCCGTCGACTCGATCCACCGGCGAGTCCTCCTTCTCGAGACGTCGCAGATGGCCGACCCTACCCACTAGGGCCTAGGTCACTTCCCGCGCCCGGCGTTATCGCCTGCGCCGGAAGATCACCCGAAAAGGATGATGGCGCGGAACCGATCGCTTCCTATCGTCGCAAGGGTGAAGGTCGGAGATGTCCGACCGCGCTGGGCCTTGCTCGGAGATCGGGCCTCAACCGGCTGGTGGTCCGGACGCGGCAACCGTTGATTGCCCGGCGTATCGAGAACGAAAGCTGGTTATGCAATCACCACCGCCAGATATCCATGATGCGCATTGGCAAACGTACGGTCGATGTCGGCACGCCTCCGTGGACCCGGAGCTGTTCTTCCCATGCGATCGCGAGCTCAGATCCGTGCGCCGTATGCGCGAACAACAGGCGAAAAGCATCTGCCGTCGATGTCCCGTTGCCGCGGTCTGTCTCACCTACGCGCTGCAGACGCGCCAGCCCTACGGAATTTGGGGTGGTGCCACGGAAACTGAACGCCGGCGTGGACAGCGCCCCAAACCGCCACCCGTGATGAGCCCTGAACGTGCGCAGCTCGCGGCGGGATACCAAGCCGGCGCCAGTATCCGCGACCTGGCTACCGCGTCCGGGGCCCCGTACTCCGCGGTCAGGAGAATCCTTCTTGCCGCCGGCGTCACCCTGCGTCCCTGTTGCGGGGCCGATCCCCCAATCGACTCGCCTCACCGTTCGGGCGCTTGACGATTTGCTGACGTAGTCGGGCGGAAGCCCCTGGATCGCGGCCTCAGCAGACACCCAGAAAATCCCTGTAGCCTGCCTAACGATCTGTAAACCTAACTGACATCTCGAGGTGTTCCATGACCGTCCGTCAACTACTTGCCGCGTCTGTCGTGGCCTCAGCCTGCGCGCTTAGCTTCCCGGCGGCGGCACACGCGGATGACAAGACGGTGACCTACGAAGTCACTTCCTCCACCGCGACTACGGCGAATGTGCAGTACTGGGACGGCACCGAGATGCAGCCCGCCGACGGTGTCACCCTGCCCTGGAAGGTCGACGCGCCCGTCGGCGATTTGTCTCGTGGCGCCAAGACGCCCAACCACGCGGAGATCAAGGCCGACTGGCGTTCCACCGCGACCCCAGACGCAGCGGTGACAGTGCGCATCTACCTGAACGACAAGGTGGTGTGCCAGAGCACGACCGGCACCGGAGAGGCCGACTGTAACTACGCGACCTTCTCCTCGTACCTGGACACGGCCCCGCCTAAGTCGTGACCCGATCGATGTGTGCGAGAAAGTGCGTGAGCACCGCCTCGGGCGCCTCGATCTGTGGCCAATGGCCGATGTTGTCGTCGAGCAGCACCACGTCGGGGTCGTGAATGACCTCGAGGTAGCGCTCGGCCATATGCAACCCGGAGTTCGGGTCGATCGGTCCGTCGATCATCCGCATCGGCACGGCGGTTTCACGCATGGCCCGCACCCATCGACTCCGGTTGTCATAGCGGTCGTTGATGAACCGGCCCACCTGATGGGTGACGCGAGCGCCGTCGTTGTACTCCAACACCTGCTGAAACAAAGAGAGCAGTCGTGGTGACGGTTTGGTGTCCGGACCGAACATCTCGCTGACGGCGGCATCCAGGATCCGGCGCGACAGCGGGGTGCCCTGGAACCGGCTCACCAAGTCGCCCAACGGTGTTCGAGACATCAAGGTCTGGGCGATACGGGGCCGGTAGGCCTCGATGAAGAGCCCGCCGTTGAGCCAGGTGACCGAGTCGATGGGCACCCGGCCGCGAGACTGCTCTTCGAACTCGAAGCGCGCCAACAACTCCTGGCCGACCGAGTTGCCCAGATCATGGGTGAGCAGGTGCATTCGCTCGATACCCAGATAGGACAGCAGCGCCTCGTGCATATCGGCGTGATCGAGAACTGAATATCCGTACTGAACGGGTTTGTCGGAGAAGCCCATCCCGATCATGTCCGGCGCGATGACCGTGAACCGCTGCACCAGCGTGGGCCAGATCAGTGCCCAATCCCACGAGTTGAAGGGATACCCGTGTACGAGTAACAGGGGAGGCCCACTGCCCTCAACGCGGTAGAAGATGTCGAAACCCAGGTAATCGAAGTAATGCCCGGCGACTTTCCATTCTTCGAGCTCGGCGTCCATGGCCGAACTATACCGATCGGTCCGTGGCGCAACCGTGTCCCAACCTTGAAGGATTCGAGAACAACATCAGCGAGGATGGTCTCGTGTTCCGTCTTGTGACGCTGCTGTGTGCGGCGATACTCGCCCTGGCGACCTCAACATCTGCTGCCGCGGAACCCTTCGTGCCCTGGTTCGCCCAGTCCGTCGGCAACGCGACCCAGGTGGTCGCGGTCAACGGCGCCGGCGGCTCGAAAGCCAAGATCGACGTGTTCCAGCGCAGCGGCAACGAATGGAAAGCCGTATCCACCGGGATTCCCGCTCACGTGGGCTCGGCCGGATTCATCGACAAGGCACGCGAGGGAGCCTCGGCCACCCCCAACGGCGTCTACTCACTGGACTGGGCCTTTGGCACCGCAGCGCCGCCCCCGAGCGGGCTGCGTTACCTCCAAATCGGGCCCAACGACTGGTGGGACGGTGATAGCAACAGCCCCACCTACAACACGCATCAGCAGTGCGCCAAGGCCGAGTGCCCGTTCAACACCGCGCAGAGCGAGAACCTGCCGATACCGCAGTACAAGCACGCCATCGTCATGGGTGTGAACAAGGACCGGGTTCCCGGCGGTGGTTCGGCCTTCTTCGTACACAGCACCGACGGCGGACCGACCGCGGGCTGCGTATCCCTCGACGACGGGATGCTCGTGCAGTTGATCGGCTGGCTGCGGCCCGGTGCGGTCATTGCCATTAAGGGTTAGTTACTAACAGGCGGTTTTCAGGTTTGACCCGCACCATGGATGAGTGCGCCCGATCCGCCTGCTGCCGCTGAGCGTTGTGCTGCTGGCCGGCGGGTGCGGCACCGCCCCCGAGGTGCATCCGGTCGCTGTGGTTCCGGCTGCCGCGGCACAGGCCACGCCGCCGCCATGGTTTTCCGAATCTGTCGGCACCGCAACACAAGTGGTATCGGTGCAGGGGACCGGTGGCGCCAAGGCCGTCATCGGCATCTGGCAGCGCTCGGGCAATACCTGGGAACCGGTCGAACAGAACGTGCCCTCCGATGTCGGTGCGGCCGGATTCGCGGCCACCGCCAGCGACGACAATCCGGCGACCCCCACCGGGGTCTTCAGCTTGGACTACGCCTTTGGCACCGAACCGTCGGTGGCGCACGGCCTGAACTATCTACAGGTGGATGCCGACGACTGGTGGGACGGCGATCCCGCCAGCCCGGGTTACAACTCTCACCAACGGTGCGCGCAATCCGCATGCCCGTTCGACACGTCGCTGAGTGAAGAGCTGGACGGATACCCCCGCGCGATCGTCATGGGCGTCAACAAATCACGCACACCCGGCGGCGGGTCGGCATTCTTCGTGCACGCCTCTGACGGTGGGCCCTCCGCCGGATGCGTGACACTCGACGATGCCGCGCTGGTACGACTCATCGGTTGGCTGCGGCCAGGAGCTGTCATCGCCATCACGGGGTAGCCGCATCCGCCCGAGCCCCTGCGTTCCGGCAGCTCCTCGGTAGGCTCGTCGCGTGCTGCTGTCCGATCGCGATATTCGCGCCGAGCTCGACGCCGGGCGTCTTGGCATCGAGCCCCTTGATCCAGCCCTCATCCAGCCGTCGAGCATCGATGTTCGGCTCGACAGCCTGTTCCGGGTGTTCAACAACACCCGCTACACGCATATCGACCCCAAACAACGCCAGGACGAGCTGACCAGCCTGGTGGAGCCGGACGAGGGTGAGCCGTTTGTGCTGCATCCCGGCGAGTTCGTGCTCGGGTCCACGCTGGAGGTCTGCTCGCTACCCGACGACCTTGCCGGACGGTTGGAAGGGAAGTCCTCGTTGGGGCGGCTGGGCCTGTTGACCCACTCCACCGCCGGATTCATCGACCCCGGCTTTTCCGGGCACATCACCCTGGAGCTTTCGAACGTCGCCAACCTGCCCATCACGTTGTGGCCGGGCATGAAGATCGGGCAGCTGTGTCTGCTGCGCCTGACATCGCCGGCCGAGCACCCCTACGGAAGTGCCGGGGTAGGGTCGAAGTACCAGGGGCAGCGCGGTCCGACCCCGTCGCGCTCCTACCAGAACTTCATCAACCCCTAGCTGGGGTAACGGGGAAACGCGCCGCACCGATACACAATCGGCAACAACTCGAACTTTTTGACGGCCTTGGCGCGTTTGTTCGGGTGACCGTCTCGATATGTAGCGGAGGATCTGACGTGGACGTCGTACTTGGTGTCTCGATGACACCGACGACTGCCCGGCTGGTGTTGGTCGAGGGCGCGGGTGCCGACGGCAGGATCGTCGACACCGACACCATCATCGTCTCCGACGGCGAAGGCACCGCCTCCGAACAGGTTCTTTCCGCGATCGTCGGTACCCGCGACGGGATGCTCGACGGCGGCCACCACCTGGTGTCCACCGGCGTGGTGTGGAGCGATCACGCCGAAGCCGCCGCGCTACGCGATTCCCTGGCCAGCCGCGGGATCGACGGTGTCGAATTCTTCTCCGCACTGCACGCCGGAGGCGCGCTGGCCAAGGCCGCCAGCAATGTCACCGGATACGACAAGTCGGCGCTGCTGGTGATCGAGCCGGAGAACGCGACGCTGGCGGTGGTCGACTCCGCCGACGGATCGATCGTCGGTCTGGCCAGCGAGCCGCTCATCACCGGAGTCACCCCCGGGGTACTGGCGAGCCTGGTGAACCCGCTCAAGGGCCACGACAACGCGCCCGACGGGGTGTTCCTGCTGGGCCTGGGCACCGATGTCTCCGACCTCACCGACCCTCTCGGCGAGGCGATCGCCCTGCCGGTGAACTCCCCGGACCAGCCCGAGCTGGCATTGGCCCGCGGCGCCGCGCTGGCGTCGGCGCAGGAACCGGATTTCGAGGCCAGCACCGCGCTGCTGGGACAGGCCTACTCGCTCGAGGGCCCCACAGGGACCGGCTTCGCGCACCCCGACGCCGTCACCGAGAGTGCCGACGAGTTCGGGGACGCCAAGACCGAACTGAGCGAATACGACGACCTTGATGACCAGCCCGCCGAACGCAAACCGTTCCTGCTGGTGGGGGCGCCGCTGCTGCTGGTCTTCGGCATCTGCTCGATAGCGCTGGCCGTCTCGCTGACCGTAACGGTGCGTTCCACGGTGGATCAGGGCCCGTCCTCACCGGACCGTGCGGTGGTGCAGAACCCGGTGCAGAATCCGCTGCCGCCTGAGGCGCCCAAACAAGCCCCGCCGCCGGTGGCCGAGGCGCCGGCGCCTGTCGCACCCGCGCCGGTGCAGCAAGTGGTGGCACCGCAGCGCAACCCCGTGCCGGCGGCAGCGAAGCCCGCCGCCCCTGCACCCGTGCAGCCCGCACCTGTACAGCCCGCACCCCAGGCCCCGGCGCCCGCGCCGGAGGCGCCCCCGCCACCTGCCGCACCAGCACCCGAGGAACCCGCGCCGGTAGCACCCCCACCGGCCATCGTGCCGGTGCCGATTCCGCTCTTCCCGCCTGTGTGGGAACAGCCGAGGCGCCAGGAGAATCCGTGGTGGGCACCCCCACGTAACCGGCCGACCTACACGCCGCCGGAGTACACCCCGACGTGGACACCGCCCGCTCAGACGCAGCAGCCGCCCATCATCTCGATTCCGGGCCTGCCTCCCATTGGCGGTGGAAACTCCGACGGCGGATCCCGTGGCGGCTCGCGCGGTGGCTCGGACGGCGGATCAGGTCGCGGTGGTTGGGGCGACAGCGGCTCGCGCGGCGGCTCCGATAACTCGCGTGGTGGCTCCGATAATGGGTCCTCACGCGGCGGCTGGGGCGATCAAGGCGGGTCTCGTGGTGGATGGGGCGACAGCGGCAGTTCTCGTGGCGGGTGGGGTGACAGCGGCGGCTCCCGCGGAGGTGGATCGGGCAGCGGATCCGGCGGCGGCTCCAACTCGGGTTTTCCCTGGCAGTTTGGCGGCCATTAATCCGTAATTCACAGTGCTTTTCGCCGTACATCCGGCGTTAGGACACCGATGGTGCGGCGTATCCAGGTTGCTAACCCTGGAGGCCTATATAGGCAGTATGAGATGCACCGTTTTCGGAACCGGATACCTCGGCGCCACCCATGCGGCCTGCATGGCCGAGCTTGGCCACGAGGTGCTCGGCATTGACATCGACCCAGGTAAGGTCGCCAAACTCTCTGGCGGCGACATTCCGTTCTACGAACCCGGCCTTCGAAAGATCTTGCAGAGCAACATCGCATCGGGTCGGCTGCGTTTCACCACGAGCTATGCCGAGGCCGCGGAATTCGCCGATGTGCATTTTCTGGGCGTCGGTACGCCGCAGAAGAAGGGTGAATACGGCGCGGACCTGAGCCACGTCCACTCGGTGATCGACACCCTGGTGCCACTACTGACCCAGTCGGCGGTCATCATCGGCAAGTCGACCGTTCCCGTGGGCACCGCACGCGAACTTGGTCAGCGAGCAGCTGGATTCGCGGCCGAAGGCGTCGATGTCGAGGTGGCCTGGAACCCCGAGTTCCTGCGCGAAGGCTATGCCGTCAAGGACACCCTGCATCCGGACCGCATCGTGCTGGGTGTGCAGCAGAGTTCTGACCGCGCCGAGAAGCTGGTTCGCGAACTGTACGGGCCGATCCTCGACGAGGAGGTTCCCTTCCTGGTCACCGATCTGGAAACCGCCGAGCTGGTGAAGGTTTCGGCCAACGCCTTCCTGGCCACCAAGATCTCGTTCATCAACGCCATCTCCGAGGTGTGCGAGGCGGTGGGTGCCGACGTCACCACACTGGCCGACGCGCTGGGGTACGACCCGCGCATCGGGCGGCGATTCCTCAACGCGGGCTTGGGTTTCGGTGGCGGATGCCTGCCCAAGGACATCCGGGCCTTCATGGCCCGCGCGGGCGAGCTGGGGGCCAGCCACGCCCTGACCTTCCTGCGTGAGGTCGACAGCATCAACATGCGCCGGCGCACCCGGATGGTGGAGCTCGCCACCAAGGCCTGCGGCGGATCGCTGCTCGGTGCCAATATCGCGGTGCTGGGTGCGGCCTTCAAACCCGAATCCGATGACGTCCGCGACTCACCCGCGCTGAATGTCGCGGGGCTGCTGCAGCTCAACGGTGCCGCGGTCAATGTGTATGACCCCAAGGCCCTGGACAACTCGCGCCGGCTGTTCCCGACGCTGAACTACGCCACCTCGGTGGTGGAGGCCGCCGACCGTGCCGACGCCGTGCTGCTGCTCACCGAATGGCAGGAGTTCGTCGACTTCGACCCGGACGAGCTGGCCAAGGTTGTGCGCACCAAAGTCATTGTGGACGGGCGCAATTGCCTGGACGCCGCCAAATGGGTCAACGCCGGATGGCGGGTGTTCTGTCTAGGCAAGCGCGTGGAAGAGCTAGCCCACGCCTGACCGGCGCGGGATATCACCCTTTACGGAATAGTCGCCTCCACCATTTCGCCTTGTGGGCCGACGACATGCCGATGTGCATGGTGTTAGGTGAAAAATGTTGCGTACGTACGAGCTGGGCATCTACTAGATTCAGCTTTTCCTGAATCCGCTGCATGGAGATCAGTTCCCAAGAAGGCAGTGTGCCTGGAGACGTGCGGCGCGGATAACGTTGCGGTGTGGTCGATCCTGCCGCCAGTGACACATGCTTTCGCCAGGGCATCCGGCGCCGGGGCTTACCTGCCGGTTTCCATTTCGCGGGTCTGGCGGTGTCAAACGCATCGAGCAGGGCGTCAGTAGCCGCGGCCAGAGTGGTGAGCGCGTCTGCGCTGAACAGTGCCCGCACTGCAGACGTGTCGGGACGATCGATCCTGACCGCCAATCGTTGTTCGGCCATGCTGGCAGCACCGATTCTGGCGGCAGCTTCATGCACGCCGAAGCCACGGTCAAAGAAGGTCGGACCGGGGCAGTTCACAACTAGCCAGTCGATGAGATGGAAAACGTGTGAAGCACGTCCAATACCTCGGTTCGGGCCTCGGGACGTTGAGCCGGCGACGGTGGCGTGTTGGAGCGCATCGAACAGACGAAGAAAATCATCTTCGTCGAGGTCGATGACTGCGCCGTCATGGAAGGCCTTCACCAACTCCATCACGTGTTCCCTGTCGGACTGCCCGGTGATAGCGAGGGGCTAATACGTCCGCCAGCCACCGTTGATCGGCTTGGGGGTTGCTGATGTGCTAGCCGAGTCCGACCAGAAGGCCTTGATGCTTACTGGCGCGTCGGGATCCTGGGTTTTCAACCAGGCCACGAACGCTTCCCTATCGGCTATCGCAGCACGCAGCAACGCCATGTGCGCGTGAATCTCGAACAGATGGGTGTTTTCCGGGACGACCGGCCCGCCGAGCACAATGCCGGGGGCGAATCCATAGACCTGGTCGAACTGCAGCGGCCCGAGACGCTTGGAGACACGATCAAACATGTACTCCTCACTATTGTCCAGAAAATCGAACCGATCCTTCTTCGCTGTCGCGAAGAAAGCTGTCAGTAACCCGTCAGTGTCTCTGGAAGGATCCATCAGCGATCCGAAGAATGCGGTTCCGTCAGCTGGGTCGAGGATGAGAGTGATGCCGTAGCCGGGTGTCCAGAACCAGACCTTGCCGAAGGCGCTGCGGGCGAAGGGTATGAATTGCGCGTCTGGAGGCAGTTGCGGATGTTGAAGGCCATCAAGGAGGATTTCGGTGGTTGTGGCCCACTCCATTGGGTCAATCAGCCAAATGACGCCGTCGCCAAACCCGGAGAACCCGAATTCCTGCCAGTAGGAAATCAGTGCGTTAGGCACTAGGCCTGTAAAGGTGTTGACATGCGTGTCGGTGCACGCTGGTCCTTGTACCGCTAACGGGAGCTTGGACAGGAAGTATTCGAAACTCTCGTCAGGCATTAGTAGCGGGCCTTTCGAGTTTGACGTTCAGGACCGCATTCGGGTCTTGGGTTTTCAGCCAGGCGATGAACGCGTCTTTTTCTTGTTTCGTCAGGGTAGCAAGGGCATTGTTGACCTGCCAGTCCCCGTAGGTGTAGGCATCCGGCGACCCCCCAATGGCCATGTCGGGGTTATGCAGCACCGGCTGTGGGATCAGTCCAGACTCTTTCGGGAACTGCTGAAGGGCATAATCTTGCGCCAGCTTCGCGGCTTCCGCGACGCCGTACCCGGCGCCAACAAGATCGTTCTGTGCCCGAATTTCCAACTCGTCCCGCAGCTTGTTGCGCAATTCGGTAGTTACTGGTCGGGGGTTAGTGGTGTTGTCGAGTGCCTGCTGCACGGTTTGTGTGTTGAATCCGTGTTGCCACAGATCAGCCTGGCGCGTCACTTCCGGAGCGTGCGCCGCATCGAGTTTCTCGGTGAACTGAGGTAGATCCAGGCTGTACTGGCTAGTGCGCGGTAGCTGGTCGGCGGGGACACCGTGCTGGGCGGCGATGTTAGCCAGATTCTGCTCGCCTTTGGCCCACTCCTGCGCGTCAAGGGCCGCACGGTGGATGCTGCGTGCCTCGTTGGCGATGTTGTTGGACAGGTCTTGGTCGCTTTGCGCCAGTTGCATGCCCTCTGCCAGGTTCTGCAGGGTGCGGGCATTGATGCTGGCTTCCTGAGACTTGATCGTCAATGCGCGCGCGTCGAGCTGGGTCTTGGCCAGATTGTGGGCAATGACGCGGGCATTGAACGCCGCCTGCCGAGTTGCGAGCGCGGCACCCTCGGCGTTGTAAGGACCATTGAGCGGCCACACTTTGAACAGCCACGATGTCGCGTTATGGGCCGTGATGGCCGCAGTGAGCGCCGCATTCTCCTGCTGTATCGGGCCGTTCTCGGTATTGAGTGCGGTGGCATCTTTGTTGTACTGATCGACCGCAGCCTGGAACTGCTGCTTCTCGGTTTCGAGAGTCTGCTGTTTTTGCTTGAGGGTCGTCTTGTCGGTCTCGATCTTTGTCTTCGCCGCACGGAACTCGGCGGCCCTTGCACTGGAAGCGCCGGGATCGGGCGCTGGGAGCGCATCACCGGCACTTCGTACAGACAGCCGTCGCGGGACGTCGTCGACTTCCTGGGCCATGGAACTTGCTGTTGCTTCTGCCGCACCGCGGGTCTCGACCGCGCCCGCTGCAAATGTTTCGGTGGCCCCCAGGGAGCGTGCGGCTAGAGGGGCGCTGTTCGCGGGTTCTTGGGTGACGGTATCTCCGCTGGCGTCACCGCGTTTACGCACGTCAGCCAGTGCCGAAGTGATCGAGCCTGTCGCACCAGGCGCTGTGGGCGCATTGGCGGGCACCACCGGCACGGGTACAGGTGCGGGCAGCGGGCGTACCGGGACTGAGGGGACCGACGCTGGCGGCGCCAGCGGATCCGCCGTCGCCTTCAGGGTTTCAGCCCGCGCGGCCACGTTGTCTTGAGTTCGGATCTGCAGGGTCGCCAGGTGGTCAGGAACCTTCACGTTCGTGACTGCTGCAGCGTCGGGTGCGGGGTGGCTGATCCGGACGGTCGAGGTCACACCAGGCTCGACAGCTTTAGCGGTGCTCTGCTTGCCCGAGTCCTTGCCGCCGGAAATTCCGTTGGACGTCGTGGCATTGGCATCTGCGCGGGCCGACGACGTATCAGACTTGTGTTTGGACGCTGACGCGCTGTGAGCATCGGTTGTGTCGGTGCTCTTTGTTGGCGAATCGGTTGCAGCCGTGACGCTGAGTCCGCTGCGCGCAGCTTGGCCGTCGGGTTGTGGTTTCGCCTCATGAGAAGCCCCAACGGGACTTTGAGAAGTCGACTGGCTGCTCGAGGGATTGGATTGGCCGGAGGTAGCGGGTTTGGGGTCGGTGAGTGCTCGCGTCTTCTTGGCAGGCGCCGCGTCACCAACAGTGCTGTGACCCGTGGCAGCGGCTGAGTCTGCCGGGCGTGACGCCGCAGGCTTCGGCGCCGTTCCCGCTGAACGAGCGGAAGCATCGGTGCTGCTGGGAGAGTCCACTCCGGCATGACTGCCCGCTTCACGCTGTCCGGTAGACGAAACCCCGGTAGCCCCCGAGGCCTTGCTCTCGGCTCCGCCGGATGTCTTGGTTGTGCTCGATGAGGCGGCACCAGACGTTTTAGACGCCGACTCCGATGAGCCACCATGTGAACTGCCCGAATCGGAACTGTGCGTGCCGCCCCCGCCAGTTGGTTCCGCGGAAGCTATCGCCACCAAATCCGATACCGCAACCGAGCCAGCCGCCACCAAAAAACCCGCTGTCAATGCGTTCACGCAAAAACGACAAGTATTCATACAAGTCACCCCTCAAATCCACAATGCGCAGATAAGCGCATTGTGGGCCGCCGCCCTGAGTAATTCTCCCGCCGCATCAAACGCTGTGAAATACCCTATTCACTCGCGCGGACGAAAGTTATCAACTGGAGTGCCTATGCGCAATACCTATCCCTATGCACGAATCGGCATACCGTGAATGTTCATATTGTCTATAAATATTCTCGGTATTCAACTAAATTGCTAGCAATGCATTTTAATGTGTTCTTGTTGAAGTAAGCACTCGTGATTGGTTTGCCGGGGTAGGAATGCCGCCGTGCGGGAACGAACCCCCGACACGTCGTGTTGCGGCGATTCCGTCTCGCATATGTTCGCCACAAACGGGCGTGTCGAGGACGGGTGCGCCTACTGGCGGTAGCTCACCAGGAAGTTACCGAGCCGCTCGATAGCGACCGCAAGGTCGCGGGCCCACGGCAGCGTGACGATCCGAAGATGATCGGGCTCAGGCCAATTGAAGCCCGTGCCCTGCGTGAGCAGGATCTTCTCGTTGAGCAGCAGATCCAGGACCAGCTGGTCGTCATCGTGGATCTCGTGCACCTCGGGGTCCAGCCGCGGGAAGGCGTACAGCGCACCCTTCGGCTTCACGCAGGAGACGCCGGGAATCTCGTTGAGCTTGGTCCAGGCCACATCGCGCTGCTCCAGGAGCCGACCGCCCGGCAGCACCAGATCGTCGATGCTTTGATGCCCGCCAAGGGCAACCTGAATCGCATGCTGCGCAGGAACATTCGGGCACAGACGCATGTTGGCCAGCAGATTGACGCCCTCCAGCAGGCTGGCGGCGTGATCCTTGGGGCCGGTGATGGCCAGCCATGCCGATCGGTAGCCCGCCACCCGGTAGGCCTTGGACAGGCCATTGAAGGTGAAACACAACAGGTCCGGGGCCAGCGAGGCGACGCTGATGTGCTCGGCGTCGTCGTAGAGGATCTTGTCGTAGATCTCGTCGGCCAGCAGCAGCAGCTGATGCTTGCGTGCCAGTTCCACCATCTTGGTGAGGATTTCGCGCGTATACACCGCGCCGGTGGGGTTGTTCGGATTGATGATGACCAGGGCCTTGGTGCGCTCGGTGATCTTGGATTCCAGATCCTCGATGTCCGGCATCCAGCCGTTGGTCTCGTCGCACAGGTAATGCACCGCGGTGCCCCCGGCCAGCGATGTCGCGGCGGTCCAGAGCGGATAGTCGGGCGCAGGGATGAGCACCTGATCGCCGTTGTCGAGCAGCGCCTGGGTGGTCATGGTGATGAGCTCGGATACCCCGTTGCCCAGGTAGACGTCGTCCACGTCCAGGTACGGGAATCCGTCGACCAGTTCGTAGCGAGTCACCACCGCCCGCCGCGCGGGCAGGATGCCCTTGGAGTCCGAGTACCCCTGCGCGTAGGGGAGCGCCTGGATGATGTCGCGCATGATGACATCGGGCGCCTCGAAACCGAACGGTGCCGGGTTGCCGATATTGAGCTTGAGGATGCGGTGCCCCTCGGCCTCCAGCCGGGCGGCGTGCGCGTGTACCGGACCCCTGATTTCGTACAGGACGTCTTGCAGCTTGGTGGACTGAGCAAAGACCCGTTGATGCTGCCGCGGGGAAAGACCGGGCACGCGCGGGGGCACGTCAGTCGGCAAGTTATCGGTACTCACGGTCTCAATGGTGGCATTGCTGTCCAGCCAATATCTAATTTCGGCGGCCTGGACGGCGTGCTCCCGGGGCCATGCCCAGGCCCTTCACCGGTGGTTCCGGGGCCGTGCGAGCCTCGGTGGTCTCTTCCACCGCCTCTTCCGTGGGCTCGGGTTCGGCCGGTGCGACGGGTTCCGGCGTGGCCGCGGGCTGCTCAGGTTCTGCTGCTGCGGGACTAGCTGCGGCAGGGGCCGCCTTCTTGGCGCCGGGACGTCGTGTACCGGCGGCAATGCCGAGACCCTTGACGGGAGGCTCTGGAGCTGCGGGAGCTGCCGGTGCCGCTGGTGCGGAAGGTACTTCTGCTTCTGCCTCAGGCTCAGGCTCAGGCTCAGGCTCAGGCGTGGGCGCAGGCGCAGCCGCGGGGGCTGCCTTCTTGGCGCCGGGGCGCTTGGCCCCGCTCGCCATGCCCAAACCCTTGACGGGAGGCACGGGGGTGGCAGGTGCCGCCGGTGCTGCTGCCTCCGGCTCGGAGGCCACCGGAGCAGCCTCGGCAGCAGGGGCCGAGGTCGCCTTTTTGGCGCCCGGACGTTTGGCGCCGGTTGCCATGCCCAGTCCCTTGACCGGTGGTGCGGCCGCAGCGGGAGCTGCGGGTGCAGCCGGTGCTTCGGTAGCGGCTTCGGCGGCGGGAGCCGCGGCTTTCTTGGCTCCGGGGCGCTTGGCGCCACCCGCCATGCCCAACCCCTTGACCGGGGGTGCGGCTGCGGCGGGAGCTGCGGACGCTTCGGAGCTGGCTTCGGCAGCAGGGGCCGAGGTCGCCTTTTTGGCGCCCGGACGTTTGGCGCCACCCGCCATGCCCAGTCCCTTGACGGGTGCTGCGGGTGCAGCCGGTGTTTCGGTAGCGGCTTCGGCGGCGGGAGCCGCGGCTTTCTTGGCTCCGGGGCGCTTCGCACCGCCGGCCATTCCCAGACCCGTGATGGGCTTGGCATCGGCCGCAGGCGCTGCCGCCGTGGCCTCGGCTGCCGGTGCTTCCTCCTCGGCGACAACAGGTTCGGGCTCCGCTGCCTGGGCGGCAGCCTTCTCGGCCGCCGCGGCAGCGGCAGTGCCCTTGGCGGGCAATGCCTTCCGCATATCATCGGTACGGCCCACGGATTCGAGCAGCAACTGCGCGACGTCGACGACCTCCACGGCAGCGGAATCGTCGCGGGCCGTCACACCGTCGGTCAGCATCACGCGGCAGAACGGGCAGCCCGTCGCGATCTTGGATGCAGGTGTGGCAAGGGCCTCGTCGACGCGGTCGATATTGATGCGCTTACCCAGCTGCTCTTCCATCCACATGCGGGCGCCACCGGCGCCACAGCACATGGAACGCTCTCCGTGCCTTGGCATTTCGGTGAGTGCGGCACCCGAGGCGCCGATCAGCTCACGCGGCGCGGTGTACACCTTGTTGTGACGGCCCAGGTAGCACGGGTCGTGGTAGGTGACGTCTTGTGAAACCGGTGCGACGGGAACCAGCTTCTTATCGCGCACCAGGCGGTTGAGTAGCTGCGTGTGGTGCACCACCTGGTAGTCGCCACCGACCTGTGGGTACTCGTTGCCGAGTGCGTTGAAGCAGTGCGCGCAGGTCACCACGATCTTGCGCTGCTTTTGTTCCACGCCCTCGAACACTGAATTGAGCAGCTCGATGTTCTGCATGGCCAGCTGCTGGAACAGAAACTCGTTACCCGCGCGGCGGGCGGAGTCACCCGTGCAGGTCTCGTCGGCGCCCAGCACCAGGAACTTGGTTCCGGCGAGCGCGAGCAGCTCGGCGACGGCCTTGGTGGTCTTCTTCGCGCGGTCCTCGTAGGCACCCGCGCAACCCACCCAGAACAGGTACTCGAAGTCGGCGAAGCTGTCCACGTCCTGGCCGAACACCGGGATGTCGAAGTCGACCTCCTCGATCCAGTTGAGGCGGTCCTTGGAGTTCTGGCCCCACGGGTTGCCCTTGTTCTCCAGGTTCTTGAACAGGCCCGCGAGCTCGCCGGGGAACTCCGACTCGATGAGCACCTGGTAGCGGCGCATGTCGATGATGTGGTCGACGTGCTCGATGTCGACGGGGCACTGTTCGACGCAGGCGCCACAGGTGGTGCAGCTCCACAGCACCTCGTGGTCGATGACGGCACCCTCGCCGCCGACCAGCTGACGCTCGCCCTCGGCGACCTCGGCCTCACTCAGCTTGGACTTGTCCTCACCGGCCAGCAGGTAGGGCGCCTTGGCGTAGGTGTGGTCGCGCAGGGAGGTGATCAGCAGCTTGGGGGACAACGGCTTGCCGGTGTTCCAGGCGGGGCACTGGCTCTGGCAGCGACCGCACTCGGTGCACGTCGTGATGTCCAGCAGGTCTTTCCAGCTGAAGTCCTCGACCTTGCCGGCGCCGAAGGCGTCGACGTCCGGATCGGCGCTCTCCATCTCCAGGACCTTGCCGCCGGACATCATCGGCTTGGCCGCGCCCAGCGCGACGCTGCCGTCTGCGTTGCGCTTGAAGTAGATGTTGAAGAAGGCCGCGAACCGGTGCCAGGCCACACCCCAGACGAGGTTGCGACCGACGAGGAGTAGGAACAGTCCGCCGAAGAACATGACAGACAGTGAGAAAGCCGACACCAGCAAGGGGCTCTCAGGCAGGAGCTTCGCGAGCTGCGAGCTGACCGGGTCCGAATAGGGGTTGGTGTGGTGATAAGTCGCGATCTTGGCGGACTTCACCAGCAGCATGCCCAGACCCTCGCTGAGCACGACCATTTCGATGGTGTACGCCGCGATGAAGTTGGAGCCCCCGAATCGGGACAACCGTTCGGGCTTGCGCGGATGGTTGAGCTGCCGGATGACGATCATCGTCACGATGCCGATGATCGTGCCGACACCGAGGAACTCGATCCAGAGTTCCCACGCAAAACTGGCGCCAAAGAAAGGCCAGTGGAATTCGGGATTGAAGGTCTGGCCGTACGACTCGAAATAGTGCAGGAAGCCGCCCAGGAAGCCGACCATCACCAGCCAGTGCGCCCAGCCGACGGTGCGGAACTTGTTCATCCTGGTGTGCGCGACAACCTCGACGATGACCGTCTTGACGCGCGGGACGATCGGACGCCAGCGGGTGCCGTCTGGTTGTCCGGAGAGGATGACGCGGAGCATCTTGACGACGCCACCAAAGAACGAGCCCCAGGCGATCAGGCTGTAGGTGACGCCGATGATTCCGAGAATGAGCGTCGCGGTACTCACGGTGGTGCTGACCTCCCGGTCCCGAGAAGTTACTCGTCAGTAACAAGTGTAATGTTACTTGCGGGTAACTTGTGTCCGATGCGAGGTCATCGTCGCATTGACAGGGTCGAAAGTCCTAGTCAGGCTTACCTAACCCGCCGTACAGGGTGAACTTTGTCGCATTTATGGGGTCAAGATCGACCGCAACATCGAGAACATGTCGGAGCGTGATTCGGCCCCGAGGCGACGGCGAATGCGGGCGACGTGATGCTCGACGGTCTTCGCCGAAATGAACAGCTGCGCACCGATATCGCGATAGGGAAGGCCGCGTAGCAGCAGCTCGGCGACCTCGCGCTCGCGATCTGACAGACGCGTGGATGTTGGCGAGTGGGCGGCCGAGGACGGTGCCGCGGCCGGGTCGGGGCTGTCGGTGTTGGCCGTCGGCGTCCGCAGATCGCGGGCGAGTGCGAGCATCGCGGCGGCCACCTTCGGGTCGTTCGCGTGCAGCGCGGCCTGGCTGGCCAAGCGGGTCGCATCCCAGCCGAGGCCGGTATCGGCCAGCATCCTCGCGGCGCCGTCGACCTCGGTCCCGTCCACCTGGTTGGCGAGCACCCGCAGCCACGTGCGCCCGGCCGTCGCCAGGGTGCGTGCGTACGGGCTGACTCCCGCGGCCGCGGCGAGCGCCTGCCCGTGCGGGGCGAGATTCTCCGGAGAGTTGGTCAGGATCGCGGCATGCACGCCGGCCCATCGCAGGGAGGCAGACCAGGCGATGGGATCGCCGAGCTGCGCCAGAACCGCGAATGCGCGGTCGACATGATGCGTGACGGCATCCAGGGTGCGCAGCCGTGCCGCGGCCACCCAGAGCTCGCCAACCGGAAGCAACGTGTAGAGGTCGATCGAATACGCCGACAACGCATCCATGGAGGCCTGCCAATGCTGGCGTAGCGGACCGGTGTCGCCGTGGCGCCGGGCGATGCCGGTCCGTAGCGATTCGGCGAACAGGCGATCGCGCCGGGAGAGCTCGGCGTCGGCCTCAGGTAGCCATTGCGCGGCACCGGTCAGATCACCGGACAGCATGGCAATCCAGGCGGCGAGCAGACGATGTCGCACCGCGAAGACGTCATGGGGCAGGTCGTTGCGGATCGCACCGGCGAGAACGCCCCGGGCCCGCGCCGTCTCACCGCTGTGCAGCATGGTCAACGCGGCCAGGGCGATGGTGCTGTCAGGGGTGAAGGAAGATGTCGAGGGCTGCTGTGTGACGGCCTGACCGAGCAGGGACAGCGCCTCGTGGCCACGGCCCTCAACAGAAGCGATGACCCCCTGGGCGGCATTTCGCGTCGCGGTGGCCGATGTCGTAGGCGGCGCTCCCAGGTTGTCGTCCAACACTTTCCGTGCACTGGTCAACTGGCCGATGCCCACGAAAACCGGCGCAGCGGACAGGGCCGTTAGGCCGTCCAGGCCGGTACCCAGCCAGTCGTACAACGCGACCGCCTGACCGGAGTCCCCGTTGTGGCACGCGATGGCCGCCGCAATACGCACGGCTGCCGCGCGATGTCCTGGATCGGTGGCGTTAAGCACCTCATCGGCCTGAGCGGCAGCCGCGGCCAGGTCACCCGCGCGCGCCAGCGACTCGGCTAGCGGCACCCTGATCGGGCCCGGCTCGGCGCCCGCGGTCAGGGCGGCGCGATACAGGTCTGCCGCGGTGAGGGGGTCGGATTCGGTTGCAGCCCACTCAGCTAGCAGCCCGGCGATCTGCGTATCGCGCAATCCGTGGGCTACCAGGGCCAGAGCCAGGTCGGTGGATACCGAACCGATGTCGAGCTGCGTGCGCAACAGCGATCGTTCGAGGTCGAGGTGCCGCGCCGCACCGAGCAGTCGTGTGGCGCAGCCGTGCACTCTGGCCGCGAAGGCGATCTGTCCGGGGGAGGGCACCAGCCCGCTTCCCAGAGCCTCATCGACCGGATCTCCGGCGTCGGAAAGTGCAAGCGCCGCAGCGATATCTGAGGCCCCGATGCCGGGGTCCAGGGACATCAGCAGCACGGTGGCCTGAGCCGACGGCGAGAGGCGGCGCAGTTGTTCGTCGATGCGGGAATCGATCGCACGCAGTGCCAATTCGAGTGAATCCGCTTCGTCCAGGCGATCCACGGCCGCTGCCACCAGTGCCAGCACCCCGCCGGTGGCGGTCGCGATCTCATCGGCGAAGGCTGCTGAGCGAGCCGAAAGCCTGGCGATATCACCCTTGTCGACGGGACCTAGTGCGATGGTGGGTGATTCGCGCTCCAAGGACTGAAACAGTGCACGTAGCGCAGGCTGGCGCCGGGGTGTCGCGGCCACTACCACGATGGCCGTCGGATCGTTCTCCACGACGCCACGCAGGGTGTCGAGCTGTGGGCCGGTCAGCGAGTCGGCGTCGTCGATGACGAATGGGCCCACGCTTTTTCCGGCCGTTGTCTCGGGGACATGGTTGACCGGTGCAGGGCCCGTGGTGCTCAGGACGTCTCGAACCCGCGCCAGGATCGACGTCTTTCCGCTACCGGCGGTGCCGCTGACAAGCACCTTCGTCGCACCGCCCGCGGACAACGCCTGCGTGATCGTCGTTACCGCCGAGGCGATTCCGTCGAATGTCCCGGAGAGTCCGTTTTCCCGAGGGGCGTTCAGTTGCGCGGACCGATCGGGATCGGCGGCAACCCCGGGATCGTGATCATGGGGCGCGACGTGGACGTGGAGGCGGGTTGTGTGGTCGTTGTCGTCGGCTGGGTCGTCGTCGTGGTTGGTGGCGTCGTCGTGGTGGTCGGCGGGGTCGTGGTGGTCGTTGTCGTCGTTGTGGTGGTGGTTGTTGTGGTCGTCGGGGGTGTGGTTGTGGTCGTCGGTGGTGGCGGCGGAGGTGGCTCCGGTGAGGGCGGCGGCGGTTGCACCGACTGCGTCACGGTGTGGGTCTGCGGTGGTGGCGGCGGTTCGGGCGACGGTGGCGGCTCGACCGGGGCATCGCCTGTGCTCGGCACCACGCTCACGCTCGGTGTGGTCGGGGCGGGGGCCGGTGACTCACTACTGGTCAGCGACACCATCATTCCGGTAAAGGCGATGCCGGCCACCGCGGCCGCTGCGATGAACCACACCAGCGGACGGCGGTACCACGGCAGCGGCGGGTAGTCGTCGTAATCGTCCTCGGCCGCGTACGGTTCGTGGCTGAACTGAAGCTCGGGGCGGGCGGTGGTGGGTTCGGCCGGGCCGTGGTACTCGTCATCGAGGTCAACCGTGTATCCGGTGCTGTATCCGCTCTGGTAGCCGGTCTCTTGCAGCGGAGCCAGGTCGGGGGCCGAATCATCTTGGGACCAAGCCAATTCCGGCGCATCGCTGGCAGCCGCGGCTACCGGAGCGGCGAAGGTTCCGGTACCGGTGGGTGCTGGGCGCATCATGGTGGCATCGCCCGCCGGTTGCTCGACCGGCCGCATCGCGGTGGCGTCTTGCGGCGGCAGATCGGGGCGGGTCGCCAGCAAGGCCACGCCCTGCGCGGCCGCAAGCTGTGGCTGGGGGCCGGTGATGACCGGTACTCGCATCCGCTCGGAAAGTTGTTGGGTGACAAGAGGAATGTTGGCACCGCCACCCACCGAGGCGATCGCGTTGATGTTCGCCGGATGAATACCGTTGCGTTCCACGGTGTCCTGAATGGCGTTGATCAAGTTGGAGAGCGGGCCGCGCAGGTGGTCCTCGAGTTCGGCGCGGGTGAGCCGAACGTCGGTGGTGATTCCGGGAAGCGCCACCGGTACCGAGGTCGCGGTCTCGCCGGAGAGCCGCTCCTTGGCCAACCGGCACTGATCGCGCAGTCTGGTCAGCGCGCCGACCGACGTGGTGCCCTCGGGATCCTGGTTCAGGTCGGTGAGGACCTGCGTCAGGAGCATCTGGTCAATCTGCTGGCCGGAGAACTCGACAAATCGGACGGTCTGCCCGATCTGCTGGAATCCCCGTGCCGCATCGGCCAGGGTGATGCTGGTGCCCGAGCCGCCGAGATCGCACACCACCACGACGCCGCGGTCGGGTACGCCCGGCCCCGCGGCCAGCGACTCGAGGGCAGCGCGCGCGTCGGGGATCAACTTGAGCTGCCGACCGCCCGGAGCGAGCGCGGGAACGCGGTCGATCGCGTCCCGGAGCGTGGCGACGGTCTGCGGGCTCCAATGCGCGGGGACCGAGGCGGACAACGCCGGAGGCGCGGTGAATTCGGCAGCGGAGGCCGCGTCGGCGATCAGTACGCGCATGGCTTCGGTGAGTGCCCATTCGGCCCGGTGAACCGATCCGTCCGCCGCCACGATGCCGACGGGGTCGCCGACCCTGCCGACGAATCCGGTGAGCGTCAACCCTGGATGGCTCGGTACCCCAACCTCGGGTGGACCGTCCTCATGCAGGGTGAGGATCGAACTGCGCACCACGGGTTGGCTCTGCGGGTCGTCGGGGGTCGCGACCAGTTGAGTGGCGCCGATCGACAGTCCCAGTGCGTTGGCCATACCTATCCGTTCGTTTTGCGGCGCTGTGGCGTTTCACCCCGCAGCCCAACAGTAGGGGATGACGGTCGTCACACCCCCTAATGACGACACATCCCCTAACGCGCGTCCCCCAATGGGCGCTGGTGGGAAACGGGTCGCGCCCCGTAGCCGAGGTTCTCGGTGGCTCCTACCATCGCAGACATGGGCAATAACCTGTTGGATTTCGTCATGGCACTGGTCCGTGACCAGGACATGGCTGCGCAATACGCGGCCAATCCCGAACAAGTCATTGCCGATGCGCACCTGGACGGGGTCCAGCCCGCAGATGTCTCCGCGCTAATCCCGGTGGTCAGCGAGTCGATACCGGCGGCGCTGGGAACACAGGCCTCGCAGTTCGCAGCGAACCCGGCAGCCGCCGATCTGACGCATGCGGTGCATACGGCAATTCCTGCCGACAACATCTGGGCAAGTGGTGCGGCGACCAGTGCCTTCGCGGCGTTCGATTCGCCGTTCACCGCGCCGACGCATGATCCGAGCCTGGATGCGGGTCTGCACGCTGCGACCAATGCGGTATCGGACCTGAGCGTTCGTCAGGACGCGATCACCGTTCCCGACCAGTTCGGTCCACCGGTCGACAGCGCGGTCGCCGCGATCGACCAGTTCCAGGCTCCGTTGCACGCATCCCCGTCCGGGTTGGACGCAGCCGGGTTCGAGCCCCAGCATTTCGGTTCCGAACTGGGCGCCGGCGGTTCCGGCGATGCGGGTCTGCAGGATCCGTTCTTCGATCATGGAGACCTTGGACATCAGGCCGGAATCGATCACGATCCCGGAATCGACCAGTTCTAGCGCTGCGCGCGCACACGGTCGAGCGATAGCCGGGTGTCATCTGCCACCAGGGCCAGGAGCAGGAACCCCCAGCAGAATGTGGCCGCGAAGGCTCCACCGTTTTGCATGGGCTCCCAGTGCACCGGCAGGTGTTCGAAGAAGTATGCGTACGCCATCATTCCCGCCGCGAGAACTGCGGACACTCGTGTCCACAATCCCACTGTCAGCAGGACGCCGAGTGTCAGCTCGAACACGCCCGCCCACCAGTACGGCCAGTTGAGGAATGGCTCGGGATGTCCGGAACCGGTAGGTGATCCGCTCCACCAGCCGAAGATTTTCTGGGTCCCCTCCAAAAGTAAGATGACGCCGAACACCAGGCGGGCGCCGGTGGGAATGGCCCAATGCGCGATCTGACCGGCGCGCTGAATGTTCATGAACTCTCCTCGTCGATCCGACCGGGTCTTAGAACGTGCAATACGCCCTGAACAGCGCCACCAATACCGCACCGGCAAGGGCCGTCGGAAGTAAAGCGAAGCCGAGCATCAGTCGGCGGCGTCCTATCGACGCACGGCAGGTAGGTCCTTGGGCCCGCAGCCAGATGAGTCGCACCGCCACCGACTCACTGGACATGTTCAGCGCACCACGCACGGCCACGCCAGACTTGCTCATGGCCAGTAGTGCGGCGTGCACGGTACGCGGACCATGAGCCCGCGCCGCCGCATCATCGGCTGCCAGCTCCACCATCAGCCGCACCATTCCTGGTGCACGGCGCATCAACGGCAGTATCGGAAGTGCCGCCGCCGCGATATCGGCACACAACACGGCCACGTGGTGCCTGCCGCGAATGTGCGCCAATTCATGCTCGATCACTGCCGCGCACTGTTTTTCGCCGAGGCGGCGGATGCCATGAGTGGCGACCACTGCCCCGTGAGCACCCCCGAGGCTGTAAGCGATCGGCCGCGGATCGTCGATCCAATGGACTTGTCCGGAGCGACACGTTGCCGCCCGCAGCATCCAGAAGTGGCGGGCGCGGAGTCGCCGCGCGGAGCGCAGGCACCGAATTGCCACAAATCCGACTCGAGCCAGGATGCTCAGCGGCAGTAGTGATATCCCAAGCTGAACAAGGGTTCCGAAGGATGAGTGCGGGATGGTTCCGCTCAGGCACCCGCCTACCAGCGTGGTGACGCCGCGGCTGTCCAGTATGTGAGGAAAAAGCAGCAACATCGCGGACAAGGCCGTGAGTACGAGGAAGGCCATCAGCGCTCCGAGCCACGCCGCCAGCGCAGCGGCCGGCAGCAAGGTAGGACGCACGGTCGGCCGCAGACATGCCGGTCCAGCGACACCAATGAGGGCTGCA
This sequence comes from Mycobacteroides chelonae CCUG 47445, assembly GCF_001632805.1. Lineage (NCBI taxonomy): Bacteria > Bacillati > Actinomycetota > Actinomycetes > Mycobacteriales > Mycobacteriaceae > Mycobacteroides > Mycobacteroides chelonae. Next base: position 4,438,895 of record NZ_CP007220.1, on the reverse strand, counting down.
CTTGCCATCATCACCAGGGCGACGGTCATGTCAGGCCGCCCCGGCGCAGGATTCTGCGCAGCACCGTGGATTCCTCCGGGGAGGCTGATCCGGCGAAGTGCAAAAGCACCCCTTCGGCATCGCCGCTGGCGGCCAGGACTTCCCGGACCATTTGTGCTGCTACGGCTTCGCGGGTTTGCGCCGCTCGGTAGCGGAACGCCCGACCAACCTTTTCGCGGGTGACGTGCCCTTTGTTGTGCAGGTTGTCGAGGACCGTCATAACTGTCGTGTACGCCAAGGGGCGGTCCAGTCGATCCAGGACATCACGGACAGTCACCGGCTCGGCCACGGACCAGAGCACCTCCATGATTGTCGACTCCCGCTCACCGAGGCCGAACATGTCACGCACGCGTTGTCTCCTTCTGGCTAGACGCGGTCATCGGCGTCCTCTCTCGTTCTGTCACGTTGCCTTCGGGCCCCGCGCACCGCGGTGGCGCGGGGATACAGCAGACGCATCAGGACTACGACGAATGCAGCGCAGGCGATCCCGAGTCCCACGGCCGCGTTCGGCAGATGCGAGGTGAGATCTTGCAGCCTCGCTTGCATGTCGAATTGAGTATCGCTGCCGGTGATCCCACCGAGTGCAGCCGTCCCGTCGGTGGCCACAAAAAATATGCCGATCACGATGAACATCCCACCGGAGAGCAGGTTCGTGGTGTGGGTTCGCAGCCGTCCGATCCGGATCTCGGTGCCGCGCACCCAGCGTCGGTCAGCCAGCCTCAACCGTCCCCAGACGAATGCCAGTACGAACAAGGGCGCCGCCATTCCCAGTGAGTACAGCGCCATGAGCAGAGCGCCATAGACCGGGCTGGAGCCGATGGCGGCCACCGTCAACACACTCCCGAGTATTGGCCCGGAGCAGAACCCCGCGAGCGCGTAGACGGTGCCGAGCATCAGCACCGACAGGCCCGAGGACAGATCGAGGCGAGCCGCCACCCGCGCTGCCGGGCCGATGCGGAAACCGAATCCGGCGATGATCGCCACACCGAGCGCGATCATCAGCAGGCCTCCCACCGTTGTCACCTGGGGACGGTATTCGGTGAGTAGCGCGCCGATGGCGCCTACGCCCGCTCCTAACGGCACCAGCACGGTGAGCATGCCCAGGTAGAAGAGCCCGGTCCTGCGCAGTAGCAGGCCGGCTCGGTCGAACGAGTACGCGAAGAACGACGGCAGGAGCATCGCCGAGCACGGGCTGACCAGCGTCAGAAGCCCACCGAGTAGAGCGCCGAGTACCCCGACATCGATCACCGCTGAGCCTGTTCGATGACCGATACGAAGACGTCCATGGGCTGCGCACCCACCACCGGCTGATCGTTGATCACGAAGACGGGCGTCGAGGCCGCGCCGATCGCAACAGCTTCCTGAATATCTTGTTGTACGGCAGGCAGTAGCCGATCGCCCGCGACCGCTGCCTGGAACCGGGCCAGGTCCGGCACCCCAGCTTCGCGAGCTCGTTCGAGGAGGACCTCGTCAGTCAGCTCGGCGTGGCCGCGATCCGGTGCGTGCCGATACACGGCCCGGTTGAATTCCCAGAACCGGCCTTGTTCCGCTGCTGCTCTGCCGGCCTTGGCGGCCTGCACTGATTGCGCCCCGAAGATCGGGAGATCACGCCATTCGATGCGCAGCTTCCCGGTGTTGACGTACCGCTCGACGAGCTGCGGTTCGGTATCCCGGCTGAATTTCGCGCAGAAAGGGCAGCGGTAATCCGAGTAGATGACCAGCACTACCGGCGCATCGATTGGGCCAAGTGCCATCGGATCATTCGTGTGCAGCCGAGCCAGGCTGTTGTGGTGGGCGGTGGCCGCCGGTGAGCCGACCGATGCGGTGCTCTTGCCGCTGTGATCGAAGAACAGGTACGTGGCCAGCACGACAATCACGACGCCCAAGATTCCGGCGATCCAGATATCACGCTGACGGTTCTCGCTTCGCCGCACGGTTTCCCTCTTCCGATCTACTATCCGACTTAGTATTTAACTACTAAGAAAGATAGTAGATAAATACTAAGGACGATAGTATTTAGAACGTCTCTGCTGGTCAGCGCGTTGTGGCCGTCCAGCCGCCGGCGGTGGTAACCGGGCGATGGTGTGGCAATGAGTGGCCCGAGAGCCTGGCCCCTAGCAGCCCCCTAATCCCCTAATGGGGATGACTGCGGACCCCCATGGGGGATTGGCCGAGAAGGGGAAGTTCTCCCGTTTCCAGGGCACTTGCAGGTTCGTAGGTTTGTATTCAGTTCGACCGGACAGACCCGGTTGACTCCGATCCCCCAAGGAGACCTCAAATGTCCATTATCGACTTCATCCTCAACCTCTTCCGCGACCCCGTGCAGGCCGCAAGCTACGTCGCCGACCCGCAGACCTCGCTGGCCAACGCCGGGCTGTCGGCCGTCACCGCCGCACAGGTGGGTGCGGTCATGCCGGTCGTCGCCGAATCGGTGGCCTCCAACTACGGCTACCAGTCGCAGTGGGTCAACACCGGCAACCCGATGAACGACCTGTCGGGCAACCTGCAGAACTACTACGCCGCACAGCCCGATGCCCCGAGCATCCTGTCGCCGTCTCTGCTGAGCCCCCGGGACAACTTCAGCCCCCGCAACAACGACTTCATGAGCCACAACGACACCGAGTTCGCGAGCCACAACCCGATCGCGAGCGGTAACCAGGTCATGAGCCCGAGCGGCAACGTCGACAGCTTCAACCGTGGCCCGCTACTGGACCTGAACTTCGGCGACCTGCAGTTCGGTAACCGCGACACCAACGCCATCGGTGACGGCGCGGTGGCCGTGGGCGGAAGCAACTCCGGACCCATCGCCTCCGGCAAGGGATCCACCGCGGTCAACGGCGATGTGCGCGATAGCAACATCATCAACGCCGACCACGGCAGCAAGGTCGGCGTGGACCAGAGCCAGACCCGGGTCGGCGGCGACTACACCAACGTCAGCGGGCACGGCTCGGCCGGTATCGACAAGAGCGTGACCGTCGTCGACGACCACTCGCAGCGCAACACCACCAACATCAACGATTCGTTCAACACCGATCGCTCGACGAACATCGGCTCGGGTAACACCACCCACACCGATATCGCCTCGCACAACCAGGTGAAGACACAGACCGATATTGGCTCGCACAACCAGACGAGCACCAGCACCAACACCGATATCGCGTCGCACAACAAGGTGAACACCGACATCGCGTCCAACAACCAGGCGCACACCGGCACCTCGCTGAGCAACTCGCACACCAACGCGATCAACGACTCGCTGAACACCTCGCACTCCGCATCCAGCAGCACCGCGGTGAGCAACTCGCACAGCAGCGCCATCAACGATTCCTTGAGCAGCCCGCTGGGCGCTTCGCACAGCTCCTCGATGAACGAGTCGTTCAACTCCTCGTTGGGCTCGCATGGCGCGGCTGGTACCGGATTCGAAGCCCAGGCACAGGCCCAGGGTCACGCGTCGGTCGCCGACCACACCACCCTTCCGGGAACCGAGCACCACTAGTCCCCGGGCGCGATGCCCCGCACCAGTAATGGTGCGGGGCATCGGCGTGGACGCCGGATTGAACTGTGCCTGCCAGAAGAAATGGCACAGTAATGAGGAATTTCAAGCCAGAAGGGTTAGGGAACCGTGTCGGACACCGCGCAGGACGGCCAGCAGCAGCTGGCGCTCGTCAACGAGCTGCTGGGGCATGTGCGCAAGATCGCGGGCGAGAACGATCGGGGCGATCTGATCGACCGCCTGGACCGGGTGGACAGCCTTCTGGTGGACCGCCCGCTGCGCGTGGTGGTGGCGGGACAGCTCAAACAGGGCAAGAGTCAGCTGGTGAACTCGCTACTCAACATGCCGGTCGCGCGGGTGGGCGATGACGAAACCACCTCGGTGACAACCGTTATCAGCTACGGCGAGCAGCCGTCGGCGGCCCTGGTGGTTGCCCCCGCCGAACAATATGACGGTGGGGGGCTGGCCGGAGAACCCGAGATCATCCCGATTCCGGTGGCCGATATCGGCAAAGACCTCAAGCGTGCACCGCAGGCACAGGGCCGAGAGGTGCTGCGGGTGGAAATCAAGGTTGCCAGCCCGATGCTTAAAAGTGGCTTGTGCCTGGTGGATACGCCCGGTGTCGGCGGATTCGGTCAGCCGCACCTGTCGAGCACCCTCGGGCTGCTGCCGGATGCCGATGTCATGCTCATGGTCAGCGATCTCAGTTCCGAATTCACCGAACCCGAACTGGTTTTCATCCAGCAGGCACTCGACCTGTGCCCCGTCGCGGCCATTGTCAACACCAAGACGGATCTGTACCCGCACTGGCGTGAGGTGGTGGCCGCCAACTCCGCGCATCTGCACCAGGCCAAGATCACCGTGCCCGCCATCACGGTGTCGTCGGCGCTGCGTTCGCATGCATTGCAGCTCAACGACAAGGAACTCAATGCGGAGTCCAACTTCCCCGCATTGGTGACATTCCTCAGTAATGCCATCGCGGACCACCAGGCCAGCTCGCGACAGCAGGCGGTGGCCGAGATCGGTTCGGCATCGGAGCATCTCACGCTTACTTTGGACGCCGAGCTCAGCGCTCTGCAGGATCCGCAGAGCCGTGATGAGCTCACCTCGGATCTGGAAAGGCGTAAGCGTGAGGCCGAGGAGGCGCTGGCTCATACCGCACTGTGGCAGCAGGTTCTCGGCGATGGCATCTCCGACGTGTCGACCGATGTCGAGCACGATCTGCAATCACGATTCCGGCGGATCCTGCAGCGGACCGAAGAGGTGATCGACCGTACCGATCCCACCAAGAACTGGGCCGAGGTCGGCGCCAAACTCGAGCAGGCCGTGGCCAACTCGGTGGGAAACAACTTCGTCTGGGCACATCAGCGGGCGATGCACCTGGCCGCTCAGGTGGCCGAGACCTTCGCCACCGCCGGTATGGACTCGGTGAAGATGCCCCGGCTGCGGGCCAGTGAGATGGGCGCAGATCTGAGTGATCTGAAGTCGCTTTCTAAGCTGGAAGCCAAGCCGATCAAGTTGGGGCACAAGGCCATCACCGGGCTGCGTGGTTCCTACGGCGGTGTCATCATGTTCGGCATGCTGACCACCGTCGCGGGGCTCGGGATGTTCAACCTGATCTCGTTGGGGGCCGGTGCGATGCTCGGAAAGAAGACGTACAACGAGGACATGGAGAACCGGATGCTGCGCATCCGGGGTGAGGCCAAGACGAACGTCCGCCGCTTCCTCGACGACGTGTCGTTTGTGGTGCTCAAGGAATCACGCGACCGGCTGCGTCTGGTGCAGCGCCAGCTCCGGGATCATTTCCGAGATATCGCCAACCAGACCACGCGCTCGCTCAACGAATCGTTACAGGCGGCCATCGCATCGGCGCGGCTGGAGGCCGAGGATCGCGATGCGCGTACCCGCGAGGTGGAGCGTCAATTGCATATCCTGCGCCAGGTCAACACGCATATCGACGGACTGGAAGGGCTGCGTCCGTCCGCATGAGCACCATCGAGCAGGCCCGCGCCATCATCGGTGAGGCCATGCGTGCCTACCAGCGTGATCCGCGGTACGCGCGGATCGCGGAGCCTCATGACGAGCTGAGCCGCATTGCCGCCCGGCTTGACGAACCGATCCGAGTCGCCGTCGCCGGAACTCTCAACGCCGGCAAGTCAACGCTGGTCAATGCACTTGTCGGAGAAGACATTGCACCTACCGATGCCACCGAGGCCACCCGGATCGTGGCGTGGTTCCGTCATGGCGCCGCTCCGCAGGTCACGGCCAATCTGTTCAGCGGCGTACGCCAGGACATCCCGATCCGTCGTGACGGCGGCCTTTCCTTCGAACTCGACAGGCTGGACCCGGCTTCGGTGTCGGACCTCGATGTTCACTGGCCCGCACCGGAATTGAATGAGATCACCCTGATAGACACCCCGGGGACTTCGTCGTTGTCCACCGAGGTCTCAGAGCGCAGCCTGGCGCTGCTGGTGCCCGAGGACGGAGTACCACGGGTGGACGCGGTGATATTCCTGCTGCGCAGCCTGAACGCCGCCGATATCGGCTTGCTCACCCAGATCGGCAAGCTTGTGGGTGGAGAGCGCGGGGGAGCTGTCGGCGTAATTGGCGTCGTATCGCGTGCCGACGAGATCGGGGTGGGCCGGCTCGATGCGATGCTGTCCGCGCGCGAGGTGTCCGCCCGGTTCGCCGGCGAGATGGAACGCACCGGGATCTGTCAGGCCGTCGTGCCGGTCGCCGGGCTGCTGGCGCTGACCGCCCGCACACTGAGGCAAGCGGAGTTCGTCGCGCTGCAGAAGCTCGCAGAAGTGGACCCGCAGGTGCTGGCCAAGGCGCTGCTGTCCGTGGATAGGTTTGTGCGCGAAGATGATTCACTTCCGGTTGATCCACAGACCCGTGCCGCACTGCTACATCGGTTCGGGATGTTCGGTATCCGGATCGCGGTGGCCGTCATCCGGGTCGCAGGCACCTCCGAGATCACCGCCACCGGGCTGGCCGAGGAGCTCCTCGAACGCAGTGGACTGGTGGAACTGCACAACATCATCGCCAACCAATTCGGTCAGCGTGCAGGCGTCCTGAAATCTCATACCGCGCTGCTCTCGGCCCGTCAGGTGCTGACGTCCTACCCGGTCCAGGGCGGCCGCCCAGTGATCGACGACATCGACCCACTGCTCGCTGACACTCACGCCTTCGATGAACTACGGCTGTTGGCGGAGTTGTCCTCGCGAACCACCACGCTCACCGAACACGAGACGGTGCTCATCCGCAGGCTGCTGGGAGCCTCCGGCACGGAGGCGGCCGCCCGCCTGGGTCTGGACGAGACCCGCCCGGATCCGCGGCGTGCCGCGCTGGACGCGGTGGGACGCTGGCGGGCGCGGGCGGCGTATCCACTCAATGATCCGTTCACCAGCCGGCTGTGTTTAGCGGCTGCCCGCAGTGCCGAAGGCATACTCACCCAGTTGTCTGCGCACGAGCGCCCGGCATACTGAGCAGATGATGATGCGCCTGTCTGCCGCGACCGTGATCCTTGTGGCCGGATTCGGCACGGCGACGGCAACGGCGGATCCCACTCCCAATCCGGCCGGGCCCGCCCCGAGGCCGGTGCCCGCCAGCGTGTGGATCAGCCCCGGTGAGATCCCCATGAACGGCGAATATCACTGGTCAGCGGCCAACCCGACCGCGACAGGCAGGGCGTCCTTCCTCAGCATGCGGCTCTGTGGCGCCACGTCGACGGACGTCCTTCCGCCGGCCTCGGCCATCGCCACCCAGGCTGCGTCGGGCGTCGCGGCATCCGTGGTGCAGGCGGCGGGACAGTGGCCCGAAGGAAACACCGATGGGGCCGCGGCCTTCCAGAGTGGTATTCGATCTCAGCTCAACTACTGCCCGGGAGTAGGCGATGTCATCAGCGTCGACCTGCGCCCGGCACCCTCGTGGTACGGCTTCGCGGCGACCCTGCTGGTCGGCAAGGAGCGCGACAACCCCACGAGCGAGGTGCACATCTACAACGTGGTACCGCCGGAGTCGGGCACCGTTTCCGAGCTTGCGGTCACCGTGCCCCGCACCGGCCGCGAGCCCTCGCCATGGAAGCCCGTCGATGACGCGACGGTTCTGCGCGCCCTTGCCCAGCCGCTGTGCAAGGGCTCCTGCTAGCGAGGGATTTCTGTGACGATGCGCGGGTGGCGGCGGGCAATTCCGGCGATCGCTGTGATCGCCTGCCTGGGCACCGCGGCTCCAGCCGCCGCGGATCCGAAGCCTGTGCCCGACACCGTGTGGATCAACCCGCGGGACGTTCCCATGGATCACGTCTCACACTGGGCTCCCTTGTCGCGCAACGCAACGTCGGTTGACCGCCCGGCCTTCTGGTCGGCGAATCTCTGCTTCTCGTTAGGAGAGAGTCTGCCGCAATCGCCCGAATCTGCTTCCTCGACAGTCACTTCGGATGATTCCGGGTGGACGGCGGTGGAGGTGATCGCACACTGGCCCGGCGACACCTCGGTGACAGACCAGTACGCGTCGACCGTGTATCGGTCGCTGCGTGCACGGCTGGATCACTGCTTCAACGCCGTTGGCGCCCAGGTCAACGTGGTCGACCTACCCAATGGTCATGCGGCCACGGTGACGCTGCCGGCGCAAGGTGGCAAGCAGCCGCAGTACCGGCTGTATGTCGTGGAGCCGCCCGGTACCGGAACAGTGGCCGAGCTGACCGTCACCAACGCCGTCACGGGTGCTGTCGGTTCGCCCTGGGTAGAGGCCGATGAGCAGCAGGTTCTGCGCAATGTGGCGACACCGATCTGCCGCACCGCCAAGAGCGCAGCCTGCTGAAATTCACGTCCAGTTTTTTGTCGCTTCGGATACCGAATCACCATCATTGCGTGCCCTTGACGGCGTAGCGTCCCCGGTATGCACGGACGCGGAGTCCTTTCAGGCGTATGCGGTATCGCGACGATCATCGCGATGGCCGTCCTGCTCACACCGGTGTCTATTCAAGTCGACACGGGCGGTGCCACCCAGTCGGTGACCTGCGGTATGCCCGTGGGGCCCCGGCTTACCCGGAGCGCGGAGCTGGACAAGATGAGTTCCGGTGCGAATCAGTCGACCAACTACCACGACCAGTGCGCCGCCAAGCTCGATACGCGTCGACTCTGGGCGATCCCGATCGGTGTGCTGTCCTTCGTGGTTGCGCTGTGCGCAGCAGGTCACCTGTGGAACGAGGCCTCACCCGAAAAACCCGGCAGGACCCGTCAGGGAGTCACAGGTCCGCCGGGAATCCGAATGGCTCACTGACCGCCAACGGGCACTTGGACGTTGCCGCCGCCGGGAATCGGGATCACCACTGAGCGTCCGGTGGTGGTGGTCGGCGGGTTGGTCGTCGTGGTAGTCGTCGGCTGAGTGGTCGTGGTGGTTGTCGTATCCGTGGTGGTGGTCGTGGTCGTCGGCGCAGTGGTCGTCGTTTCGGCGCTCTGACTCGGCGACTCGGAGACGGTCTCGGTCACCGTGGAGTTGCCGCCGGTGGTGCTACCGGAGCCGCCATGCCCCTCGTGGCCGCCGGAGTTGGCCGGTGCCGAACTGCTGGTCGTCGAGGATGTCACCGAGGTGGTGCTCCCGGCGGGAGCAGGCTTGTCGCTTCGGGTAATCACGAAGGCGATGATCACCGCAATGACCGCCACCGCGGCTCCTGCCAGGGCAATGAGCACGGCCGGCTGCTTGTACCAGGGGTTGGGTCCATCAGGTCCCTGATCGTGGTACTGCTCGTTGTACATCGTCGGGTCTTCTGGCGGCTCCGGGTAGGACATGATCCGGAGCGTAACCCAACTCCCTTAGAGCCCCGGTATTTGCGGGATCTGTGGAATAGGCGGGATTTGTGGGATCTGCGGAATCGGCGGAATAGCTGGCGGTGAGGGGATCGCGGGGGCCTGCCACTGGTACGTCGTCGAGGTCGGGGTGTCGTAGTACGTGGGCTCGGAGGTCGGCGCGGGCGGCACTGGCTCCTGCGTCGATTCGATGGTCGTGGTCTCGGTGGTCGTCGACGACGATTCAGGTGAAGGCTCAGTGGTGGTGGTACTCGGCGTCGGCGATGTCGTCGTCAGCGGTGTGTTGTCGTTGACCACGCGCTTATCCGTGGACAACACGATGGTCATGAGCACCGCGACGATCGCGATGATGGCAGCGATGGTGCCGACGATCGCCGGCCCCGTTCGATACCAGGGCGTCGGCTTCTCGCTCTCCCCGATCATCCCCGAGAAGTAGCTCTCGTCGTCGTCGGGAGCGTTCGGTGTCTCGTGCTCACTCATCGCGCGGAGCCTAACCGAAGAATGTCAGCCGAACTGCGGGATTACCGTCGAAGCGAAGAACTCCAGGTGATCCAGATCGCGTATGTCGAGTAGTTGCGCGTAGACCCGCTGGACCCCGGCGTCGATGTAGGTGCCCAGCTTGTCCGCCACCGCGTCGGGAGTGCCCGCGAGCGGGCTGTTCTCGGTGATCTCGTCCACCTCGCGGCGGGCATTGGCCGCGCGGCGCGCGATATCGGTATCCGTATCGCCGACGCACAACGCGAAGGCCGCCGAGTAGATCATCGAATCTGCTGGCCGCCCAGCGACTTCGACCGCCTGCGCCACTCGTGCGTACTGGCCGGTGACGACATCGACGGGCTGAAACGGCACGTTGAACTCGGCGGCAAAACGGGCGGCGAGTGCCGGAGTGCGCTTGGCGCCGAGCCCGCCGATCACGATCGGCGGATGCGGCTCCTGCACAGGTTTGGGCAGCGCGGGGGAGTCGGTCACCGTGTAGTGCTTGCCCGCATAGGAGTAGGTGTCGCCGGTGGGTGTGGACCACAGGCCGGTGAGGATGTCGAGCTGCTCTTCCAGCCGATCGAACCGCTCGCCCAGCGGCGGGAAGGGAATGGCGTACGCCTCGTGCTCCTCGCTGAACCACCCGGCGCCCAGGCCGAGATCGACTCTGCCGCTGCTCATCTCGTCGACCTGCGCAACAGTGATGGCAAGCGGTCCCGGATGGCGGAAGGTAGCCGAGGTGACCAGAGTGCCCAGCCGGATGCTGGTGGTCTCCCGGGCGATGGCTCCCAGTGTCACCCAGGTGTCGGTGGGGCCGGGCAGCCCGTCGGCACCGCCCATCGCCAGGTAGTGATCGGACCGGAAGAACGCGGAGAATCCCAGTTCTTCGGCGGCCTGCGCCACCCGCAGCTGATCGGAGTAGGTGGCGCCCTGCTGCGGTTCAACGAATACCCGGAAGTCCATGACTGCCAGCGTACGTAAGGCCGCACACCCGAGCGCGGGCGCGTTGCGTCGATGGTTACGGTGGGTGAGCGAGATGAGCGTGAGTTGATGAGAATGCGGCGAAACGAGGGAAAGTGATATCACGCGTTGCGGTTTCGGCTATCGCGGTACTGGCTCTGGGTATGGGGCTGGCCGGTTGCTCTGGCACCGACAAGAACGACACCGCCACGGCTGGCTCGTCGTCGTCGCAGTCCTCACGATTGCTGAACTTCAGCGCCAAGACCATCGATGGCGCCGACTTCGCGGGCAGCAGTCTGACGGGTAAGAAGGCGGTGCTGTGGTTTTGGGCGCCGTGGTGCCCGACCTGTCAGAAGGAAGCCCCCGATCTGCAGCGGGCGGCCACTGCGCATCCGGACGTCACTTTTGTGGGCGTGGCGGCGCAGGATCAGGTGTCCGCGATGCGGGACTTCGTGACCAAATACGGCCTCACCTTTGTTCAGCTGGCTGATACCGATGCCGCGGTGTGGGCGCTGTATGACGTCACCCATCAACCGGCGTTTGCGTTCCTGGGATCTGACGGCAATGCCCAGGTGGTCAAGAGCCCGCTGTCAGGACCAGAACTCGACAAGAGAATCGGGCAGCTGCATTGATGCTGCGGTATTGGCGTGATTGATACCGCAGCACTGACTTTCGCGCTGGGAGCGGGGTTGGTGGCCGCACTTAATCCGTGCGGCTTCGCCTTTCTCCCGGGTTATCTCGGGCTGGTGATCGCCGGTAGTGACGGCACCGCATCGAGGCTGACCGCGGTGGCGCGGGCAGCGACCGCGACGGTGGCGATGGCCGCCGGTTTCCTGACGGTGTTCGGGATTTTCGGGCTGGTGATCTCGCCGGTGGTCGCCTCGGCCGGCCGCTACATGCCCTTCGCCACCGTGGTCATCGGTGTCGCGCTGGTAGCCCTGTCCCTCTGGCTGTTGTCCGGGCGTGAGCTCACCGTGGTGCTGCCCAGGGTTTCCGGCGGCGCGCCCACTGCCTCGCTGTTGTCCATGTACGGCTACGGGCTGACCTACGCGGTGGCATCACTGTCCTGCACCGTCGGCCCGTTTTTGGCGGTCATCAGCACCACCTTCAAACAGGGGTCCATCGTCTCGGGGGTGCTGGCCTTCGTCGCGTACGGGGCGGGAATGGCCGCGACGGTCGGCGTCGCGGCATTAGCCGTTGCGCTGCTGGGAAATTCGGTGCAGGCCACCATGCGGAAGGTCTTGCCGTATGTGGGCCGCATCGCCGGGGTGATCGTGCTGCTGACCGGGCTGTACGTCACCTACTACGGCTATTACGAGATTCGGCTGAACTTCGGTGACGGCAGCGCCGACGATCCGGTGATCAATGCGGCGAGCAAGGTGCAGACCTGGCTGGTGAACGTGGTGGACGAGACCGGCGTGTGGCCGCTGGTGGGCGGCATCGCGCTCATTGTGGTTGTCGCGGCGGCGAGTTCGTACGCCGTGCGCAGACGGCGCTGACCTCAGCCGGCCGGCGGAGCTGGGCAGTGGTTGCTTTGTTGCAATTGGCTGACCAGGCCCGTCAGTGTGTCTTGCTGGGCGGACGCCTGATCGAGATCCTGCTCTTGCGAGGCGGACATGGGGTGCCAGGTCCCGTCCTCATCGGACACGGTGACTAGTTGGTACTGATTCTGCAGGTCGTTGATCGTGCTGGTCAGATTGCGCAACGGAACGTCAAGAGCACTGATGCGGGCGTTAGCGTTCACCTGGTTCATGTAGCTCACCCCGTGAGTGAGTTGCGTGATGTCGTACCTTCTGAGGCCGCGAGGCTGAAGGCCCGCACCGATGTCATCGTTAAGGCTTTCAGCGATCTGCCCTAATGCTGTGCACACGGGCTGGGATGGCGCGGGGTCATCAGCCCACGCGCTCGGTGTCAGCACACCTCCTGCGATACCAGCCAAGATGACAGAAGCCGCGACAGTCCTTCGGGAAACCATGGCCCGCCTCTCACTGGAAGATTTGTTCTCTCACCGAATCAAGCTAGTGAGGAATTCTGGGAACGAACTGAGGATCTGCGCGCTCGCCTGTTTCGGGATCGAGGGTGGCACTGCACCGGCATTTCATGGGGACCACCTGCATCGATGCGTCGTGGGTGCCGGTGAGCGGGTACCGGGAACAAATGTCGGGGGTGGTCCGTTGACCAGTATGTCGAACTTGAGTCATGTAGGCTCAACTATGGCTTGACGAAAAGATCCGGACGAGGCAAACTTGAGCGGATCTCACTGAAGGCATTGAGGTAACCAACAGGAGGAATGAACTATGGCTCGTGCGGTCGGAATCGACCTCGGGACCACCAACTCCGTTGTCGCCGTCCTCGAAGGCGGCGACCCGGTAGTTGTCGCGAACTCGGAAGGCTCTCGCACCACCCCGTCCGTCGTTGCGTTCGCGCGCAATGGCGAGGTGCTGGTCGGGCAGCCCGCCAAGAACCAGGCGGTGACCAACGTCGACCGGACCATCCGGTCGGTCAAGCGTCACATGGGCACCGATTGGTCCGTTGAAATCGACGGAAAGAACTACACCCCCCAGGAGATCAGCGCCCGCACGCTGCAGAAGCTGAAGCGCGACGCCGAGGCCTACCTGGGTGAAGACATCGAGGACGCCGTCATCACCGTGCCGGCGTACTTCAACGACGCACAGCGTCAGGCGACCAAGGAAGCCGGCCAGATCGCCGGTCTAAACGTCCTGCGCATCGTCAACGAGCCGACCGCGGCCGCGCTGGCCTACGGCCTGGACAAGGGCGAGAAGGAACAGACCATTCTGGTCTTCGACCTCGGTGGTGGCACCTTCGATGTGTCGCTGCTGGAAATCGGCGACGGCGTCGTGGAGGTCCGTGCGACTTCCGGCGACAACCACCTCGGTGGTGACGACTGGGACGAGCGCATCGTGACCTGGCTCGTCGACAAGTTCAAGGCCAGCGCCGGTATCGACCTGACCAAGGACAAGATGGCCATGCAGCGTCTGCGTGAGGCTGCCGAGAAGGCGAAGATCGAGCTGTCCAGCTCGCAGTCGACCTCGATCAACCTGCCGTACATCACTGTTGACGCGGACAAGAACCCGTTGTTCCTCGACGAGCAGCTGACGCGTGCCGAATTCCAGAAGATCACTCAGGATCTGCTGGACCGCACCCGCAAGCCGTTCCAGTCGGTCATCAAGGATGCCGGTGTCTCCGTGGCCGACATCGATCACGTGGTGCTGGTGGGTGGTTCCACCCGTATGCCCGCGGTCACCGATCTGGTCAAGGAGCTGACCGGCGGTAAGGAGCCCAACAAGGGTGTCAACCCCGACGAGGTTGTCGCCGTGGGCGCCGCACTGCAGGCCGGCGTGCTCAAGGGCGAGGTGAAAGACGTTCTGTTGCTTGACGTCACCCCGCTGTCCCTCGGTATCGAGACCAAGGGTGGCGTGATGACCAAGCTCATCGAGCGCAACACCACCATCCCCACCAAGCGGTCCGAGACCTTCACCACGGCAGACGACAACCAGCCGTCGGTGCAGATCCAGGTGTACCAGGGCGAGCGCGAGATCGCTTCGCACAACAAGCTCCTGGGCTCCTTCGAGCTGACCGGTATCCCGCCGGCTCCGCGCGGTGTGCCGCAGATCGAGGTCACCTTCGACATCGATGCCAACGGCATCGTGCACGTGACCGCGAAGGACAAGGGCACCGGCAAGGAGAACACGATCAAGATCCAGGAAGGCTCCGGCCTCTCCAAGGAAGAGATCGACCGGATGATCAAGGACGCCGAGGCGCACGCCGACGAGGACAAGAAGCGTCGCGAAGAGGCCGATGTCCGCAACCAGGCCGAGTCGCTGGTCTACCAGACGGAGAAGTTCGTCAAGGAGCAGCGTGAGCCCGCCGAGGGCACCGAGAAGGTCGTCTCCGACGAGACGCTCTCCAAGGTGGACGACGCCATCGCCGATGCCAAGAAGGCACTGGAAGGCACCGATATCGGCGCCATCAAGGAAGCGATGGAGAAGCTCGGCGAGCAGTCGCAGGCACTGGGTCAGGCCATCTACGAGGCCGCAGCCGCCAAGGCCGGGGCTGAAGGCGCCGGAGCCGAAGGTGGCGCTGGCGCTGCCGACAGCGATGTCGTGGATGCCGAGGTCGTCGACGAGGAGAAGGACAGCAAGTGACCTCGTCAGGTGGGCAAGATCGGGATGAAGAACGCGAACCGGTGACCGTTACCGATAAGCGCCGGATCGATCCCAACACCGGCGCGGTTCGCGAAGAGGCGAAGGTGGCTGAAAAGCCAGCCACCGCAGCGGAACCGGGTGCTTCGGCACCCGGGTCCGCGGCCTCCGGGGGCGAGTCGGATGCGGATGCCAAGGTGGCCGAACTGACGGCCGACCTGCAGCGTGCGCACGCCGACTTCGCCAACTACCGCAAGCGGGTGGAACGGGACCGGCAGGCCGTCATCGATTCGGCCAAGGCATCCGTGGTGGCTCAGCTTCTGGGCGTGCTCGACGATCTCGACCGCGCGCGCGAGCACGGCGACCTGGAATCAGGTCCGCTGCGCAGTGTTTCGGACAAGCTGTCCGCGGCCCTCGAGGGGCTGGGATTGGCGACATTCGGTGCCGAAGGGGACGACTTCGATCCCTCGCTGCATGAGGCTGTTCAGCACGACGGCCAGGACGGCCATCCCGTGCTGGCGGCGGTGCTGCGCAAGGGCTACAAGATGGGCGATCGGGTGCTCCGTACTGCGATGGTCGTGGTAACCGACGGAAGTCCCAGTGATCCGGCAAGCCCCGAAGGCGGCGACACGGCTCAGCAGGAACCCGAAACAACGGGTGCCGAAACGCAATCCAAGACAGAATCAGAGTAAGAACTGCATAGCAATACCCGATGGACGCGAAGGAGGTGATGTCGGGTGACGCAACGTGAATGGGTCGAGAAGGACTTCTACAAGGAGCTCGGCCTCGCCTCCACCGCGAGCCAGGACGAGATCAAGAAGGCCGCACGCAAGCTGCTGGCCGAAAATCACCCGGACAGAAACCCGGGAAATCAGGCCGCCGAAGACCGTTACAAGGCCGTCAGCGAGGCCAAGGATGTGCTGTCAGACCCGGCCAAGCGCAAGGAGTACGACGAGACCCGTCGGCTCTTCGCCGGTGGCGGTTTCGGACGGCGCTTCGGCGACAACGGATTTGGTGGCGGCGGGGGATTCAGCGGCGGCACCAACAGCGCCGAGTTCAACCTGAATGACCTCTTCGGTAACGCCGACACCTCTGGTGGCGGCGGAATCGGCGATCTTTTCGGCGGTCTGTTCGGGCAGCGTGCGCAGCCGCGTGCCAGCCGCCCGCGCCGCGGCAACGATCTGGAAACCGAGACCCAGCTGGACTTCGTCGAAGCATGCAAGGGCGTATCGGTTCCGCTGCGGCTCACCAGCCCCGCCCCGTGCACCACCTGCCACGGCAGTGGCGCCCGCCCGGGCACCAGCCCGAAGGTTTGTGGCTCCTGTAATGGCAGCGGCGTCATCAATCGCAACCAGGGTGCGTTCGGATTCTCCGAACCGTGCGCCGATTGCCGTGGCACGGGCTCGATCATCGAGAACCCTTGCACCGACTGCCAGGGAACGGGCGTCACCACCCGAACCCGCACCATCACCGTGCGGATCCCGCCGGGAGTAGACGACGGACAACGGATTCGGCTGGCCGGACAGGGTGAGGCCGGACTGCGCGGCGCCCCTTCGGGCGATCTGTACGTCACCGTGCACGTGCGGCCCGACAAGGTGTTCAGCCGCGACGGGGACGACCTGCTGCTCACCGTTCCGGTGAGCTTTACCGAATTAGCTTTGGGTGCCACGGTTTCCGTGCCGACACTGGAAGGTCGCGTCGGGGTGAAGGTGCCCGCGGGTACCTCCGACGGGCGCATCCTGCGGGTGCGTGGACGCGGCATTCCGAAGCGTGCGGGCGGTAACGGCGACCTGCTGGTCACCGTCAAGGTGGCAGTGCCCTCGAAGCTGGAAGACAGTGCGCTGGAGGCATTGCAGCGCTATCAGGTAGCCGAGAAGGCCAGCGGATTTGATCCGCGCGCCGGCTGGGCGGGTGCACGATGACGCCCCGCCGTCAGCCGGAGCGAGGTGCTCGCACTTTTCTGATCTCCGTGGCCGCCGAGCTCGCCGGAATGCACGCGCAGACCCTGCGAACTTATGACCGGCTAGGGCTGGTCATCCCCGAACGCACCAGTGG
Source organism: Mycobacteroides chelonae CCUG 47445 (assembly GCF_001632805.1). Classification (NCBI taxonomy): domain Bacteria; kingdom Bacillati; phylum Actinomycetota; class Actinomycetes; order Mycobacteriales; family Mycobacteriaceae; genus Mycobacteroides; species Mycobacteroides chelonae. The sequence continues at coordinate 4,421,898 of NZ_CP007220.1, read as the reverse complement.
TGGCGGTCGGCGCTACTCCCAGCGTGATGTGGACCTGCTGCGCGAGGTGCAGCGGCTGTCGCAAGATGAGGGCGTCAATCTCGCTGGTATCAAACGCGTTATCGAGCTGAGCAATCAGGTGGAGGCTTTGCAGGCCAAGGTCGCAGAGCTCACGGCCGAGGTGGCCCAGTTGCGCGCGGCGACCGCGGGTCGTGAGGTCGCAATCATCCCCAAGAGCACCGCGGTCGTCGTCTGGCAGCCGCGTCAACAACGCTAGAGCGGGTCGTGCTGGATTCTGGAGGCGTCGGCCCCCTTTGAGACGAGTGCCTCTTTGGTGGCCTGGATCATCGATGCCGAGCCGCCGAGCAGAATCTGGCGATCACCCCAGCCGCCGTAGGCCGTCACCACCTCGGAGAGCAATCCCGTCTGGCGGACGTGCAGGCCCCGGGGCGGTGTCGGATCGTGGTATTCGTTGGCCCAGTCCGGGTTTCGGGGGTACTCGGACACTGGTGTGACCGACAGCCACGGATTCGTCGAGGCGATATGCCACAGGGTCCACAGGTCGTAGAGTTCCTGCGGATAGCGTGCCCCGTAGAACAGGTGAACCCGCGGATTCTCGGCCCATTGCGACAGCTCCATGATGAGACACCGCAGCGGTGCGATGCCGGTGCTGCCCGCGACCATCAGCACATCTCCACCGTTGCGGTTCACCGACAGCGCGCCCAATGGCGGCGAAATTCGCCAGGTGTCACCGACTTTCGTCTTGTTGACCATGTCACCGCTGACAAGCCCGCCGGGTACGGCCTTGACGTGAAATTCGATGTAGCCCTCAGGGTCCGGCGGAATCGCCAAGCTCAGATAGCGCCAATTCCGGGGGCTCTGCGGCACCTGGACATGTACGTACTGTCCACAGTGGTAGTCCATGGGTGCGTTGAGTTTCAGCCGGATCAACGCAAGATCCCGTGAGGTGCGGTGGTATTCGATGACCTTCCCGTCCCACCAGGGCTGGCCGCTGTCCGAGGCGGCGGCGCTGCGCATCACCTCGACCATCACCGTGTAGACCTCGGTGGCGGTGGCCTCCATCCGCTGGTCCCAGATCGGTTGCAGCACCTCGCGTGTGGCGTCCAATAGGGCCTGGCGCATGGTGCCGTACTGGCTCTCGGTGGCCCCGAACTTCCGATGATCGCGGCCTAGCTGCGCCAGGAAATTGACCAGGCCCTCGGTGCGGTAGGCCGCCATCTCCCAGAGCACGAACTGCAGCGCCTGACGGAAGTGTTCGCGCGGTGTCGACATGTCGGCAGGGAAGAGGTCGCCGACGGTGGGGTCGACGGCGAACCAGCGGCTGTAGAAGCTTCGGACAAGTTTGTCTCCCGATAGCTCGACCCCGCCGACCAAGTCGTGCAGTGCTTCGACGTCCTCAAGCCCCACGAGCTTCCGTTGCCTCGCCTTTCCTGGTCCTGCCCACCGAGAGGCCAGTCTAGGAGGGAAGTTTGTGGACCGTCTGGGACTGCGCGAGGTCAGATGGGGAAGCGGGGGATTCGCGGGCCGCATATTCGTGTGCTGAAAAACTATCAGGTCCAATTGTCTGCACTACAGGCGCATGTCTGCAGATTGAATACTTTTGCCGAGTGTTACGACGGCGGCGTGGGGGGAATCACCGAGGACCTTCTGGGCCGATCGAGTGCGAGCCTGACGCGGGTGTTGGGCTCGAAAACCGCGTCAGGTTCGCACTCGACAGTTGTCAGACCAGCTCCGGTTTACGAAGTTCTGCCACGTTCGCGCCGCGCACCATCGCACGCTGCCGAGCCCCGTCGAGCGCCAGCATCGCGACACCGAGGCCCACCCAGCAGCACAGGATCAGGATCACTCCGGCCGAACCCGCCCCGTCGAAGTAGGCCATGGACCGCAGCAGCGTGCCGTTGGCCCCGGGGGGCAGGAATTGCCCAAGTAGACCAAGGCCTTTGGGTAGGAACTCGGGTGCACTGGTCAACCCCGAGAGCGGATTCCCGATCAACACGGCGACCGCCGCTCCCAATCCGATTCCGGGATATCCCAGCAGGGCGCCAAGGCCGGTGATGCTCAATGACATCGCCATCATGCCCAGTGTGAGGCCGGCGGTCACTCCCCAGAAGTTTTCGGTGATGACTCCCAGCCACGAATCCAGGATGACGCAGATGGTGAGTGCCGCCAGGAATGAGAACCCGACGGCGGTGGCCGCTTTGAGCCAGGTTCTGCCGGGAAACAACAATGTGAGAGCGACCGCCGGAAGCAGTCCGCCCAAGGTCATGGGCAGGGCCGCCGCGGCCAGGCCGATCCCGCGCGAATCCGAGGATGGCAGTGGAGCGAGGTCCTTGATGGACACCGCCATCCCGCTCTGCCTACCGATTTGTTGACCGATACCGGTCAGTGCTTGGGCGACGGCAGGACTGCCGCCCGTCGCGATCACGACGGTCGGTGCCGGGGGCATGAGGACGAATCCGCCATAGACGGAGCGGTTTTTGGTCGCTTCCTCGAGTTTGGTTTGACTCGGGTAGTGGGTGACGGCGAACGCGCCGGGTGAGGCACCCGCCAGTCGCTCGGTGAGCATGGCCACCTGCGCCGCCGATCCAGTGACGCCGATCGGCACGTCCCGCGGTGCGGTGCGTGCCGAGGGCCAGGCGAAGGCGATGAAGATGACGCCGAGCGCGCACGTCAGCAGGACGGCAACGGATGTGGCCCGCGCCCAGTCCGGCACTTGGTGATGAGCGCCTGGTTGGAGTTCGTGTTGGCCCGTCATGTCACCCTCCATTTCATTGAGTGTTGAATTAATTGAGATGAGAGTAGATCGCACGGTGCCTTTTTTCAACACTTGTGGAAAATTGGTACTGTAGAGCATGGCAACCAGCACGAATACCGCCCGACGGGGCCGGCGCCGTGGGGAAGCGGTCTCGCGAGAGCATGTGCTCGACGTTGCGAAGCGCTCATTCGCCGAGCGTGGCTATGAGAAGACGACCATCAGGGGTGTTGCCCGCGACGCGGGTATCGATCCGTCCATGGTCGTGTACCTCTTCGGATCGAAGGATGAGCTGTTTCGTCAGTCGATCCAGCTGGTGATCGACCCCAACGAGCTGGTGCTCGCTATTCGCGATGGCGAGGGCACGGTCGGTCAACGCTTTGTCAACGCGTACCTGTCGATATGGGAACAGGCAGGCACGGTCGACACGATGCTTGCGATCCTGCAGTCGGCCACCACCAACGACGATGCGCATCGCGCGTTTCGGGATTTCATGCAGAACTACGTGTTGGCGGCGATCAGCGAGGAACTGGGTGGGGGGCCAGAGGTGCGGACGCGATTCGCGCTGGCGGCCACCTCAATGGTTGGGACCGCGCTGCTGCGATACGCGCTCAAGATCGATCCATTGGTCGCGTTGACCAGGGAGCAGATGGTCGCCATATTGGCCCCGACCGTTGATCGGTATCTCACGGCCGATGCTTCCGAATTAGGTTTGCTTAGCTAACCGATCTAATTACGGCAGTCGCCCAGGTTCACGGAGTACAAAGGTCTCACCACCAACAATGGAGTGTGTGCCGTGGGCGATCTCGATGATCGGCTGGATGCCGTCGCCGATTTCTTCTATCCGCACGCTCCCGAACGCGTATGGAACGTCTTGGTCGACCCCGATGCCATGGGAGATTGGTTCGTCGAACAGGTTGGGTTCCGCGCGGTGGAAGGTATGCGGTTCCGGCTCACGGATCTTCCGATGCCCATTGCCAACTATTCCGGGGACATCGCGTGCGAAGTCTTGGTGGCTATTCGCAACGAAATGCTGGCAATTTCCTGGTGGGATACGAAATCGTCAGACCCGGTGGCCTGGCGAACCGCGTGGACGTTGTGCGAGGTTCCTGGCGGCACCGTGGTCACCGTGAGCCGACCGGCATTCAGTAGCGATGACCCTGCTGTGCGCAGGATGGCTGCTCTTTCCGATCGGTTCTGGCCGACGGCGATGGCCAAGCTCGGACGCCTGATCGATCGTGCAGCGACCACCCCGGTCGACGGGGGCTCCGTTGAGCTCTAGTCGGGTGAGTTTGCCTGGCTAACAGATGCGAACACGGCGGTAACCCAGATTGGTGGGGTATGAAAGATAACCCCATCAACCTGGAGAGTGCCGTGCTCGACGACGCGAACGACATCGCCACCATTCTTCTCGACCATTTCTATCCGCATCCGCCCGCGCGGGTGTGGAGCGTGATGGCGTGCCCAGACGCCATGGAGGAATGGCTGATGGACCCGGTTGGATTTCGGCCCCAGGTCGGAACCCGTTTCCGTTTCAAGGCGTTCCCCCTGCCCATGGCCGACTTCTCGGGCGCGCTGTCCTGCGAGGTCCTCGCGGCTACCCCGAACAGGGTGCTGTCGATCCGCTGGTGGGATATGAAATCGTCCACGCAGAGGGTGTCGACGGTGACGTGGACGCTGCACGAGGTTCCGGGCGGCACCATGGTCACGTTCCGGCACGAAGGGTTCGATCTCAGCGATTCCGCGTCGCGTATCTACCGGAAGATCTCCGAGCTTGGTTGGCCCGGCACGATGGGCCGGCTCGGGCGATGTATCGACACCGCATCGCGCGCCGGGAATCAGCCTCCGTGCCGTTTGGTCACCGATGTATCCGCCTGATCGTCCGCACACATCACGCATCTGCGGTATCCCAGGGGTATGACCGCCTCGCGGGACGACCTGACATCGGTGACGGTCGGGCAGTTCTTCCCATATCCAGCCGAGCAGGTCTGGCTTGCCATCACCTCGGCCGCTTCGGTTTCAGACTGGACCACCGAGGTCGACAGGGATGCGGTCGAGGCGGGCAGGTCGTTCTCATTCACCACCTTTCCGATGCCCGAGGTGAATTTCGGTGGCCGCGGGAACTGTGAGTTCACCGACGTCGTACCCGGTGAACGCATGGTCTACAGATTCACCACACCGGAGGACTCCTGGGATCTGCGGGTTACGTGGACGCTTCACCCCGAGCCCGGAGGAACGCGATTACTGGTCGTGCACACCGGATTTGACCTCGCCAACCCCGCGCATGTGAGACTTCGCGCGCTCGTTCGGGATTTATGGGCGTTGGTCATGTCACGTATCGAAGAGCTCTTGGCCTTCCCCGAGTCCGGCGCGGATCCGCCGCCCGACGATGCGACGGCCTTCAGTTTGGGCGAGTTCTATCGCCATCCGCCGCGCACGGTTTGGCAGGTGGTCACCTCGAAGGAGTTCGTGGGCGACCTGGTGAACGACCACGATTTGGTGTCGGTGGAAGCCGGGAGCCGGCTGGTCATCAGCACCTATGCGATTCCGCTCGTCGGATTCGCCGGACGGGTCGAGATGGAGTTCCTGGAGGTGCACGAGCCCGAGCTCATCGACAGCACCTTCGAGATTCCGATCCTGGGTGGAATCACCACGCTGCGGATGACCTGGCGACTGATTCCCAGGGATGGCGGTACTCAGCTCTGGTTCACGCTGAGCGGGTTCGATCCCCAGTCGCCGCTCAATCGCCAGCTGCGGTCGGTTCTGCGTGGCGGAGCGCTTCCCGTGTTGTCGCGTGTCGGCGAGCTGCTCGAGGGGCGCGGCGACCGCGTGTGATCTCCGATTCGGTTCGGAGCACCCCGGGGTGTGATGAGCTAGACACGGCACCGCGAAAATTCTCAAAGTTGAGCGGAACAGACTCAAGGTTGGCTGCGTTGGAACTACTGACAAGCATTTCTCTCAACCCATGGAGGTGTTGTGGACTCGTTCAATCCGACCACGAAAACCCAGGCCGCGCTGACTGCTGCCCTCCAGGCAGCGACCACAGCAGGCAACCCCGAAATACGTCCCGCCCACCTGCTGGTGGCGCTGCTGAGCCAGACCGATGGCATCGCCGCACCCCTGCTGCAGGCTGTGGGCGTAGACCCCGCGACCGTTCGCAATGAGGCGCAGGCTATCGCCGATCGGCTTCCTCAGGTCAGCAACGCCAGCGCCAACCCGCAGCTTTCGCGCGATTCCATCGCCGCGATCACCACGGCGCAGCAGCTCGCCACCGAGCTCAATGACGACTACGTATCCACCGAGCACCTGCTCGTCGGCTTGGCCACCGGTGATTCCGATATCGCCAAGCTGCTCGCCAACAACGGTGCCACCCCGAACGCGTTGCGCGAGGCCTTTGTTCAGGTGCGTGGCAGTGGCCGGGTGACCAGCCCCGAGCCCGAGTCGACGTTCCAGGCGTTGGAGAAGTACTCCACCGACCTGACCGCCCGTGCCCGCGAGGGAAAGCTCGACCCGGTGATCGGTCGCGACACCGAGATTCGCCGCGTCGTGCAGGTGCTCAGCCGTCGGACCAAGAACAATCCGGTGTTGATCGGTGAGCCCGGCGTCGGTAAGACCGCCATCGTGGAGGGGCTGGCGCAGCGCATCGTGGCCGGCGATGTGCCCGAAAGCCTGCGCGGCAAGACCGTTGTCTCCTTGGATCTCGGATCCATGGTCGCGGGCGCCAAGTACCGAGGTGAGTTCGAGGAACGTCTCAAGGCTGTCCTCGACGAGATCAAGAACTCTGCGGGACAGCTGATTACGTTCATCGACGAGCTGCACACCATCGTCGGTGCGGGTGCCACGGGTGAGTCGGCGATGGACGCCGGCAACATGATCAAGCCCATGCTGGCGCGCGGCGAGCTGCGCCTGGTCGGCGCCACCACACTCGACGAGTACCGCAAGTACATCGAGAAGGACGCCGCCCTGGAGCGCCGGTTCCAGCAGGTGCTGGTGGGGGAGCCTTCGGTGGAGGACACCGTCGGCATCCTGCGCGGCATCAAGGAGCGCTACGAGGTTCACCACGGCGTGCGGATCACCGACTCTGCGCTGGTGGCCGCAGCCACCCTCTCCGACCGGTACATCACCTCTCGATTCCTGCCCGATAAGGCCATCGACCTGGTCGACGAGGCCGCATCGCGTCTGCGCATGGAAATCGATTCGCGCCCTGTGGAAATCGATGAGGTCGAGCGTGTCGTGCGTCGTCTCGAGATCGAAGAGATGGCGCTGTCCAAGGAAGACGACGAGGCCTCCAAGCAGCGTCTGGTGAAGCTGCGCGAGGAGCTGGCCGACAAGAAGGAACGGCTCGCCGAGTTGACTGCTCGGTGGCAGAACGAGAAGAACGCCATCGACGTGGTCCGCGAACTCAAGGAGCAATTGGAAACCCTCAAGGGTGAATCCGATCGCGCCGAGCGAGACGGCGACCTCGGCAAGGTCGCGGAGCTGCGCTACGGGCGCATCCCCGATCTGGAGAAGCAGCTGGAGGCCGCGCTGCCCGGAGCCCAGGCACGCGAAAGCGTCATGCTCAAGGAAGAGGTCGGGCCCGACGACGTCGCCGACGTGGTGTCGGCCTGGACCGGTATTCCGGCCGGGCGGCTCATGGAGGGCGAGACCGCCAAGCTGCTGCGCATGGAAGACGTGCTGGGCGCGCGGGTCGTGGGCCAGGCCAAGGCCGTCGAGGCGGTTTCCGATGCGGTGCGCCGTGCCCGGGCCGGTGTCGCCGACCCCAACCGGCCCACCGGTTCGTTCCTGTTCCTGGGGCCCACCGGTGTCGGCAAGACCGAGCTCGCCAAGGCGCTCGCGGACTTCCTGTTCGACGACGAGCACGCCATGGTGCGCATCGACATGTCTGAATACGGCGAAAAGCACTCCGTGGCAAGGCTTGTCGGTGCCCCGCCCGGATATGTCGGATATGACGCCGGTGGTCAGCTGACCGAGGCGGTGCGGCGGCGCCCGTACACAGTGGTGCTTTTCGACGAGGTCGAGAAGGCGCACCCGGACGTGTTCGACGTGCTGCTGCAGGTGCTCGACGAGGGACGGCTCACCGACGGCCAGGGCCGCACGGTGGACTTCCGGAACACCATCTTGATCCTTACCTCCAACCTGGGTGCCGGTGGCTCCGAGGAGCAGGTGATGGCGGCGGTGCGCGCCAAGTTCAAGCCGGAGTTCATCAACCGGCTCGACGACGTGCTCATCTTCGAGCCGCTCAACCCCGAGGAGCTGGTGCGGATCGTCGACATCCAGTTGGCGCAGCTGCAGAAGCGGCTCGCCCAGCGGCGGTTGACGCTCGAGGTGTCCGAGCCCGCCAAGAATTGGCTGGCCCAACGCGGATTCGATCCGATCTACGGGGCGCGTCCGTTGCGTCGCCTGGTACAGCAGGCCATCGGCGACAAGCTGGCCAAACAGCTGTTGGCCGGTGAGGTGCACGACGGTGACGTGGTTCCGGTGAACGTCAGCGCCGACGGCGACTCGCTCACTCTGGGATAAGTAGCTGTCGAGTGTCGACTTATCGCGGTGTCCATGGGGACTTTCCCGCGATAAGTCGACACTCGCTGCTGTCTGGGCTCATCACGGAGCGGTAACTCTGGGTCACGATCCGAGCGCTGTGCGCAGCAGTTTGGCCGGTACCGGTTAGGCTGTCGCGGATGGCTCTACTCTGGTTCACGCTGTCCGCACTGTGCTTCGTCTGTGCGGCCGTGCTGCTGTATGTCGATATCGGACGCCGCCGCAGTCGCGGACATCGCCGAAAGGCCTGGGCGCGATCCCACGGCTTCGACTACATGTCGCAGGACAAAGAGATCGTCAAGCGCTGGAACCGCGGCGTGATGTCGAGCGCGGGATCGGCCGCGGCCGCCAATGTGGTCCTCGGACAGATCCGCGGCGAGGCCGTTTACGTCTTCGACCTGGAGGACGTCGCGACCATCATCGCGCTGCACCGCAAGGTCGGCACCAACGTCATGGTGGACCTGCGACTCAAGGTCATGCAGGAGCCCCGCGAAGCCGATATCTGGCTGCTCGGCGCCATCGGCCCGCGCATGGTGTACTCCACCAACCTGGACGCCGCCCGTCGGGCCTGTGACCGGCGCATGGTCACCTTCGCCCACACCGCGACCGAGACCGCGGAGGTGTTGTGGAATGAACAGCACTGGACGCTGGCCGCGCTACCCATCAACAGCAACCGTGAGCAGTGGGACGAGGGCCTCAAGGCCGTCCGCCAGTTCAACGACCTGCTACGGGTGCTGCCTCCCTCCGGGGAATCGGCACCCTCGCCCATCCAGGCCGCCGAGCGCCCCAGCCGGCCTGTCGGTAGCAGTTCCGCCCCCGCCGTAGATCGGCAGCCCGCTCCCGTGGGTCAGGGCGGCCAGCCGCTCGGCCACTAGGAACGCCGCCAGAGCTGGCTCATCGGCAGCGGCCACCAGAACTTCTTGTCGAGAATCACCGCGAGGGTCGGCACCGTGAAGGTGCGCACCACGAACGTATCGATGATCAAGCCCAACCCGATCGTCGAACCCATCTGCGCGATGTTGATCAGACTCGACCCCATCATGGCGAACTGCGTCATCGCGAACACCAGGCCCGCCGTGGTCACCACTCCGCCGGTGCCGGCGATGGCACGGATGACCCCCGTGCGGATACCGGCGCTCATCTCTTCCTTGAAGCGCGACGCGACCAGCAGGTTGTAGTCGGCCCCCACCGATATCAGAATCGCGAAGACCGCCACCGGCACCGACCAGTGCAGCTGAATGCCGAGCACGTGCTGCCAGATCACCAGGGCCAGCCCGAGGGTTGAGGCAAAGGACACCAGCACCGAGCCGATGACGATCAGCGAGGCCACCAAACCGCGCAGCAGCAGCAGTACCACTGTGAAGATCACCGTCAGGCAGCCGATCATGATCAGCTTCTCGTCGCGATCGAGCATCACCCGCATATCGCCGATGAGCGCGGCCGGGCCGGCGATCTCGATCACGCTGCCTTCCAGGCGGGTGCCCTTGAGGGCGTACTTCATCTCATGGGCCAGATCCCGGACGCGCTGGATGCCTTCGTCTCCGTAGCTGCTGCCGCTGCCGATGACGATCATGCGGGTGGTGGTGCCGTCTTCGGAGAACATCATCTTCAGGTACGGCTTGAATCGCGGGTCCGAGAGCATTTGCGCGGGGAAGTAGAAGTAGTCCCCGGTGCCGGCGCTGCTTCGGCCGAGGTCCTGCATGAGCGAGGTCATGGTGTCGATCTGCGACATCATCTGCGTCATCTGCTCATTGGTCTCGGTCATCAGATCCTGCATCGAGGACATGGATTCGAGCATGCGTGGCATCGTCCGCGCGGCCTGGGTCAAACCTCCGGTCATGGAACCCGATGTGCTGACGAGGCTGCGCATCTGGTCGGTGACGCTGGACATGTTCTCGAAGTTCGACAAGGTTGATTGCGCACCCACGCACATCGGGTCGGCGGCGCAGTTGGGTTGCGCACGTACTGCCTCGCGGACGGGACCCATTGCCGAATTTAGCTGTGACTTAAGCTGATTCAGGCTGGACTGGATGGGCTGTGCGGCGGCACTGAATTGCTTGGCGCCCTGCTGCGCGGTCCGCAAGGTGCCTTGCAGGCCCTGGAGCGTGGACATCATCGAGTTCATGTCGTCGGTCATGGCGTGCATCCGCTGCTGCCGTTGCTCCATCACAATCTTGTTCTGCGACATCATCGTTCCGGCCATCCCCACGCTGTACATGAGCGAGGTTTGATCCATCGGCGTGCCGGTGGGCCGGGTGATCCACTGCACCGATGCCACGCTGTCCAGCTTGGTGATCTGCTGTGCGGCCTTCTCCAGGAGCCCGATGTTGGCCGAGGTACGCAGGTCTTCGGGAGCCCGGATCAAAATCATGTCGGGGTTCATCTGCCCTGCGGGAAAGTGCTCCTGAATCGCGTGCATACCGGCCGCACTGGGCATGTCCTTGGGGATGAACTGCAGTTCGTCATAGTTGAAGGAGGCGGTGGGGATCACCATCATGAGCAGGATCAAGGCGGCGAAGGTCGTGACGAATATCGGTCTGGGCCAACGTGCCACGCGAATACCGACCCGGCGCCACAGCCGAGTCGATCGGACGGTCGAGCGGGGCTCGAACCAGCCGAATCGGCGTGCCCCGATGAGTAGTGCGCCGGGCGTCACGGTCACCGCGGACAGCACGGTGAAGATCATGGTGATGGCCCCCGGTATGCCCATCGATTTCATCATGTCCAGTTGCGCGAATGACATGCAGGACAACGCACCCGCGACGGTCAGCCCGGACGCGATCACCACCGGTGCCACGCCCCGGTAACTGGCGCGGAACGCGTCGTCGACGCTGAGGCCGGCACGTCGACCTTCCTGATAGCGGCCGATGAAAAAGATGGAGTAGTCGGTGCCGGCGCCCAGCGCCAGCGCACCCATCAATGCATTGGTCATCATGGATGTGGGAATCAGCCCCGCCAAGGTGAGGAAGCTGGCGATCGGGGTCGCGATACCGACGGCAACACCCACGGTGATCAGCGGCAGGAACGCGACCACGAGTGAGCGGTAGACCAAGAGCAGCAGACCACCCACGAGCACCAGCGAGAGTCCTCCGATGATCACGACATCCCGCATCATCGTGTTGATCTGGTCGGCGGCGGCCTGACTTGTTCCGGTGGCATAGATCGTGGTTCCCGGCGGCTTCTCGATGTCATCGATGATGTGCTGCACGGCCTTGGCCGATTCCATGGCCTTGGGGCCGCCGATCTCCCCGGCCAGCTGCAGCTGCGCCAGTGCCACCTTCTTATCGGGGCTCTCCGATGCGGTGGCGAACTGTGGATCGGACCACATGTCCATGCCCGGTTCCACGTGCGCGGTATCGGCCCGCAGCTTTTTCATCAGTTCGGCACGGAACTGACGGTCGTGCTCGGTGAACGGTTGATCCTTGACGACAACCACCGCGGCGGTGTTGTTCGATTCGGACTCCCCGAAGGCCTTGGCCATGTGTTTGAGCGCCGCCGCCGATTGCGTGTTGGTCGGCATCATGGGACTGCCGTGGGTAAGGGCCAGTTCTTCGAGGTTCGGCGCCGAGGCCATCAGGCCGCCGGCCACCATCATCAGGAGCCCGATGACCACGACGGCGTGCCTGCTGATGATGCCGGCGAAGCGTCCGAATAGGGGACTGTCGTGCATCAGTGACCACCTTGTGGGTCGAGTTTCTGGAAGGCGACGAGGTTGCAGCTCACCGAGGGCGTGCGACCGGTGTCGGTCTTCTCGTCGGCCACCTTGCCGTCCACGGTGATGCGGCAGGTGACGGTGTTGGTCGATATCGCCGTGACACCTGCCGCGAATGCCAAGTCGCTGGTGGTCAGGCTGGTGCGCCACGGCGCGGGGCCGTTGAAGAGCTTGGATTGGCCCTTTTCGTCGAGGTAGGAGACCGTGACGGGACGGCCTTCGCTGGACACCTCGTACGTCACCGTCTTGGGTTGGCTCAGCGACATGGCGCTCACCGCTTGTGTGGTCGGGGTGACCTCGGGTGTCGGCAGTGCAACCTTTGGCGCGGTGGTTATGTAGGTGCCCGCGGCGACCCACAACACGGCGAGTACCGGGTAAATCCAGCGCTGACGCTCGATGAGCCACACCACCAGCCGGTCAAACATTTCGCGATGCTAGCAACGCTTGCTCCCGCAAGCGGCAGTTTCCGGACAATTTGTACCAGTAACATTTAGTACCGGTTATACGGCGGGTTGAGGTGCGCGGCCAGCCGGTACGCTGACCAACCATGGCAGCCACGAATTCCGTGCGCCCCGTGGCGCTGGTCACCGGCCCCACCTCGGGCCTGGGGGGTGGTTTCGCCCGTAAGTACGCCTCACTCGGATACGACGTGGTGCTCGTCGCCCGCGACGAGCAGCGCCTGAGCGCCCTCGCCGACGAACTCACCTGCCGGTATGGCGTGCACGCGGAGGTACTGTCCGCCGACCTCGCCGATGCCGCCGATCGCGCGAAGGTCGCCGAGCGCATCGCTGCCGGAATATCGGTGTTGATCAACAACGCCGGATTCGCGACCGCCGGCGAGTTCTGGACGGCGGCGCCCGAGCTGTTGCACTCGCAACTGGACGTCAATGTCACCGCGGTCATGGAGCTCACCCGTGCGGCCCTTCCGTCGATGGTCGCGGCGGGCGCCGGCACCGTCATCAACGTGGCGAGCGTGGCGGGCCTGGTTTCCGGGCGCGGGTCGACGTACTCGGCCTCCAAGGCCTGGGTGGTTTCCTTCACCGAGGGATTGGCAAATGGGTTGTTGGGCACCGGAGTTGGTATGCACGTGTTGTGCCCGGGATTCATCCACACCGAGTTTCACGAGCGGGCCGGAATCGAGATGGGCACCATCCCGGAATTCATGTGGCTCCAGGTCGACGATGTGGTCAACGCATGTCTGCAGGACATTGCGGCAGGTAAGGTGCTCAGCGTTCCGGGCATCCAGTACAAGGCGATCACCTCGGTAACACGGGTAATACCAAGAGGTTTGGTGCGGAAATTCAATAGTGTGGTAGGACGGGGTCGTGGCAGAACTTGATTTAGGACCGGATCTCAATGCGGCCGAGCGTGATGAGTTGGCGGCCCTGGTCCGCGATATCGCGGTGGTGCACGGCAAGGTGACGTTGTCGTCGGGCAAGGAAGCCGACTACTACGTCGATCTGCGCCGCGCCACCTTGCATCACCGGGCGGGCGCCCTGATCGGTCGGCTGGTGCGCGAGCTGACCAATGACTGGGACTACGCCGGTGTCGGCGGACTCACCCTGGGAGCCGATCCCGTCGCGACGGCTGTCATGCATGCCCCGGGACGGCCCATCGACGCGTTCGTTGTGCGCAAGTCAGTGAAAGCTCATGGCATGCAACGGCTTATCGAGGGATTTGAGGTGACCGGGCAGCGGGTGCTGGTGGTCGAAGACACCAGCACCACTGGTGGGTCCGCACTCACGGCCGTGCAGGCGGTCCGCGAGGCCGGAGGCGAGGTGATCGGGGTGGCCACCGTCGTGGACCGTGATACCGGCGCCGCCGAGGCGATTCGCGCCGAAGGTGTTCCCTATCGGTACGTGCTGGGACTGGCGGATCTCGGCCTGGCCGGATCGTGACCTTCCGTCGGGCCCTCGCCGCGCTGGTCGCCGGGGTCCTGGTCTTGACGGGCTGCTCGAAAGACCTTGAGAAGGAACTGGTTTACGGCGCACCGACTGCCAAGGTCGGTGAGACGCAGAGCCTGCTGGGCTGGAATCTCAGCGTCGCGAACCTGCGGTTCCAGAACGGGTATGTGCTGGTCGATATCACGGGGGCGGCCGCGAAACCGGAGGAGAAGCCCGCCGCTGCCGGTGATCTGCGTTTCGGGCTGTACGGGTCGTTGGCGCATCCATTGGAGGTGCCGGCCCTGGGCAGTTGCCGCGACGTGGCCGACCTTTCCGTGCATCCGCTGACCGCGACCCCCTCGGCGGGCGCCGCGACCGGCCTCACCGGCACGGTGTGCCTGGGGCCGATGCAGAACCAGAGCGCGGTACGGGGGGTGTACGCGTACTCGGCCAAGGACCGCATCGCCGGGTCCACCGTGGCGTACCCGGTGGCCTACCCGATGGGACTGCTGCCCACGCCGCAGAACGACTCCGGTCTGGTGATCGTCACCAAGAGCATGGAGGCCTGGCGGGCCAGCGGGCAGCAGATCAGCCAGGTGGACCTGGGCGATCCGAATGCATTCAACGGCAACGGATTCTCGCTGCTGGGTCTGAGTATTTCGGGAGTCGCGGCACGCTACCGGGACGAGTCGGCGGCGCGTGGTGGACCGCTCATGGTGACCGTGGCGCCGACATTGCCTGGGGAGGGGCTGGCGCGCAGCTGCGCCCTCTACGGGGCATCCGTGCTGGTGCTACCGGACGCATCCCTGGATGCCGTGCAGATGCAGCCGTCGTTATGTCTGCAGGGCGAGATCAACGCCGCGGTGCTCGCCGGCACCCTCTCGGTGATCGGCACCCACGCCGCGGTGTGGACGACTCGTGAGTGAGGCTCCCAAGGCTCGCGGGGATGAGCCGGCCGAGCCGTCTTTGTGGGGCGCCACCGGCAATGGCGTGGGACCGTGGGCGGACGAACGGGGCCTGCCGCTGCCGACAGACCCGCGCTACGACCCGGAGCTGTTGCGCGATGGTGATGCCCGCAATGTGGTTGATGCCTATCGTTATTGGCGCCGGGAGGCAATCGTCGCCGATATCGACACGCGGCGCCATCGACTGCACATCGCTATCGAGAATTTCGAGAACGATGCCAACATCGGCACGGTGGTGCGCACGGCCAACGCGTTCGCGGTGCACACCGTGCACATTGTCGGCCGGCGCCGCTGGAACCGGCGCGGCGCCATGGTCACCGATCGCTACCAGCGTCTGATGCACCATGACAGCACCGAGCAGCTTCTGGAGTACGCGAAGCTGACCGGCCTGACGGTGGTGGCCGTCGACAACGTCCCGGGATCGGTGCCCCTGGAGACCGCGGTGTTGCCCGCAGACTGCTTGATGGTGTTCGGACAGGAGGGTCCGGGTGTCACCGATGTATCGAAAGTCGGTGCGGTGATGACGGTTTCGATCGCACAATTCGGGTCTACCCGCAGCATCAACGCCGGGGTCGCCGCGGGTGTGGCCATGCATGCCTGGATCCGCCAGCACGCCGACCCGACCAAGGCGTGGTAGCCCGGGGCGGGCCACCCCTAGTATCAAGTGCATGGATGTGCTGTGGGCCAACCGCGCCAGTAGCGCCGAAGCCGCAATCACCGCCAGACACTTCTCGCCACTGTGGCACCTGCCGCGCATGCGCCTGGGCATCGTGACCTGGCCGCCCGCGCCGGGCGCTACCTGGTTCAAGAACTGGCACTACTGGTGGCAGGCGCATCTGCAGGACTGCCTGATCGATGCGCAGCTGCGCGACCCGCGCCCGGACCGGCTCAAGTACATCGCGGATATGCAACGCGCACACCGCTTCCGCAACGTCTTCATGTGGACCAACCAGTACTACGACGACATGGCCTGGTTGGCACTGGCCATGCAGCGCGCATCTGAGCTGTTGGGTCTGGAGCGTCCGCGTGCGCTCAACCGGCTGCGCCAGCAGTTCCTCGATGCCTGGATGCCGCAGTACGGCGGCGGCATACCGTGGCGCAAACAGGACAAGTTCTTCAACACCCCAGCCAACGGCCCGGCGGCAATCGTGTTGGCGCGCACCGGAAGAGTGTGGCGGGCCGAGGTGATGTCCGACTGGATCGACAACACCCTCGTCGACCCCGAATCGCATCTGGTAATCGACGGCATCCAGGAGGACGGCACCCTGGAACGGGCTACCTACACCTATTGCCAGGGTGTGGTGCTGGGGCTGGAGACCGAGCTTGCCGTGCGGACCGGGGAGTCCCGGCATGCCGAGCGTGTGCATCGGCTTGTGCACGCGGTCAAGGATCACATGACGGCCGAAGGCGTGATTCGTGGTAGCGGTGGCGGAGATGGCGGGCTCTTCAACGGCATTCTGGCTCGTTATCTGGCGTTGGTGGTCACCACGCTGCCGGAGAACTCCCCGCGGGACACCGATGCCCGAGCCGTCGCCCGTGACATCCTGCTGACCTCGGCCGAGGCCGCCTGGACCAACCGGCTGACAGTGGAAGACCTTCCGCTGTTCGGTGCGGATTGGACGCGCACGGCCGCGTTGCCGACCGTGCAGTCCCAGGCGTCGCAGTTCATCGCCGGTGCGGTCAATCCGTCGAAGGTCCCCGAGCGTGATCTGTCGGTGCAGCTGTCCGGGTGGATGCTCCTCGAGGCCGCGCACGTGGTGGCCTGACATGGCGCGTGAGGATTTCAGCTTCTTTCATCCTTTGCGCGTGCGGTGGGCCGAGGTCGATATGCAGGGCGTCGTCTTCAACGCCCACTATCTGGCGTTTTTCGACGCCGCGCTCACCGAATACTGGGCCGCGTTGACCGGTGCGCGTAATGCCGAGGGCGACGGGATCTTTGAGCACATGTACGTGGTGAGGTCGGTCATCGATTATCACGCGCCCGCCCGCTTCGACGACGTCCTCGACATCGGGGTGCGCATCGCCCGGATGGGGACGGCGAGCATGACCTGTCACTTCGAAATACACCGCGGCGGAGAACATCTCATCACCGGCGAGACGGTGTACGTGCACGCGATCGACGGCACCTCCACCCCGTTCCCGGATGATTTTCGGGGCAAGGTGGCCGCGTTCGAGACGACGCCGGTGCGTGCCTAGTTGAGACGGGCCTTATCAGGGTTCGTCGAGGTGCCCCTCGTTGCGGGCATGGCATACCTTCCACGAGCCATCGACCTTCTCGGTGTGATAGACCAGGTTGATCCCGTTGCCGCCCGGATCCTGGGGGTGGTGCTCGGAAGTCAACTGGGCCAGCAGGTCGACCTGACCGGGCGGTGATCCCAGCTCCACAGGGCGCAAGACCTCTATGTGTGCCAACCCGATGCGGTCGCGCTGAGACTGCATGACCTGGCGGACCTGTTCGTCGGTGCCCGCGGAGGTGGCGGCGGCAAGGCGACCGCACACCGTGGCACGCATCAGGGGCACGTCGACATTGTTGGTTGCGTTTATGTACGTCTGCACAGCCTCCGACGCACCCGCGACATCCGCCGGTGCGGGCTCGGCGCCGGCGGGCGCCGCAAAGCCCCAACCCATCAGCGCGATCGCCGTCAGATAACTGTTGATCTTCCCCACAGCGCGACATTAGCGTAGTTTGCTATCGCGCACACCTGGGCACATTCACCCGTATTTAGCGGGTAGCCGTGGATCTGGCTGGCGAGTTGTTTCGAGTGCGTACTAAGCCTCGGGAGCGGCCTCCGGCTGCTTCGCGGCCTTACGGCGGCGCATCCATTCGAAGAACATCGGGGCCACCGAGACCAGCACGATCAGGATGAAGATGGGTTCGAGCAGCTTCTGAATGATCTCGAACTGACCCAACCAGTAGCCCAGCAGCGTGAGACCGACGCCCCAGACGACCGCGCCCAGGATGTTGTACAGGGCGAAGATCGGGTAGCTCATCTTGGCCGCGCCTGCCGTGATCGGCGCCAGGGTGCGCACGATCGGAACGAACCGGGCGATCACGATGGCAAACGGGCCGCGCTTCTCGAAGAAGGCGTGCGCTTCCTCGAGGTACTTCTGCTTCAGGAAGCGGGCATCGGGCTTGAACATCGACGTGCCGATGCCGCGACCAATCCAGTAGCCGACCTGACCGCCCAGGATGGCGGCGATGGGAATGAAGACCAGCAGCTGCCACAGCTGGAAATTGGCCTGCGGGGCACCGTCCGCGGCGGCGGCTGCGGTACCGGCCGCCAGCATCCCTGCCACGAACAACAAGGAATCACCGGGTAGCACCGGAAACAGCACGCCCGACTCCACGAAGATCACTACCAGCAACCCGAGCAGCGCGAGGGTTCCGAAGTGGCCGAGTAATTTGACCGGATCCAGGAAATCCGGCATGAGTGCCAGGGTGGTGACGGATCCGGGTGCTGCCAGCAAGTTCACGGCGCCAACAGTACCGTCGATATCTGTCGTAAACCTGGCTGCCTTATGGTGAGGGGCGAATCCGCAGAGCTGACATGGAGGTCGTCGAAGTGCCCATCGCCACGCCCGAGGTCTACGCCGAAATGCTGGACCGGGCCAAGGAGCATTCCTTTGCCTTCCCGGCCATCAACTGCACCTCATCGGAAACCATCAACGCCGCGATCAAAGGTTTCGCCGACGCGGGTAGCGACGGCATCATCCAGTTCTCCACCGGTGGTGCGGAATTCGGTTCGGGTCTGGGCATCAAGGACATGGTGACCGGCGCGGTCGCGCTCGCCGAGTTCGCGCACGTGGTCGCCGCCAAGTACGGCATCACCGTCGCCCTGCACACCGATCACTGCCCCAAGGACAAGCTGGACAGCTTTGTGCGTCCGCTCATCGCCATCTCTCAGGAGCGGGTGGTCGCCGGGCAGAACCCGCTGTTCCAGTCCCATATGTGGGACGGCTCGGCGGTGCCGATCGGCGAGAACCTCGAGATCGCGCAGGAACTGCTGGCGGCGACCGCGAAGGCGCACATCATCCTCGAGGTGGAGATCGGTGTGGTCGGCGGTGAAGAAGACGGCGTCGAGGCCGAGATCAACGAGAAGCTCTACACCTCGTCGGAGGACTTCGAGAAGACCGTCGAGGCACTTGGTGTCGGCGAGAACGGCCGGTATCTCCTGGCCGCGACCTTCGGCAACGTGCACGGTGTGTACAAGCCCGGAAACGTGAAGCTCAAGCCGGAGGTGCTGGCCGAGGGGCAGCGCGTTGCCTCGGCCAAACTTGGTCTGGCAGAGGGCTCCAAGCCGTTCGACTTCGTGTTCCACGGCGGGTCGGGCTCGCTGAAGTCCGAGATCGAGGACTCGCTGCGCTACGGCGTCGTGAAGATGAATGTCGACACCGATACCCAGTACGCATTCACCCGGCCGATCGCCGGGCACATGTTCGCCAACTATGACGGTGTGCTCAAGATCGACGGCGAGGTGGGCAACAAGAAGACCTACGACCCGCGCAGCTACCTGAAGAAGGCCGAGGCCAACATGACTGAGCGTGTCATCGAGGCCTGCAACGACCTGAAGTCGGCGGGCCGGTCGGTCTCGGCCGGATTGGCCTAGTCGCCTCCGGTCGTTCCCGTTCTCCTGTCAGCGGCCAACAACTGGTGGGAGACTTCCTCCCGCGGGTGATCACGTCCGCGGGAAGAGGGAGTCGTGGCGGATCTCTGGCGGAAAGTTCTGGTGGTCCTTGAGCGGTCGGCGGGAGTGGCGGCCCTGGTCGCACTCGTGCTGGCGGTGACGGCGTTGGTGCTGGTCCTATCCCGTGGGCGGGCACCGGCTCAAGCTGATTACACGGCGGCGCAGCGGGCCGATGCGAAGACGCAGGCGTGTGCCAGCGCGAGTTTGGTTCGTAACGCTGTCATGCTGAACACCAACCGGGCGCTTCCCGAGAACGCCGGCGTGGTGGGGACGCTGGCCAGCGCTGCCAACGCACGGATCGCACTTTTCAACGGCGGACAGTATCTGCTGGCGCGGCTGGACCCTGCGACGCCGCCCGATCTTGCGGCGAGCATTCGGGACTTCGGCAACGCGCTCATGGACGTGGGTGCGGCGGCTATTGCTGAGACACCGAACACCGACCCGAAGCAGGCGCAGCGGCTGAGCAAGGCCGACGAGCTGAGCAAGCACATCGTCGAACTCTGCAAGTAGTCCTTATCTGACACGTGTGCAGTGATCATGCTGTTCGCGCCGTTCATATTTCGCTACACATGTTCGTTTTCGCGATATTTCTGGGACCTCGAATCCCAGTGGGGTGTTGTGTGGCTACGGCACTACAGCCTTAGTAGACACGGTTGTCAATTGTCCATTACCTGACTCGGAAGTCAGGTAATTGGCAAATTCCTTGAAGTTTCACTAAATCAGGCATTTATACGTTCTTAAATGCATGTTTAAGATTTTCTCAGGTTACTTTTCCGATTCTCAGCGCATTTTTGCTCCATGACGTCTAATCTCGCCGTTACCGGCTCACATCGGCGTGTGCCGGATGGTCAGGCAAGTGAGGCAGTCATGCAGGCGTCGCGATCCCAAACTGTCCTCGCAATATTTGCGACAGCGGTCCTTCTCGCGGGTGGCAGTAGTTCGGTCTCCAAGTCGCTCATCGAGAAGCAGCGATTACTCTTCAGCGGCGACACCAGCCTGACGGCCTACTCCGGATCCCTGCCCGCGGTGGCTGTGACACCAAACTCGGCCCCGACCTCTGAAGCGCAGGGTTATGCGGACACCGCGGCCGGCGCCGCCGCAGTGGCCGACCTGATGGCCAAGGCCGCCGCCGATGCGGCCGCTCGCGCGGCACTGCGTAAGGCCGAAGCAGACAAGGCGGCAGCCGAGGCCGCAGCCAATCCGGCGGTCGCGGAGAAGCAAGCGCAGGCCGCGGCGGCCGCTGCCGCGGCAGAACAGGCGCGCCATGACGC